>CAZLMW010000001.1:0-49299 GCA_964560875.1 uncultured Enterobacteriaceae bacterium
CTAGTTTCGTGTGCCGAGCAAACGTCGGATCGCCGAGCGGAAGGTACGCGCTGAGAAACCCAGCTGCGGCGTGAACTTGTGCCCGTTGATAAACACCGTGGGCGTGCCCTTGATGCCGAGCGCCTCGCCGATCTTGCGTTCCTTGGCGACGGCGGCTTCGTGGGTCGCGTTCTTCATCGCCGCGTCGAGCTTCTTGATGTCCATGCCGACGTTCTTCGCGATGGCGCTGAGGCCCTTCTTCGAAAGGTCAGACTGATCGGCCATCAGCGCTGCGTGGAACTGCCAGAACTTGCCCTGCTTGAGCGCCTCTTTGCCGACCTGCGCGGCGTCGCCCGCGTTGGGGTGGATGTCGAACAGCGGGAAGTCCATCCAGGTGACCTTCACACGGCCCGGGAACTCCTGCTCCATGGCGGCGATGTGCTGGTCGAGTCGCGCGCAGAAGGGACACTGGAAGTCCTCGAAAGCGACGATGTGCACCGCGGCACCGGCGGGTCCACGCGTTGCGGCGCCGGCCGTATCGATCTTGACCGCCTCGCCCGCGAGCGACGGCAGCAGCTTGCCCTTGCCAACCGCGTGGTCGTAGTAGTCCGCCGCCTTCACATCGCCCTTGGCGACGACGGCCTTGGCCTCCGCGAGCGCTTCGTTGATGTGCTTGAGCAGCGTGTCCGCATCCTTGGCGCCGACGAGCTTACGACCGTTGATGAAGATGTTCGGCGTGCCACGGGCTCCGAGCGCACCGGCCTGCTCCATGTCGGCTTCGATGCGGGAGGCCGCGCCGTGCGATGCCATGGCGTTGTCGTACTGGGCCATCTCGAGCCCGGCCTGGTTGGCGAAATCACGCAGCGCCTCGCCGATCTTGGCCTGGTTGTCAAAGAGGATGTCGTGCAGCTCCCAGAACTTGCCCTGGGCGCGCGCGGCCTCGGCTGCTTCGGCGGCGGCCATCGCGTGTTTGTGCGAGCCGATGAGCGGGTTGTGCTTGAAGACGATCCGCAGGTCCTTGTCGCCGACCTTGGTGCGCACGTTCTTGAGCGTCGCGAGCAGCTGCTTGCAGTAGGGGCATTGGAAGTCTTCGAAGATGACCATCGTCACGAGCGCGTCCTTTGCGCCCCGCATCGGGTCATCGGGACGCACGGACACGCGCCAGACGGTCTTGGGGTCGCCCGCTTCCTCTCCGACCCGGACGGGTTGGCCAACCTGCACGGCGCCCATGCCACCGCCGGCCGGCATGATCTGCGCGCTCACAACGCCCGAGCCCTTCTTGACCTTGGCGGGGACCGGCGAAGCGGGTGGGGCGACGCCATCGAGCACGTGCTTCTTGTAGACCGGCGCGCGCTTGGGGCTGTTGGCCTGCACGAGCTTCCAATGCGCCTCGGCATGCGTGGCGCCTCCTTTGACCAGCTTGTCGTATCCCGCTGTCTGGCCGGCCACGATCTTGGCCCAATCTTCGGGCCCCTGGACGGCCTGCACGAGCGCACCGTTGACGATGAACGACGGCGTTCCAGCGACACCCAGCACGTTGGCGAGCGCCACGTCATGCGCGACCTGCTCGGTGGTGGCCTTGGCGTTGAGCGCGGCCTTGAACTTGGCCTCGTCGAGCCCGGCTTTCTTGGCCCACGCGAGCACGGCGGCTTCGTCGGCTTTTTCGGTCGCGAGCATCGCATCGTAGTAGGCGCGCCATTTGCCCATTTTCGCGGCGGCAACGGCGCCCTTGGCGAGCACGACGCTGTTTTCGTGCACGTCGAGCGGCAGGTTCAGGATGCGAAAACGGATGTCTTTGCCGTGCTTGGCGGCGGCATCGGTCAGCTTGCTCGCGCCGGACTTGCAGAACGGGCAGGCGTAGTCGACGAACGCGAGCACTTCGATCTTCGCGTCTTTTTTCGCACCGAGACTTGGCCGGACCAGCTTGTCACCGCTGTCAGCTTTCGCGGAAGCGGCGGCTTTCTCGCTCGTCTTCTTCTTGCCACAGCCGCCGATGACGAGCGCCACCGCGATTGCGACAAGGAAAGCGTATTGGGAAAGTCGCATACAGATCTCCGGGCATTGGGCGGCGTACGATAGGGGTCGCCTTTGCAGGGGGTCAAGAATGCCGCGTGTTCCCCCGAACACAGCAGGCACGCGCGGCAATTCCCGGACGGCGAGCGTTATATCATCGGATACAGGACGTAGAGAGCGGCGAGGCACATTTCATCCAGCGTCTCTTCCCCGATGCCCACGTCGACCGGTGCGCTCATGCCCGCCGCCTTGAGCTCCGCGGCGAGAGCCTTGTTGCCCATCGAGTTGTCGTACACGCAACGCATCATCAGCGTATCGCCGGGACGAAGCACCGGCAGCTGCTCGATCGGCGCGTCGAACGTGTAGAAGCGCTGCCAGTCGAAGTCGTACTCCGGCGTGTGCAGCAGGCAGATATCCTTGTCGCTGCCCGCCGGACCGGCCGGGAGCTTGCCGCCGCCCTCACACTGCGCCCAGATGTCTTTCGCCTTGCCATCGTTGGCCACCGACAGGCACTGCAGGCAGCCCTTGTCGATCGCTTGGAGCTGCACGCCGCAGTGCTTGACCGCGCAATCGGACGCCGACTTTCCGGATTTACCATCGCAGTTCTTGAGCAGGCAGGGCTCGAGCGCGACCTTGTCAGACGCGGAACAGGCAGCCCCGTCGAAGTCGTCGTTGGCGCGCCGCTTCACCCAGATGCGCATGTCCTTGCCGAGGATGTGCATGTGGGTCGCGACGCCCATGATCTTGACGTGATCGAGCCCCGACTTGGCGACCGACTTGGGCAGCGTCCAGCCCATCACCTCCGGGTGCGCTGTCTTGCCCGCCGGGATCTTGAACTCGATCTTGCCGTTGTCGTCCGGCCCGGCCTGCAGACCGGCGGATTCCTTGCGCGCGTTGCCTTGTAGCGTCGCGGTTACGTTCCACTTGGGCTGGTCGAACGTCAGGCGCAGCTGCACGGTCGTCTTGTCTTCTGCCGCGGCGGGACCGACCGGATGGTAGTGCATCTGCATCACCAGCTTGGTGCCCTTCTTGAGCGGCACGCCAGCGTTATCAGGCATCTGCACGGGGGCGCCACCGGGGGCCCATGCCGCGATCAGTCCGCCGCTGACCCCACAGCCGCCAAAGCCCGAGTAGTAGCCCTTCGAGCCTGCCTTCTTGAAGGCTTCGCCCGTGGGATCGGCAAACAGCAACGCGTGGTGGGCGACGACGGGGTTTCCTGCGACGAAGTGGACCCCGGTCATCCAGGCGTCCTTGTCGAGCTTGGGATCGAGCGGAAAACAGATGTACTGGTCCTTGCTGCCCGCAGCGACGAAGCCTTTGTCCGGCTTGATCGACCGGTCGACCTTGTCGAGCCCCAGCGGCTTGGGCGGCGCGAGCTTGGCGGAATCTGCGGCGTCCCCCGCGGGCGCTCCGGCGGCGATCCAGGCCGCGATCGTCTGCTTCTCGGGGCCGGTCAGGCGCAGGTCGTGCTTGAACTTGAGCGGCGGCTTGCACTCGGCCGTTTCAAGCGCGCCCCAGGGCGGCATCCGTCCGCTGTCGATCGCCGCCCCGATCGCAGGAGCCATGGCCCTTGCGACGTCGGGCTTGGTGATGTCGAAAGGACCGATCGCGCCGTCGAGGTGACACGATGCGCACTTCGCGTAGACGATCGGGGCGACATCCTTGTGAAAAGTGACTTCGCCCGTGTTTGTCTTCTTTGCGCCTGTTGCCGAACCGCCGTCGTCGCTTGCGCACCCGGTCGCAACGGAGCAGATGAGGGCCACAACGGTCGCGATCGCCCGGATCGTCTTCATGATGGTCTTCCTCGAGAGTTGCGCCGGACTATTCCAAGGAGCCGGAATGCAGCGTCAGCACCGGGCACCGGGCGTGCTTGATCACGTGCTCGGCGACGCTGCCCAGGAGAGTCGTGCGCACGCCCGAACGGCTGACAGGCGGGACAATGATCAGGTCGGCACCGAGCCGGTCGGCGTAGGACATGACGCCGGAGCCGGGTTTGTTGTCTTCGAGCAGCCGCCAGTAGGACGGAACCTTGCCGACCCTGTGCGCGGCGTTGGACAGCTTCGCTTCGAGCCGCGACTTGATGTTGTAGTACATGTCCTTGGGCAAGAGGATGTCGCCTTCGGGCGTGTCGAGCACCTGCTGGTGGATCGGCGTCACGACGTGGACGAGCTCAAGCGTGCCCCCGAACTCGGCAGCGAACGCCTCGCAGCTCGGGATTCCGTCGAGACCGCCCGCCTGGAAATCGACCGGTGTCAGGATGCGGCTGAAGCCGTTCCACTTGTCCATGCGCTTGAGAAACGATTCGTTGATCGTCAGCACCGGCACATCGGTCTCGCGAATGATGCGGGCGGTGGTGGAGTCGCCAATGCGCTTGGTGAAGTCCGCAAACCCCTCCTGCGGGATGACCACCAGGTCGATATCAAGGTCTTTGATGGCGCGCACGGCCACGTCGAATGTCGAGCCGATGCGGGTGACGATGCCGGTGTTCACGCCGAGGTCTTCAAGGCGGTCGGCCACGATTTCGAGCTTCGGCATCACCTCTGACTGGGCTTTTTCGTCCAACAATTCGCGAACCTGCGAAGCTCCGCCGAGGTGAACCAGGTCCGAGGAGCCGCGCACCGCGTGAAACACGATGACCTTGGACCCGCAGACCTCCGAGATGGCGCGCACGGGACTGAATGTGAGCTCGGGCTGATCTCCGAGATCGGTCAGCAGCAACACGCGATCGAACATGGCACCATCCAGGGGTGAAGCGGCAGGGCCCGGCGCCACAAAGAGCAACGCGGGCGGCTCGCCGATGTTGGACCGCGACAGGCTACAGGCAAGAGGCAGATTCATGAAGACGCGGCGCGCTGATGGTCGGACCCTTTCCGCGACGGCGTTGATGGTGGCGTTCGGCTGCATGGCGATAACCGTCGGATGCGGCGGCGATGACACCGATGGCGGCACCAACAAAGAGGTCGACGCCGGCACCAGCAAGACTCCGACCAAGGGGTTCGCCCAGGGCTGCACCAGCAGCAGCGACTGCAAAGACGGCATGGTCTGCATGCAGAGCGAATACACGCCGACGCCGTTCTGCACGCGTTTTTGCGACAACCCCAAGGACTACTGCGACCAGGATGAGCTCGGTGGCGTCAACGCGCTCTGCCTGCAGATGCCCGGCGTCTGGAACGGGCCCACGAAGAACGAGTGCGACGCCAACAACAAGTGCAACAAGATCGGACGGCCGTTCTGCGCGCCGATCTGCAACAACACGGCGACGTGCACGGGGCTGTGGGACAGCTGGGAGAAGTGCACCAAGCCCGCCTACAAGAACGTGTTGCTGTACAGCGATCTGCCCACCAACGTCTGCATGGCGCCGTCGAGCCACGGGCAGCGCGTCGTCGACCCGCTCACCTGCGACTGGGAAAAGAAGGTCACTGATCCGGCCGTCCAGGAGGCCAAACAGCTCTGCAAGGCGCACTGCGACTTCCTCACCAAGTGCCAGCTCTTCGACCCGAAGAAAGAAGCGTCGGCCTGCTGCACCTGGCGCTGCTTTCAGAAGATGACGCCCGAGGCAAAGATCGACCAGGACCGCAAAGCGGTGGTCAAGTGCTACATCAAGTCGTTTTCGGCCGCCCGTGGCACGCCAAAGGTCTGCGAGCTGTACAAAGAACAGTGTCCCGCGCTCGATGACCCGCGAGGCTGAGCGAGCGTGCGGCTTTCCTGATACGGGCTGCGTTCGGGCGGATTGTTCGAATGCGAAATCGCGCATTCCTGACCTGAAACTTCCCTACGTCGCCGCAGTCAGTTCGGTGCTCGGCGTGAGGGTGTAGCCGAGGGATCGGGCTGCTTGTCGCAACCCATACATGCGTTTGTCAGCGAATTGCGCTTCGTATGCCTCCTGGCCGATGTCGACGTACTCCTGGCCGTACCGGATGGCGCGGTAGACGAGCTGCGCGAGCTTTCTGGCCATGGCGAAGACGGCAACTGTGGCTCCCTTCTGTGAAGAAACGCAGTTTTTGCCAAGCCAAACCACTGTGGCACGGTCATTGTGCGAATGATCGGCGCCGTTGCGGCGTTGACCAACCTTAGACACCGCCCGGCAGCGCCTCGTGGACGCACAGAACGGGCACGGAGGAACCATGCGACCGACGATCATCGCCATCTTTACAGCGGTGCTGCTGACGGCGACCAACGCGCTGGCGATCGACATCTACGTCAACGGCACGAAGGCCAACGGCATCAAGAACGCGGACCTCGCCAACTGCACAGTGAAGTTCGACGCGCTCGGCAACTTGCACATCATTACCCCCGGTTACCGTGTGGTGATGGACAAGAAGGGCAAGCCCATGCGCATCGCGGGAAGCTCGGACCTCGGCGCGGCCAAGACGGTCGGCGCCAAGCCGAAGATGCGTTACGTGCTGCTCTACCGGCCCAACCCGAAGGTTGCGTTCACGTTCCAGATCTACATCAACGGCGCCAAGTTCAGGACGATCGACCTGAGCACGGGGGCGTTTACGATCGACCTGACCAACAAACTGAGGTCGGGGGCCAACCAGCTCCGCGTCATCGGCAAGCCTTCCGGCAAGGGCCCTGCGACCGGCACCGAAGCGGATGTGGTCAAGCTGCGTATTCTCGCCGGACATGAACGCGCCGACGGGGCATTTGTCGCCAAGCACCCGCCGGTTTGGGAGCTCGTCCGCGCCGCGATCGACCGCAACGCCATCGACCGCAGCTCCACGATCCGCGTGCAATAGCGCGGACCTCAACAAGCCTCTCTCGCTACCGACGGCCCACAAATCGCCGTGAACGACGCCCAGCGCTTCGCTGCCACTGACGGTTTGCGCCTGCGTTCGTTGCGTCTGCGCGCGGTCCTCAACAAGGCCATCCGCGATTTCTTCGCGGCGCATGACTTTCTCGAGGTCGAGACGCCGGCCATCGCGACGTCACCGGGCCTTGAACCGCACCTCGACGCTGTGGCGGTGACCCTCCGCGAAGGGATGGGCGGCAGACCCGTGCAACGCTACCTGGTCACCAGCCCCGAATACCACTGCAAGCGGCTGCTGAGCGTCGGCATCGAGCGGCTCTATCGGCTCGGCAAGTCGTTCCGGTCCGGGGAACGCGGCGCATGGCACAACCCCGAGTTCACGATGCTCGAGTGGTATCGGACCGCTGCGGATTTCCAGGCGATCACAGACGATACGGTCGACTTGGTGCGCGCCGCCGGGGCCGCTATCGAAGCTCATTCGCCTCTGCCCGCCGCTGTCCAGACGGCGCTGCACAGCGACCCGACGCGCTGGGATTTCTGCGTCGAGATTCAAAAAGCGTGCGGTTTCGACGCCGCTGAAACGGACGACCACGCCCTCCTTGCCACTGCCGCCGCCGCCGACTACCCGGCGCTGCCCGATGAAACGGCTGCCGATCTGCTCGTGAGGGCCTTTGTCGATCGCGTTGAACCAACGATGCCCGATGACCGGATCGTGGTGCTGCAGGGATGGCCCGCGCGCCTCGGTTCGCTCGCCCGCAAATCGCCGACCGACCCCGCGATCGCCGAACGTGTTGAGGTGTACGTCTGCGGCGTCGAGCTTGCCAACGGCTTCTCGGAGCTGGTCGATCCTGTCGAGCAGCGTGCGCGTTTCCAAGCCGATCTCGCCGACCGCCAACGGCGCGGATTGCCTGTCTATCCCATCGACGAGAGGTTCCTCGCCGCGCTCGCCGATTGCCCGGACGCCGCGGGAATCGCGCTGGGGGTCGACCGCTTGTTGATGCTTCTCATGGGCTTGCAGGACATCGACGAGGCGCTTGCATTTTCCTTCGAGATCGCATGATGTAGCGGCCCTCGCAGTGAGCGGCGCCCCGCTTACCGTTCCACCCTCCCCATCCCACGCTTTGGCAACGATACGCCCCGGCGCAGTTGCGGCTTCGAAGTCATGACCTACCGATTCACCCTGGTCCCAGGCGACGGCATCGGGCCCGAAGTCACCGCGGCGACGCTGCGAGCGATCGCGGCCACCGGCGTCGACATCGCCTGGCGAGAGGTCCCAACCGGGGCCGCCGCTGTCGCTTCCCACGGCACGCCACTGCCTCAATCCACCCTCGCGTCGATCGCCGAAGACCGCGTGGCGCTGAAGGGCCCAATCACGACACCGGTGGGCCACGGATTCCGGTCGGTCAACGTGGCGATTCGCAAGGCGCTCGACCTCTATGTGAGCCTGCGTCCCGTCAAGACGGTCCCCGGCATCACGACGCGCCACGACAACGTCGACCTCGTGGTCTTCCGCGAAAACACCGAAGGCCTGTACTCAGGGCGTGAACACAGCCCGGTGCCGGGCGTCGTCGAGACCCTGCGCGTCGTGACTGAAAAGGCCTGCCGCCGCATCTGCCGGTACGCCAGCGAGTTCGTCAGGGCCGAGGGGCGCAGCAAGCTGACCCTCGTGCACAAGGCGTCGATCATGAAGCTCAGCGATGGGCTCTTCCTCGATTCCTTCGACGCGATCGCAGACGACTACCCGTTCATGAGCCACGAGCGGATGTTGGTCGATGAGGTGGCGTGCGGCCTTGTGGTCGACCCGCTCAAGTTTGACTGCCTCGTGATGGAAAACCTGTACGGCGACGTGCTCAGCGACCTGTGTGCGGGCCTTGTCGGCGGGCTTGGCGTGGTGCCGGGGGCCAACATCGGCGATCGCGTGGCCGTGTTCGAAGCCGTTCATGGTTCGGCGCCCGACATCGCTGGCAAAGGCATCGCCAATCCGACCGCGCTGATGCAGTCGGCGGTCTTGTTGCTCCGTCATATCGGCGAACGCAAAGCCGCGGCCAATCTCGAGGCGGGCATCTTCAAGGTGCTCGGCGAAGGCGAGGTCAGGACCGGCGATCTTGGCGGCAAAGCCAACACGGACGAGTACACCAGCGCCGTTTGCGCGGCCGTGGAGGCACTGCGATGAGCCGCCGAAAGCGCGCCGCATTCGTCACCCAGGAGCTTCGCGCGCGGACGGTCGTGGTGATGCTGTACGGCGGCGATACAAGCCGCGAAGTGAACGAGGCCGCCAAACGCGTCATCGATGCGACCGGAGCCTCCATCATCTGGAAGGACGAACCCGCTGGGACCGTCGCCGTCGAACAGTGTGGCGATCCGCTGCCCGAATCCACGCTCGCCGCCGTGATGGACGCCGGCCTCTGCGTGCAGCCTTTGCTCAAGACCCCGGTCGGCGGCGGCTACACCTCGCCCAACGTCACGCTGCGCAAGGCGATCAAGACATTCGCCGGCGTTCGTCGTCTGCGCACCCTGCCCGGCGTTGCCAGCCGCTACGAAGACGTCGACATCCTGCTTGTCCGCGAGATGACCGAAGGCACCTACGCCGGCATCGAGCACGAGATCGTCCCCGGCGTCGTGCAGACCATCAAGGTCATGACTGAGACGAAATGCCGCAACCTGGTCAAGTACAGCTTCGAGCTCGCCCGTCGCCGCGAACGCAGCCACGTGACGCTGGTTCACAAGGCCAACATCATGAAGATGAGCGACGGGATGCTCTGCCGCGTGGGCGAAGAGATCGCCAAGGACTACCCGGACATCGGCTTCTCGAAGTTGATCGCGGACAACGCCGCCATGCAGCTGGTCGCGCGCCCCAAGCAGTTCGATGTGATCGTCGCTGACAACCTCTTTGGCGATATCCTGGGCGATATCGGCGCGGGTGTGGTCGGCACTCCGGTCTTCGTCACCGGGGTCAACGTCGGCGAAAAGGCGCTCGCTTTTCAATCCACGAACGTCCCCGCTGTCGTCCACAACGCCGCGGGTGAGCTGGCGATCAACCCACTGACCTTGCTCCTGCCGTGCATGGATCTGCTGCGCCACGTCGGCATGACCCAGTATCGCGACCGACTCATCGCCGCGCTGACGAGCGTCCTCAACAACCGCGCCTCGCTGACTCCCGACATGGGGGGTGAGGCCTCGACAAACGAAATGGCCGACGCCATCATTGCGGCGCTCGATTGAGCCCGCGCATCTCATCGCTCGCATCGACGCCCCAGACGGGCGCTGCGACAGCCACAAGACGGCCCGAAACAGGAGACCACAATGGCTTACATCATCACCAGGCTGTGCATCGACTGCAAAGACACCGCGTGCGCGGACGTCTGCCCGGTGGAGTGCATCTACGAGTACAAGGGTGACGACAAGGCCAGCTGGCCCAACCAGCTCTACATCCACCCCGACGAGTGCATCGACTGCACCAACTGCGAGCCCGCATGCCCGTGGAAGGCTGTCTTCGAAGAAGATGAGACCCCCGACGTGTTCGCCGACGATATCGAGCTGAACTACAAGATGGTCGACCAGGAAGACGAGTTCGAAGTGGCTGAAATCGTGAAGGAAGCGTCGCCGACTCAGGATGAGATCGACGCCAACTTCAAGAAGTGGTCGTACACGCCGTAGCGTGTGATGGACGCAGCGCAAGACGTTTCCGCTGCGCCTCCGCCGAGCGCGTCTGAGCCCTCGCGCGGCCTGTCCCGACTCGATTCGCTGCTGTTGACGTCGTCGGCGGTCATCTACCTGGCTGCCGCTTGCGCCACAACGTTCATCACCTACCGACTGGGCTACGAGGACTGGTACCTCTACGCCTTGATGAGCCTGTGCACGGCAACGGTCGTCACCAACTACGCGATCCTCAAACCGCGCGCGCCCTGGTGGCTGCGGATTGTGGTCTGGGGTTTTGCGGAGTTGGTCATCGCCGCGTGGTCGCTGCTGCTGTTTGAGCGCACCCAGGTCGGCTGGGTCATCGTCGATGGCAACGCGGTCGATCATGGCGCGCAGGGCTGGTTCTTTGTCTCCGTCGCGCTCAACGTGCTGTGCGGTGTGCTGTTGACAGTGCACCTGCTGTTTGTCGCCCCCCGCATTCGCCGTGCGGTCTTGGCTGGCTGACGGCCCAACCGGGTACCCCTTGCGCGACCTCCTCCTCCGCTACCGACGAACTCTGCTGCTGGGTCTTGCGCTCGCGCTGCCGCTGGCGCTCATGTACTACCACGGCAAGGTGCGCACCCAGACCTCGCTGCTCGAGAGCATGCTGCTAACCATTACGGCACCGATCCAAGACGCCACCGGTTCGGTATTGCGGGGCGGGCTCAACCTGGTCGATGGCTATATCCTGCTGACCAGCGTGCGACATCGAAATCGCGAGCTGATGGCGGAAAACCAGGTGTTGCTCGGCGAGGCGTTGCGATCCCGGCAGCTGGCGGAAGAGCTGCGGAGAGTGAAAAAGCTGTGCGAGTTCCGGGAGAGCCGCAAGCAATTGGTCACTGTACCGGCGAGGGTGATCGGCCACGAGGTCTCCCAGTTTTATCGGGTCGTTCGCGTGCACGTTGATGTCGCTGGGGTGACCGGTCTGCGGGAAGGCATGGCGGTGGTCACCCACAACGGCGTGGTTGGACGGCTGGAGAAGGTGTCCGGCGGGTACGCCGACGTGATGCTCGTCACCGACGACCGCTCGCGAATCCACGCGACGATCGCGGGTAAGGGCGTGGTCGGAAGCGTCCGCGGACAGGGCAAGCGCAACGAATTCGGCGCGCGATTTGTGCACTTGGACCGAGCTGAACGACGCGAACCGATCGCCGCTGACGACGCGGTGTTGACGACCGGTCACGACCGCGTGTTCCCGCCCGGCCTCGAGATCGGCCACGTGTCGTCGGCGCGCAGCACCCAAAAAGGCGCTTATCACGAGTTCACGTTGACCCCGGCCGTGCCGCTGGCCACGCTCGAAGAGGTGCTCATCGTCATCGAACACCACGCGCCCAAGCGCCCTCGCCCCAAACCCCAGGCGTCACGCGCCCGCCGCCTCCGCATCGACCCGGCCAACACACCCGACGGCTGATCGCCCGACCGCGACAGACAACCCGTTCTTTCACACGAATCATGAAACACTTCTCCTGGCTGCTGGTTACGTTTGTGCTGCTCGGGCTCGGCTCGCCGCTTTTGGGCACGTTCGAGATGCAGATGTACGTGCCGGACGTGCTGGTCTTGTCGGCCGTCTACATCGCGGTGCGCGGAGACTTGCTGCCCGGTGTGATGACGATCTTCGTCGCCGGGCTGCTCAAAGACGGCTTCGTGCTCGCGTCGCCCGTCGGTCTGTTCGCGGAGATCGGCGTCTTGTCCTTGCTTGGAGCCCGCGTTTTCCTGCGACGTGTCGACCTGCGGAGCATGGTGCCGTTGATGGCGACAGCGGCCGCGGCGTCGATGGTGGCGACGGGCATGTTCTGGCTGTTGGCGACCGTTTTCGACCGCGACTTCGGCGGCTCCGACCAGGTGTTGAGCACCTTCCTGCCGTTGGCCCTCGCCACGATGCTCGCCGCACCGGTGCAGTTCGCGATCCTCGACCGGGTGTCCGGCCTGTTCGGGCCCCGCGAACGCTCGGGGATGTTGCTGCGCTGATGGCCCGCCTGCAGCTCGGTCCGTCGCATGACTCTGCGGCCTTCCATGTGCGCAACCGCGTGGCCATGGCGGTCGTCGCGGCCGGTTGCCTGATGCTGGGCGCGCGCCTTCTGCTCGTGCAGGTGGTTAGCGGTGACACCTACGAGCAGTACGCGTCGGTCGAGCGGGTAAGCAAGGTCCGCGCAACGGCTCCGCGCGGTCTGATCCTCGGTCGAAATGGCGACGTCCTCGCACGCAACATCGAGAGCCATCGCCTCGAGATCCTCACGCACAGGGTCAAGAAGAAGCGCATCGTGCCGATCGCCGACACGATCGCGTCGCTGCTGAACCTGACCGATGCGCAGTACAAGGGCCTGCTCGCCGAGCTTGGGAAACCGGTCGATCCGCGCCGCCGAAAACCGCTCGTTGTTCGACGCGGGCTGGTCTCGACCCACTGCCCGTTCGACAGTCATCGGCTCGAGCTCGCCGGCGACGTCACATACTCGTTTTGTCCGACATGTGGCCGCACTTTCGAGCGCCCGCCGAAAAAACAATCGTGTCCGGTCGACCGACGCAAGCTCCTTCCGAGCGGTAACGGAGACGGCCTTCACTGCGGCGTCTGCGGGCGAGAATTCCTCGCCAAGGCGACGTGTCCGTACGACGAGACACCCGTGCGCGAAGGCGTGCATATCCTCCATTGCCCGATGTGTGGCCGCACGTTCAACGACGAAGTCGCGCTGCTCCGGTCCAACCTGCATCGTTTGCCCGAAGCCCGGATCCGCACCGAGATCCAGCGCGAGTACCCCTACCGGTACCTGTCGAGCCATGTGCTCGGCTACATGTCGCGCGTCAACCGTCGCGACCTCCGGCCCTTTCATCCCAAGGCACCCGCGCGCTTCTCGATCAACGACAAGGTCGGGCGCACCGGGCTCGAACGGGCGCTCGACAGCCTGCTGCGCGGGATCGACGGCGAACAGGTCCTGGTGCGGCGACACGGCCTCGAGCAAGAAGCGCCCGAGCTCAAGGAGCTGCTCCAGGCGATGCGTCCCCAACCGACGGTGCCCGGCTGGACGGTTCGGTTGACGCTCGATCTCAAGCTGCAGCGGGTGGCGAAAGTCGCCATGCGTCATGTTCATTCGGGCGCGTGCGTCGCCCTGCATGTACCCACCGGCGAGATCCTCGTCATGTACAGCAAGCCGAGCTTTGACCCCAACGCCTGGTCCGGTCGCCTGACCCCCGAGATCAAGGCGCGAACCGACGCCAGCCCCTATTCGCCGCTGCTCAACAAGGCGGTGCACCCGTTTCCGCCCGCGTCGGTTTTCAAAGCGGTATCGGCCGCCGCTGCGCTCGAAGAGGGGGTCGTCACGCCCAAGACGCGGTTTCATTGCCCCGGCTACTACGAGTTCGGCCGCCGCCGCTTTCACTGCCACAAGCGCAAGGGCGGTCATGGCGATGTCGACCTCAAGGCCGCGATCGAGCGCAGCTGCGACGTCTATTTCTACAAGGTCGGCGAGCAGCTCGGCCTCGACAAGCTCGCCAAGTGGGCTCGGAAGATGGGGCTTGGGCAGCACACCGGTATCGAGATCCCCGAACGCATCGGACGCCTGCCGACGATGGCCTGGTACAAGAAGCGCAAGGGTGGATATTACCCCGGTTTCGCCCTGTCGACGGCGGTCGGGCAGAAAGACGTGACCGCAACGCCGCTGCAGCTTGCTCGCCTGTACGCCGGGATCGCGCGGGGCGGGGAACTGACGCCGGTTACGCTGATCCGCGGGTTGGAGAATAGCGACGGCAGGGCGCGGGTTTTCGGGCGCGGCAAGAACGTCGACATGGGCCTCAAGCCCGTGACGTTGCAGCACGTCCAGGCCGGTTTGCTCGCCGTCTTGGAAGGCCCGATGGGAACCGCTCGCAAGATCCGCCTTGGCTCGGTACGGATGGCGGGCAAGACGGGCACGGCCGAAGCTGCCCAGCGGGCCAAGAAGGGGGCGCCCAAGGATGTCGTGCGCTGGATGAAAGCTGACCACGCCTGGTTTGTCGCGTACGCGCCCGTCGAGAAGCCGGAGATCGTGGTGGCGGCGTTCGTTGAACACGGCGGCGGTGGCGGTCATGTGGCGGCGCCGATCGTCAAGCAAGTTGTGCGATCGTGGTTTCGCGCCCATCCCCCGGGTCAGGAGCAGCAGGACCTTCCGAGAACCTCGAAAAAACGGGACCTGTGGGGCCCTCATCCGCTGCCAGCCCATGATCACGGGGCGCGTCCATGAGCCTCGCGCGCCGCCTCCGCCAGCCGTCGTTGATCATCGGCATGTTGTCGTTGCTGCTGCTCTGCGCGGCGTCGATCCACTCGCTCACGTTCATCGACGAGCTGACCGGCGACAGCTACCACCGCAGCCAGACGATCTGGGTTGTGCTCGGCCTCATCGGCGCGGGCGTCGTGGCCGGCATGGACATCGGGTTTGTGCGCAGGTTGTCGCCGACCGTCTACCAGGTGCTGATCTTGCTGTTGATCGCGGTCTTGGTCTTCGGGCGCGAGATCAACCACAGCCGACGTTGGATCGAGCTCGGCCCGGCCAACCTGCAGCCAAGCGAGTTCATGAAGCTCGCCGTGGTGCTGATGCTTGCCGATTGGTTTGATCGACGACGCAAAGCGGAGGCATGGGCGCTCAGCCGGCTGATTATCCCGATGGCGATCATGTTGGTGCCGACGATCCTCATCAATCGGCAGCCCGACCTGGGCACGTCGATCTGCGTGGCTCTCATCGCGGCGAGCGTCATTCTGTATGAAGGGGTGCGCCGTCAGACATTGGTCGCGGCGGTCCTCCTGGTCGTGCTGGGCATCCCGCTCGCGTGGCGTTTCGGCGCGGTCGAGAGCTATCAAAAAGCCCGGGTCCAGGCGTGGCTCGCTCTCGATGAAAACGCGTCGAAGAAGCGGCGGACCGCGCGCGCATCACAGGCGGAACAGGCGCTGTGGGCTGTCGGCTCGGGCCGGCTTTTCGGCCGCACTGCGACGGACGCCAGGCGTTCGGTCTTGCGTCACCTGCCGTTTCTGCACACCGATTTCGTGCTGGCGGCGTGGGCCGAGCTATACGGCCTCGCGGGGACTCTTGCGCTCTTTGGCTTGTACGGAGGGATCCTGCTGTGGGCGCTGCATCTGGCCGACACATCGCGCGAACGTTTTGACGCGTTGCTCGCGGTCGGGGTTGCATCGCTCATCTTTTGGCAGTTCTTCATCAACAGCGGAATGGTCATCGGGATGCTGCCGGTGGTGGGCATGACCCTGCCGGTGATGAGCTACGGCGGCTCATCGATGCTGACCGTGCTGCTGTCGGTGGGCTTTTTGCTCAACATCGCGCTTCGTCGGCGCACCCTTTAGCCCGGGTTAGCCCGCCATCGCGGCCAACGAGCGGAGTGAACGACGTGAACAAGGCCAGCAACCGCACGATCGGCCTGTACCTGGCCGGGATCGCCCTGGTTTGCGCCGCCATCTACGCGCCGAGCATCGTTGGCGCCGAGTACGTGCACGACGATCATCCTGCGGTTGTCGACAACCCGCTTGTGACCTGGCCGCCCGATCTCGGCGCGATCTTCACATCGTCCTACTTCGGGCCCGGCAAAGAGTTTGCGCACATGCCGTTGTCACGGCCGCTGGTCACGATCGGCTTTGCGGCAGAGCGCGCGATCGGCCTGGAGGCAGTCGGTCAGAAGTTCATCAGCCTGCTCCGATACATGGTGATCTGCGTGATTCTCGCGGTCGTTGTAACAAAGACGCTGGGACCACATGCCCAAGCGCGACGCATCGGGGCGCTCACGGGCCTGTTGTTTGCGGTGCATCCCGCGCACGTCGGCGTGGTCATGAGCGTGGCGTATCGGACCGAGATCCTGGCGCTGATGATGGTGCTGCTGGCGACATGGGCGCTGCTTGAGCCCAGGGCCCGCAAGTTGGCACCGCTGCTCTTGTTGATCGGTTTGCTGTGCAAGGAATCGGCGGTGTGTGTGCTGGCACCGTGGGCGACCATCGCGTGGCTGCGGCGTGATCGATCCATCGCTCGGATGATCGGGGCGGCGCTTGTAGTGGTCGCCGCGTTTGTCGCGTGGCGGGCGACCATGCTTGGCGGGGTCACCATTGCGACGATTCCCTACCTGGACAATCCGCTGGCTCGTGTGGCCGCTGGTGAGCGAATCGTCGGCGGTCTGTCACTTGTCGCGCTCGCCGCGGAACATCTTGTTTTTCCTGTTGATCTCGCCCCTGACTACTCGTTTGACGCCCTGCGATTGCCAGCTGGCTGGTCGACGTCTGCCATCATCGGTCTGGCGATCATCGGCGCCATCGGGGCAGCGGTCGCGGTCGGCTTGAGACGTCGCGCCGCTGATGCACCGGTTGCCAACGCCGGGTTCACGGGTCTGGCCGCCTTGTGGATCGCCGCATTCTGGTCGCCGGTCGCAAATATCCTGTTCGCGATCCCGGTTCTCTTCGCCGACCGCTTGCTGTTCGCGCCGTCGGCCGGTTTCTGCGCCCTCGTCGCGGCGCTCCTGGTCAAGATTCCCGACCGCAAGGTGATGTTTCCGGCCGTCGTTGGGCTGATCGTGCTTGGCGGCGGGCTCGGATCGCACCTGGTCGCGGCCGACTGGAAGACGGACAAGGCGCTGTACACGCGGGGCGTCGAGCTCGAACCACGGTCGGTCAAGATGCGCCTCAATCTCGGGCTGCTGCAGCTTCGTGAGCGGGAACCCGCGCAGGCTGTCGTCACCTTGGAGCCCGGGCATCGGATCGCGCCGCCGGATCACGACGTGCGTGAGGCGCTGGTGACCGCTTACGCCGAGAGCAACCGGTGCGCTCCGGGCCGGCCTCTCGTCGACCGGATCGTGGCTGAGAACCGGGCGCCGCGTGCGGTCCGTGTGGCGCTGCTGAAATACGCGCTGGCATGCCGCGACTTCAAGCTCGCCAACGCGCTCGGAAAGTCGCTGGGACTCAAGCGCAAGACGCGATGACATCGGTTTGCCAAAAGCGCACCGGGTGATAGACGGTGTGCTGTCATGCAGATTCGCGACCCCATTCACGGCGCTATCGCTGTCGACCAACACGAGGTCGCCGTGCTGGAGAGCCCGTTTTTCCAACGGCTCCGACGCGTCAAGCAGTTGGGGTTCGCCGAGCTCGTCTTTCCCGGGGCGTCCCATCATCGCTTCCTGCATTCGATCGGTGTGATGCACCTGGCCGGTGTCGCGTTCGACGCCGCCGTCGCCGATGCGCCGTGGTTGCCCGCCGCCGATGCCGTTCGCCTGCGCCGCATCCTCCGCCTCGCGACGTTGTGCCATGACGTGGGTCACGCGCCGCTCTCCCACGCTTCGGAGATCCTCTTTCCGACGGTCGGGCAGCTCGCCGTCCCCGGCCTCGAAGGCGAGGACCCAACCCGACAGGCCCGACACGAGCACTACACGCTCAAGTTGATGCTCGACTCCCCGATGGCCGACGTGATCCGCAAGGCCTACGCACCGCTCGACATCAAACCGGAACACGCCGCCGCCCTCCTGCACAGCGGGCTGCGCCTTGACGACGAGCCGTTCGCGGTCGCCGGACACGACATGCGGGGCATCCTCGCGGCGCTCACCAGCAGCGAAGTCGACGTCGACCGGATGGACTACCTGTTGCGCGACTCGTACTACACGGGCGTCAAGTACGGGACGTTTGATCACAGCTGGTTGCTCGATCACCTGTGCCGCTACGAAGCGGACGATGGCGGCGTCTATCTCGCGATCGAGGACCGTGCGCTCTACACGTTCGACGACTTCCTGCTGTCGCGTTACCACATGTTCCTGATGGTCTATTTCCACTACAAAGTGGTGTGCTACGACCAGATGCTGCGCCGTTTTTACGCCGGCCAGCCCGACATGATCGCGGTGCCGCCCGACCCCGAAGCCTTCCTCCGCTACGACGACGCGGCCATCCACAATGCGCTGGATGCCCACGCCGATTCCGACCCCTGGGCGCGCGGCATCGTCACCGCGCAACCGCTCACGTTGATCGCCGAACGGGACCCACACTCGCACCGCGACCCGGTCGAGGGCATCATCGAACGGCTGCTGGGCGAAGGCATCGACCACCTGACGGTCACGAGCAAGGGCGCCCTGTCCAAGTATCGGGGCCGCGCGGACAAGGAACGCACCATCTACGTACGCATCCAACCGCGCGTCGGCGAAGGCCGATTCATCCCGCTGGGCGAAGCGACCAATCTGTTCAAGCGTTATGCCGACACGACGGTCCTCGAGCGCGTGTATGTGCACGGCGGGGACGCCGATAAAGTCGGCGCCTGGGTCGAAGAGCTGCGCGCAGCCGCACCGGCCCCGGACGACGGAGCGACCCGATGATCCGAAATGCGTCCCGATCCACCGCCGCCATCGCGACCATTTTCGCGGTGACGGTGTTCGGGGTATCCATGTCCGCAGCGGGGGACGTCCAGGCCCAGCCGGCCGGACCCGGCGCCGATCCCAACCTCGCTGATGACGGCTTGTACGTGATCGTCGAGGCCACGCACCGACCGCTCGACGCCGTGCTGGTCATCCCGCCCAAGTGTGGCATCGGTCGCGAAGCGTGCGGCGAGATTCGCGCGGTGATTCACAACGACATGAGGCTATCGGGTGTTGTCCGAGCGCTGGAGGTCAGCCCCGGCAAGGCCGCCGCGATGCAGAAATCGGCCGTTCCCCGTTTCGACGTCCGCAAGGAAGCGGCGAAGAAGGCGGGCGTGACGTGGGCGATCGGCACGACCATTCGCAAGAGCAAGCGCAACAAGAAGATGCTGTCGATCGAGCTACAGGTGCTCAACGTCAAGACAGCAAAGATGCTCAACCTCGGGCGGCGCGCGACCACCGAGGGACCATTTTCGAAGCTGCGGGTGCTCGCGCATCGGGCGGCCAACGCGATCTTCGGCGGACTGACCGGTGTCGAGGGGAGCTTTGACGGGCAGTTTTACTACAGCAGCCCCGGTCCCAAGTGTGCCCGCTGCATCTGGATGGCGGACGGCGATGGCTACAACGCGCGGATCGTGGTCGGCGACAAGGGGATTCACATGCTGCCGCGGCCGAGCGCAGATCTCGGCGTGTTGTACGTGTCATTTCGCACCGAGCTGCCGTCTCTGTTCCGATTGCGGGGCCCTGAGATGGACTTCCTGTGGAACCAGTCGGCCAACGTGACGACGCCGCCTGTGCAGCCGAAAAAGAGGCGCAAGAAACGGCGCAAGCGTCGACGCGGCAAAAAGAAGGCGAGCAAGGCACCGATCCAGGACACCGCCGGCAACATCGCGCCGAAGCTGCCCGCATCCGTGCTCAAGCCGTTCGCGACGCACGACAAGCTGCAATACCGCACCGCAACACAGGCGACCGATGGGCGCATCGTCGCGACGATCAATGACGGTGAGCAGGCGGACTTGTGGCTGCTCGACCACAAGGGACGTCCGATCCGCAACCTCACCAACCATGAGGCCGACGATCTCGACCCTTCGTGGGCGCCAGATGGCCAGCGCATCGCGTTCGTGAGCAACCGCAGCGGACGGCCCCAGATCTATATCGTCCGGCTCGACGGCACGGGGCTCGAGCGCATCACGTTCGCCGGGCCGTACAACACCGGACCGGATTGGGGACCGAATGGAAAGATCGTCTATTCGGGTCTACGCGGCGGCGCGGTCGATATTCTCACCGTCGACGCGGCCAAGCAGATGCAGCGTTTGACGCCGGGCAAGGGCAAACGTTCGCTCGAACCGAGCTGGACCAGCTGCGGGCGCCGCGTCATCTACGTGTCCGACGAGGATGGCGGCGGTCCGCGGATGTGGGTCGCGAGTCACGACGGCGCGGTGCGACATCCCCTTGCGCTTGGGCGTGGACGCTATTACACGCCCGTCTGGCGAAAGCGGCCCGGACAGCGTCCCCGAACATTCCGGCCGTAGCGAACCCACGCCACGTTTTCGTGCCCCGGCGCGCGTGGACGGCCCCCATTGGATGGCCTATCCTCGGCCCATCGCAAAACGCGCTACTACGCGGCATCCAGGCAGCTGCGTGCAACGGCCGCATCCTTCGTGACCGCATGACCCAAAAAGGCGCCGACAAGCCACCGGGAGCAGGAGCGCCCCCGCCCCTTCCGAATAAGGCGTCGGTGTCGGGATCTGCGAGCAATCCGGCCCCCGGGGTCACCACGACGACGCCCGGCACCGCGCTGCCGTTGCCCGATGAGCTCCCCGACCGGCCTGCCGAGGACGACGGCCGCAACCACACGCTGATGTACGGCAATGACGAGCTGCCCGAGGGCGCGAGCGTCAACCCGCAGCAAGCTGTCCCGGCGCCCGACCTGTTCATCGAAAAGGCGACGGAGAAGACGCAGACGGCGCCCAAGCGCAAGGCGAGCAACCGCGAGACGATCCGCGATGCATCGTTGGAGCTACCGCCAGCCCACCCCAGCGACGACGAAAAGCCCACCGTCATGACGACGATGGAGGATCTCGAGACCAAGACGATCGACGACGAGGGCAGCGCCTACATCGGCAAGCTGATCGACGAACGCTACATGGTGAAGTCGTTGATCGGCCGCGGCGGCATGGGCGCGGTCTACCACGTCGAACAGATCCATCTGCGCAAAGAGATGGCGATCAAGCTGCTTCACGAAAACCTCGTGGCGCGCAAACAGCTGATCAGCCGGTTCACGCGCGAGGCCCGGGCGATCTCCCGCTTGTCGAGCCCGCACACGGTGATGGTCTACGACTTCGGTCGGTGGGGAGAGCTGTTCTACCTGGTGATGGAGCTGCTGGAGGGCGAGCCGCTCGACTCGATCCTGACCCGCCAAGGCCCGGTCAGCGCCGAACGAACAACCCGCGTGCTGTTGCAGATGTGCGACTCGCTCAAAGAGGCGCACGCCCACGGCATCGTTCACCGCGATCTCAAGCCCGAAAACGTGATGGTGCTCCACGACGGGCCACATCCGGACTTCATCAAGATCCTCGATTTCGGTCTCGCCAAGGTCGAAGACGTCGACGACCCGTACACAATCCACTCGCAGAAGGACATCTTCGGCACGCCGTTCTACATGTCTCCCGAGCAGATTCGGGCGGCCGACGTCGACGGGCGATCGGACGTCTATGCGGTCGGCGCGCTGGCCTTCAAAATGCTCACCGGCAAGCAGGTGTTTGGCCACGAAAAGACCACGTTCGATGTGCTCAAGGCGCACCTGATGAACCCCGCGCCGCGAATGAAGGACGTGGTGGACGAGGGCGTGGAGATCCACCAGGCGCTCGAAGACATCGTCGCCAAGTGCCTCGCCAAACATCCCGAAGAGCGTTTCCAGGACATGGGCGAGCTGCACGCCGCGTTGGTCGAGGCGCGCAAGAGCGACTTCGCCAAGTCCGGGCTCAGCGAGGAAGAGCGACGCCAGATCGAGCAACGACGAGAGGGTGGGCCCGGCGCCGACGTGATCTTGCCGGCCAGGTTGGTGTCGCGTGAGACCGAAGCGCTGCTCGCTGACGAGGAGCTCCTCGGCCGACACGTGCGACGCGGTCGGGCCGCGAAGGGCGCCCAGTTCATCGCGGTCGTGTTGATCTTGATGGGCGCAATCGCCGCGGCGATGTGGGGGCTCGGATCCGAAGGCGTCGGGCAGGAAGCCGAACCCAACGACATGCCGTCCCAGGCCAATCAGCTGGACGAATCGGGCACAACCAAGGGCTCGATCGGAGAGAGAAGGTCGCAGTTTGTGGGCGATCGCGACTGCTACCGACTGCCGGCAACGACGCGCGACGACGACCTCGCTGTGCGCGTCAAGGGCGTGCCAACGATGGACCTGCAGGTCAGTGTCCACGACAAGGACGGCGTGACTTTGCTCGATACGTCCCACCGCGCTTCGGGCGACGGCGAATTGCTGGCGCACATCGACACGAAACGAGCGCCCGCGGTGGCCTGCGTCACCGAGAAGAAGGTCCTCAACCAGGTCGCTGGGGAAAGTCTGAGCGACGTCTACACGCTGACAGCCACCGTCACTGCGCGCGAAGGGATCGTCGAGCGCGAGCCGAACGACAGCGCTGGCAGCGACGAATTGCCGCAGGGACGCGTTCTGCGGGCGACGATCGACGGGCCATACGACCGCGACGTCTTCGCGCTGCAGGATCAGTTTGCAGGCCGGGTCGTTCGCGTCCGCGTGGAGAGCGCCGATAACAACGATCTCGCGGGACTGCAGGTTGTGATGGTGGACACGGCAGGGAGGCCCCTTTCGGCGCGCGGGGTCAAAGACAGTCAGCACAAGGCCGAGCTCGCCTTTGCCGCCAGCAGCCGCCAGATGCCCGATCGGCTCGTGGTGCGGCCAAGCGAAACGGCTATCGGGATGTGGAAACAGCTGGGTCGCGAGAGCTACGAATACAAGGTCTGGTACGAGCTGACAGACGTCGGTGACGAGGGCGAAAAAGAGCCCAACAACGCCGCTGCTTCCGCCCAGGACATGGTGCTCGGCCTCTGGCATATCGGCGCCGCCAACGACACGGCCGGCGTGGATTGGATGCGCATCGACGCGGGCGATAAGGCGATGAAACGCCTCCACCTGGAGATCAGCGCGACCCCTGGATCGGGGTTCATGCTCACGATCCGAGACACAGGCGCGCGCGCCGATTTGCGTCGGCTGAAGGTGCTTGCGGGCAAAGACGAAGATCTCTACATCGACGGATCCGGGGCTGGATTCCTGGTGAAGATCGAGCGGCTCGAGGGCGCTAACAACCCGCGGGCAAAGATCGGCGCCAAGTACAGGTTGCGGGCTCGTTGGTCGTTCACCGGTCCGCCGCCAGCCATCCCGTAGCCGCTACACCTGAAGATGATTTGCATCCGACGCCGCTTTCTCGCTACGGGCGCCGCGAGCTTTCTGGGTGCCCTGCTCGCGCCGTTCAACGTCCACGCTGCCCGCCCAGAACGTATCTACATTCAGCCTCTTGGCGGCATCGCAAAGCGCCGCGTCCGTCTGGTGCAGAGCGCGCTTGCGACCCTTTTCGGATGCGACGTGCGGGTGCTCCGGCGCCGTCGATTGCCGCGTTCAGCCTGGTACAAGCCGCGCCGCAGATACCGCGCCGAGAAGCTGCTCGCGTACCTGGAAAAGCAGCTACCGCGCGACGGAACACGCATCCTGGGTCTCACCGATCGCGATATCTCGACGACAAACGGCGATATCCCCGATTGGGGCGTGCTGGGGCTGGCAAACCTCGACGCAACGGCTTGCGTAATCAGCAGCTATCGAGCCAAGCGGAGGTCGCGCGGCCGGCGCCACACCGATGAACGGCTGGCCAAGGTCGCCGTGCACGAGATCGGCCACACGCTGGGCCTCGAGCACTGCCCGACGGTGGGTTGTTTGATGGAAGATGCCCGCGGAAAAGTCGTCACGACCGATCGCGAATACGACATCTGTCACAAGTGCCGGGCCGAGTTGAAGCGTCGCGGTCACCGACTGCCCAAGGCGAAGATGCCCTGGCCGAAGCCGGCTGCTCGAAAAGCTAGACGCCGACGGCGAGGCGGCGCGCGAACTTCTCGTCCAGGCCGACCTCGCGGATCCGGCTCGCGGCGCTGACGATGTCGTAGGACACGCGGACGTGCGCCATGTTGCGGCTGTCGGTGTCAAAGAGCACGAAACACGCGTCCGGGTTGCGATCGCGCGGCTGCCCAACGGACCCGACGTTGACGAGATACTTACGGCCGGGCTTGTGCTCGTACCGGTAGGTGATCTCTTTGACCTTGCGACCGCTGTATTCGTAGGTCGTCGTCAGGTGGCTATGGCCGATGAAGTTGTGCTGCAAAAGGCCGCTCTTCATGCGGGTGAGCGCTTCGGCTTCTTCGTTGCGGACGACGTAGTAGAAGCCGGACGGCAAGATGGGGGCGGCGTGGTAGATGCCGACCTCGATGTCCTCGCGAAGCTGGCAGTAGGGCAGCGAGTAGAGCCACAGGAAGTTCTCCTCGGTGAGCTCCTTGCGGGTCCAGTACAAGGCTCGGCGCGCGGCGTCGTAATAGTAGTCGGTGTCCATCACGCCGATCACGGCCGCGTCGTGGTTTCCGAGCAGGGTGACCGAGCATCGTTCGCGCAACAGGTCGCAGCACTCGTTGGGGTTGCCGCCGTAGCCGACGACGTCGCCCAAACACACGATTTCGTCGACGTCATATTCGTCACACTTGGCCAAGACGTTCGTGAGCGCCTGGATGTTGCCGTGGATGTCGCTGATGATCGCAAGTCGCATCGAGGATGCCTCCGAGGGCGCGCGGACAAGGCGCCGGCAAAGCATAGCCCGGTTCGCCATGGACCGCACGATGATCGACGCTTGGAGCGTCTTCTTACGCCGTTGACGACGGCGTTGCTGCCTGCCAATGTGCCCGCGATTTCGATCTGCAACACACGTGGCGGAGGTGCCCATGTCTGCACTAGCGGTCGGCGATGCCGCGCCTGAGTTCTCCCTCGAAGCGGACACTGGTTCGCACATTGCGCTGTCCGACCTCGGCGGCAAGTGGGCGATCGTGTACTTCTATCCGCGTGACAACACCCCCGGCTGCACCCGCGAGAGCTGCGATTTCCGCGATAATTACGCGCGCTTCCAGTCCGCCAACGCCGAGATTTTCGGGGTCAGCGCGGACTCAATCAAGTCGCACATCAAGTTCAAGACGAAGTACGAATTCCCGTTCGCGCTGCTCAGCGATCCCGACAAGGAGATGCTGACCGAGTGGGGCGTCTGGGCCGAGAAGAAGAACTACGGGCGCACCTACATGGGCATCATCCGAACGACGTACATCATCGATCCCACTGGCAAAGTCGCCGCCGCATGGCCGAAAGTTCGGGTCAAGGGCCATGTGGATGACGTGCTCGCGACGCTGGAGAAGCTGCAATGACCGACGCACCCAACAACGACGCACCCAACAACGACGCACCCGCAACCGAAGAGGCCGCCACAGCGACCGACGACGCCGGCATCGAGGCCACCGGACGGCTCGCCGAATGGGACGGAACCAACGCAAATCTGCGCGACTGGACCGACGAGCAGATCCTCGATGGACTCAAACAGCTCGGCATCGACACCGACAAGGCGCGGTTCGAAGAAGCGGCTACGAGCGCCGTCATGCAGGCATCGCTGGAAGACAACTGGTTGGAAGAAGTCGGCCCCGTTGGGCAGAACTTTGCCACGTTCATCTGGATGTCGGTGCAGGAGTTGTGGGAGCGATGGCGCGTGGACGCGTGGCCGCAGGACCGCATGGCGCGGATGTTCGCCTACCTCGTGGACGCCGATTACTCGACCGAATGGGCCGACCGTTTTCATGCGCCGACCGGCATGCAAGTAATGGACGCGCTCGTCGTGTACACCGCCAAGGCCGACGACGCCCGCGCGAGTGTCGACGCGATGGTCGAAGAACTTGGGATGCCCGCCGCCGCCTGGCCCGCCAAGACGCTGGACGCGATGGCGGAGTGGATGGAAGTCAGCAACTTCGCGCTGGCGGGAAAGGCCGCAGAATGGCTTGCGAGCGTGCTTGGTCGCGGCCACAAGATGAGCTTCCTCGCAGCAGCTCTGATGACCGCCCGCATGTACGACCGGGCCAAGGCCGCCGCCCTGCAGGTTCCCCACGACGTCAAACTCAAGGACGGGTTCGACGAAATGGTCGGCTACCTCTGCCTCTCCGCTGGCGACGCGATGAGCGCTCACTACTGGCTGTACGGCGGCGGCAAGCGGTCCAAGGTCAAGCGCAGCGAGATGACGTTCGCCGCTGAGCACG
The DNA here is from genome assembly GCA_964560875.1 of uncultured Enterobacteriaceae bacterium. GTDB lineage: Bacteria > Myxococcota_A > UBA9042 > UBA9042 > UBA9042 > CAZLMW01. Next base: position 26,117 of record CAZLMW010000001.1, read on the forward strand.
CGCGCAACCACGTCAAGAAGTGGAAGGAAAACGGCGGCGGCGAGGTCGACGAAAAGACCCGCAAGGCGTCGCTCCAGGCCGCGTCGCAGTCGTGCTACTTCGCGTTCATGGCGTTCGCTGGAATGCCCGAAATCGGCTAGATGTGCGCGGCGAGAATGGCGATCCGCTCTTCCGCTCCCGCTCCCGGTCTTGCTGCTTCAGCTCGGTGGTGACACGCGGTACAGCGCCGCGTTGTTGGCGTCGATGAGCGCGGTGAACTCCTCGTTGGACATGCCGCGATCGGCAGCCAGCAGGGCGTACAGGCGCGCAAGCTCGGCAAGGGACTGTTCATAGGTAACGCCGCGTTCGGGCCAGTCGGTCTCGAGCACGAGGCGGTGATCCGGGATTTCGGCGGCGAGCCTTCGGACCTTTGCGGGGTCACGGCGGAAGGCGATGACGTCCAAGGAGAGGTGCAAGCCGGCGTCGAGGTAGGGCCCGATCACCTCGCAGGGACCACCGAAGCGATGCACGACACCGCCGCACACCGGTCGGCAGGACGCGAGCTCGGCCTGCGCATGTCCGGGCCACCCGACCAAGTGCAAGACGACGGGAAGCCCGACCTCGTTGGCGATAGCGAGACCGCGCGCGAAGTAGCGGCGCTGATCGGCGGCTGGCAGCTGTTTGCGACGGGTGGCATCCAGGCCGATCTCGCCGAGTGCACTGACCCCGGGTTGGCGAGCTTGGGCGTGTAGCGCTTTGAAACCTTCCGCGCTGCGGCCGGGATTGTCGGCGAGCCACCACGGGTGCAACCCAACTGCGCGGTACAGACGCAGCGTGTCGTCTGTGAGTGAGTGCGAGCGGATGGCCTCGGCGTGTTCGGTTCGTTCGGGGCCGTACCCCGCGATCATTGCGGCGCTCACACCTGCGGCGCGCAGCGACTGTATGGCGACGTCGAGGTCGATGCGCGGGTCGTCGAGGTGGCAGTGGCTGTCGAACATGGCCCCATCCCCGATTGGGCGCCGGGCAAATCGACGCCGACCGACCGACGTGTTGAGACGGGCGGGTTGGCGAAGTCTGCTACGATCCGGCGCAAATGCCTCGATTTCTTACCGTTGCAACGATTTTGCTCATCCCCGCTATTTGTCTGGCGATGGGTCCGAAGCGTCGCGCCCCGCCGCCCGAGCCGCCCAAACTCCGGTCGTTGCCGCCCGACGCGACCCCATCGGTGCAGCCGGTCCTGGTCGAGATCTTCACGTCGCAGGGCTGTTCATCGTGTCCGCGCGTCGATCGAATGGTCGCGCCGTTGCTGCGTAACAAGACGTTGTCCAAGGTGTTCTTGCCGCTGGCCTATCACGTGGACTACTGGGACGGTCTGGGCTGGAAAGACCCGTTTTCCAACAAGAAATGGTCGGCGCGACAACGCCTGTACAGCGCCCGCAACCGCCGCAACAAGGTCGCCACGCCGGAGATCTGGCTCAACGGGCAGCGTCGGGTTGGTGCAATTCGAGCGGACCTGATTCGAAACGCGGCGACACGGGCGGCGAGGGCTCGGCGCGACGGGCGGATCGAAGTGGCCACGCAACCGGCGCCCATGGCGGTACGGGTGACGGTGAAGGGCTTTCTCAAGCGGAAGGTGGAAGGCGCGATGGTCGACGTGCGGTTGGCGCTGTACGAGGACGGGCTCACGACCCTGATCGAGCGCGGAGAAAACGCAGGCACGGAGCTGCGCAACGACCGAGTGGTGCGCGAGCTCAGTGTTATCGACCAGATCCCGACGATCGGCGGATCGGTGACGCGCAAAATCGTCATTCTGCCGCTGCCCAGCAACTGGAAGGGACGTCGCTATGGGGTTGTCGCGTTCATGCAAGTGCGCCCCTCGATGAAAGTGATCGCGAGCTCGGGGGTGCATTTCGGCTTCACGGGCGACCTGCCCGGCGCGCGAATCAAGGACAAGCCCAAGCCGCCCAAGTCCTTTCTCCACCAGCCGCTGTGACCGGTCACACGACATCACGGGCGTCCAGTTCGCCGATCAACAACTGCACGGTTCATCGGCAGCCCGTTTGCGCGTACCCTCGCGTCGCGACGCCGCGGCCCCCCGAAGCCATCATAAGCGCGCGTTTGCGGACCGTTTGCGCTGTGTGACGAAGCGCGACGGTTGCGGGAGCCGCCGTGGCTGCACCGGGCTCGAAGGTGACGCGCGTTGCCGAGCCGGCGCCGAAGTAAGGACCGACACCCACGTTTGCCGTGACCGCGGTGGTCGATCCACCAACAACACCGCCAAGTGCGACGACGGAAGCGCCTGCACGACCGGAGACGCGTGCGCTTCGGGTAGCTGCAAACCTGGGACCGCCAAGGTCTGCAACGACAACAACCCGTGCACCGACGACGCCTGCGATCCCAAGTCGGGCTGCACTGCGGCGCCGGTCACGGACGGTACGGGCTGCGATGACGGCGACGCTTGCACCAAGCCGGACACGTGCAGCGCGGGAAGCTGCAAGTCCGGCCCGAACACATGCGGGTGCAATGGCGGCCCAGCCTGCGATGACGGCAACCCATGCACACACGACGTTTGCGCCCCGACAGGATGCAAGTATCCGCTCGTTGACGAGGGGACCGGCTTGGAACCGCGCTGTGCTGGGGCGACAACGCGAACAGACAATTGGGAACGCTGCCGCAACCTGCTTTGCCGGCGCCTGCTCCTCTGCTCGGCGCCGTCCAACTCCCGATCATTGCCGCGGGCGGACGGACGACGTGTGGCATCGATGGAACCGGCGCTGCGCTCTGCCTCGGCTCGGGCAGCCAGGGACAACTCGGCAACGGCGGCACGACAACAAGCGGCGGCCCGTCGGGTGTTGTCGGCATGAATCCGGCAACCGCCATCTCGGTCGGCTCCGAACACACATGCGCGATCCGAAACCGCCGCGTCTGTTGCTGGGGCAACGGCGGCAGCGGCCGGTTGGGCACCGGCTCCGCGTTCAGCACATCGACTCCACGCCACGTCGTCGGCGTGTTGGGTCCTCGAGCGATCGCGGCAGGCGGGAGCCATACCTGCGCCATCGACGAAGCGAGGCGCGCGTGGTGCTGGGGTGACAACAGCCACGGACAGCTTGGCGTCGATTCCGTCACGTCCAGCGCGATTCCGGTACGCGTTGGCTCGTTGCACAGCGTCGTGGCGATCGCGGCGGGGAGCCCGGCACAGGTCATGCGCAGCGACATGCCGACCATCGAGGCGGCGGTCACCCTCCACACGCTCGCAGCCGTGTACACCACGCGCTTTGGGGCAGCATCGGACGGTCTGGGCGCGACCTGGACCGGCGCGCTCGCATCGCCGATCGACGCGCTCTGCGTCGGCTCGTGCCAGGGCAGCAACGACGTCATCGATCTCTTCGACGTGGACGACGATATGGGCGCGGCGTACGCGTCAACGCGCCATTATCCGTCGGGCAGCGCATCGACCTTCGCGCGCCCCTTCTGGCAGCTCTACCCGCCCCTCCCGGCGGGCAAGCGGATCGGCAACGCGCACGATCAACTCCACCCCGGCGGCTATCAGTTCCCGCATAACAAGCACGGCACCAATCGCTTCTACCGGCTTGTGGGCGCCGGCAAAGCCGCAACAGTAACCGTCTCCGCGCCCGGTGGATTCGGCTGCACGACCAACGCACTCGACCTGATCGTGTACCGACGCGGCGTCGCGATCGGCTTCAACGGCGCAACAACGGGGAGCCAGGCTGGATGTCCGTCCGTCAGCTTCTTCGCCGAAAAAGGCGTGGCGCACGTGGTCTGGATCCGGATCGCGCCGACGTACCAGGGCTCCGCCTCCAGCTGGGACCTCGACGTCAGCCTTCGAGCCCATCTGTAGCCGCGTGAATCGCCCCATTCGAATCGACACGGGCGGCGGAGCGTCTACGATGCCAGCGACCAACGCGGTGTCGCGGCTGGAGGCCCCATGCAGAACCATCGCTCGTACCGAAAAGCGCTTGGCATCGTCCTCTTGAGCATCGCCGTCACGGCCCTTGGCTGCAGCGGATCCGACGAAGGCGTCACCTCGTCCAACGCGAAGGGCTCCGGCAACAACGCGGACGGCACGATCGGCGGCGTCGACGGCGGCATCCAGGGTGACGCAGGCGGCACGTCAGGTGGCACATCGTCTGGGGGCGCTTCTTCCGGCGGTTCATCGAGCGGCGCGGACGCCGGCGGCACATCCGATGGCACCAATCCCGACAGCGGCACAACCGCCCCCAAGCTCTGCAGCGTCAACGGCGACTGCGCGAGCGCCGAGCATTGCGCCCTCTTCTACAACCAGGTCAAGCAGCTCAAGGGCGACGACGATGGCAAGGGCGGCAAGAAGCTGCCGGGTTGGGCCAACAGCTGCCTGCAAAGCGATCCGAAGCTCGCCAAGCTCGGGGCAGCCTGCGATCCGTATGCCAACGACGGCGACGAAACACTGCCAAGGTGCCACAACTCATCTGCGTGTCAGCAAGGTTCGTGCACCGCGCTCTGCAAGTCCGATAGCGACTGTCCCAAGGACCACGTCTGCGCCGCTAGCGAGGTCGCGGTGGACGTGCTCGACGGCGCCAAACCGATCAAGACAAACCTCGTCGCCCGCGTCTGCACACCGATGCCTGGCGGCGGCAAGACGTGCACCGGCCCCAGCGATTGTGGCAACGGTCAGCTGTGCCGCCCCTACCTCGTGCCCGGCAGCAACGGCGCGCTGGTAACCCGCGGAAAATGCGTCTCCTTGCACGCTGACAAAGCCAAGCTGGGTAAGGCTTGCGGCGCGAAGTCGACCTTCAAGGGGCTCGGCAAGGTCTGCGATTCGGCCCTCTGCCAGTACACGTCCGGGGGCCAGGTGCCCGGTATCTGCACGTGGATGTGCAGCAACAAATCCGAATGCCCCAAGACCATGACGTACGGTGGTATCGCCTACCAGACCGCCTGCTCAGCCATCCTCTCGGCCACAAGCGGTCCCGGCCTCGAAGACGATGCGTTCATCAGCCAGTGCATCCTGGTCCACGAAAAGAGCGACATGGCGGACTGCACGGCCACGCGGACCTGCAAGGGAACCCACGCCTGCGTCGCGTTCGCCATCGCACAGGGCGGTGACAAAGGCGCGTCCGTCGAGCACTTCTGCGTCGAACAAGCGACCAAAGATCAGCCTAGCGGCCCTCCGAAGGGCGTCGGCGAGGCATGCACCGTCGGCAACTCAAAGCCCGAGTGTAAGGGCGCCTATTGCCAGCCCGGCGCTGACGGCAAGGGCTACTGCAGCAAGACGTGCCTGCAGGATTCGGACTGTGGCAACGGCACGTCCTGCAAGGAACACGTGCTGATCAAGCGAACCAAGACGTCCGCGATCACGAAACTCTGCAAGAAGTAGTAGAGCTTGCTGGACAAGTTGAGACGCGAGACACCGTGTCGGAAACGCTCCTGGCGCGATCGATCACTCGAGCTCGTTGTCGAGCAGCGGTTCGCGCATGTCCGAGCTCAGCGAGATGTCGCTGAAGACGCCGTCGACGTCGAAGTCGGCGCGGGCACGGGCATACCACCAATCCTTGTCGGGATCTTTGACGTAGGCCTTCGGTGGCGTGGTGGGCTTGGACGGGTCACGCCCGACGACCACATACTGGAAATTCACTTCCTGGGTCGCGGGGAAGCCGGCCCCGAGGCTGCACCAACCGGGCTGCGAAGCGGCGTCGCCGGCGTTGTTGCAGTCGATGCCCCATGTCGTGTCGTACTTGGCCCAATTCAGACCCTTGGGCCACCAGTCGGTCGGGCTCGTGCCGCTTGAAACGTAGCGGTGGTAGGTCTGGTAGTACGTCTCTGACTTAACGCGCACGTCGCCGAGGAAGGCGATCGCCTCTTGTACACGAGCTCTGCGCGTGAAGTGCTTGTACGAAGCGACCGCAGTGGTCGCCAAGATGCCGATGATCACCACCACGACCATTAATTCGATCAAGGTGAAACCTTCGTTGTCGCGCCGCATCGGCACGCTAACTTCGTTGTGGCCGGTCATCGCAACCTCCGCGCTGGATCATCTTCGCGCCGGCCCCGACCACCGTCAACGAGTTTGCGGTTGGGCACGAAGAAACGGCGCCATGACGCACACGAATGCCGCGATGACGCATTGCGCCTTGAACGCCGTCTTGCGGCGTCATAAAACCCGCGCTGGCAGCCGATTTGCCACGCCCAGCCGCCCTCTGTTCGCCGCCTGAAGCGCGCACCAGGAAACGCCATGACCGTCCAAGAGCACACCGGAACGCGCGCCCGTCAGCGCGACGACCGCCGCATGTTGCTGGCCCAACGGGTTGAAGCCTCGCTCAACGGCGCGGATGAAAAACGCCGCCAGCAGATCCTCTTCATGTCCGAATCGGTGCTCAAGCGCGCCGACGACGAGCTGCTCAATCGCCATCCGGCCGAGGGCTTCTACGCGCACATCGTCAACGCGCTGGAGTCCGTGCTGAATCGCGCTGACGGGCAGATCAAGACCGGCTGCAGCTTCCCGGGGCTCGACACCCACGGCTATGAGTTGCCGACCTACGTGCTCGAAACCTGCATGGCTGACCAGCCGTTCATCGTCGACACGATCAAACTTGTGCTGCGCCGGCTCGAAGTCCGAATTCTCGGCACGCTGAACATGATCTTGCCGGTGCGGCGGGCGGAAAACGGCGACCTGCTCGACATGTCGATGGATCTGGAGGGCGCCGCCAACGAGTCGTTCACCTGCCATCTGCTCAGCGCCGGCACCACGCGCGGCCGCGAGCAGCTGATCAAGCAGACCGTTCACCGTCATCTCGAACGCGCCGTCCGCGTGGTCGGCGATTTTCGGCGCATGCAGCGCGTCGTCCGCGACGTGGACACCTCGCTGCGGTTCACGGCGACCGAACAACCGGAGCGCAAGCGCTATCTCGACGAGGTGACCGACTTTGGCGAGTGGCTGCTGGCCGAAAACTTTGTGTTCATGGGCGCGTTCCGCTTCGACGGAGACGGCAACCCGATCGCTCGCGTGGGCCTCGGCCACTTCGACGACTCGCCGCTCGAGAGTGATCCCGCAGCGACCCTCGGTGGCGATGCGCCGCTGGTTTCGATCGCCCAAACGCGCATCGACTCCCCAGTCCACCGCGAAGGCCGCATGCAGGAGATTCGCATCCGCACCTTCGACGAGGACGGTAACTCCAACGGCGGCGTCATCTTCCAGGGGCTGTTCACGTACAACGGGCTGACTGCGGCCGCGTCCAACGTCCCGGTGTTGCGCATGCGATTGCAGCGCATGGTCGAAGCCGAAGAGCTGGTGCCCAGGTCGCACCGCATGAAGCTCTTCATCGCGTTCTTCAACCGGCTGCCGCTGACCTACACCTTCGCCGCGTCCGACGAGGAAATCCGCGGCCTGATCAACGAAGCAATCGACGTCGATTTCGGCGGGACGGCCCGTCTGCACAGCTTCGCGTACCCACAGCGCGAGCTCGCGCACGTCTTCGTGATGGTCACCGCCGGGCACTACGGCGAGAGGCTGCGATGGCGCGTCCAACGGGAGATCAAGCGCCGTTTCCAGCCCGATTACGTCAAGTTTCGCCTCCTCGCCGGAAAGACTGACGCGACGCTGTGGCACTTTGAGCTGTCGAGCGATGACCGCCTCGCCAAACCCGACCTGGGCGAGCTGAACGACCGCGTTGTCACCATTGTCAGCCCGTGGCTCGAGCGCATGCGCCAGATGCTCGCCTCGCTCGGAGTCGACGAGCACCAGATCGACCGATGGTGTGGCGTCTACGGCGATGCCCTGCACGACGAATACTGTCAGCGCATCGAGGCCCGTCATTTGCTTGCCGATCTGCAGGCGTTCGATCGCGTCCACGCCACGGGCGACTATCAACTGTTCGTGCGCCAGCGCAGTGACGGCAAATCTGTGCGCCTCATCGTGCACAGCGACACGGACAACGCGCTCACCGACATCCTGCCTGTGATCGACAATTTCGGCCTGCGCGTGCAGGGCGAGAAGACGGTCGAGATGGTTGACGCCGAGGGTCGCTCGATCTTCATGGAGACCTACAGGATCCCGATCGGTGAACGGCAAGGAAGCCACCTGCTGGACCACCGAGAGCCCTTCCTCGAGGGCATTCGGGCCGCGCTCGATGGGCGCATGAACAGCAGTACGCTGAACCTGCTGCTGCTTCCGGCGCGGCTCGATTGGCGCCAGCTGCAGATACTCCGCGCGTACATCGGCTACGCGCGCCAGGTCGGTGCGGCCTTCCCACCCAACCTTGTGCAGTCCGTCTTCCACTCCAATCCGGCGTGCGTGAACGTGCTCCTGGACTACTTCCACGCGCGCTTTTCGCCCGAGCTCGACGGCAAGCGGCTGTCCGCACACGACGACGATCGCAAGGCAAAGGTCGGCGTGATCACCGACGCGTTCTACGCCGCGCTCAGCGAGGTCGAATCGGCGGTCGAGGACAAGATCCTCCGCATGTTCTTCAACCTCATCTCCGCAACGCTGCGCACCAACTTCTACCAGCGGCCCGACGTCGCGCGAGGGCTGTCGTTCAAGTTGCGCTGCGCCGACGTCGAGATCATGAACGACCCCCGGCCGCTCTACGAAATCTACGTGTACGAGCCCAACGTCGAGGGCGTGCACCTGCGCGGCGGACCGGTGGCTCGCGGCGGCTTGCGATGGTCGGATCGGCCGGACGATTTCCGCACCGAGATCCTCGGCCTGATGCTCACCCAGATGGTCAAGAACACGCTGATCGTCCCCGTCGGCAGCAAGGGCGGCTTCGTGCTCAAGAAGCCCATCGCCGACTACGCTGAGCGCCGCAAACGCGCCGATGAACTGTACGAGGTGTTCATCAACGGCCTGCTCGATGTCACCGACAACCTCGTCGACGGCAAGCCCGTGTTTCCCGAGGACGTCGTCACCTACGACGGCGCAGATCCCTATCTCGTCGTCGCGGCGGACAAGGGCACGGCACACCTCTCGGACACCGCCAACCGCATCGCAACCCAGCGCGGCTTCTGGTTGGGCGACGCCTTCGCCTCGGGCGGCTCGCAGGGCTACGACCACAAGGTCTACGGCATCACTGCCAAGGGCGCATGGGTGTGCGTGCAGCGGCTTTTCCGCGAGCTGGGTGTCGACACGCAAAAGGACCGCTTCACGTGCGTCGGGATCGGCGACATGAGCGGCGATGTGTTCGGCAACGGGATGCTGCTGTCGCGATCGATGGCGCTGCTTGGCGCTTTCAACCACATGCACATCTTCATCGACCCGACCCCCGACGTGGACAAGTCGTACGCCGAGCGCAAGCGCCTGTTCGATTTGGGGCGGTCGTCCTGGGCCGACTACGACAGGTCGATCATCAGCAAAGGCGGCGGTGTCTGGGACCGGGGCGCCAAGTCGATCCCGCTGACCGACGCTGTGCAGAAGATGCTCGGCACCAAGCGCACCGAGATGAGCGGCACCGAGATCGTCAAGGCGATGCTCATGGCCGACGTCGACCTGCTGTGGAACGGCGGCATCGGCACGTACGTCAAAGCGAGCTTCGAGACCCACTCCGACGTGGGCGACAAGGCCAATGACGACGTGCGCGTCGACGCGACCGAGCTGCGCTGCCGGGTCGTTGGTGAGGGCGGCAACCTGGGCTGTACACACGCATCGCGCGTGGAATTCTCACTGCGCGGCGGGCGCATCACGTCCGACGCTGTCGACAACTCCGGTGGCGTCGACCTGAGCGACCACGAGGTCAACCTGAAGGTGCTTTTCGCGCCGCTGTTGCAGGCCAAGACCATCGACACGGACGCGCGCAACGAGCTGCTGTTCGAAGTGGACGAGCTGGTGTGCGCCGATGTGCTCCACGACAACTACCAGCACACGCTCGGCATCTCCGTCGCCGAAACGGAGTCGCCGCGTACCATCAGCAACTGGAACACCGCGATCGTTTTCCTCGCCGACAAGCTCGGCATCGACCGCGACCTGCAGCTCCTCCCCACGCGCGACATCCTCAAGGAGCGGCGCAACGCCAGCCTCGGCCTGACCCGGCCCGAGATCGCGCGCATCGTGGCGTTCGCGAAGATGTGGCTGTTCGAGAAGCTGTCGGCCGATCGCGCGTGCTCCCAGCACGTGGCGCGTGAATACCTTGACGCTTACTTCCCCGCGGCGGTTCGCGAGCGTTTCCCCGACGCCGTTACGGGTCACAAGCTCGCCCACGAGATCATCTGCACGGTCTGGTGCAACGAGGTGGTCGACTTCGCGGGCGCGCTGTTGATGCCCAACCTCGCGGTCGAATATGAGCGACCCGCTGCGGTGCTCTGCAACGCCTACTCGCTGGCGGTGCGGGTGTTGGACGTGCGCCGAATGCGCGCCGACTTGATGCGGCTCGACGGCAAGATGGAAGCGACGTTGCAGTATCGCGCGTTTGCCGAGATCGAGCGGTCGGTTGCCGCCGCTACACGTGGCTTGCTGGCGATGTATCCGGGAGATCGTCTCCACGCGGCGCTCGGCCGTTCCGACGAGCTGCGCGCGCTGGCCGACGAGATGAGCGAACGCATGGCCAAGTCGCCCAACCGCTCGCAGCGCAACTCGCTCCGGAGCCATGCGGGGCGATGGCAGAAGCTCGGATTGCCGCGTCAGATCGCCCGGGACCTGGCACGGCTCAAGGAGATGACCGCCGTGTTCGCCGTCGACGCGCTCAGCCGCAGCGCCGAGATCCCCGCGTCGAAAGCGACCGCCTTGTGGTTCTCCGTGGCCGAACAGACGGGGATCGGGGCGCTCATCAACGGGGACACCGGTGTTCCCGGCAGCCGTTGGGAAGCCGCTGCGACCGCGAGCCTGCGTCAAGACTTGACCGAATCGATGCTCGCCCTTGCCAAACAAGCGGCGGCCAAGTGCGGCGACGATCGGAAAGCGACGGCGGCGGTCCGCAAGATGCTGAAGAACGGCGCCGGACTGGCAGACATCTGCGAACTTGCGCGGCATATTCCTGCTGAACGCAACCCGATGCCGGCGCTTGTTGTCCTGACGACGCGCTTGCGCACCATCCTTCCCGCCAACGGGGGCTGAGACCGCCATGACCGACACCACCGCGCAGCTCCAGGCTTGCGAACGACGCATTGAAGAGACCTCCGCGCAGATCGCGAAGGTCCTTGCTTCGGATATCCAAGGCTACCCCGACCGCGAGTTGCAGCGTCGTTTCCTGACCCACAGCGAGGTCGCGGGGTCGATCACGGACGCCGCACTCAAGAAGCTGCGAACCGATGCGGGCGCCCTCGGAGCCGATCTGGCCGACCGCGTGGTGGACACCTTGGCCGACCAAGCCTTGTGGACCGCGTTGCTCGACGCGGGCTCCGAAGTCCCTGGCGGAAAGGAATTCAGGTCGATCGCGCCGGTCTGGGCCGCGCTCGGCTTTATCGACGCCGACTTCGAGGAGCTCGCGAGCGCCGCCGGATTGCATGACGACCGCGATCCCGCCGGATACGCGCCCCCGCGCCGGTTCGTCGACCGCCTGTACCTGCCGACCCTGGTCGAGACGATGCTTCGCGAGCTGGCCAACCTCGCCAACTTGCGCGTGGCCGCGTCCGCTGAGGCCGAAGCCGAAACACGCGACTCGTTGTCCGCGCGCTGGGCCGCGGCAGCCCCCGACGAATAGCTGACGCCGTCGGCCAACCGGCGCGAAGCATCAGCCCCTGGCGTTAGAACAAAGCACAACCTGCGCGCCTTCGGTCGTGTTCACGGTCACGAATCTTGCGGCTCGGCGGCATCCGACGGAGACTGCGGATCGCGACGAATTCCGCCATGCTGATGATCCCCGGTCACACCATCCACGAGCAGCTCTACGAGGGGCGAAAATCCGTCGTATATCGTGGTGTTCGCGACGAAGATCAGCGGCCGATCGTCGTCAAGATTCCGCGCGAAGCCTATCCCACAGCCAAGGACATCGCGCGCGTTCGCCACGAATTCCGCATCAACCGCAACCTGATGACCGGCGGCGTCGTGGGGATCATCGAGGCGATCTCGCTGGAGCGCCACGGCAACGGGCTCGCGACGGTTCTCGAAGACATCAACGGCGTCACGCTCAGCGATCTCGTCGCCTACGGCCGCGTTTCGACTGCGGAATTCCTGGACGTCGCGATCAAGGTGTCGAAGGCCCTCGCCGAGATCCACGCCGCCGACGTCATCCACAAGGACATCAAGCCGCAGAACATCATCATCAATCGCGATACCGGCGTGGTGCGCATCACCGACTTTGGGGTGAGCACGCAGCTATCTCGCGAGCAACAGAAGCTCGTCAGCCCGACCAGGCTCGAGGGCACTCTGGCCTACATGGCGCCCGAGCAGACCGGACGCATGAACCGGCCGCTCGACTATCGCTGCGACCTCTACAGCCTCGGCTGCACCTTCTACGAGCTGTTGACGCGGCGCCGTCCATTCCGGTCCGAAGACCCGATGGAAGTGGTTCACGCCCACATCGCCATCGAGCCGACACCGCCCCACGAGATCGACCCGACAGTGCCGACGATGCTGTCGGCCATCACGCTCAAGCTGATGGCCAAGACGGCCGACGGCCGCTACCAGAGCGCACACGGCTTGATGCGGGACCTGCAACGATGCCGCCAACAAGTCGCCGAGCTGGGTGGCATCGAGCCCTTCGAAATCGGCACCGAAGACGTGTATGCGCGCTTCGTCCTGCCGCAGAAGCTCTACGGCCGGTCCAACCAGGTGCACGACCTGATGATGGCCTTCGAACGGGCGGCGGACGGGCGCAGCGAGAGCCTGTTTGTCGGCGGGTACTCCGGTGTCGGCAAGTCGGCGCTGGTGTCCGAGGTGAAGCGGCCCATCGTCAAACGGCGCGGTTACTTCGTGTCGGGCAAGATCGACCAACACCAGCGTTCGGTGCCCTACTCGGTGTTCATCCAGGCGTTCGGTGAGCTGGTCCGCCAGATCCTGACCGAGCCCGCCGAGCGCATCGCCACGTGGCGCGCTGAGATCCTCAAGGCGGTCGGCGATAACGGCGCGGTCATCACCGACCTGATCCCGGGCCTCGAGCTGATCATTGGCGAGCAGGGTCACGTCGCTGAGCTTTCCGCGGCGGAGGCGAACAACCGCTTCAACTCGATCTTCATGGACTTCGTGTCCGTGTTCGCGCGCCCCAACCACCCGCTGGTCATCTTCCTCGACGATCTGCAGTGGGCGGACACCCCTTCTCTGAAGCTGCTGAGCCGTCTCGCGTCCGCGCCCGAAGTCGAGTACCTGCTCATCATCGGCGCGTACCGCGACAACGAGGTAACCGACGACCACCCGTGCATGGTCACCATCTCCGAGATCGAGCGCGCCGGCGGGACCGTCACCCGCATGAACCTGCACGGGCTCGGCGTCGAACCGCTGACTCAATTCGTCGCCGACGCGCTGCACAGCACCACACGCGGCGCGCTGAAGCTTTCGCAGCTGGTGTTGGCGAAGACGCGCGGCAACCCGTTCTTCGTCGGCGAATTCCTGATGGCCCTCTACCGCGAAGGCCTGATTCGTCACGACCCAGCGGCCGGATGGAAGTGGGACATCGACGCCATCGCGGCGGCCGGGTTCACGTCCAACGTCGTCGAGATGATGACGGAGCGCATCCGCGAACTTGGCGAAGCCACGCTCCGGACGTTGTCGCAGGCCGCGTGTATCGGTAACCGCTTCACAATCGGCACCCTCGCCGCCGTCGCCGGAACGAGCCGCGCCAAGGCCAGCTTGATGTTATGGCCGGCCGTGCAAGAGGGCCTGATCGCGCCAACGGACGACAATTGGAAGCTGGTGACCGCCACCGGCGACGAGCTTACGGCGACGATCCAGGGCATCGAGGCGTCCTACGTCTTTGTCCATGACCGCGTGCAGCAGGCCGCGTACGAGTTGATGCCCGAAGACGAGCAGATCGACGCGCATCTGCATATTGGCCGGACGCTCCTCGGCGACCGGCCGTTCGAGGAGATCGAGGACCAGGTCTTCAAGATCTGCAACCACTTCGCGGTCGGCATCAACCGGATGTCGAGCCCGGCCGAACGGTATCGGCTCGCGAAGCTGAGCTACATCGCCGGCAAGAAGGCCAAACGCAGCGCCGCCTACGATCCGGCCATCGAGTATTTCCGCGCGGGCATCGATCTGCTCGGCGACCAGATGTGGGCCGACTCCGAAGGCATGTCGATGGGCCTGGCCAAGAACCTGTCCGAGTGCATCTACCTGACCGGCCAGTACGACGAGGCCGAGAAGCTGTTCGACGAGGTGCTTGCCCACTGCCACGCAGACCTTGAGCTGGCGGCGGTCTACAACCTCAAGGTCGTGCTGTACGCGTCGACGTCGCGTTACAACGAAGCCATCGCGTGCGGCGTCCAAGCGCTCAAGCACTGCGGCATCAAGTTCAGCCCAGACGTCTCGAAGACGACGGTGATCGTCGAAGTCCTGCGCACCAAGTGGTTGATGCGCGGCAAGTCTATCGACAGCCTCGAATACCTGCCGGAGCTGGCCGAACCCCGCCTTATCGTCGCCGTCAGCGTGATCAACGAGATGGCCGCGCCCGCGTTCTTCCTCGACACGAACCTGTACACGGTGCTCGTACTCAAGATGCTTCATGTCTCGCTTGCCCACGGCAACAGCGAGCTGAGCAGCTATTCGTACGCGCTATACGGGATGATCTGCGGCGCGTTCCTGAGCGACTTCGAATCAGGCCTGAAATTCGGCGAACTCGCGCTGCGGCTCAACAAGAAGTACCAGTGCCCCGAGGTGGTCGCGAAGATTCACTTCATCATGGGCATCTTCATCAACCCGTGGCGCAACGACGTACGCACCAACCTCGAATACCTGAGCACCGGCTACAAGGAAGGCCGCGTCGCGGGTGACCTCGTCTACACGGGCTACAGCGGGTTGGCGCAGATCTACTCGATGCTCGTGTATGGCGAGCAGCTCGACCTCTTCTTCCGTGAGAGCCATCGCTTCCTCGAGTTCTTGCGGCGCACCGGAGACGACGACGCGGCCGATTGCATCGTGGTGATGCAGCGGATGGTGCTGTGTTTGCAGGGCATGACGACGTCGCGCATGGACTTCGGCGACGATTCCCTGGAGGAGAAGGCGTTCCTCAAGCGGCTGACCCCCAAGAAGATGAAGATCCCGCTGTACCTGTTCCACATCCTCAAGATGCGGTGCATGTACGTCTTTGGAGAGTTCGAAAAGGTCCTGGAACACGCCGACCTTGCCGCCCCTTACGCCGAATCGTGCATCGGCCTGCCGTTCACGGTTGACGTCGAGCTGCTCCAGGCCCTCGCCGCGTTGCGAATGGCGGCCAACCCGGACAACCCGCGGGGACCGCTGATGCGGCGCGCGAAGAAGTCTCTCAAGAAGCTCAAGCTGTGGTCGGACAGCGCGCCCAACAACTACCTGCAGAAGGTCGAAATCGTGCGCGCCGAGATGGCTCGGGTCCGAGGCGACAACTCGGCCGCCATCAACGCGTTCGAAGTCGCGATGGCGATCGCGCGCAACAACAACTTCATCCAGGACGAGGCCATCGCTTGCGAGCTCGCCGGCCGCTTTCACCAGGAGCAGGACCGATTCCGGATGGCGCGCTCCTATCTCACCGACGCACGGTACGCGTATGCGCGCTGGGGAGCGCTGGAGAAGGTGTCAGCGCTCGAGGATGAATTCCCGGTCCTCAAACACGCCCACGAATCGACCTCCACCACGATCACCACCACCGGCGAGTCGACAACATCGGGACACGGCGCGTTCGACATCCTGTCGGTGATGAAAGCTTCGCAGGCCATCTCGTCGGAGATCGTGCTCGAGAAGCTGCTGCGCCTCTTGCTGCGGACCGTCATCGAAAACGCGGGCGCCCGACGCGGCGTGCTGCTGCTCGAACGCGACGGCGAGATGATGATCCAGGCCGAGGGCACCGCACAGTCCGATCGCTACACAGTGCTCCAACAGCGGCCGATCACCGGCGACAACGACGTGGCGTCAACCGTCATCAACTTCGTCACGCGCACCGCGGAAACCGTCGTGCTCCACGACGCATCGGAAGACGCCCGGTTCGCCCAGGATCGGTACATCCAGCGTCATCGTCCACGCTCGGTTCTCGTTGCGCCCATCCACCACGCAAGCGACCTCATCGGCGTGCTCTACCTGGAGAACAACCTCAACACCGGCGTCTTCACGAAGGACCGACTCGAGGTCATCCAGATGCTGTCGTCGCAGATCGCCATCTCGATCGAAAACGCGACGCTCTACCAGAAACAGGAAGAGATGGCGGCCAGCATGTCGCGTTTTGTGCCGACCGGGTTTCTCGAGGTGCTCGGCAAGCGCTCGATCCTCAACGTGGGCCTCGGCGACGCCGTGCAGCGCGAAATGACCGTGCTGTTCTCCGATATCCGCTCGTTCACCGCGATGTGCGAGCAGATGCAGCCGCAGCAAATCTTCAACTTCATCAACGAATACCTGCGGCGCGTGGGCCCGGTGATCCGCCAGTACCGTGGCTTTATCGACAAGTACATCGGCGACGCGATCATGGCGCTTTTCCCCCATCGCGCCGACGACGCCCTGCACGCGGCCGTAGCCCTGCAGCGCCACGTCACCGCGTTCAATGTGGAACGTGCAGCGCGCGGCGAGCCTCCCATCTCGATCGGTGTCGGCCTGCACCTCGGCCAGCTGATGCTCGGCACCATCGGCGAGGAAGCCCGCCTCGAAGGCACGGTCATCGCGGACGCCGTCAACATGGCGTCACGCTTCGAAGGCCTGACCAAGATGTTCGGTGCGCACATCCTCGTCAGCGGCAACACGCTCGAATCCATGGCCCAGCGCGGTCGCTTCAAGGCCCGCTACCTGGGTGAAGTTCAACTTCGTGGACGCACCGAGAACACGGCGATTTACGAGATCTTTGACAGCAATGATGAAGCGTCCGTTGCGCACAAGGAGGCGACCCGAGAGACCTTCGAACGCGGCGTCAAAGCGTTCATCAAGGACGACCTCGACACGGCCCTGGCGTCGATGAAGGTGGTGCTGGCGAGCGATCCGCAGGACGCGGCGGCGCAGTACTACTTCGACAAGATCGCGGCCGAGACACTCACCGAACCCGGCGATGATGACGAACCGGCAGGCCGCGGCATCTTCCGGGGCTTCGATTCCAGCCCAAAGGCGTAGATCGTAGGCAGCTACGCCGAAAAGCGCGGATTCGTGCCGAGAAACGAGTGCGCCTTGACCTCGCTGATGGTCACGGTCGCCAGCTCGCCTGGCCACTTGAACAGCGCGCCGGGTTCGTTCGCGTCGACGTTGACCTTCATGTTGTGCTGCGTGCGCCCCATGAGCTGCATCGGCGCGAGGTGCCCCAGCGCAGCCTTGGATTGGCTGCTCGGCCCCTTCTTCTGCATCGTCGACATGCCCTCGAAAAGGACCTCGACATCGCGCCCAAGGTGCTCGGCCATCCACGCGTCGGTGATGCGTCCCTGGAGCTCCTGCACCCGGCGCAGGCGTTCTTTCTTCACCTGTTTGGGCACGTCATCTTCGATGCGGGCCGCGGAGGTTGCGGGGCGCGCCGAGTAGGAGAACGAGTAGATGGATTGGTACCGCACGCGCTCGAGCAGCTGCATTGTCAGCTCGAAGTCGTCGTCCGTCTCGCCCGGGAAGCCGACGATGATGTCCGTGGTCATGGCGATGTCGGGCCGAAGCTCGCGCAGTCGGTCGATGCGGCCGCAATAGTCTTCAATCACGGTGCGGCGACGCATCATCCGCAGCACGCGCTCACTGCCCGCCTGCACCGGCAAGTGGAACCACGGCATCAGCTTGGGCAGGTCCCCAAAAGCCTCGATGAGCGTGTCGTTGCAGTCCATCGGGTGGCTGGTCGTGAAGCGAATCCGATGCAGGCCCTCGACGTCGTGGATCTTGCGAATGAGCCCTGCGAAATCGACCTCGGCGCCCCGCTTGTCGCGGCCGTAGCTGTTGACGTTCTGACCGAGCAGCGTCACTTCACGCACGCCGTGATCGACCAGCATCCGCACTTCGTCGACGATGTCATCCGATGGCTTGCTGACTTCGCGGCCGCGTGTCGTGGGCACGATGCAGAACGAGCAGAACTTGTTGCAGCCCTTCATCACCGTCACAAACGAGGTCACTCGACCGTCATTGGGCGGCAGCGGGCGCGCGAACTCGTAGGTCTTGCGGTGAATCTGCTCGATCTCGGCGCGGCGAATGTGCTCCTCGCGGGCCTTGGACGCCAACTCGGGTAGCCGCATCATCTGGTCGGGGCCGACGACGAGGTCGAGGTGTGGCACGCGCTTGAGCAGCCGATCCCCTTCCTGTTGAGCCACGCAACCGGACACAGCCAGCACGAGCTCGGGGTTGTGCTCCTTCAAACGCCGCAGCTTGCCGAGCCGCGAGTCCATCTTGTGCTCGGACTTTTCGCGCACGCTGCAGGTGTTGAGCACGATCAGGTCGGCGACTGTCACGTCATCGGTGGTCGTATACCCCGCGCCGGACAGCGATTCGATCATCCGTTCGCTGTCGTACACGTTCATCTGGCAGCCGAACGTCTCGAAATAGACGAAGCGGCCGCGGTCGTCCGTGGCGGGAAGCTGGCCCGGGCCGGTGGTCATTTCGACGCGCCTCCGGCCTTGTCGAACGTGGGGTTGTGCACGCGCCAATCGAGGCCCTCAAAGCGCATCGTTATTTCGCGCTTGCTGCCATTGCGCGACGTGACCGTGACCCTCTGCTCGACCGTTCGCCCATCGGCCGGGGTCGCAGCCGGGTACGGGTCAGGGCCTGGCTCATAGCGGACAATATCGGGCAGGACGAACGCCACCAGTGGATCGCCGATATGGACCTTCTTGTCGCCCGTGCTGCCCGCCTTGGCAGGTCGAAGCAGGTCGATGGGATCTTTGCCGATCGCCTTGGCCCGCAGCTTCAAAGCCCGCTTGGTCAGCGCGCTCAAGTGGCGATACACGGTCGCCGTATCGCGCTTTTGCGCCGCATCCACGAAGCGCTTCAGCCCCGCGACGACCGGTTTTTCACGGCGGGTGCGCGGCTTGGTCATCGTCCAGGTGCTCTTGGGTTCGCCATCCAGCCGCTCCAGCACCGGACCCGAACAGCCAAACGCGAACATGGCGCTGAGCAGGACGCTGATGGGGCTGGCGAAGGTGCGGCGCATGGGTTCCCGGGGCTTGGGCGCCGAAGACTGTACGCAACGTCCCTTCGGTTCAAGGGTTTCGGTCGCGAACGGGGCGCTTTATGGCGTGGAACGGGACGCTAGAAGCCAGCTTTGCGGGTCGCTTCGAAGTCGCCCTTGAACTGGTTGCCGGGTCCACTGGGCGTGACGATGTTGCCCTTCCACCAGCCTTTGGTCAGCCGATCGACCTTCAAGTCGCCGACCCAATCCTTGTACTTATCGACCGGCGGCATGTCGTCGACCATCGTCGCACCACCGTTGAGCGACAGCTTCGTGTCCAGCGCCAGGCCGTTGAGCGCCTGTTCAATCGGCAGCACGAGCAGCGAGACGGCGGAGTCACACGCCTTCTTCACCGCGCTCTCTTTCAGCCCAATCTTGCCGAGGATCGACTTGCCGATGCCCTTTGCGATGCCCGCGCAGTTGACCAGCTTGCTCATGGCCCCGGAGAAGCTTGTGGCGCCGGTGATCTTCTTGAGGATGACGTGGGTTAACACGAAGAGGATGAGCTTGCCGTAGTTGAGCTTGATGGTGCTGCTATCGATGGTCAGCTTGGTCTGTTGGCTGATCGTCCCGGTCAGGGTGCCTGCGAGGAAATTCAGCGGGAAATTGGGGTCTTTCACCGCGTCCTTCATGTCCAGGGGTATCTTTCCGCAGTCCTTGTAGTTGGGATCGGACTTCTTGCAGCCAAGCTTCCAGTACAGGTTGACGCCCGTGAAGCTGATTTCGCCCTTGATGAAGAAGTCATTGCTCACCTTGAAGATCTTCAAAACGCCCAACATCTCGAGCTTTTTGACCACCTGCAGCACGTCCTGTCCGATCTGGAAGAAGTCCTGCAACCACTTGGGACTCGAGTTGAGCAGCCACTTGGTGACGACCTTGGCCAGCTGCTTTTCGAACAAGCCAAAGGCGGCGTCCACGAGGATTCCGGGGATGAATTGCTTAACGATGTTCTTCACTTGCGTGATGATGAACGCGCCGGGATTGTAGAAAATCTGGACCGCGGTATCGAGGATTTTGCCCAGCTGGCCCGGGATCGCGCCGGTGAAGTCGAAGTGATTCACCATGTCGTACGGACCCGCGGCCTGGAGCGGCAGGGTCAGCAGGGTCACCGTGACTTCGGTTGTCGCCTTGTCGAGCACGAGGATGCCGTCGGCGCATCCGGCGGCGGCGAGGCGGTTGGTGACGTCTTTGGCGATGACGTAGATGCCGTACTTCTTGTTGGCGGGGAGCGGCCCGAACTCCGGTGTGCCGCCCAGGAACGTGGATTTGCCTGCGACGTAGCCGCCCGGCGGGTAGATCGGCTTGAACGAAGCGCACGTGAACGGCATGGGCATAACCCGCACCGTGGCCTGGCCGATCTGCACCTGGTTATCGTAGGACAGCTTGACCTTGATCTTGCCCTTGGGCGTGTCGGTGACGGTGATGTCGATGAATTTCGCCTTGGCGCCTTCGCAGCTGATCTTCAGCCGGTATTGCACCGCGGGGCTCTTGTTGCCGCGAAACACGGTGCCGGCCAGGCCCTTGGCATCGGTGCCCGTCATCTGCGAGTCGACGGCTCCGAGTCCTTTGCCGTTGAGACCCTTGTTCTCGACGATCTCCCAGAAAACGGCGACGCCGGATGCGGGCGTTCCGAGGGACCAGTCGATCACCTTGACGTGAATCGGCAGCAGGCCGTTGGGCGCGATGACCTGCGGCAGCGAGGTGTTCATCAGCACGATGATTTCGCGCTGCGTAGCGACCTGGGTGGCGTCGTCGGCGGCGCTGAATGCGTCGGGATCGTTGGACCGAATCGGGATGTCGGCGCTGCCCGTGAACTTGCCGCCGGGCGCGTCCGAGTGGGCGTCGGCCTGCACCACGATGCCCTGGATCGTCTCGCTTCCGCAGGCGCTCGTAAACGCGACAAGGCTCACCCACGCGGTGAATCGTATCCAGCTGGCGCGGCGATCGAACACCGGCCTGCGGGCGATTGAGCGATTGGGGTTACCGGGGCGCATCGGGCGATCCATGAGCAAGTTGCCGGAAGCCGCGCAATGCTAGCGTAATCCGGTGTTTCGCGACAGTACGATGGCCGCTGTGGGCCGCTGTGGGCCATGGCTATCCGTGAAGACGTGCGGTTGCCGCGGTTGGCAATGCACCGGATCGTTGACGGTTTGGCGGCACCGTGGCTTCCTCTTCGCAGGCATGAACCGGTCTTTGTCGCTTTCGGCGCGCTGTCTTTGGCTCACGGCCGCGCTCACGGTTGGTGCTGCGATGTGCGGTTGTGCGGTCGAGAGTGATCGGATCGGCTTTGCGGAGCTGGATCGCGTGCGATTCGATTGCCGTGTGCAGCCTGTCCTCGCCGCGCAGTGCGCCACGCCGGCTTGTCACGGCGACGCCGAGCGACGGATGCAGGTCCTGGCGCCCGGGCGGATGCGCATGACAGCCGAGCTGATCGCGGCGAGCGAAAAACAGCCGCACGACGACGCGACGTCTGGACTGCACCCGCCGCTGACCGAAAGGGAGCTTCGATTCAACTTCGCACAAGCCCGCAGCATGGTGCGCGTGACCGGTCATATCGCCGACAGCCCGCTGCTGATGTATCCGCTCGCCATGGGCGCAGGTGGCCACTACCACGAGCCCAAAGGCGAGGTCTTCCCGTCCCGCGATGATCCCGACTACGTGGCGCTCTACGACTGGGCCGCGGGGGCGACGGGGTGTCCATGAATCGTTGTCGCAGGACGTCGTGGCAGACCGGCGCGCTCGTCGCCGCTGCGTTCACCGTGTGGGTTGTCGGCTCTGGCTACTCATCGGCGGCGCTGTTTGAGACCCCGGCAAGCCAGGGCGGCGGCGAAGGGCTGCTTTACACCGGTTCGGCCACCTCGCACGGAATGCACTGCGGCAGCTGCCATCAAGGCGACGTGCGGCATTCAGGCGCGAAAGTCACAGCCGATCCTGCCAGCCTCTTCGCCACAGGATACGAGCCGGCAAAGAGGTACACAATCACCGTGGCGATCGACGCGGAGTCGCGCGGACTCGACCGCCAAGGCGCCTGCGAAGAGGGTCAAGGCGGCTGCAATCGCAATGGCTTCATGGCAGAGCTCGTCGGCGATCACGGCGCGGCGATCGGCACGTTATGCGCTGACGGAGGCACGATTGGTGACAACGGATGCGACCAGAGCTCCGGCAAGGAATCGAGCATCGTCGGCGGCGGAAAAGCGGTTGGTGGCCACTCGCTGAAGCTCCCCGAGCTCTGCCTGGAGCCCGGCGACACGAACTGCTTCGACATGGCGGCTCAGAAGGCTGCCGGCAAGACCCCAGCCGAGATCAACGCGGCATTGAAGGCCGCCATCAAGGGCCGCACGTCGTGGCGCTTCGTGTGGCGCGCACCCGACAGCTCTCAGCCCGTCAATCTGTTCATCGGCGTGGTCGACGGCGACGGCGGCAACACGGTCGATCCCCACCACAACGACTATGTGGGCGACACCGTCTTGCTCGTGAATCGGCGAATTCTGCGCGAAGGTCAAAGCGACCACGCTTGGCCGACCGACGGCCGCCCCCATCCGGACGATCCGGCATCCTGTAGCGCTCAGAATCCGCACCGCGGAAAATTCCCCGCCGCGGCCGTTTTCATCATGTTGACTTGTATAATCATGATGTTGATGTCTCGTTCGCGGAGTCGCGCATGATGAACTCTAGCCTCAAGGTGCTGGGTCTGCTGGTCATCGCGACGGCGGCTATCGCTGGTCCGGGGACGGTCTTCGCGGCGCAAACCTCGTGCGACATCGTCACCGGCCCGTCGTGCGTCATCAACGAAGGCTGCGACTGCGACCACGATGGCTACGTCCGCGACCTCGGCAAATCCTGGAAGTACTGCAAGTTCCAAAAATGCCCGATCGACGCCGACGACACCGATCCAAAGGTGCTCGGCAAGTCGACGACGTTCAACGCCGACGGCGACGGATACACCAAGCAGTTCGACTGCAACGACGACGATAAGAACATCTTCCCAGGCTCTGCGATCGCTTGTTGCAACTGCGAAATCCTTAATGATCCTAATAAGTATAA
>CAZLMW010000001.1:49399-69837 GCA_964560875.1 uncultured Enterobacteriaceae bacterium
GACACCGATCCCGAAGACACCGGTCCCGAAGACACCGGGCCGCCAGACACCGGGCCACCAGACACCGGGCCACCAGACACCGGGCCACCAGACACCGGTCCGCCAGACACAGGACCAGCAGACACAGGCCCAGCAAACATAGGCTCAGCAGACACAGGCCCCGGTTCGAATGATGGCGCGACGGCGACCGATGCGGCCGTGGACCCCGGCGACCTCGACAACGATAAGGACGGCGTGCCGGCGAAAAACGATTGCGACGACGCCGACCCGTACATCAAGCCGGGCGCCGCCGTGGCGTGCTGCAGCTGCGAAGTCCTCACGGACCTGAAGAAGAAGGAGCTGTTCGGATGCCTTGGCGGCTGCCCGCTGAGCGGATCCGACGATGACGCAGGATCCACCATCGATGCAGCAGCGACCGTCGATTCGGCCAGCGCGGATGACACCAGTGCGGGCGACACCAGTGCGGAAGGCGACATCGGCCCCGGGCAAACGGACACAGCGACCGACCCCGTCGACGTTGCCATCTCGGACGCCGGCACGACGGACACCGGAGGCCCGACGATCGGTGGCTGGGACGCCGGCGGCCTGCAAGATGGTTCGCTGTCGGGCGGCGGCGGTGTGATCCGACCCGAGCCACCCGCCCCGGGATGCAGCGCTGGACCGGCATCGGAGCGCGGTAACGGATGGCTTGCCCTGCTGCTCGGCTTGCTTTGTTTCGGCCTCATGCGACGCAAGAAGACGGTAGCGGCGCTGGTTGTCCTCGTCGCCTTGCTTGGCTCAGGATGCGTGCGGGTCCAGCCGTGGCAACGCGCGACCCTTGCCAAGCGCTGCATGGTCATCGGCAGCAACGCGGGTGAACTGCAGCTTGAACAGCACACGTTCCAGTACCGGGAGGGCGCGGCCGGTGGATTCGGTGGTGGCGGCGGAGGCTGCGGGTGCAATTGACGCCGGCCCAGGCCACGGCGCTGACCTTTGGACTCGTTGTGGGCTGCCTTGCCGGGGCGCCGCACGCGGTTGTCGCCGCGCCGCTCGCTGCATCCGTAACGCCGACAACCGCCCCGCTCGTGCGGGCATGGAAAGCGGCCGAGAGGCCCGGCAAACCCGACGCAAGCGCTGCCAAACGGCCCGGTCGCGCGATGACTGAGCCTGCGCGGACACCGGTCGGAGTCAAAGCCCGCGCCCGCACCAACTACTACGTGGACAACGACGGCAACCAGATCGTGACGCCGCTGGTGGCCGCCGAAGCCGTCGTCAACGAGACAACGGCCGTCCAGGCCCACGCCGTGCTCGACGTGATGACCTGCGCCTCGGTCGATGTCGTCACAGCCGCCACCCCGCTCGGCTATTTCCAGGAGACGCGCAAGGAAGCCGGCGGCGGCGTCAGCGTCAGACGCGACCTCACGACGATCGCGGTGTCGGGAATCGGTTCGCTTGAAAACGACTACAGCGCGGCCACGGGCGCGATCTCGATCAGCCAGGAATTGGCCAAGCGCAACACGACCCTGGCGCTCGCCTACAGCTTCACCGACAGCGACGTCGGGCGCGCCTACGACCCGAACTACAACCGTGATCTCGACAGCCACGCCGTCACGCTCTCGATGACCCAGGTGCTCTCGCGCCAATGGATCGCTCAGGCAAGCGGCTTCGCGGGCTTTCTCAACGGCATGCAGTCCTCGGTCTACCGCATGGTGCGCTTCACGAACGGCACCTTCGGGGCCGAGGTCGTGCCCGACGAGCGCATGCGTTTCGCAGGGGCGGTCCAGGTCCGCGGGGCGCTGGCGCGGAAGCTCTTTGTCGGCGGCAGCTACCGGCTCTATAGCGACGACTGGGGAATGCTGGCGCACACAGGCGAGCTCACCGCGTTCTACACCGTCAACTCGTCGTTCACTGTCCGACTGCGCGACCGCCTCCACGTGCAGCGAGGCGTGCCGTTTTACCAGTCGCGCTTTGGCAGACCGTTCCGCTACATGACCGCCGATCGCGAGCTCGGCGACTTCTACGGCAACCTGGTCGGCATCAAGCTGTCGGCCAACTTCGCCGAACCCAGCCGCGGCACCGAGCTGTCGATCGACGCCAAGGTCGACGGCATGTGGCAGGTCTTCGACGATTTCCCCTGGCTGCCGGAGCGACGCATGCTGATGGCCGAGGTCGGTGTGGCTCTCGCGTTCTGAGATGCGGCCGCCCGGGACACCCGATGTGAAGGACGCTCGGTGAAGCTGTGCATGTATAAACCGCCCATTTTCGCGACACTGGCCCTATTCATCGCCGGACTGCTCGGCCCGGGCGCCGCGCATGGCCTGCAAAAACCCAAAAATCCGGCCCGGCCGAAGGTGTCCGCTGCAAAAACCGCCAAGACATGGGTTCGCAGCCAGCGTGCGCTGATGGGCACACGGTTTACGATCATCGCATTGGCCACCGGCGACCAGCGCCAAGCCCTCGACAAGGCCTTGGAGCGAGTCGACAGGCTGGAAAAGGCGTGGAGCCCGTGGATCAAGGGCAGCGAGTTGAGCCAACTCAACGCGGCGAAAGCCGGCGCCTGGGTGGCGATGTCCAAGAAGACAACCGCGCTCCTGCGACGAACCATGGCGCTGTGCACGTCATCGGGCGGCGCGTTCGATGCCACGTTCTTCTCGCTCCACGGCCTGTGGAAACTCAAGGCCCGGCCGTTCGCGCCGCCAACGGACGCGGCGATCAAGGCCCGGCTCCCCGCTGTGGGATGCACGCGGTGGCAGGTCGATGCGCGGCGAAACAGGGCCCGACGCATGGTTGCGGCGACGCGCATTCACCTCGGTGGCAACGCGAAGGGCACCGCGCTCGATGAAGCTGCGGTCGCGTTGCGCAAGGCAGGAGTCACCCGCTTTGTCGTCGACGGCGGCGGCGACATCGTCACATCAGGCAGAGGGCCCAAGGGTCCGTGGCGAGTCGGGGTCCGCAACCCGCGGGGCAAAGCCGGCCAGGTAGCCGCGGTCGTGCGGGTCGAAACGGGCGAGTCCGTGGCAACGAGCGGCGACTACGAACGCTTCGTCGACGTCGGTGGCAAGCGTTTTCACCACATCGTCGATCCGCGCACGGGCTATCCGGCGGTCGGTGTCCGACAGGTCACGCTCGTCGTTCCCAGCGGCGCTCATGCCGGCGAAAAGGCCGACGGTCTCTGCACCGCGGTCTTCGTACTCGGCCCTCGGAAGGGGCGCGCGCTGGTGGCCAAACATCCGGGCATAGACGTGCTCATCATCGATAGCGCCGGCAATTGGCACTTCAACGCCGGGATGCGCCGACGACTCGGTGGATTGAAGGCGAAGGGCGCAAAGCAGAAACAGAAGCGAAAGTAGAAGCCCTGACGTGTCCGCGGATCACGAGGCCGTGCGACTACTTGTAGCCGCAGATTCCGCCTTGGTTGCACTTGCCCTTCTTCTTGCCGTCGGGCGTGGATGGGCAATCAGCATCGGCTTTGCAGGTCGCGACACACTGGGCGCCTTCGCCGGGGATGGTGCGGCAGCCGCAGAACTTGGTGTTGTCGATGCACTTGCCCTTGCCGGCGCAGTCCTTGTCGGACGTGCACTTCGGCCCGGGCTTGCCGCCGCCCGAGCTGCCGCCACCCGAGCTGCCGCCCTGCCCGCTGGATGAACCGGAGCCGCCGCTGGACGACCCGGGCCCGCCGACGGGAACACAGTAGCCGTCCTTGGTGCAGAAACCCTGGATGCCGTTGGAGAACGTGGGACAGTCCGTCGAGACCTTGCAGCCGGGCGCGCACTCGGGGCCCGAGGCGAGGAACGCGCAAGTGCAGATCTTCACCGGGCCGCATTGACCTTTGCAGTCGGCGCTCGACTTGCACTTGGTGGGGCCGCCCGAGCTGCTCGAGCCGCCTGAACCACCGCTGGACCCGGAAGACGTAGACGAACCGCTGGAGCTGCCGCCCGACGAACCGCTGCCCGGAATCGCGATGCAATACCCCTGGGCGCTACAGATCTGCTTGGAGCCGGATTTGTCGGGCGGGCAATCGGCGGCGAAAAAACAGCCCGCGACGCAGACGTCACCAGTCGGGCCCTTGCCGCACGTGCAGTCCTTGGCCTTGTCGCCGCACTTGCCCTTGCAGTCGAGGTCCTTCTTGCACGGACAACCCAGGCATGGCTTTGGGGCGCCAGAGGATGATCCGCTGCTGGCTCCAGATGAACCGCTGGACGACGACCCGCCCGATGTACTGGCCGGGCTGCAGCTGTTGGTCGTGAGCGAGCACGTGCCCTTCTTCAGCTTGGCGCAATCGCCGTCGTTGATGCATTCGACGCAAGCCCAGATGCCGTTGTTCAGCTTGGCGCACGCCGCAAACGGCGCTTTGCACGCCGCACAAGCCGGGTCGGTCGTCGGGCCGGTGTCCGTGACCTGACCGGCGTCTTGCACCGAACCGGCGTCCGGCGCGCTCCCGCCAGCATCCGGCACAGCAACGTCAGCGCTTCCCGGACCTGTGTCCACAACCGTCGCGCCGCTGTCGACGGGGCCGGCGTCAATGACCGCGCACGTGTTGGTCGACAAGTCGCAGGTGCCGCTCGCGCAATGGGCGTCCTTGCTGCACTGAACGCACAGCCACTTGCCCTGGACCTCGGCGCACCCGGGGAACGGCGCGACACAAGCTGCGCAGATGGCGTTCGCGGAGGTATCACCGGCGGTCGATCCCGTATCGGCCGCGCTCGAATCAGGGGCCAGCGTGGAGGTGTCAGCCGCCGCAGCGCCCGCGTCGGTCACAGAACCGGAATCGACGGCGTTCGAGTCGGCCGGCGACTGCGCCTCCGCGTCATCCGACCCGGTGTCGACCTGCTCACTACCAGAGTCGGGGTCGGGGCTGTCGTCGAGCGGTTTGGTGCCGCAAGCGCCCGCGAACACGATGGAGGCAAGCGCCATGATCGCGACAAGCGCCTTCCTGTCGGACTGAATCGACTGCACGGGGCCTCCGCGACACACAATGAATGTGGGACGAGAGTGTACCAGACACGTTGGCTTTCCCGGTACGACAACCCGCTGCCCGAAACGCCAACGATGAAGAGCAGCGGCACGGGCGCCGAAGCGATACATGGAGTCGGCCGAGACCGAGCCGGCCAACACCCGACCGGGCACCCAGGTCAGAACGGATACAGCTCGCGGTTTGGGCATGCCGGGGTCGCGCACAACTTGGTGCAACGCGCCATCGAGGGCGGCGACGGGCGCGGGAGTCCAGTCGATGCCGGCGCGCGCGAGTTGCGCCAACCAGGCGAGCTCCGATCCCACCTCGTCGGGATGCCGAAAATCGCCGCGGCGCACGCGCACAACGAGCCGCCGGCCGTCGTCGGTGTCGAGCCGGAAGATGGCGTTGAACGCGTCGCGCAGCAGCTTCAAACGGCCGGTCAGCCCCCACAGCGGCAGGGCACGTTTGGCCAATGCGCGCAGGCGACGGGTTCGTGCGCGCGCCGTCAGTTCTGGATATGCCCGCATCAACGGACGATACGCAGCGGATCAGTACGCGGTCCAGCCGCCGTCCACTGCGAGCACCGCGCCGTTCACATACGCAGCGGCGTCGCTGGCGAGGAAGAGGGCGGCTTCGGCGACTTCCATGGCCTTGCCGAAGCGCGGGATGGTCGGAAAGTGCGGCTGGTAGGCGGCCATGCCCTCGGGATGCGGGATCAACGTGGCGGCCATGCGGGTCTGGATCGAGCCCGGCGCGATGGCGTTGCAGCGGATTCCTTTGCCGCCGTAGAACCAGGCGACCGATCGGGTCAGACCGATCACGGCGTGCTTGGACGTCGTATACGCGCAGCCACCACGCCCACCATGTGCGCCGGCAGCAGACGACGTGTTGACGATGGCGCCCGATTCCTTCTCGAGCATATGCGGCAAGGCGGCGCGGATGGCGGCGAAAGGCGCGTTGACGTTCACCGACATCACGAGCTCAAACATCTCGTCGTTGGTGTCGTGACACGGCGTCAGGTTGTCGAGCACGCCGGCGTTGTTGCAGAGAATATCGATGCCGCCGTAGGCCTCGACACACTGGTTGACCATGGCCGCGCACGCCGCGGAGTCGCTGAGGTCGACGACAGCCGATTGCACCGTCGCGCCTTTCTCGGTCAGCTCGTTGAGGACCTTCGCGAGCCGCTTTTCGTCGCGGTCAGCGAGCACAAGCCGGGCCCCTTCAGCAGCGAAACGTCGCGCCATGGAGCGGCCGATACCGGAAGCCGCGCCGGTGATGAGCGCGGCCTTGTCTGCGAGTCGAGCGGATGCGTTGGACATGATCTCTCCGTCAGGCGTTCACGCCCCGTTTTATGCTTGTGGACGCGATCAAGCAGAGTCGGTCGCGTCGGTCGATTGGATGTGGTGCAACCCGGCCAGCAGCAGACGGGCAGCCTGCTGGGTGTGGGCGACGACCTCGTCGGTGTTGCGCGCGCCGCAGAGCCAACCGATGAGCTCGGCGTACCAGACCTGCTGGAGCAAGAAGCAGACCTCGTGATCGCCGGGGCTGCCGTCACTGCCGCCGCGCAGCGCTCGGACGACGAGCGATGTGATCCGGTCCTGGTAGCCGATGATGTGCTCGGCGACGCCAGGATCCCCGGAACCAACGGCGCGTAGCACGGCCCGGGCAAACCCTTCGCGAGCGATAAGACCGAGCGACGCGGCCTCGAAGAAGAAGGCAACGCGATCGAGCGGGGTCTCGCCGTCGATCGGGAATTCGCGCAAAACGTCTTCGAACTTGGCGACTTCGGAGTCGAGGGCGGCGACCAGGATCGCCTCCTTGCTGGGGAACCGGCTGTAGACCGTTCCGAGCGCGACACCGCTGCGCGAAGCCAGATCACGGAGGCGCACCGCTTCAAAGCCCCCCTCTTCGGCGAGGGCGATGGCTTCTTCGATGATCCGGCGGGCGCGTTCCTCCATGGCCCGAATAGAACGTGTTCTAATTCGTGACGTCAAGCGGCCATCGGAGGTCTTGGCGGCGTTTTTCTCTGGTCCGCTACAGAACCTTGATCGGCTTGTTGCTGTGGCTGACGTTCGGGCCGAGCTGGCCGATGTCGTTGCGCCCCCAGCACCAGACCTGACCGGTATCGTTGACGGCGCAGCTATGGGAGGTGGAGCCGCCGAGGGTCAAGGACGCGCCACCACCGGAGACATCGCGCCAGGTGCCCGACGCGATGGGCACGACCGGTTTTTCGAAGATCTTCAGCGATCCCGAGAAGCCGTTGCCGAGCGCGCCATGGAAGCCCACGCCCCAACAGGCCATTTTGCCGTTGATGATGCCGCAAGCGTGCCAGAGTTGGCCGGCGATGATCGTCGCGCCGGTGAGGTGTTTGGCGACGACGGGCTTGGATTGGTAGGTGCCGTTGTCGCCGCCGGTGGATCCGGTGCCGATCTGACCGTAGTTGTTGAGCCCCCAGCAGCGGATTTCGCCCGACTTGCGCTTGGCGCAGCTGAAGAAGCCGCCCGCCCACACCGCGACGGCGTCGTTGAGGTTGGCAATGGCGACCGGAGTGCCTTCGCGCGCCTTGGTGGCGCCGCCGTAGTGCTTGCCGACCTTGCCGTTGCCGACCTGGCCGTACGCGTTGTAGCCCCAGCAATAGACCTGGCCGGTCGCTTCGAGCGCGCAGGCGTGACCGTAGCCGGCTGAGACGCTGAGCACCTTGCCGACCTTGGTGACGGGCTGCGCCTTGGTTTCGACCTTGTTTGCCGTGCCGGTGCCCGCTTGCCCCCACCGCTGGTCGCCCCATGCCCACAGCTTGCCGTCGCTGGTCACGGTGTATGCGGTGAAGCCACCCGCGGCGAGGTCAACGACGTTGGCGAGGCCGACATCGACGGGTTTGGACTCGTAGTTCTTGCCCTTGGGGTAGTTCGGCGTGTGTTTGCCGTTGCCGATTTGACCAAAGTCGTTGCGACCTGCGCAGACCACGCGCCCGTTCTTGCGCAGCACGCAGGCGTACGAGAAGCCGGCGCGGATCGACAGGCCGTCGGTGATACCCGTGAAGCTCTTGGTCGGGCCAAGCTTGCTCGCGGCGATGCCCATCCCGAACTGCGCGCCGTTGTTTTCGCCCCAACATGTGACGGTGCCAGCCTTGTTGTTGCCGGTCGCGCTGTCGTCGAACAGCACGCAATTGAACGCAGCGCCGCCGGCGAGCTTGCGACACGGTTTGCTGCCGTCGAGCCCACAAAACCCCGCGGCCTTGGGGTCGGAGCAGGTTCCCTTGAGACACACCTTCTGTTTGCCAGCGACCGAGCACGCGGTGCCGTCGGCGGCCGGAGCGCTTTGACAGAGGCCAGACTTGGGATCGCAGCTGTCGACGCTGCACGCGTTGCCGTCGTTGCACGCCTTGAGCTTGCCGACGCACTTGCCGCCGCTGCAGCGATCGTTGCTCGTGCACTTGGACCCGTCGTCGCAGGGGCCGCTCGGGCCGGCGACGTGGTGGCAGAACCCTGTGACGCACTTGTCGAGCGTGCAGATGTCGCCGTCGTTGCATTCGGTGTTGGTGACGCCTTTGCAGAGCTCAGCGGCGACCGCGACCGGCGCGGGCCGATCGGTCTTGTTGCCGTCGCCGAGCTGGCCCGACTTGCCCGAACCCCAGCAGAAGACGCGGCCATCGCCGAGTCGTGCGCAGGTGTGCCCGTCGTTTTCGCCGGCGGAAGCGGGGAATGAACCGCCGGCCGCGATCTCGGAGACAGCTCCCGGGAGCTTCACGGGCTGCGGTGTCTCGGTCACCCCACTTTTTCCGGCGCTGCCGTTGCCCAGGCCACCGTAGTTTTCGGCGCCCCAGCACGCCACCGAACGGTCGGCGCGGATCATGCAGCGATGGCGCACGTGGCCGACGATCTGGCGGGCGTCCTTGACCGCGTTGCCGATGACGGGGGAAGCCTCGACGGGCGCGCCGCTGTAACTCTTGATCGTCTTGTAGTTGCCCACCTGGCCGGTGTCGTTGCGGCCCCAGCAGGCGTGGCTCCCGTCCGGACGTCGCGCGCATGTGTTAACGGCGCTTGCGGAAAGGCCCACGGCGTCGGCGATGCCGGCGGTCACAGGCTTGGGATTGAGCGCGTTCTTGGCGCCGCCCGTGTAGGTGCCGGCGTGGAGGCTGTTGCCCAGCTGGCCAAACGCGTTGCCGCCCCAGCAGTGGACCTTCTTGTTGGCGGTGCGCGCGCAGATGTGTTCGCCGCCACCGGCGAGGGAGACGACGTCGGCAAGGTTGGCCACGAGCTGCGGGACCAGCGCGACGTGGCCGGCACCTTGTTTGCCATCGCCAAGGGTGCCGCGTTCGCCGCTTCCCCAGCACATCACGGTGCGGTCGTTGCGCAGCGCGCAGAACGTCATGCCAGCGGCGGCGATGTCGACGTAGACGCCGGCTGTCTTGACGGCGCGGATCGCCTTTTCGGCGGGCGGATCCAAGCCGTAGGCGCTGGCCTGTTTGCCGATGCCAATCTCGCCGTGCGCGTTGCTTCCCCAGCAGAAGACCTTGCCGGCGGCGGTCAGCGCGCAGGTCGCATTGAGGCTTGCGGCGATGGTGAGGATCTTGCCGCCGCTCGTCCCGGGCCCGATGCCATGGACCGGTGTCACGGGGCTGGCCAGGCTCACGAGATGTCCGCCGCCGAGCTGTCCGAGACTATTGGCGCCCCAGCAACGCACCATGCCGTCGCCCCAGGTCGCGCACGTGTGCTTCCAGCCGGTCGCGAGCCGCGCGCAGAGTTTGCTGCCGTCCGCTCCGCAAAGCCCGATAGACGCCGCGGAAACACAGGCCCCGCTGTCGCACACCTTGCCGCCGCCACAAGGCACGTAGGTCGTCGCGGGTTTGGCGACACACCCGAGCTTGCCGTCGCACGAATCGGTCGTGCAGGCGTTGCCGTCGTCGCATTTCTTGGCCCCTTTGCCCGAACACGCCCCAAAGCCATCGCAGGTGTCGGTCAGGGTGCACAAATCGCCGTCGTTGCACGGCGCCACAGCAGATGCAGGGATGGCCTTGAACACGCACTTGCCGGTGGTCGGATCGCAGCTGTCGTTGGTGCAGGGGTTGGCGTCGTCACAAGAGCGGAGTTTTCCAGCGCACTTGCCTGCCGCATCACACGTATCGGAGAGGGTGCAGGGGTTGAGGTCGTCGCAGGTGATGGTGGGCGCGACCGGCGCGGGGACGTGCGTGCAGATACCGACCGCGCAGCCGTCCGCGGTGCATGGATCGTTGTCCGCGCATGGCTTGGGCTGCCCCTTGCAAGCGCCCTTTTCGCAGGCGTCCTTGACCGTGCAGGCGTTCTTGTCGGTGCAATCGGCGCCCTCGTGACCGGGCACAGCGCCACACTTTCCGGTCTTCTTCACGCAGCCGTCGAACGTGCATGGATCGCCGTCGTTGCAGACCTTCTTGTCGCCGGCGCAGGTGCCCGCCGAGCAGACGTCCTTGATGGTGCACGGCTGCTTGTCGTCGCAGGGCTGGCCGTTGTTGCCGTCAACCGACTTGCACTTGCCCGATGCTGGGTAGCAGGTGTCGACCGTGCACGCGTTGCCGTCGTCGCAAATCGCCTCGTCCGTCGTCCCGTCGCAGGTGTTGTCGACCCCGTCGCAGCTCTCTTCGACGTCTTTGGCGGACTTGCACGCATCCACGCAGAGCTTTGTCTTGAGGTTGCAGGCGTGCGTCGGGCAGTCCTTGTTGGCCGTGCAGGGTTTTTTCGTGTTTGCGGCGGCGTCGTCGCCTGCGGTGGTCGCGTCGTCGGACTTGGCTACGTCGCTGGTTGCCGAACCGTCCGTACCGCCGGTTGGCGCGCTATCGGTCGCTGCGGCGGTGTCGGTGGACGAGCCGGTGTCGACTGTGACGTCGGCCATGGACGCATCGTCGGTCGGAGTCGTCGTGGTCTGCGAGCTGCCGGAACCACCAGCGTCATCGCTGCAGCCGAAAGCAACCAGAGAGAGGGACGCCAGCGTGCACAACGCGACGCGGCCGAGGATGGACGTGGGCGGTGACATAGGCGTTTCCGTGCGCCAGCAGCGTACAGGATCCGTCACACCTTTGGCATCGCTCGATGCTCCAGGCCTGCGCGGTCAATCCGGACGGACCGACACGACGCGGCCGAAGTGGGTGACGAGGGTCGGCGACCAGGCGGCCCCATCGACGTTGATGAGGTCGCGCTCGAAGGTGTAGGACGACCCAGTGCTGCTGTGCTCGACAGTGTCGCGATCGGATTCGGTCCACTTGCCGTCTTTCATCGAGAAGCGCGAGCGCTGCTGCATCCGATCGCCGTTGTACGTGTAGGCCCAGCGTCGGTACGGCTTGAAGCTCCCATCGGGTTGCGCGGTTTCGGTCAGCTCTTCGAGCAACCGTCCGTCCGACCCAGTCTTGAACGTCATGCGCGAGAGCTGTTTGAGTTCGCTGCCAGACGCGGCCCACGTGCTGCCGGTCGTGGGATGACCGCTGCTATCGAAGGCGACCCGCGACTCTGTGGCCAGCTTCACCTTGCCGTCCTTGTCCACCGACGAACGCGTCCACCTGGTGATGCGACCGCCGCTATCGTAGCCGTACTCGTAGCGCGAGATACTGCTTTTCGGAGACGTGAGGGAGGTTCTCTCAACGCGCTGGAGCCGGCCTGAAGCGTCGTACGTGAACGTCAGCTTCCGGTACGGGGTCCAGGTTCGCGCGCAGGCTTTGTCGGCGGTGGGCTTGCAGCTCGGATCGGTCTGCTTGCTGGTGTCGTAGGCGACCGCGGTAACTTTGCCGTCGGCGCGGCGCGTGGCCACCCATCGGCGCTCTTCGACGTACGGCGACTTCTCGTTGTTGTGGTCGCCGCCGATGATCTTCGCGACGCGCCCATTGGCGTCGTATTCGAAGCGCTGAACGTCGTCTTTCACGGGCTTGTTTGGGGCGATGTGATTGATCTCGATCACTTCGTGCAGGCGCCCGTTCTTGTAGGTCATCAACGTGTGATCTTTGTCCTGCTCCCACTTGCCGTCCTTGTCGCGATCCCAGTCGACGAGCTTGACGGGCCCGAAGTTGAACAGGGCACCGCCACCAGATGATGAGCTGCCCGACGATGAGCTGCCCGACGATGAGCTGCCCGACGATGACGTACTCCCCGAAGAAGATCCCCCTCCGGATGACGACGCCGCTCCCCCCGACGTGCCGGCGTAGACGCCCCCACCACCGCCCCCGCTACCGGCGACGCAGGCCGGCAAAAGGAGCGCCGTCGTTGCGCAGAGCGATGCGAATGGGGTCAGGCGCGTCGAAAAAGACGAAATCACAGCGTCCTCCTGCGGTGGTCACGCGCCAGTGTAGACCGGCAAAGCGGCGCGAGACAGCGAAGGCTACGCGGGATCGTCGCGGTTGCGCATGAAGTCGGCGACCTGGCCGAAGCGCTGGAGCAAGAGGGCGCGTGTCGGTGCGCTGAGCTCGGTGTCGTTGACCGCGATGGTCATACACAACATCCACTGGCGGGCCGAGTCGCTGTTGATGGCGAACGGCATGTGACGGCGGCGCAGGCGGGGATGACCGCGTTTTTGGATGTAGAGGGGCGGTCCACCGAGCCAGCCGCTCAGGAATTCGTAGAGCTTGTCGATGCTCGACTGCAGGTCGCTGGGGTGCATCTGCCGGACCTCAGCGGCCGCGGGGTTGCTGTCCATCTCGTCGTAGAAGCGCTGCACGAGCTTACGGACGCCGGCATCGCCGCCGACCTGGTCATACAGGGTTGGGCGCGGATTGTTGTTGCGCACGTCGTCTCCCACACACAGGGTTATCCGAAACGGCGCAGGAACCTCGACCTTGGCCGCCTCGCGTCCTTACGTTCGCGTGAGCATCGCTGCGAGGGCTCGTTTCCGATTCAGGAGTCTGATGAGTTGCCGGCTTTATGCCAGCGGTATCTCAAGCGTGTCGGGAGCGGGGGCGGGAGCGGGGGCGGGAGCGGGGGGGCTTCTCCGAACTACCCCTCGAGCCACTTCAGGACGAAGTCGAACAGCAGCGTGACGCCGGTGACGGGGAGAATCAGTCCGATCGCCGAGCCGAGCGCGAACCACCGAAAGCGCACGTTGGACAGCGCGAGGGCGTAGTTCAGCGCCGGCGCGAGCCAGAACACCGATCGCAGCGCCGTGACCGTGATGAGAGGTCGCGCGTCGAGGTGGTCGAGCGCCTTCTTGATCCACTTGTGGTCGAATTGTTGCAGGGCCTTACCGCCGACCCCGCGCACGATCAGAAAGGTCACGCAGATCGATACGTTGGCGGCGAAGAAACCTAGCGTGCCGCCGATCCACGGCCCCCAGATCGCGACCCCAGCGACGACGAACACCATGCCTGGGATGTGTGCGAATTCGGCGACGGTAAACACCGTCACGTAGACCACGTAACCCCATGCGCCCGCGTCGCGGACCATTTTCCGGACCTTGTCGACCGTCAGGTCGTCGGCAAAACCGGTCGCCGCTGCCACCGCCCACGCCGCAGCGAGGAGCAGCGCCAGCAACCCCAACCTCGGGGTCGCCGGGTGATGGAAGATGCGTTTGAGGATGCCGGGATCAGCCGATGAGGCCGTCAAGCTCAGCTCAGCAGGCTGCCGAGCTGCATGGCCAGGCTGATGTCGCCCTCGACCTTGAGCTTGCCCGACATGAAGAGCATCGGGCCGGCGAGCTCGCCTTTGACCAGACCGACGAAGTCGGAGTCGGCGACCGTGATGGTGCAGTTGGCGGCGTCGTTGGTGCCCGCGGTGACGGCCGCAGCGCCGGTGTCGACGAGCCAATCGCCGCCGTCATCGCCGGTGATGTGGAACTGGTAGATGGCCGGGCTGTCGCTCGGGCCCTTGGCGCCGAGGCTGGCAGCGAGCTTCTGTTCGAAGATGATCTTGGGCGTCATGGCGGCTCCGTAATCGTTTGGGCGGGTTGTCCGGGTGCATATCCGGGCCGGATCGAGAGGCCGGCAGCCGGGGCGCCGGAGCATCGAGGCCCACGCGCTGTAGGTCAAGGTGGCGGCGGCGGGACAGCAGTCGCGGTGCTGGGCCGCGGTTCGTCGCAGGCCAATTCAAACGATACTTTCCGCTCGCGGGCGTGGTTTTGGGCCCTTTTTCGAGCTCAAAACCGCGCTACGAGGCCTACAGGGGCCATAGGACGCG
The DNA here is from genome assembly GCA_964560875.1 of uncultured Enterobacteriaceae bacterium. GTDB lineage: Bacteria > Myxococcota_A > UBA9042 > UBA9042 > UBA9042 > CAZLMW01. The sequence continues at coordinate 63,458 of CAZLMW010000001.1, forward strand.
TCGGATCGCCTGGAAGGTAGGTAAATAGGGGGGCACGCCGATCGGCCCGTAGAACGCGAATTTCGCGGCTCGTCAGCGCCGCGACCTGATCAGCGTTTGCCGAGCAGATCGAGGATTCGACTGCTGGGCGTGCAGTTCTTGAACACCATCTGCAGGTTCCGTTTGCGGTCAGCGCCGTTGTCGTGGTGAACGCTCTTGGTGTAGCTGACGACGCCGACGACGGCGCCTCGGTCATCGATCACCGGGGCGCCGCTGCTGCCCTTGGCGAAGTCGGCGGTGATCTGCAGGACCGGCGTTTTCTGGCCGCTGCGGTTGCCGACGAAGGTCCGCGAGACGATGCCGGCGGTCAGGCTGTACAGAAACCCGTCGGGATGGCTGATGACACGCACGCGGTCGCCGGGTGCGACGGTTCGGGCGACGGGCAGGTGTTTGAAGTTGCTTCCGGCGAGGCGGATCACGGCGAGGTCGTCGACCTTGCTTGCGGCGAGCACCTCGGTGATCGGATGCACGCGGCCGTCCGATGTCATGGCGACGAGGGTCGTGCTGTCGGCGCGGTCGATGACGTGGTGGTTGGTGATCGCCAGCCCGTTGCTGGAGATGACGAAGCCGCTCGCCTGCCCGACGTGCCAATCGTCGCATTTGCCGCACTTGTAGAGGTTGCCGATGACAAGGACGGCGGCGCGCGCCCGTGCATAGAGGGTTGCGTTGTCGACCGAAGCGCCCTTGGCGTCCGTCACGACCAGCTTGTCGTCGATGCGCGCGGGTTCCCGATCGAGCTGGGCGATGAGCGTCTTCATCGCGGTCGTGCGCTGGCCTTCGTGAAGCAGCTGCGCGCCCTGGACGAGCTGGTTGGTGAGCTCACCGTCGTTGATGGGAGCGGACGCCTCCCGGAGCTGATCGGCGGTCGCCTTGGGGCCTGCGATGTCGCGTTGTTGCGCCTGGGCCGCTCCGCATCCTGCGGTGAAAGCGCACAGACCGAGGGCCATCGTGCGCGTCAGATCGGTCATCAGTTTCTCCCGCGCCGTCGCACGATCGTATCCAGCACCTCGCCGCTGTAGGCGCCAACCTGTACTTCCATCTCGGTCTTGGACTCGAACCCGCGAAAAACGACGCTGTAGCAGCCGTTGGACTCGGTCGCTGCGCTGCTGCCGGTGGGATGGCGGCGCTTCTTGGCGATTCGGTAGGCGATGTCGTGGGCGCGGTCTTCGCCGATCATCTTCTTTCCGGGCAGCTTCTTGACCGCGACGCGCAGCTTGGATTTGCGGTCGCCGCCCTTCAACCCGGCGGCCTGCATCAGCATTCCAAACGAGCGATGTTCCATGCACATGTGGTCGGACTTGAGGTGCGCTTCGTCGTCCTTGCCGGGCCGGCCCCACTTGAGCAAATAGTCGGCGACCGTCGTTCCAGCGGCGTTTCGTTTGCGACGCACCAGGCGCAGCTTCACGCGCACGCCGGCGACGCGTTTGACCTGGCCGGGCCGTATCTTGGTCTTGCCGGACCGTATCTTGGTCTTGCCGGTCCGTATCTTCGTCTTGCCGGCACGGGTCTTCTTCGAGCGCGCAACCGCGTCGTGGCTGGATACGTTGATCGCAAAGGTGGTCGTCACGACGAGCGCAGCGACAACGGTTGCATGAACGGTCGTGAAGGGCAGGCGGGCGCTCATGGCGGGCGGCTCCAGGTCGCGGGCTCAGGATCGCAGGAGCCAATACGACTGGATCGCGTCGATGGCGGCAGCGAGGCTGGCGTGGTTTTGGGTGACGTGGACCTCGATCCACGGATGTCCGGCGAGCTGCTGGCCGGGATCGACGAGCAGGATGGGGATCTGCCACAGGCCTGCGAGCGCGATCTCCATCAATGTGCCGATGCCGCGCTTGTCGCTCTGACCCGGCCAGTAGACCAGCAGGATGTCGCTGCGGCGGATGTCGGCCTTGTCGCGCGCCACGAGGTCGGCGGCGCTCACCGGGAAGCCACCGAGCGTTCCATCTTCGGTCGGCTTGGGGTGGTTGCCCCCGCGGGTCGGGTCCTGCGCTTCGATGTTGAGCGCGGCGAGCATCTTGGTCGCTTCACGGCGCCATGAAATGCACTCGTCGAGCAGGGACGGATCGACAGGACCGGCGAGGTAAACGCGCATCGACGCGGATGCTACCAGACGTTTCGGCGCCCCGAACATACGCTGCTGCACCACGCACTACGACCGCTGCAGGTAGCGCGGCGACCGGCCGTTGCGGTCCAGCCACATCGCGTACCACAGGTGCAGGTGCGCCACGATCGGTGTTTGGGGAGGGGTTTTCGTCTCGGACACGACGTCCATCAGGTGCAGGCGGTGTTTGCCCACGGTGACGATGTCGCGCAGGGACAGCTCACGCCAGCCGACGGCGTCGGTGGGGATCGGCAGGTGCAGCTGCGGGGTGCGCGCGTCGGCGGTGGCCAGATCGAGGCGCCTGGAGAGCGTCGCCATGTGATTGCGACCGAGTGAATACACGTCGGCGCAAGCGCGGGCGTGCATGGCGAAGACGACGAGTTGACCGCTGGCTGCGACTTGCTCGCTGACCCGGGCGCCTTCACGCAGGGACACGATGTGGTGCTGCGGACCGAGGGGGCCTTGCAGGTCGATGGGGACGACGTTGGTGCCGCTTTCGCCCGCGACGATGCCGGCGAGCACGGGTCGCGCGGTGCTGTAGCCGATGCGGAGCTGATCGTACCCATTGCCTTGCGGGGCGATCGGGTCGACGCGGCCGGGTTTGTTTTCGCGGCTGCGGCGCCAGGCGTCGTGCACCGCGAGGCGTGTTCTGTCGGCGGCGTCGATGAGGTGATGACGGCCGTGCGTGCCGACAAAGATGGTCACCAGCTTGTCGCCGCACACCGCGCGCTGTTCGGCGCGGAGCTTGAGTCGGGCCAGCCACGGGCGCGATGACGCGAAGCCGCCGTCGGATGCATTGAGCTCGAAGGGCTCGGCGGTAAGCGTGAGCAAGGCGTCGTCTTCGTCGGTCAGCCACCTGGCCTCTTCGCTGCCGTTGCGAACGACGATGGCGATCGAGACGGGCCGGATCCCGACCAACAACCACGTCCATGTCACGTCGATCGCGCGCGGTCGGCCGTCCAAACCCAACGTGGCGAACGGGCGGAACATGCCGGGTTCGTCGGCGACTCCGAGGTATTCGGCGGCGTGGGACGTGCCGCGAAAAGAGCGCACCGCGAGCTGCTTGAGGTCGGCCAGCGCGCTCATTTTCCGTGACCGCCCTTCACAACGACATCGCCGCGCTCGACCGTGATCGAAACGCGCCCGCTACCGGGGCGGTCGACCTCGATGACGACAGGGGTTCCCGCTTCGCCGCGGATCTTCTCAACGACAGACCCGATGCCAAGGCCCTTCGTCGGCTGGTGATCGACCCCGACGATGACGTCACCGTTTTGGAGCCCGAATTTCGCCGCTGGCGAGCCGGCCATGGTGCGCCGGATGACCACACCGGACGGCGTTCGGCCGAGGGTCGCGCCGATGCCCTGGAACGCGAATCTTTCGCCGGGTTTTCGTTTGCGAAGGGCGAGATCGCGCACCACCTCGCCGCCGTCGGGCACATCGACGCCGCCGCGCAGCTCGGTCAGGTAGGCGCGATGCTGCACGCGAACAGAGTGGGGGCCGGGTGCGACGCCGCGCAGCTCGTAGTTGCCGTCTTTATCGGTCGCGGCGCGCACGGGAGGCAGGTTGGAGCCGGGTTCGAAGAGCACGACCATCGCTTTGCTGATCGGTTTGCCGCTGTCCTTGGACGTGATTCGCCCACGCACGGTGCCGCCGGCCGAGAGGGTGATGCGGACGTTGTCTGTGGTCGTGCCCGATGAGGTCCAGACGCCGTTGGTGTGGCCGCTGGCGTGTCGGTCGGAATCGGCGACGAGATCGCACTTGCCGGGACGCACGCGCGGGAAGCTGAATACGCCCTTCTTGTCGGTTCGTTGCGGCGGCCACCAGCGGCGGCCGAAGTCGTGCTGGGGTTCGGAGACACAGCGGGCGATGCCGACTGCAGCGCCAGCCACCGGTTCACCATTGCCGTCGACAACCATACCGGTGATCGCCGCGCCTTCCTTGAGCTTGAGGGTCAATTCCTCGCCGGGTTTGGGCGCGCCGCGGTTGGATGAGCCGTGCCAGGGCGTGTAGGCGACGACGCTGATGGTTGCGAGGTCGACCCCCGGACGATCCCAGCTGAAGCGTCCTTCGCGATCGGCACGCATCGTTCGATTGCCGCCGCGATGGCTGAACTGCACCCAGGCGCCGCGAGCGGGGCGGCCGTTTTCGTCGAGCACACGGCCAACCACGCCGTCGACCGGCTCGAGGCTGAAGTTCTTTTCGAGTGCGGTCGGCCCGACAACAACCCGAACGCTGGACGACCGAAATCCGGACACGCGCGCGACAAGGGTCGCCGGACCTTCGGACAGCCCGGCGATCTTGTAGCGACCGTCGCTGCCCGCGCGCACCTGGATGGGGCGCTTCATCGACGCAGAGCTGACCACGACCTCGGCGGCCAGGGGCTGACCGGTCGACGAGGTCACCATGCCGTGAATGCCACCGCGCGGCAGGATGTCGATGACGATGCCATCGCGCTTGTCCGCGTCGGCGAGCTGCAGTGTTGGTCCGTTGAACGTGCCGCGACCTTCGACCTGCACGGCGATCTTGACGACGCCGGGTGGCACAGCGCCGATCGAGAACACCCCGTCTGCGCCCGTCATCGATCGCGTCGGCGCGACGAACGGCTTGAGCGGCCCACCGACGCCGTCGCACTTGGCCACATGCAGGACCATCCGCGCGCCGGCCACAGGAGTTGCGCCGGCCATGACCTTGCCCGAGACCGCTGCGGGACGGGCCAGCCGTAAGACCGCGTCCGAAATCGACTCCACGCCGTCTTCGCCATCAGCAAGCTCGATAACGAGTGCACGCGCGGCGGCGGGACCGGGGCTGATAAACCCCTCGGCGCTGGCATCGAGCCGATACGTGCCGGCCAACAGGCTCACGAACTGGAACGCCCCGTCCGAGTCGGTCTTGGTCCGCATCTTGCCGCTGACGACAACGGCCCCGGCCACACCATTGCCGCCGACATCGACCACGCGCCCGATGATGGTTCCGGGGTCCGCACCGTCGCTCGCTTCGGCCGCCTCGACGTCATCTTCATCGACGACGGGGGCGGTCCACAGCGACGCCATGACCAGCGCCGAAAGCACGACCACGATGCCGACGAGGACGATGTACCACCTGCCGCGCGTCATGCTGCTCCGTGACGACCCTGGCGCGATCGACGTTGCGAAAAGCGACGGCGCGCAATCATGCCTACCGTCCGCTCGGGGCCAAGCATCGTGCGCCCGATGCCCGCGACCCTCAACCCCGCAAACCACGGCTTTGTTCGCCGGCGGCTGCTGCAGCGACGAGAAACGGGCAACTCGCGCGGGAAACTGGCCTGCGCGAAGGACCGGAATACCATGGCGACACAAGCGGTTTTGTGTCGAGCGGCGCCCCGCACTTGACGACGACCGCGGTGACATGGACAAAGGGCGCCCCCACGAGCGTGAGATCGCGCCAGAAACGGGGCCAGGAGCGTCAAATGCAGCGTCTCAGCCAACGGATCGCGACCTTGACCGCGGCCTTGACCGTCGTCGCGTTGTCGCTGTCCGCGTGCGGCCCCGGCTACCTCGACAAGGGCGAAAAGGTCCGCGCGACCGACGAAAACCGCTCGGTCTACAAGGTGCTCGTCGCCTACCACAAGGCGATGGAAGACCGCGATATCGACCGCCTGCGTTCGATGATCTCCAAGCGCTACTACGAAAACGGCGGCACAACCGACAGCGACAAGGACGACTACGGCGTCGACAAGCTGCTGTCCGACGTGATCCCGAGGCTGCGCGACAACGTCAAGCGCCTGCAGTTCCAGATCCGCCTGCTCGACATCCGCATCGAAGGCGAAAAGGCGATCGCTGAATACGAGTTCTTCGGTCGTGCGTTGCTTACCGAAGGCGGCCGCAAGTCGTACAAGATGTGGAACGACTTCAGCCAGATGCGTTTGATCAAGGAAGGCGGCAAGTGGATGATCGCTGGCGGACTGTGATTCGTATCGACCGACTCTGCCTGCTCGCCACCACCGTCGCCGCGACGGTCCTATTCAGCACAACACTTGTCCCGCAAGCGCACGCCAGGCGCCTCAAGGACATCCAACGCGAGACGCCCAAGCTGCGCGAGGGCCGCGACTACCTCCTGCACGGCAAACCGTTTCAGACCCTCAAGGTCTTCGGGCTGGACCCCAATCAGCTCGCAGCGAAACCCGCATCAAAGGTCGCTGACAAGTCGGTCAAGAACGTCGCTGACAAGTCGGTCAAGAACGTCGCTGACAAGTCGGTCAAGA
>CAZLMW010000001.1:69937-117567 GCA_964560875.1 uncultured Enterobacteriaceae bacterium
GTCAAGAACGTCGCTGACAAGTCGGTCAAGAACGTCGCTGACAAGTCGGTCAAGAACGTCGCTGACAAGTCGGTCAAGAGCGCCGTCAAGCGCGTCCGTGCAGCCGACCTGGTCCGCAAGCTCCCCAAGAAGATGACCGCCGCCGAACGCAGCATCGTCGCGCGTTCATTCGCCCGGCTCGGACGCTACAAGGCAGCGCGTTTGGTGATTCGGAGCTGCAAATCCGTCGACTGTGGTCTGGCCGCGGCGCGCATCGAACGCCTGTCCGGCAGCCGAAAGTCCCTGCTCAAGGTGCTCGGCAAGGCGCAAAAGAAGCACCCCAAGTCGATTCAGCTCACCGTCGAGCTCGGTCGCGCGCTCTACGACGTCGGTCAGAAATACGCCGCGCGCCGGTTGCTCGACCCCATCGCCGACCTCTACCAGGGCGGGCAGGTCAAACGCATCGCCGACATCGTGGCCGTCGCCGAGTCGCTGGCCCTCAACAGCTACTTCAAAGATGCCAACGACGTGATCGCCGAAGCCAACGAGGGCGCGACCGGGGACGCCGAACGTCTACTCGTCGAGCTCCGCTGGGGGTTGCTGTTTCTGTCCAAGTACAACTTCCGCGACGCCGACCTCTCGCTCGAAAAGGTTCTGAAGATCGACCCGTTCCACCCCGAAGCGACAGTCGCCATGGCGCGGATCGACCTGCATTCGGATAACGATGTGCGCAAGGCCCGAAAGCGCCTCGACAAGCTTATCGCGCGGCAACCCAGACACCCCGCGGCGCTTGCCATGCGTGCCGAAGTCGCCCTGCGCGACGAAGAACCCAAGCAGGCCCGCCGATTCGCTGACCGTGCGCTCGCCATCCGGCCCGATGACCGATACGCGCTCGCAGTTGCCGCCGCCGTGGCCCTGTCCGCCGATGACCGCAAGCGCTTTGCCAAGCTCGAAAAACGCGCGCTCAAGCACGATCCCGGCGATGGCAGCCTGTATGTGAAGACGGCGCACTTCCTCGAGCTCGGCCACCGCTATCCGGAGGTGTTGAAGCTTCTGAAGAAGGGGATCACCAAGGATCCGGAGCTCTGGGCCGCCCACGCGCAGCTCGGCATGTCGTACGCGCGCATCGCCGACGACAAGAACGCGCTCAAGCACCTCACCACCGCGTTCAACAACGACCCGTACAACGTGCGAACGGCGAACGTGCTCAACGTGCTCTACGACGGCGTGCTCAAGCACATGCACGTGATGAAGGGCGATCACGTCAACCTGCGGGTGCACCGCAAGAACCGCAAAGCCTTCGAACGGACGGTGTTGCCGTTTCTCCAAGACAGCTACGAGATCCTCGCCAAGCGCTACAAGATGCCGGCCAAGAAGCCGCTGCAGGTCGAGATCTTCCCCACAACTGAGCAGTTCTCGGTCCGCACGGTCGGGTTACCGCGGTTGGGCGCCCACGCGGTCTGTTTCGGTCACCTGATCACCAGTCGATCGCCGCACGAGGCGCCATTCAACTGGAAGATGGTGCTGCACCACGAGATGAGCCACATCTTTCACATCCAGGCGTCTGGTGGGCGAGTGCCGCGCTGGCTGACCGAGGGGGTCGCCATGATGGAGAGCGCGTGGCTCGATCCGACCTGGCACATCATCGCCGAACGACGCGCGTACGACCGGCTGCAGGCGGGCAAGCTGGCCAAGATCGACAAGTTCAGCCTCGCGTTTTCGCAGGCCAAGTCGATGCGGGCGATCGTCGATGCGTATTACCAGGCGATGCTCGTCGCGCGCTTCCTCGACAAGAAGTGGGGCTTCGACAAGATCCGCCGCCTGATCGCCGGTCACCTCAAGGGCACGCCGACGCGCAAGCTGATCAAGAAGATCTACGGCGTCACCCCCGAGCAGATCGACACCGCGTTCCAAGCGTGGTTGGCGACCTACCTCAAGCGCTTCGACAACGACTTCCGACCGACCAACGACACGATTCGGCACCTGCTCAAGACCAAGTGGAAGAAGAGCAACCGGCTGACAGAGGCCCTGCGGCGCGCGCTGTCGAAGCTCAAGAAGGGCGACGCGGGCGCGGCCTTTCGCGATCTTGTGTTGGCCGGGTTCAGCAAGCTCGACGCCAACAAGAAGCGCATCGTTCCGCCGCCGCGTGATCGGAAGGTGTCGCCCGACATGCCTCGGGGGCGGCAGGCCTGCGCGCTGTTCTACCTGACGATGGAGCTGTCGCTGGCCAACGGGGACCGGCACCTGGCAGCCGTCGCGGCGGAGGCCCTGGTCGGCGAAAAGGGCGGCATCTGTGACGGCGTGGTGCAGCGGCTGGTGCTCGCTCGCAAGGCGCGGATGGAAGGCAAACCCAAGCTCGCAGTGCAGCACTTCGAGAAGGCGCACAGCATCGATCCCCGGGACGGCTCTGTGCTGTCGATGTGGCTGAAGTCCACCCCCGCGAAGGACGCAAAGAAGCGGGCCGAGATCGCGGAGAAGCTGCTGGAAATCGGCCCGAACAGCGTGCTGGCGCCGCTCCTGCTCGCCAAGACGACGTGGAAAAAGCTGGCGGCTGACCTCGGGATGCCGGCGCCACGAGATCGACACCGCAAACCCGAAAAGGCCCGCTCGAGCAAGGCCAAGAATCCGTTTGCGATGAAACCCGCGGCGGCTGCTAAGGCAGGCACGAGTCCAGCGCCGACGAAGCAGGCCAAGGCGTCGAAAACGGCCGTCGGCGGGCTCTCGACGGATGAACGCGCCCGGCTGACCAAGGCGTTGAAGCGGGCCGCGCAGAGGCTGGAAGAGGTGATCCCGACCCGACGGGCCTCGGTCCTGTACGAAGCGCGCGCCGCGGTCGTGTCCAAGCGCTACAAGTGGGCGTTGCCGATCTACCGAGAGACGGCACGGCGCAGCGAGTCAGCCAGCGAACGTGCCGAGGCGTGGTGCGAGCTCAAGTGGGTCGCCGACAAAGCCAAGGCCAAGGACGATGCGGCCGAGGCAGGGCGTCGCTGCGCCGCCGAAAACGCCAAGCAATGGGCCGATCACGGCCCGCATTTATCAGAAACGCACCGTTAGGCTGACGCGGTCGGGTGCCGGGCTTATCCACCAAGTCGTGGTGCGCTTGGGATCGTCGCCGAAAGAAAGCGCAGCCCAGATGCCGGCACCGACGCCAACAACCGCGGCGCCGATCGCGACGTTGCGCCAGAGATAGGCCGCATCACGGTCGCTCGCATAAGCCGCCATGTCGTCGTCGTTGTTGACGTCCGCAAGGTCGAGACCATCGGCGATCGACCGCGAGTAGAGGTAGGCGCCTGCCGCTGCAGCGAGGCCAACACCGGCGACACCGACCTGCAACCAAGGCACCGAGCTGGCGGATTCTTGGGCTGGTTTGCCATCGCCAGGTTTGCCATCGCCGGGTCTTGCGTTGTGCCCCGCGGCGGCTTTGGCCTTGATCGCTTTACGCAGGGCGACGAGCCGCATCTCGACGTCCATTTTGCCGTCGGCGTCGACACCGGGCAGGTCGCGGTACATCAGGAACAACGACTCGGCCCGCTTGAGCTTGCCGGCTTCCTCGTACGCGCGAGCCGCGTTGTAGACCAGGGGTGGCCGCTTGGAGATCGCGTAGGCCTTCATGAACAGAGGCGCGGCTTCGACGTAGAGCTTGTTCTTGAAGAGCGCCTTGGCCTCGGTCGCGGCGGCTTCGGCGCGTTCGAGATCGGCGTTGGTTTGCCCGATCGCGGCGCCGGAAACGAGCGAAGCAACCAGGACCAGGACGGCTGTGCAAAACCGGGGCGAAGCGTGCATGTCGCCATGGTAGCCGGCTTGGCGATCGAGGCGAAATCATGAGGTCGTGTCCACGAGACCTTGTGCTCGGGCGCGTTGTCGCACCGGCGCGGGGGCATGTGGTATTTGTGGCGGCGTGCAACTATCTCGGCTCATTCTTGCAGCGGCCCTCGCCGGATTGATGACCGGTTGTCTGCCCGACCTCGCGGACGACAACGAGCTCCGCGAACACGTCGACAAGCAGCAATCCGACGCCGGTGCGACCGATATCGTGTCCGACACCGCGCAATCGGACGGAGCCTCCGGCGGCGATGACACGACGATCAGCGACGTCACTGATCCCGGCGATGCGGCGGCCGGGGACTCGCTAGCTGCGGATGCGGCCGGCGATGATTCCAAGAGCAAGGACGCAGTTGCCACTTCCGACAGCCACGACGCCGATGCTTCGGACGCGGTCTCGGCTGATGTCACGACGATCGCCGACAGCAGCGGCGCCGACACCGCTGTCTCGGATACCGAATCGTCCAACGGCGACGCGACAGGTGGAGCGGATGCAGGCGGCGGAGTTGGAGACGCTGGACCCGCAGACGCCGGACCTGGAGACGGCGGCCCCGCAGACGGTGGAGTTGCCGACGCTGGACCCGCAGACGGTGGATCCGCGGATGCTGGACCCGCAGATGCTGGCGCTGCCGACACCGGCCCGATCGACGCGGGCCCCGTTGGCGCGTGCAAGCTCCCCGGCCCGGGGCTCTTCCAAAGCGATATGCCGACCGGCAAGGAAGGGCTTGGACTCGCGGGTGTGGTGCTCAAGTCCGGCCGCTTCGTGCAGGTGGGCCGCAATGGCAAGAAGCCACAGGCGCGGGCTGTGGATCCCAACGGCAAACAGGCGTGGTCGGTGCAGCTGGAGAACAAGAGCGCGCTGATGCACGACGCTATCGTACGGCCGGGCGGGGACATCCTGGCCGTGGGTCAAAGGTGGCGGAGCCTTGGCGGGTTCGAGCCCTGGATGGTGCGGATCAGCGCGTCGGGCAAAGTCGTGAAGTCGGCCGTGGTGAAAACGAGCGACCTCGATTCGGTCGCTCTCGCGGTGGAAAACCACAAGTCAGACGTCGTCGTGGCTGCCGGGTACACGCGCGAGGCGTGGAGCACGACGCGGCGCGCGATCTTCTTTGCGTACGACGTGGTCACCGGCAAATCGAGCAACCTCAAGAAGATCGGCAACTCGAAGGCGCAACGGTCAATCTCGGGACTTGCGCCCAACCCGTCGGGCGGTTGGGTGGCGGCCGGTTACGCGCGCGCTTCCGCCTCGGCCGCCGATGAAGACGGCTGGTTGACCAAGTTCAGCACCAGCGGGGCACAAAGCGGAGACTCGATCATCAAGAAGTATGCCCAAAACCGCTTCTACGACGTGGCCACCCACCCCGCAGGCGGCTATGTCGCCGTTGGATTAACGCGGGTGCAGCTGGTCGGACCGGCGGACGTGTGGGTCGTGCGTGTGGATGCCGCTCTCAAGCAGCAATGGTCGCGCAACATCGGCGACAAACAGGGCGACAGCGGGTTCTGGGTGCACGCCGACAAGGCCGGAGCGATCGTCACCGGGGAGTGGGCGACCAGCCTGACCGGCGCGACTTCATCGGCGTTCGTGATGCGCGTGGACAACAACGGCAACGCGGTGTGGCGCCGGACATTCGGCACCAAGGGCCGCAACGAAGCGGGCAGCATTTCGGCACTTTCCGACGGATTCTGGGTGACGGCATCGCTGGACACGTCCGGAGACAAACCGAGCTGGCGCGCGCTAAGGACCGACCTCTGGGGGCGAACAGACTGCGCGTCCAGCGGCGCCTGCGCGGGCAAGACGACAGCCATGTGCGACGACAAGGACCCCTGCTCGGCAGACGATTGCTTCAAGGGCGCGTGCAAGCACAGCCAACACAAACTTGGCGCGCAGTGCGGCGGCGGCAAGAGCTGTTCGTCGCTGGGCAACTGCAAGTGACCGCAACCTTCGATGGGCCCCGCCATGCGCTACCTGCACACCATGATCCGCGTCCGCGATCTCGACGCGGCCCTGCATTTTTTCTGCGACCTGCTCGGGCTCGTCGAGGTGCGCCGTCGTGACAGCGAGAGGGGTCGATTCACGCTCGTGTTCCTGTCGACAGGCGCCGATGGCGACCCCGCAACCATCGAATTGACCCACAACTGGGACCAAGAAGAGCCGTACCCGTTCGGTCGCAACTTTGGTCACCTCGCCTACGAGGTCGACGATATCTACGCGCTTTGCGACAAGCTGCAGGCCGGCGGTGTCACGATCCTGCGTCCGCCGCGCGATGGGCGTATGGCGTTTGTGCGCTCGCCCGATCAGATCAGCGTCGAGCTACTGCAAAAGGGCGGCGCGCTGCCAACCAAGGAGCCGTGGGCGTCCATGCCCAGCACCGGAAGCTGGTAGCGGTAAGACATCGAGGCTGCGCGCGGCTATATTCCCGCCATGCAAAAACGCCTGTCGCGGCTCGGTGCGCGGCTGACCGATTTCACCATCCGCTGGGTGCCCGACGCGTGGGTCGTTGCGGTCGTGCTCACCGCGGTCGTGTGGATCATGGCGGTCGTGATCGCGGACGCGGCGCTGTTTGTCGGCGATGAACCGCTGCCCATCTGCGCCGAGAAGAAGACGTGCGGCGCGTTCGATGCGTGGTCGGGCGGCATCTGGCGCCTCTTGAAGCTCACGAGCCAGTTCGCGCTGGCCCTGGTCGCCGCCCAGGCCGTGGCCACGTCGCGTCCCGTCTTCCGGCTGATGGAGAAGCTGGCTTCGGTGCCCGACGTCGCCAAGCCACGCCAGGCGATCATGCTCATGGCGGCGTTTTCGGTCGTGACCGGCTACCTGAACTGGGCGGTCAACCTGGTGATGTGCGCGACCTTCGTGCCGATCGTGGCCGCCCGAAACCCCAAGGTGGATTTCCGCTTGCTCGTGGCCAGCGCCTACATCGGGCTCGGCGCGATCTGGCACGCCGGTCTGTCCGGTTCAGCGCCGCTCATCAGCGCCACACCTGACAACTTCCTCGTCAAGCAGGGCGTTCTCCAAGCGCCGCTGCCGATCACCGAGACGCTCCTGCATCCGTTCAATCTCGGCTACCTGGTGTTCATCTCGGCCCTCGTGATCTTCGTGGCGGCCGCGCTGCACCCCGACGAGGACGACGCCAAGCCGCTGTCGGTCGACAAGGCGCGCAGTCTCGTTTCGCCGCCGGGAAGCGGACCTGCCGGCGAGCTGAGCCCAGCGCAGAAGATCGATGGTTCACGCTCGCTTTCGCTGCTCGTCGGCGCCGCCATCCTCGGCCAATTGGCGATGCGGTTTTACAGGGAGGGCAGCGCCGGCTGGGACATCAACGGCTACAACGCGGCGTTCCTCGGCCTTGGCCTGTGCCTGCACGATTCGCCGCGCACCTTCCTATCGGCCTGTGAACAAGGCGCCCGTAACGCGTGGGGCATCATCGTCCAGTTCCCGCTCTATGCCGGCATTTTCGGCTTGATGACGCTAACGCCCCTGGCGCTGCAGCTGACCGACTGGATCGCCGCAATCGGCAACGCCACGACCTTTCCCGGGCTTGTCTACCTGTTGAGCGCGGCGATCAACTACCTGGTCCCGTCGGGGGGCTCGCAGTGGGTTATCGAAGCGCCCTACATCCTCGCCGCCGGCGCGCGCCACGGTCTGTCCGAAGGGCTGACAACGCTCGCTTTCGCGTACGGCGACATGAGCACCAACTTCATCCAACCGTTCTGGGCGATCCCGCTGTTGAGCGTGACCGGCGTCGCTTTTGGCGAGATCATGGGCTACTGCTTGCTGCTCTTCGGCGCGTGTTTCGGCGCGACGATGTTCGCCGTGACGGTCATGCCGCTGCTATTGTGATCGGGTGAGGTGGTACGATTGGCCTTGGTCTTTCACCGCCAAGGCGATCCGGCCACACCGAATTCGGAGATCGAGATGAGCCCTGACGGCGCACACACAGTATTTCGCAGCGGCGACGCGATCCCGATCGAAAACATCGTCGAGGCGCACCGCGGGCTGGTCAATTCGACGCGACCGGTCGCCCTTCGCCTGCGCATCGCCAAGGGCCTGCTGCCCGCCGCGATCGAAGACCTTGTCCCGACGCTCGCGTTCCTCTACCACGACGAAGAGGCGGAGGTTCGCCGCGCCGCCCGCGACACCCTGCGCACCATGCCGCCCGACCAGATCGAGCCGGTCGTCAAAGAGCTCTCCGACCGCTGGGTCATCGACACGATGGCCCGTGTGTTGCCGCTCGACAGCTCGCTGCTTCCCGAGCTCGCGGTCAACCGTCACACCGACGACGCGACGCTCGTTCACCTCGCCGGTTCGGGCAACCGCGCCACCTGCGACGTGATCGGGCGCAATGCCCGCCGCGCCCTGGAGCACACAGCGATCATCGAAGCGCTCTTCTTCAACCCGCGTGCCACGCAAGGCACGGTGCAAGCGCTGATCGAGCTGGCGGTTCGCGAAAACGTGGACCTCGACCACATGCCCGGTTTTCGCGAGACGAAAGCGGCGATTCTCGGCGAACGCGGCGCGCGCGACGACAGCGGCGACACGGGCCTGGATGACATCGAATTCCTGTCCGCGATGGAATTCGCGTTCGACGACAACTTCGACGACAAAGGCGAGGAGGGTGAGGCCGAGGAAGAGGACGGTCGCCGCCTGAATCTGCAGACGATGCTGCTGTCGATGTCCGTTGCGCAGAAGATCCGCCTCGCCCTGGTTGGCGACGCAAACGCCCGCAAGCTCCTCGTCCGCGATCCGAAGAAGATGGTGTCGTCGTCGGTGCTCAAGTCGCCGCGAATCACAGATGGCGAAATCCGGTCGTACGCCGGCAAGAAAGAGCTGTCCGAAGACGTCATCGCAACGATCGCTCGAAACCGCGCATGGACCCGCGACTACGGCGTTCGCAAGGCGCTCATCTACAACCCGAAATGCCCACAGTCGATGGCCTTGAGCTTCCTGCGAAGCATGGTCGACTCGGACGTCAAGACCATCTCCAAGCACCGCGACGTACCCGGCGTTGTCTCCCGAGCTGCCAAGCGCATCCTCGAGAAGAAGGCAGAGGCCAGGAACCGACGCCGCAAGAAGTAGCTTCTGCGGGCTATCAGTCCTCGAGTCGATCGCGTCGTACGGCGTCTTTGACGATGTCGGCGAGCGCGGGACCCGTCTTGCAGAGCGTCTTGGTAAAATCGCTGCCGTCGGGGCAGGTTCGCTGGACCTGTGTGAACGCCCAATAGCCGCTGCCGCCGCGCGCGAGGTAGTCGTTGGTCGCGATGGCGTAGTCGGCCGTGTCCACGACGTCCTTGCCGCCGATCCGCAGCGTGACGACACGGCTGCCGGGCCGCTTGATGCCGACCTGGGCGCCGCCTTTCCACGTGTACTTGATGGCGTCTTGGCTGCGATCGCAGGCGATGTCGATGCCGTACAAGACGACGCGCAACCCCCGGCCGCGATGCCCCTTGGTGCACGCGTGTTCGGCGAGATGACGCATCCATTTGCCCTTCATCCGGGCGACGACAATACGGTTGCGGAACGGATGGATGCCCTCGATCTCGAGGTTGGTGACCGGGCCCTTCGGATAGGTCTTGGCGGTGCGGATGCCGCCGGCGTTGAGCAGACCGCCACCAACGTCGATCTTGCGCTCGCCAAGCCAGCGGGTGACAGCGCGGGCCACGAGGCCTCCGTAGACCTTGCGCGCCCGACCGCGAAGGGACCAGGCGCGCCGGCGCTGACCGATCACGACCTCGGGCGGATAGTTGCCGCGAAGTGCGTTGACATGCGCGGTTATCGCCGGGTCGGCGGGCATGTTTTCGTCGATCTTGTGCACGTACCAATAGGTGCGATCGCCGTTGTAGCCGCCGCCGGGTTTGCCGTAGAGCTCGACGTGGCCGAGGTGCGCGAACCGAGCGCCGCCTTGCACGATCACGGTGCCGTTCACCTTCTTTTCCCGGCGCAGCAGAATGTGCGAATGGCCCCCGAGCAGCACGTCGATGCCGTCGACATGTTTGGCCGTCGCGATGTCGGAGCCAAGGCCGAGATGGGTGATGCCGACCACAGCGTCGACACCGGTTTTGCGGAGCTTGGCGACAGCGGCGCGCGCGGCGGGGTAGTGCGGATCCTCGGGGTTGGAAAAACGCGTGTCACCGAAGTCGCTGATGCGCTTGGTCGACGCGGTGAGCAGGCCGAAAAAGCCGAGTTTCATCCCGCCGCAGTTTCGAATCGTGGTGTGGACGAAAAGCTTCTGCCCGCTGTTGTCGAGCGCTGTGCCCTTGCCCTCATCGAGGTTGGAGACGACGAGCTTGAGCGACGTGAGCCCCTTGATCGAGTCGCGCACAACCGCGGGTCCACCATCGAACTCGTGGTTGCCGAGCACGGCGAGATCGTAGCCGGCCTTTTGATACGTGTGCCAGATGTCGGTCGCGGCCTTTACGCGGTTGCCGTCGGTGCGCTGGATGTAGCGGCCCTGGAGAATGTCGCCTGCGGAGATGAGGAGGACGCCGCGCCCCTCCGCCACCAGGCGCTTTTTCGTGGCAGCAACGCGGTCGATCGTGCCGGTGTAGGCGATCTGGGGCCCAACCTTGACCCGTTCGCCGTCGAAATTGGCCTCGCTGTCGTTGGTGAGCAGCAGCGTACAGCGAGCGACCTTGCCGGTTGGGGACTTGGTGACGGATTTGCTGGCCCCGCAAGCCGTCGCGACGACGACGACGAGGCTCAAGGCAAACAGCCGAGCGACCATATGTGGCCTGATCACGATCCAGAAGAACGCGGGCATGGAGTTCACCGCCGTGGTCGGGTGGGTTGGGGCTTGTCAACCACGTCCGCGCAGACGCCTTCCATCGGGGCCCAGACCAGCTTTGGCGCGCTTTTCGAGCAGACGCTTTACGTCGGCCTCGCGGATCGTGTTGACGCCGCCGGCCGCGATGGCCTGAATTTGGATGCGGGCGAGGTGTTCGACGAGCTCGACGCGCAGGAACGCTTGCTCGAGGTCATCGCCCCAACCGAGCACACCGTGGTTGGCCATCGTAATGACGTCGTATGACTCGGCGAGATCGCGGATCCCAGCGAGCATGTCGGCGCTGTTGGGGAAGAAATACGGCAGCAGCGGCACGCGATCGCCCAGCGAAACGACCGCTTCGGCGATCATCTGGGTCTGGACCTCGTGGCCAGCGACGGATAGCCCGGTGGCCGATGGCGGGTGCGCGTGGACAACGGCTTTGGCGTCGGCGCGCTGTTCGTAGACGGCTTGGTGCATCCGGAATTCGGAGAAAGGACGGCGGCCGCCCTGCAGGACCCGACCGCTGCGGTCGACGACGATGAGATCGGTCAGCTGGATGACGCGTTTGCTGAGCGCCGTTGGGGTCAGCAGGAAGCGTTCACCGGCAAGACGAAGCGAAAGATTGCCGTCATGGTTGCCGACCCAACCCCGTTCATGAAGCTCGTGACAGATCGAGAGAATCTCACGGCGTGCGCCGGGTAGCGTGGCTTCGGAGCCGTGGAGGGTGTGAACGCTGCGGCTGCTCATGCGACGGTGACCGCGTCCACCACGCCGACGATGCAGCAGCGCACCGGGGAGCGCGGGTTGTCGAGGACCTGGCGGATCCCATTGCCCTCGCGCAGCACGATGACGGTGTCTCCAGGGCCGGCCTGGGCGTGATCGACAGCGAGGAACGTCGCGCCGCTGTCATCACCCTTTTCATCGATCGGCTGCACGACGAAGACCGCCAGCGCAGCCAGCTCGGGGTGCTTGATCGTCGAGACGACGTTTTCCACGACGCGACCGAGGATCACCGGGCGCCTCCCGATTTCCACTCGCTGCTGGCCGGCAAGGTTCGGCCACCGACGCGGTCGACGATCGCGATAATCGCGTGATCAACGGGCACAAATGGCTCAGGCATCGCGACCGCGGCCTCGCGGCTGCTGGTGAGATGAACGACGTCACCCGGTCCGGCGACCGTTGTGTCCGCGGCGACAATCACGCCACCCCGGTCCTTTCCAGACTCGTCCATCGGCTGCACGACAAGCATGCGGATGCCTTCGAGGCCGGGCGACTTCTGGGTGGCGATCACGGTGCCAATGACGCGTCCGAGGAACATGCCCGCGACTGTGGCACGCGACTTTGCGGAGGGTCAACCGACAACGAAGCCGCCGTCGCCGCGCTTGACCGGTCCACCAAGCTCCAGTACCGAACGCTCATGATACGCATCATCGCGACCGCCCTGCTCGCCCTGCTCGTCGCCTGCTCCAACGTCGAACCAAAGGCCACCGGTGGGTCGGGAGCAAAGCCCGATACCGAAGCCGTCGCCGATACCGAAGCCGTCGCCGATACCGAGTCCGTGGCCGATGCCGAAGCCCATGCCGTGGCCGATGCCGAAGCCGTCGCCGATGCCGATGCCGAGTCCGTGGCCGATACCGAAGCAGTCGCCGATACCGAAGCCGATACAGCCGTCGCCGATACCGAAGCCGATACAGCCACCGCGACCGATGCCAGCTCGCCAACCACCCACGTCGTGGTGCGCTATCCAAAGGCCAACGAGATGTTCCTGCGCGGCGACCTCAAACCGCTCTCGTGGACCGCAAACACCGCTCCAGCGGCCGTTTCAACCGGCATCGCGTCGTTCCTGCTGCCCAACACCGGCAAGAAAGCGCTCGTGAAGGTCGTGCGCGTCACCAAGGGCAAACCATTGGCGTGGCAGCTGGGGCCCAATCACGTCGTCGAGCCGGGTATCAAGCGCGAAATCTACCCGTACTTCGATAAAGCCCATGCTTCCGGCCGATTGGAGACATTCAGCATCGCAGGACCCGGTTTTGCGGGATCTTTGAAGGGCAACCGCTACAGCTGTGCGCGCATGGATCGATCACGGAACGGCGGAAGGGAGCCTCGCAAAAGCCAAGCAGATGCGCGACGTGTGGACCGGGGCTGGCTACAAGCTCGGCGAGACGATCGGCTACCACGAAGCGGTCGGCGCCAAACACACAGAGAGCGCTTGGAAAGCGCGCGTGCACCTCGGCCTGCGGTTTCTGTTTGATCCGGGTGACCGTCAGCCGGCCTTTCCCTGATGGTCGACGACGCCAATCAACCGCGCTTGAGCTTGATCAGCATCCGGGCAGCGTTGTTCAGATCGCGCTTGTGGGCGCGGGTGCGGCCGAGGATCAGGTAGCGCTCAAGCTGCTTGATGGCTTTGTCCTTGTCACCTAGCTGGAGCAACGCGGCGGCGTAGTTCAGGTGCAACGTGTAGTCTGCGCGCGGGTTCTTTTCGGCGACCGCGAACACGTCTTTGGCCCGATCCGGACGACCGACATCCATCCACGACAGCCCATAGGCCTGCTGCAAGTCGATGCTGTCTGGTGAAAAGCGCATGCCCTCCTGGAGGACCTTGAGCGCCGCTTCGTGAGCACCGACCTCGCTGTAAAGCCGGCCGAGCGACAGGTACGACGGGTAGTGGCCGGGGTCGCCCTTGATCGCGGCGCGGAGGTGAGCGTCCTGGATCTTCCGCTTGCCGGCCTTGCGCGCCATCTTGGCCCAGAGAAAGTGGCCGCCGGGGTGGAATTCGTCGAGCGCGAACAGCTTCTTGAGCGCCTCTTGTGACTTCTTGTACTCACCGAGCTGGTAGGTGGCCCGCGCGAGATGCAGCCAGCCGTCCGGTCGCAGCGGGTCGGACGCCAGGGAGGTCGTGAGCAGCTTTGCGGCGTCTTTGGCGTTGCCTTCGCGGAGCTCGAGAAAGCCGAGATAGAAGGACGCGTCGGCGTCGGCCGGGCTCAGTTTGATGGCCTTTCGCAGCTTGCCGCGGGCCATGTTGTAGTTGCTCTGGTTGAGCGCGAGCACCGCGTCGTTGATGTTTGCGGCCGTGCGCTTGGCGGTGTCGTCGCAGCCGGACAGCGCGACCGCCGCAGCGAGCAAGACGGCCACGAGAAGACGCGACGTTTCAGACATCTTCGTCCTGGAAAACATGGTCGCGAGGCCGGGAAGGGGCGCGTCGATCAACGGCGCGAGAACACGAACGGGTAGACGACCATCGTCGAGCCACCGCCCTTGGCGCGCGGGAACTTCCACGTCTTGATGTTGCGCACGATGCAGTTTTCGACCGCCGGTGAGTTCAGGCCCGAGTCCGCGACTTTGACGCCGGTGACAGCGCCGGTCGGAGCGATCAGGAACTTGACCTTGACCTTGCCGGATAGGCTCGGATTGCTCTGCAGACCCTTTTGGTAGCACGCCTTGATGGCGCCCATCTTGCGCGCGATGTAGCGCTTGATGACCTTCTTGGGCAGCTCGCCGGACGCCTTCGCGGACCGCGATCCACCGACACGAACGACCTTCTGCGCGCGGGCCTTCAGGCCGATCTTGACGTCTTTGCCGGCCTTCTTGTTCTTCTCGAGGCTGGCGATCTTGCCCCGCGTCGTAGCGGACTTGCCGCCGAGTCGGTCCTCTTTCTTCGCGCCGGCAACCGCCGCGAGTCCGGCCGTCGCACCGGTGGGGTCGGCGATCACCTGGGCACCGCCTGAGCCTTCGTCGGGATTGGCGGTCGACTCGCCGCCGCCGTCATCGGATTCAGCGAAGAGACGCGTCCCGATGGCCTGCTGGTCGATCTGGGCGAGCGCATCGTCGAGGGCTTCGGTCTGCTTGGCGGCCTTGTCGACCATCTCTTTGACGACCTCGGCTTTCTTTTCCTCGTCGAGGTTGTCGAGGGCCTTCTCGATCTTGTTGACCTCTTGCTTGACCTCTTCCTCTTCCTTCTTCTCTTCCTTCTTCTCGTCCTGCTTGATCGGCGTCTCTTCCTTCTTCTCTTCCTCTTCCTTCTCTTCTTCCTCTTGCGGCTTTTCCTCTTCCTGGACGTCGATGTACTCGAGCTCGGCGATGCGCTGTTCCTGCTTTTGCAGGTAGCTCAGCTTGGCTCGGTTGCGCCATTCCGGTGAGTTGAAGGCCATGATCAGCGGGATCGTCGTCATGAGGAACGCGACGGTCCACGAGATGGCGAAGGGGATGATGCGCCGATCGAAGAACGCGAACTTGGCCGGCGGCGGGACCGGAACGCGGCTGATGATGAACGTGAAGTCGCCGAAAACGAGCACAGCGCGGGTGCCGCCGGTCAGCGGAATCACCGGACCACGAACGCCATCCACCTTGCCGTCGCGAACGTCGGCGATGTCGTGTACGTCGCCATCAACGATGAGGTGACCGGCCGCTTTTTTGCCGTCGACGCGCAGGCCGAAGCGGGCTGACGCGTGCGGTTCGACGAGCACGAGCTTGTCGCCACCAATCGCGTCTTCGGGTACGACAAAGATGCCCTTCGGACCGGCGGACACGACCTGCGGCTTGGCGAAGAACTGCGCGGTGAGCATGTCCCCGCGCCACAAGACGGCGACGTCGACGCCGAGCTTGGTGCTCTGCTTATCGGCAGGTTTCTTATCCGCACCGCCCTTGTTGCCGGGCAACTTCGGCTTGTTGGGGCCGGTGGACGTCAGCTTCTTGTTGTCGCGCTTGAGCGTCATGCCGTCATGCGACAGGTCAGCGCCCTTCTTGGTCGTGGTCGCGTCGATGGAGACGGACGAGGGCGGCGGTGCCGATGGCGGGCCCGAAGATGGCACGCTCACGTCGGCGCGCGACGCGTGGATCGTGCGTGCATCGTGGGGCTCAGGTGCGCCTTTGCCGGACATAGCCGAGCCTTTGGCGCTGGACTTTTGCTTCTTGGCCATGGGGCTGCCTTGCAACGGTCGAGGTGGGCTGTTCGACCGCTGTTGCGTGGACTACAGCTGGGTTGCCGAGCGCACGATCTCCTTGAAGAAGTCCATGCGGATCCGGATCAGGCTCGTGCGGGTGCGCGAGTTGATCGATTCGACGACGCTGGACTCAGGACGCAGGTAGGACGTTTCGACGACGTCATCTTCGAAGCTGACGGTGCGGCTCGAGGACGATCTCTTGCGCTTGGCGAACGCTTCGTTGGGCGCAAGGGAGACACCAGCGATGAGAATCACGCCGAGCAGAGACGCGAGCAAAGCAAAGGACCGCGAACGACCCTGCTTGGCTGGTTGACGCTTCGTAGCGATGCGCGTCCCGTTCGACATGGCTTCTCCAATCGTGATCGGCGGCCGAGTATAGGCCGTTTTTTGCCGATGGCGCAACGCACCGAGGACGATGCGATGGGCCGCTTACAAACCCTTCGACGCGCGACGTTATACGACGATCTATACCGACGCTGCTTTGATGGCGTCGGCGACTTGCCGCAAAGCGGTTTGCGCATCGGAACGGCAGACAAGGCTGCGGACGTCCAACACGACCGCTTCATCGCGGACCCGCGCCAAGACAGGCGGGGCACCGTTGCGCAGGCGATTGGCCAGGGCGGTCGCGCCGATGCGGTCGTGGGTCAACTTGACGGCGAAGGATGGCAATGTCTCACCGGGTTGGCTGCCACCGCCGACGCGGGCTTCACTGTTCACCAAACCGACGCGCAAACCGTCGATCTCAGCGAGCGATCGCGCGAGAGAATCGCCGGCCTCACGCACCTTCGGCAGTTTCATGGATGCGGCGGCGAGCACGGGCACGTCGTGACGAGCACGCCCGAGCAAATGCATTCGGAGGGTCGCTTCCAACCCCGCCAACGTCATCGAATCGACGCGGACAGCGCGCGCCATCGCGTTGCCGCCCAGGGCCTTGGTCCAGCGTTTTGCGCCGACGATGACGCCAGCCTGGGGGCCGCCAACGAGCTTGTCGCCCGAAAACGTCGCGAGGTCGGCGCCGGCCGCGATCACCTCAGCGACGGTGGGTTCGTCGGCGAGACCGAACGACGCAGGGTCGTGCAATGCGCCAGAGCCCAGGTCGGCGATCACGGGGATATTGAGACCGCGACCAAGCGCGACCAGGTCGGCAAGCTCGGGTGTGTTGACGAACCCCTCGATGCGGAAGTTGCTGCGGTGGACCTGCATCATTGCGGCGGGAGGATCGCCGGCGTCGGTGAGCTCGCGGGCGGCGTTTTCGTAGTCGCGCAGCCAGGTTCGATTGGTGGTGCCGACTTCGACCAGGCGAGCGCCGGCCGCCCGCATCACGTCGGGCACACGAAAGCTGCCGCCGATCTCGACAAGCTCGCCGCGGGAAACCAACACGGGGCGTCCCGCGGCGATCGCGTGCAGCGCCAACATGACAGCCGCGGCGTTGTTGTTGACGACCAGGCCATCTTCAGCCCCGGTCAGCCAACGCAGCAGCGGTTTGAGCAGCCCCTGGCGTGAACCGCGGCGGCCGTCGGAGAGATGCAGCTCGAGGTTGCAGTAACCGGCAGAGGTCTCCGAGATGGCGGCGATTGCTGCGGTGGCGAGGGGTGCGCGGCCTGCATTGGTATGCACCAAGACACCGGTGCCGTTGTGCAGCGGACGCAGGATCGGGCCGACAACGAGCTGGATCCGGTCCCGCAAACCATGATCAACGGCGGATACGAGCGCCTTCTCGGAGCCGATCTCGCCGGCAAGCGTCGCCGCGCGAACGGCATCGACGGTTTCTCGACACACGGTGGTCGCGAGCCAATCGGGCCAGCCCGGGTGTTGATCGAGCAGCCGCACCTTGAGCTTCTCGATCGCGGGCAAGTGACGTAGCAGGGCACCGGGCATGGGCGAAGCGTACAGCGCGTGAGCAAGCCGTGTACACTCCGCCGCGATGTCATCGGACGCCGCCACCGCCGCCCCAATCACCGTCGATCCCGAGCTCGAACCCGGCAAACTCATCCCGGCGTTTCTGCGCCGCTATGCCCGTCGTTACGCGGTCGTTTATGCGTTCGGCTTGGCCTTCCTCGTCGCCACGAACTGGCTGACGGTGACCATCCCGTCGCTGATCAAAGACGTCTTCGACGCGCTCGCAGCCGGCTCCGATCCCGGCGTTATCCGCACAACTTGCGCGTTGATCGCCTCCGCGGCAGTCGCCGTGATCATCGTCCGAACCCTGTCGCGCGTGCTCTTCTTCAACCCCGGCCGAACCATCGAGTACCGGGTCCGCAACGACATGCTCGAGCGCATTCTGTCGATGAGCCAAACGTGGCTGCGCGGCCGTCAAACCGGAGATCTCGTCAGCCGCGCCGTCAATGACGCCACGTTTGTTCGAGCGCTGGTCGGATTCGCGGTGCTCCAGCTGCTCAACGTGCTCCTGGCGTCGAGCCTGGCGCTCTGGAAGATGGCCGTGACCGACGCCTGGCTGACCATCTACTGCATGATCCCGCTCGGCATCTCGTTTTTCGTGCTCCGTCGCGGCACCCGACGCCTCTTCTTCTCGTACCGCGAGAGCCAGGAAGAGCTCGGCAAGGTCAGCGAACACATCCTCGAGACATACAACGGCGTCGCGGCGATCCAGGGAATGGCGGCCGAAGAGGCGTTCTTGCGGCGGTTCGACGAGCGCAACGACCACTACACGCACCTCAACCTCAAGGTCACCGTGCTGCGCGTGTTCATCCTGCCGCTGGCGTCATCGATGGGCCACGTGTGCGTGTTCTTGCTGCTCCTGATCGGCGGACAGCACGCTATCGAAGGCTCGCTGACCATCGGGGACGTCGCCGCCTACGCGTCCTACACGGGCATCCTCGTGGCGGGCCTGGCGATGTCGGGGTGGCTGCTCAACAGCGTTCAGCGAGGCTTTGTGGCCCTGCAGCGATGCTGGGACGTAATACGGCTGGAGACGGATCGGCCCGAGGGAACGACGAAGATCGCGACGGACGGAAGAGGGATCGCGCTGCGCATCAACGGGCTGACATTCGGCTACCCCGACGCGGAAGCGGGGGAGCGAGACGCGCTGACCGGCATCGACCTTGACCTGTCCCCGGGCGAATCGATGGGCGTGTACGGCGAGGTCGGCAGCGGTAAGACGACGCTCGTGCAGGTGCTGACCGGGTTGCTCCCGCCGCCCGCGGGGACGGTATTTGTCGACGGACATGACGTTGCAGCCATCGACGAAGACACGTTGCGCGGCGCGATCGCCGTGGTCCCCCAGTCGGCCTTCCTGTTTTCGAGGACGCTGCGCCGCAACGTGGCCCTGGTCGATGGTGAGGCCGAGATCGACGACGAGCGGGTGTCGGCCGCCGTCGCCAAGGCCTGCCTGGAACACGACGTAACGCGGCTCGAAAACGGGCTCGAAACGGTGGTTGGAGAGCGCGGCCTCACGCTCTCGGGCGGCCAGCGACAGAGAGCCCAGTTGGCGCGCGCTTTTTACCGCGGCTATCGGCTCCTGGTGCTCGACGATGTCCTCAGCGCGGTCGATCACGGCACGGAAGAGAAGCTGCTCGAGGCGATCTCGGGCGAGCTGCGAAACGCTGACCGACCCTCATCCATCATTGTCAGCAGCCGCATCAGCGCCCTCGCTGCGTGCGACAAGACGGTCGTGCTCGACGCGGGTCGGGTGGTGGATGTCGGCACGCACGCCGCACTTATCGATCGACCCGGCCCCTACCAGCGCGCGCATCTCGCCCAGCTCGACACAGACGAGCGAGAGCAGGACATCCGACACGCCGGGTAGCCAACTCGCCGCCAGCAGCTGTCATTTGGTTGTCTGGACGACTGGAGTCCAACTGTCCGGG
The DNA here is from genome assembly GCA_964560875.1 of uncultured Enterobacteriaceae bacterium. Classification (GTDB taxonomy): domain Bacteria; phylum Myxococcota_A; class UBA9042; order UBA9042; family UBA9042; genus CAZLMW01. The sequence goes on from CAZLMW010000001.1 coordinate 89,261, forward strand.
CAACCTTCGGCGATGAGGCGATCGCAAGCCGCGGCATAAAGGCGCGACGGCGTGTCCCCATCAGCGCGCATTGCATCGACTTCGTTGAAGACAGCGCCAGCGTCCGCGAACGCTCGGTTGCCGTACAGATCGAGCGCGGCTTCGAAGCGATCGCGCCAGGCGAGATCGCCGACCTTGTGGCTCAAAAAACCCTCGTAAACGGTCTCAGTCTGCTCTTTGCCCGACACCTGCATCTCGCCAATACGTCGCCATTGGAGGTCATCCGCGTCGCCGCAAAGCGCGCGCGTCTGGGCGCAGAACAGGTTGGTGACGCCGATCGAGTTGCACGCCCCTTCGAGACGCGCGGCGAGGTTCACGCGGTCGCCGAGGATCGTGTAGCTGAGTCGGCTGCTGGTGCCGAATGTGCCGATCAAGGCGTCGTCACCGGACGCGCCGCCGACCTTCATGGCGCGGAAATACGGGTCGTCGAGGGCGGCGAGCGCCTCTTGTCCGTGCAACGTGGCGCGCACTACCCGCAGAGCGTGGTCTTCGGGACCGCCATGCACAAGATCGCCGCCGCGGAAGCTCATGATCGCGTCGCCGATGAACTTGTCGACGATGAGATCGTGTTTGACGTGGACATCCACGACGGCGTCCATGGCCAATTCGAGGTGATGCTTGAGGGTGTCGAGGTTGCCGCCGAGCTCCTCGACAGTGGTGGTGAAGCCGCGAATGTCGCAAAACACAATCGTCGCGGGCATGCGCACGGTGCTGTTGTATTGATGTGGGTTTTCCATGAAGTGTTCGGCCACCTGCATGGGCAACGCCACGTTGAGCAAGGCGCGGATCTGACGCGAAGAGATGTCGGGTAGCTGAAAGCGAATCACCAACATCATCAGCAACATGCCGAGCAGGGAGCCGGTGACGAGGAAAAACTCGATCTCGTGACCGTCCTTGAACACGTGCTCGGGATCGACCGTCACAATGCGCTCTTCCTGGCCGTCGTGAATGGTGAGCTTGTAGGGTTCGTGGCCGGCGACGGAGACGCCGTCCACCTCGATAACTGCCCCGGGTGGTGCGTGCGTTTTCACCCAGGCCAGGGTGGCGACGAAGATGCCGGTGTAGACGACCACCGAGGCGAGCAACGCCCGATGATAGGCGCGGGTTTCCGCGCTGCGTTCGACAGGCACCGTCTTGAGGGACTTGAGGCCGGGCAGTTTGCGCAACCAACGCAGCGTGCGGAGCATCCGGAACATGCGAAAGCCGCGCATGAATCGCAGGCCATGTACGAGGTCGGGGATGGTCGAAATGCTCGCGACGATCGGCAACGCGCTGATGACGTCGATGGCAAACCACGGGCTGCGAATGTAGGCGGAACGCAGCGCCCAACACTTGACGATGACGTCGACGACGAAGATGACGTCCACCGCCAACGCGACAACGCGGTAGAGCTCAAAGATACCCAGCGTCATCCACACGCCTTTGAGCTCGGCGAGGTAGATGATGATCGCGAACGCAGCCAGCCACAGCATCGGCGGCTCGATCTCGTCGAGCTTGCGCGCAACGCGAGCGCGAAGTGCGCTTTGGGCTGGTTCTGTGGTCATGCGCGACGACGGTAGCGCCGCTGACGTTGTCCGGCAAATGCCGCCGGATTGCGCCGTTGAGACGCTCAATGGGGACCGCTACGTGAACTTGGGCAAGGGCACGGGTTTGCCGCCGCGATCGACCGCGACCATCTCGACCACGCCGCGAACGATCGGCTGCTCTTCGTCGTTGCGGTAGACGTCCTGGTCAAACGAGACCCGGTAGTCACTGACGCGGCGTGAGGACGTCGCGATGACGAGGGTGTCGCCGAGATAGGCGGGCGCTCGGTAGGTCAATTCGCAGCGATAGACGACGAATGCGATGCCGTTGTCGAGCAACTCGAGCAGGCGTGGTTGGCCGATCAGGTGCTCGCGGGCCCGCTCGAAATAGCGCAGGTAGTTGGCGTGATAGACCGCGCCGGAGAGGTCGGTGTCTTCGTAGTACACCTGCAGACTGTGGCGGTACTCGATGACTTCGGCGGCTTTGTCGGTCATCTATCCTGCTCCAGCGTGGCGATGCTCAAACGCCTTGTGTCGTCAGGCCGTAGCGCGGATGCCGGACGCTGTGGCGGACTTGTCGGCCGAATCGGCGTGGCGCGACGACGTGTCTGCTTTGGTGTTGTCGCCGGTTTCGCCGTTGCCGCGGGTCGCGTTCAACGAGTCGAGGATCGAACCCAGGGTGCGCAGCTCGGCCATGTCGGTGGCGTCGACATCGAGCAGGCCCGGCACCTGGTCGGTCATAGCAGAGAGGATCTCGACGCGTTTGATCGAGTCGATTCCGAGATCGGCTTCGAGCTCCATCGAGAGCTCGAGCATATCCGCTGGATACCCGGTCTTGTCGGCTACGACGCTGAGCAGCGCGGCGCCGATGTCGACGCTGGCTGCCATCGCGGCTTCACCGTTGGAGCCGTTATTTGGCGCGCCGTTTGCGTCCCTCGCGTCACCGGACGTCGAATTCGCGACGCCGCCGAGCCGTTCGAGGATGGCGCCGAGGGTGCTGAGCTCTCCGGCTTCAGAGGCGTCGATTTCGGGGAGCGCAGGCAGCGAGTCGGCCAACGCAGCGAGGATCTCGACCCGTTTGATGGAGTCGATTCCGAGATCTGCTTCGAGCTCCATCGTGAGGTCGAGCATCTCCGCCGGGTAGCCGGTCTTGTCCGCGACGACAGTCAGCAGCGCGATCTTCACGTCGACGGCGGAAGAAGGCGCGGCAACGGCGGGAGTTGCGACCGGTTCTGGAGCTTGGGCGGGCGCAGCGATCGGAGCGGAGACAGGCGCGATCGGAGCGGAAACAGGCGCGATCGGTGCTGGAGCAGGCGCGATCGGAGCGGAGACAGGCGCGATCGGAGCGGAGGCAGGCGCGATCGGTGCTGGAGCAGGCGCCGCGGCAACGACGGGCACACTTGGGGGGGCCGCCACGACCGGGGACGCGAATGTCGCCGCGACGCGAGGAACCGGCGCAGCGGCCGTCGTAGCGGTGACGGCTTGACCGGTGAGCATCGCCTGCAGTCCGGCCATCGCCTGGTCGGATGTGCGAAGGAACGCAATGTGAGCTTCGGCCATCGTCTGCTGCCACGCAGCATGCGCTTGAGCCGTCGTCTGCTGGGCCTGCGTGAACGCGTGGATCCAAGCCGCGGCCTGGTTCGCGTCCATCATGGGCGCGGCCGCTGGCATGGCGGTGACGGCGGGGGCCACGGCGACCGATGAGGCGGAAACAGGGGGCTTGTTGTCGTGGTGCATGGGAGCCTCCGGTGCTGGTTGAGGAGCAACAGGCATCGTCGCGGATGGGGCGGGGGCGCGCTGCGGAAGTTCCGGGTTGGGTCGTCGCGGTGCCGCAGCGCCATCCGGAGGCGGGCGCGAGTGGTCATCGCCGCGCCTTCGACGAGATTTCGCGGGATCTTTACCACAGAAGCTGGCGGGGCGCGGGTCCGTCTCGAAAAACCGAGACTCCTGACGCGATCTCACGGGCCTCCACCCATGCGATCCGCACGTCGAGATCGGGTTCAGCGTCGCGCATTGCGACAGCAGCTGCATGATCAGGGCCGGGCCACCACGATTGCAGCTTCCACGCGCCGGGGTCGTCATCGAGCTCAGGCGCCAACCACGTGATGGCAGGCTCGCCGTCAAACCCCACCGCGGCGAGCTGCGGAGAACGTGAAAAGCCTGTCCCGCACGCTTTCAACCAGGCCTCTTTGGTCGCCCACAGCGTGTAGAAGCGTTTCGTCCAGGCGTCGGAGGTCGGAGGGCCCAAGCCGTCCATCTCGGAGCGCTCGTGGTGTGTGTAGACGCGCTCGGCAACGCCGGGCAGGTCCCTGGAGCGCCCAGCGTGTTGGACATCGAGCCCAAACGGACCGACGCGCGTCCATGCCGCCGCGACGAGGCCGTCGGTGTGAGACAAGGACACGTGCACATCGCGGGCTTCGTCCGGCAGTTCGACAGACGGTTTTCCGTGGCTACCGGCGCCGAAATCGATTCGCTGCGGGTCCGTCTCAGCGCACTCGGCGACGATGGCGCGAAGCAAACCGTGAGCGGCCGCAAACAGTGTCTTGGAACGGGCACGACGAAACCTGCCGAGCCGGGCCAGTTCGCCGGCATCGAGCATCGCAACCGCACCTGACAGGGCGTCGAGGGGCAGCGCTTCGTCTACCCAGCACAGCGCGATGTGAACTTGCACGGGATCGCTGTGGTCCATGACTTCACCGGGGTCGACTCGACAAAGATCGAGCCGTACGTACTCTAGCAATTGGTTGCATGACCGCGATCGCGGCGACGAGGCACGATGGAAATCCACCGGCATTTCGGGCTCGACGAGGCCAACGCGATGCTACCACTGGTGCGAGCGACCTTCGAAGATGTCCGACCGATGCACGAGCGGATGCAGCGGCGGGCGGTCCAGCTCGTCGAACTCAGCCAGGAGCTTCAGCTCGGTATGCAAAGCATCGGCGCACTACCGTCCGACGTGATCAAGCGACGCGCCGAGCTGCACGAGCTCGCCCTGGACATCCACAAGCGCCTCGGGCGGATCCGCGACCTGGGCGTCGAGGTCAAGGGGGTCGACGGCCTCGCTGACTTCCGATCGTTGTACCAGGGACGCGTCGTCTACTTGTGCTGGCATTGGGACGAACCCGAGATTCGGTGGTTCCACGAGCTCGACGGCGGCTTCCGCGGGCGCCAGGCGATCGGCGATCCCGCCCTGTTTGGCGGCGATCCGGTCAACTAGCGGCCGAGCTGGCGTTTGATGCGCGAAGGCGGCCTGCTGTACCAGGCGGACAAACTTGCCCGCGCGTCCGCCGTGGTCACACGCTACGGTGTCCCCGAGGTGATTCGCGGCGCGGTCGGCGACGCTCGCCATGGGCTGTATGTCGCACGCGAAATCGTGATGCCCAAGCTGCTCGACCTGTGCGGGGCAGATCTGCACATTCACGGTCGCGAGCGCGTCGATTTCGCGAAGGGATGCGTGCTCGCCAGCAACCACGAGAGCACGCTGGACATCCCGGCGCTCTTCGTCGCTGTGCCGGCAGACCTCTTCTTTGTCGCCAAAGCCGAGATCAAGTGGATCCCGATCATCGGTCAGTATGTGCAGCAAGTCGGCATGATCCTGATCAACCGCCGACGCCGCAAAGATGCGCTCAAACGGCTACAACAGCAGGCAGATCGCGTCGCTGCAGGCATGTGCGTCGCTACGTTTCCCGAGGGTCGTAGGATGACGGACGGGCGCGTTCATCGCTTCAAGAAGGGCGCTTTCGTGCTCGCCCACGCAGCTGGCGTTCCGGTCGTACCCGTCGCGATCGTCGGCGCGCGCAACGTCTACGGCGCACACGGCCCCTACGATCCCCGGCCCGGACGTATCGACCTTGCGTTCGGCGACCCGGTGCCCACCAAAGGCCTATCCCAAGAGCAGCTGCCGGACCTGATCGCCGATGTGCACAGGCGCGTGGTTGCACTACACATCGAGCTTGGCGGCGGCGGGGCAGCCGAATCCCTCGCGACCGATTGACCCGCTCGGTGTCTCTCCTGAAACGGACCACCGGTTGGCGGTCTGCTACCATGCGGGGGTGAGTGAACGCCTGCCCGTCCAACCGCGTCCCCGCCCCGCAGTTCCGGCGCGCGAGCGTCGTTTCGTCGGTCGCCGCGTAGCCGATGTGCACGGGCGGCGCACCGATGTCGTCCTCGCCAACCCCAACCCAGGCGTGGAAAACTTGGTCGATTGGCTGACGCCGTCGTTCTACGTCGATTTTGGAAGACCCTGCAATTCCGCGTGCTTGTACTGCGCGGTCCCGCCCCACGAAGACGCGCAGGGATTCCTGCCGATGGCCGATGTGAGCGCCGTGATTGAAGCCGGCCGCGCCGTCGCCTGCGATCGCGCCATCCTCATCGGCGGCGAACCGACGATCTATCCCTCCCTTTTCGAGGTCCTTGACGCCCTCGACAACGCCGGATTCGAGCGCCGCCACATCGTGATGACCAACGGCGTGAAGCTCGCGGATAAAGCGTTCGCCGATCGTCTTCTCGACGCGGGCGTCCGCACGGTCCACTTCTCACTCGACACGGCGAGCGCCGCTACCTACGACGCGTTGTCCCGCAGCGAAGGCCGCTTCGACCGCCAGCGCCAGGGCCTGGCAAACGCGCTCGCACGCACCGATCGCAACGTCTACGTGTACACCGCGGTGACCCGCCTCAACGCCGGCGGCTTACCCGATCTCGCCGCCATGATCGCCCGACAATGCGAGGCCGCTGGTCGCCCTGCCGTGCCGTGGGTCCTCGCTGTGATCAAGCCGATCGGCGACGGGCTGAGACACGCCGACACCTTGCAGCTGTCCCCCACAGAAGCTGTCGAAGCGGTCCGTTGGGCGCTCGAAGCGGCCGAGCAGCATGGCATTGCTGCGGGCTTTCGAAACGTGCAGGCTTGCCTGGCGCCCGACCTCGTCGACCGCAACGTCGACTACTACCTCGACGACTTCTCCGTTGAGGTCGCGACCGGTCAGCGGGTGACCTACAGCCACACCGAGTACTGGCGAAAACCGGCGTCCTGCGACGCCTGCGGGCACAACGCGCTGTGCACGGGCATCTACCACGAGATGCAAAACCGCTACGGCGACGCCCCCTACCGGCCCATCGGACGGGACGGTCTGCGGTAGGTCTGGCCCAAGCTAGAGCGGCGATCAGGAATCGGCGCTCTGGGATGGGGAACGCCACGAAAACGACACCTTTCGGGGCGTGGGGACGCTCATAGTCCCCCAACGAAAAAAGAATCATGCACCGAGAAGCATTGCTGTTCGGTGCTCTAGTCGTTGTTGCGCCGGACCAGCGTCAACGCCAGCAGCGAGAACACGAACATCGTCGAAAACGGAACGGCGCCACCAAGAGGTACGCCCACCTGGCAGCCGCTGGACGCGCCGGTTTTGCCGCCCCCGAGCAAGGTCGCCGCGCCGCTGTCGGTGGCTGTTGCATCCAAACCCGGATCGAACAGCGTGTCGCCGCTGGTGGTCGTGGTGTCGGTTGTCGAAGCGGTCCCGGCGTCCTCACCAACCGGCGAGCCGACATCTGTGCTGGTGTGCGCGCCGGCGTCCAACGGTCCTGTCGAACCGGCGTCGGCGGTGTGCGTTGTCCCCGTATCCGCTGTCGCAACGACATCCGAGGTCGTCCCCGCGTCAGGAGCGCCGGCATGCCCGGAATCAGCCGTATTCCCAGAATCGGCGGTCGCACCAGCGTCGTCCGAGTTGGTTCCCGCGTCAGGTGAGGTCGTCGAACCGGTGTCCTGGGCGATCGAGCCCGAGTCCGGCGCCAAAGACCCCGCGTCCGCGCCCGTGCTCCCGCCGTCTTGACCGCCGCTTGAGCCGGCATCTGTGCCGCCCGGAGTGCCTGGCTTTCCGATGAACGCGGCGATGTCCGACCAGACCTCCGGGTTCTTGTCGGCGTATCCGAGCGCCCAGAGCCCCATGTTGACGCCGCGCTGCCCGAGGTACTTGGCGCGCATCTCGAAGGCCTGCGGGTTGTCGACCCACGTCTGCTGGTATCCACCGCTGATCTTGTAGACGTAGTAGCTGCTCTTGGACGCGCTATCCCACTTGAAACCGCCGTGCTTCTTGGCTTCGACCTGCGCCTTTTCGTAGGTGACCGCCTTGCCTTTGCCGAGCTTCTTGGCGCCCGGTTTCGAGCTGCTGGAGGCCCATGTGTTGCCGTAGAGCGGCAGGCCGATGAGAAACTTCAACTTGTTGTGCGGCTTGCCCCATTTCACGTAGTCGTCGACGACCCACTGCAAGGTCTTGTGGACCCACGGCTTGTTGTTGGCCATCGGCAGCTGCGGCCCGGGGTTGCTGCCCGAGTAGTGCACGCCATACGCCATGACGAACAGCCCGTCGCAATTGTCGGCGAGGTAGTCGTAGTCCCAGGCGCCGGTCCAATCGACGGGCGGTGTCGCGAGCGTGACGTCGCTGCCGGGCAGCTTGGTGTGCATCGTCTTGGTGAGCAGCACCGTGAACGCCTTCATCTGGTCGCGCGATGCCTTGGGGAGCCCCTCGAAGTCGATGTTCACTCCGTCGCCGCCGCCAGCGAGTACGAGCGACACGATCTTGTCGACCAGCGTCTTTCGTTTCGCCGCCGTCGCGATGACGTTGCTGATGCCGGTCTTGGAAAACAGAGTGAACGTGAGCGTGACTTGCACCCCGTTGCTGTGCGCGGTCTTGATGAGCGATTTGGCCGTGCTCCCGCCCCAGCCGTGGGTCGTCTTCACTTTGCCGGTGCCGTCGAGTTCAGCTGAAAACCAAGCCAACTCTGTCAGGCGATCCCAGTGGATCTTGGTGCCCTTGATCGTCCAAAAAGGCAGAAACCCATAGTTGCGCGGGCCTTTCTTCTTCGGCCACGCCTTCAGCAGCGGCGGGATATGGCCCCATTGGAGCGGGTCGCTCTTGCCGAGGTCGCCCGGCGGCAGGTCACCGTGGACCTTCTTGGCGTGTTCAAGCGCCTGCCGGTGCGGGCTCGCTTCGATCAGCTGGTCGAGGAGCTTGGCTTCCTGCGCCGGCGACAGGTCGAGCTTGTCGTGGCTGTCCGATCCGAGCGCAGCGGCGGGAATGAGAAGCGCTGCGCCAAACATCGCAAGGAAGAGGCGTCGCACATCGGTGAGCATGGCTGCCATCGGGGCTCCTGGGCGAGGGCGCGGAGGATAGGGACGGCGACGGTGGCGCACAACGAGAAAACCACAGCGATTTGCGACGGTGGGGCGACGTGGCCCATGATGACGACCATGGTGCATTGCGACGCGGGTGAACGGCGATCCACGAGCATTTCGGCGGCGGTTGTCATCATCTGCGCGCTGATCCCGACAGCCGCGGCCGATGCCCAAGCTCCAAGAGGCGGTGCCACCGGGACATCTCGCGGCGCTCCGGTGCTCCACGAACCATTGCCAGCCCATGCGCGTGCGGCACGCTCGGATTCGGTCGTTCGTTCGGGGCCCGCAAGTCTCGCCGACGCGATCGAGACCGCGACAGGGAGGATCGACAAACCGGAGCGGCCAGCTCGCAAAGCCCCCGCAGCCCCACTCTATGGAGCTCCAGCAGCCGATCGCGCGAAGGTCGCCACGGACCGTCAAACCAAGGCCGACGGCACACTGCACTACGACGCGGTGTTCAACCCGACAGTCGCTCCGTTCAAGCGCGATCGCGTGTTTGACCAGGTCGCGGCGGACGGCGGACTCATGCAGAGCGGCGCCGGCTTGCGTCCGGTGACGTTGCGTGGTGCGGCGACAAGACCGGGGCACGAGCTCTTTTGGGGCCACGTCACGGTCGAGGTGAAGGCCGGCAGACGCACGCCAATCCCGTCGATCGCGCCGTCATCTCAGCTCATCCAGGCCGAGGCCTACCCCGCCCGACCGCTGTCGTTCTTTCGCGACAACGCCGGCAATTTCTCGGTCACCAGCACGCGCGCCGGTACGTTCGACCTGCGTTTTCTCGTCGACGCGCCAAGCAGCTATTTCGCGGCGCCACTTGGCAGCGGTCCAGCCGTCGACGATCCGCCCATGCCCAGCATGCCCGCGGCCATCGCGGCCCGAATGCGAAAACTGTGGGCCGCGGCGCAGGTCGCTCCCGGCAAGACGCGCAAGGACAACGTCGAACGTCTGACCGACTACTTCCGCAGCTTCCAACCCGGTGTCCTCGACGACGGTGCAAACTCCCTGCTCGAGGAGCTCATCATCAGCCGCAAAGGGGTCTGTCGGCACCGTGCGCACGCGTTTGTGGCGATGGCTCACTCGCTCGGCATTCCGGCTCATTACGTCATCAATGACGCGCACGCATTCGTCGAAGCGTGGGTTGTCGGCGCGAAAGGACGTGGCCGCTGGCAGCGCATCGATCTTGGCGGCGGCGCGGACACGTTGCGGTTGCACGGCGCCGACCGAAAGCACCTGCACGACCCCTTGCTCAGCGATCCATTGCCCCGACCACAGCAATATGCAGACGCCATGACGCAAACGATCGCCGACGGCCGACTCAACGACTCCAGCTGGGCAGGGGCCCGGAAAGTGGTTGGAGCCAACGGCCTGGTCGGTCGCGCGGGGGGATCGCAGCCCGCGAAGAGCGGGGACGGCACGCGTTCACCGGGCGCCAGGGCGACGGCGGGGGCGACGGTGACAGGGCCCAAAGGTGAGACTGACTGGCTGCACAAGCGCGCCATACAGCGAGCCGCGATGGCCCGCAACGTCGCTGCTGTCGAGAGGCCCCCGTCAGCCGCGGATCCGAGCCCGAACCCAAGCACAAACGCATCGAAGAAGGAGGGGCCCGCCGCGAAACTCGTCACATCGATCGTGCTTGCGCCGCCGCATCCCGAGGCCTACGTCGGCGAGACGCTCGAGGTTCGCGGTCGCCTTGTCGTTCCCGGCGGCGGGAGCCCCAAGGGCCTGCCCATCGACATCTGGTTGGTGCAGCCGCGCGACCCGACGAGCGGTTTCAAGCTCGGCACGGCCATGACCGGCAAGAAGGGACACTTCGTCGGGCGCCTGTCCATCCCCGTGACCGCCGCGCTGGGCGAATTCGACCTGGTGGCCCACTTTCCGGGTCGCGGCAACCTCGCGTCGGCGTACTCGCGCCGGTAGAACGAAGGGGCACCAACTTTGAACTTCCCGGTCGCAACCGAACTCTCACACGTAGCCATCGACACGGCGGCGCTTCGACACAACGTCAGCGTGCTCGGCCGCGCCGCGACAACGTCCGGTCACAAGCCGCTCGTTTGCGCGATGGTCAAGGGCAACGCGTACGGCCACGGGCTTGTCGTCGCTGCGCGCGCGTTCATCGACGCGGGTGTGGACTGGCTGGGCATCGGCGAAATCCACGAGGCGATCGCCTTGCAGAAGGCCGGCATCGACGCGCCAACCTTCGCCGTGTGCCATATCCCCGAAGAACAAGCGGCCGCCGCCGTCGCTCACAACGTGCGCCTCACCGTCTACGACGCCGCTGTGGTTTCGGCGCTCGCCGCCGCCGCCCGAACCCAAAGCACGATCGCGAAGGTCCACCTCAAGGTCGAAACCGGCACCAACCGCCAGGGGCTCCGTGAGCAAGAAGCCGTGCAGCTCGCGCGACGCATCGCGACGGACCCAAACCTGCTGCTGGAGGGCATCAGCACCCACTTCGCGGACATCGAGGACACCACGGATCACAGGTTCGCGCGCGCCCAACTCGGGCGTTTTCGCGACATCGTCGGAGCGATCAAGGCGGCGATCGCGCGCGACACACCGGCTCCACGAAACGAGCTCCTGACCCACGCCAGCAACACCGCCGCGGTGCTGCTGTGGCCTGATGTTTGCCCCGATCTCGTCCGTTTTGGCATCGGCGCATACGGCATGTGGCCGAGCAAAGAAACCCGAGTCAGCGCCAGCCAGCTCGGTCGCGGCGACCTCGAACTTCGGCCCGCTTTTCATTGGAAGACGCGAATCGTCCAGCTCAAAGATGTGCCGGTCGGCGAATGGGTTGGATACGGACGCTCGTTCCGCACCGTTCGCCCAACCCATATCGGCATCCTGCCGGTTGGCTACTACGACGGGTACGACCGCGGCCTCTCCAACCTCGCCGAAGTCCTCGTGAGTGGTCAGCGGGCACGCGTCGTCGGGCGTGTCGCCATGAACATGGTCGCGATCGATGTGACCGACAATACCAACGCCGAGCGCGGCAGCGAGGTCGTGCTGCTAGGTCACCAGAGCGGCGAGGCGGGTGCCGACACCATCACGGCCGCGGAAATGGCGGGCTGGCTCGGCACGATTCACTACGAAGTGACCACGCGCGTCCACCCACGGCTGCCACGCATCGCGACTTGAACGCCCGGCTCACAGACAACCGCAATTGCATCGACGCAAGCAAGCGAAACTCCGCGAAGGGCCGCTTTTTCAAATTCTTCACTGGAATTGACCGTGGGTCGCGTCCATCTTGCCGGCGTGATGAATCGACGACCAATGCACCGATTTTCGTTGCGACCCCAGTCCGCCGCTGTCTTGTCCGGCACTGGCCTGTCCACCGTTGTTTTTGCGGCCGCATTCCTGCTCCTCGCGGGTTGCGGTAGCGATGCGACGACGTACAGCGCCGCTCCGAAAAAGCCGACGGGCACGGCCGGCGCCAGCGACAGCGCGTGTATCCCGCAAACCCAAAACCAGGGCTGCCACAACGCCGGGCGGATGTGGTGCGAAGACACGACGTCGACCTGGCAGAACCTGGGCTCCTGCAAGCAACCGCTGCAATGCATTGAGCTGCCTGATCCGAAGCTCCCGGGCGCCAAGCTCGCCAGCTGCGAAGAGGTCGTCGTCGTCCCACCCGACGCGGGCGGTACCGACGGCGGATCAACCGGCGGCGACGATGGCGGGACCGTCAAACCAACGGGTGTGTGTGCGCGCTGGCTGACCGACCGCGAGAAGCTCCCCGAGGGTAAGTGGACCGGCAACTCGGCCAAGTGCGAGCCCGGCACGCTCAGTGAAGACGCGAAAGAAGCCGCGCTGCGCCTCGTGAATCTCTACCGCTTCCTGGCCCACCAGCCGGCGGTGACGCGTGCGGCCGATCTCGACGCCAAAGCGCAAGCCTGCGCCCTGATCATGAAGGCAAACGGCAAGATCTCGCACTTCCCCACCCAGACCTGGAAATGCTGGAGCAAGGACGGCGCGTTGGCCGCCAAGAAGTCCAACCTCAGCACCGGCCCTGGCGTGCGAGCTGTCGATCGCTACATGGTCGACAACGGCGCGCACAACGCCCCCACGATGGGCCACCGCCGCTGGATCCTGTCACGCACCCTGGGTCCGATCGGGGTTGGCTCGTCCACGAGCAAGGGTTCATGCCTGTGGGTGATCGGCGGCAAGGGCAATTCCCCGCGCAAGTGGGTCGCCTGGCCGCCCGATGGTGAGGTGCCTCTCGCCGCATTCGGACAAGGCGGCGGCTCGATCGACCAAACCGGATGGACACTGCAGTCCGACTCGGTGTCGTTGCACAACGCGAAGGTCAAGGTGACGGTCGGCGGCGTCGAAAAGCCCGTCAAACAGCGACCGCTCAAGTCCGGATACGGCAGCAAGCATGCGATCGCCTGGGTCCCACAGGGTTGGAAAGCGCAAGCGGGCACGACCTACCACGTGGCCATCAAGGGCGCGTCGACGGACTTCGAGTACGACGTAAAAGTGCTCGCCTGCGGCCTGTAGGCAACCCGATCGGGCACACCGAGCCCTGAGACCGGGCGCGATTCACAGCCCGAGCAGCTCGGTCCATACGGCTTCTTTGAACCCGACGGTCACGCGCTTCCCGGCGATCAGCAGCGGGCGCTTGATCAGCTTGCCGTCAGCGGCAAGGGCGGCGAGCTGTCGGTCTTCGGACATACCCGGCAAACGCGCGCTGAACCCGCCGTTGCGATAGCTCATGCCCGACGTGTTGAAGAACTTCTTGAGGGGCAAGCCCGACGCTTGCCAGGCGCTGCGCAACGTTTCCACGCTCGGCGGCGCCGCGACGATATCGATCCGCTCGGCGTCGACACCCTGGGCCGCGAGCCACTTGAGCGCCTTCTTGCAGGTCGAGCAGTTGGGGTAATGGTAGATCGTCGTCATGCTGGGCTCCAGGTTCAGCGCGCCTCATACACGCCAAAGAGCGCCGTGAAAAGCGCCAAAAACGCAGCCCGGGGACCCCATCTGGGATCCCCGGGCGCGTTTGGGCTTCCGACCCGTTAGTCGACTCAGAGTCGTCTCAGGTTATGAGATTACTCGGTCTCCTGGTCGCGGAAGATGGCCGAGGTACCGACCGCGTTGCATTCCGCCTTCGTGGCGTTGGGGTCACCGGTGCCGATGAGCTGGAACGTCGAGCGAATCGTGTCGCAGTCCAGGTCAGCGTGGGCCTGGATCGTGTAACGCGCAGTCTTCAGGGTGCCCGTGCTGTTGAAGTTGTACTGGAAGTAGTGCTCGTCGGTAACCGCGAACTTAAGCGCGGACCAGGAAGCGTTGTTCCAGCAACCGGGGCAGGCGTCGCAGCGGTCATCGCTGTTGTTGTCGAGCGCGCAGCAGGAAGCGCCGGCGGGCGTATCACCAACCTTCGCGGGGAACTGGCATTCGATCTTCGTGCCGGCGTCCTTCTTCACACGCGGGGTGCTGTAGTAGGTGGCCGAGCCCTTCTTGATGATGTCGAGCATTTCGTTGGCTTCTGCAGCCTTCGCCGAACGCATGTACTTGGTGAACTGCGGCACCGCGACAACTGCGAGAATCGCGATAATCGCGACAACAATCATGAGCTCGATAAGCGTAAAGCCCTTGTTTTCCTTAAGATTCTTGAACATTGCTCCCTCCGGGTTGCGGCCGCCTTTGGGAACGTGCCGCGTGTTGGTCAATTGCGGGTGGAAGCCCGCTGCGATGGATTGATGCATCGGCTGTGCCAGATTGCAACGTCGGCGTTGATCATCGCGAATTTATAGATTTTTTTGTGTACCTCTATGAGACACAGTTCGGACACGCTGTGACAAGAATCGTCGATTTGTGACACTTTTGGTGACAAGAAATGTCACCGCGTGCCAGAAGTTGTCGATCCAAATCGCGGGGTTACGGGCCTGGTGGAGAGAGGCGAGCGATGAACGCCCTTCGCATCAGCTGCGGGACGTGCGACGCCGGCCTTTCTCGTCGCTTTCTTCGTGCTTGGCGAGCTTGTACCGGAAAGACCGGAAGCTCATACCGAGCAATTGAGCGGCTTCGGTCTTGTTACCGCCGGTGACGCGCATGGCCGACTGCATCAGGCCCAGCTCGAGCTCGGCCAGGAGGGTTTCGATGTCGACGTGCGCGTTGTCTCGGTCGATGTAGCGGTCGATGCCGTCGAGGAACCAACGAACGAGCTCGGTCGGTTCGAGGGCGATCGGCGGAATCGTCTCCTCCCGGCGGAAGAATCCATCTTCGAACAGCTCTGATGAACCGGGATCGGGCAGATACGTCGGCGTGATCTCGTCGCTGTTTTCAAGCGCCACGGCGCGCTCGATCACGTTTTCGAGTTCGCGCACGTTGCCCAGGTAGGGGAGTTGAATCAGGACGTTGTCGGCTTCGGGCGTGAAGCCCTTGAACGCGCGTCCAAAGCGCTGGTTCATCTCGCGCAGGAAGTGGCGGGCGAGGGGCAGGATATCGTCGCGGCGCTCCCGCAGCGGCGGGATGCGGATCTGGATGACGTTGAGCCGATAGTAGAGGTCGGCCCGAAAACGTCCGTCTTGCACTGCGCCCCGAAGGTCCTTGTGCGTTGCCGCCACGACACGCACATCGATGGACGTCTCCTTGGTGCTGCCGACGGGCGTCACTGTGCGTTCCTGCAAAACGCGCAGCAGTTTGACCTGCAGCCCCACGTCGAGCTCGCCGATCTCGTCCAGGAAGATGGTGCCGCCATTGGCCGCTTCGAACAGGCCCTTCTTATCCTTGGTCGCGCCGGTGAACGAGCCTTTGACGTGGCCGAACAACTCCGACTCCATCAGCTGGCCGGGGATCGCTCCGCAGTTGATCGGCACGAACGGACGCCGCGAACGATCGCTGCGGGCGTGGAGCATGCGCGCCGCGACTTCCTTGCCCGTCCCGGACTCGCCGGTGAGCAGCACGTTGGACGGCGTGGGGCCGACCTTGCTGATCATCTCGTCGACTTCGGCCATCGACGCGCTGGCGTAGGTGAGGTCGACGCGGCGTTTGCCGTGCTGTTCGATGCGCTGGCGGAGCTTGCGGTTTTCGACGGCGAGCGCCTGCTTTTCCAAGCATTTCTCGACGACGACGCGCACCTCGTCGAGCTGAAACGGCTTGACCAGGTAGTCGTACGCGCCTTTGCGCATCGCTTCCAAGGCCGTTTCCGTGGTCGAATAGGCGGTCATGACGATCGCCTGCACGGGGATTTTGCGTTCCTGGATGATGTCGAGCAGGTCGAGCCCGCCCATCCGCGGCATCCGGATATCGGTGAGCACGATGTCGTAGGTGTTCTGTTGCAGCAGCTCGAGACCGACCAGGCCGTTTTCGGCGACCTCGATGTCGTGGCCTTCCTTGCGCAAGAAGATCGTCAGGAACTGCCGGATGGAGAGGTCGTCGTCGACGATGAGCAGGCGCGCCATGCGGCAACTCTACACGGATTTTGCGGTGCGAGAACCCGACTTCGCCGTACTGCTCGGCCTCAGGCAGCAACGTGCGCGTCAGGCTGAGATTCCGCGGCCGGTTTTTGGCGCCGCGGCAGCTCGACGACAAATCGTGCGCCGCCATAGCTTCCAGTAACGACCGCGACCTGGCCGCCATGGCGCTCGGCGATGCGCCGCACCAATGCCAGTCCGAGGCCGGTGCCTTCACCCTTGGTCGTAAAGAACGGCTCGAAGATGTGCTCGGCGTCCACCGCCATGACTCCTGGACCGCTGTCATCGACGCACAGCATCAGTTGCTCGTCCCGCGCGTGGAGCTCAACGCCCACGACACGATCCTCGACTTCGAGCACCGCCTGCAGCGCATTTGTCAGCAGATTCCACACCAGCGAGGCGATGCGCATCTGGTCGGCCTCGACGCTGTAATCGGCGCTTTCGTCGGCGCTGAACTCGAGCTCGACGCCGTACTCGGCAAGACGCGGATCTTGTTGAAAGGCCTGCAGTTTCTCGCGAACCACTTGCAGCAGATCGAACCTGGCCATCGCGCTCTTGCCCGGTCGCGCAAAGTCGAGGAAGTCGCCGATCCAGGTCGAAAGTTGCCCCGTCTCGCGCACCGCGATGTCCATGAGTTGGCGGGACGGCTCGTCGACGTCGATCACGTCTTTGAGCATCTGCACCGAACCTGAGATCGACGCGAGCGGATTGCGTATCTCGTGGGCCACGGCCATCGCCATTTCACCGATTGCGGCGAGACGTTCACGGCTGCGGTGCTGCACTTCACGGGCGCGGACCTCGGTGATGTCGCGCAGCAAGACGATTGTGCCATCGATGCTTTCGGGGCCGCGTAGACGGGCGGTTCGCACGGCCAGAATCTGATCGCGGCTGTCGAGGTGACGAACGATCTCGCCCGGCTCTTCATCGTCCCGCTCGGGGCGCAGGATCTCGACGGTCTGGTTGGCGACGGGCTGGTCGGCCAACTCTGGTAGAAGCTCGATCAGGGGCTTGCCCAAAACGGCTTGGCGCGGTCGCCCAAGCACGCTGCAAAACGCAGGGTTGCAATTGGTGATGACGCCGTTGGAGGCGACGGTCGCGAGGCCATCGGGCAGCGACGACACGACGTCTTCATAGCGGACACGCAGAGCGGCGAGTTCGCGGCGTTCGGCCTCTTCGCGGGTCCGCGCGCGGGCCAGTTCAAGCACGAATTTGCTGCTCAGAAGCGCGGTTCCGTACAGCGCGCCGACCTGGACGACCAGCGTGACCAGGACCCCGAACGGCGATGGCGGTGTGCGCGGTCCGAGCGAGCGAAGCCAACCGGCTGTGTAGGGCTCCATGTCGATGGCGACGACCTGCATATCGAACAGCGCGATGACACAAAGCAGCGCGGAGCTGGCGCTGGCCGCGACGAATGCGCCTTTTCGTTCCAGCAAAGCAGCGCCGGAGAGCACCGCTAGCGGCATCCCAAAGAGGAAGACCGACTCGGTGCCGTGCGTAATGGCCACCATCGAGGTGGCGAGCATGACGTCGACCGTGAGCGTGATCCAGGCCAGCCAGATCGCGAACTTTGCGGCGAGCAGGTAGGTGCCCAGCAGCGCGACGAAGCTCAGAACGAAGAAGGCCGTGACGACCTGGTAGAGCACCACTTCGGGGACATCGGTGATGCCCTGCGGACCCATGCCGAGGTCCATGCCGATGCCGAACATCAACAGGCCGGACAGCGCGACGACACGCGCCAAAGTGGTCCACTTGATGCGGCCCACCCAATCGGCGGTCGCCGGGGGCAGAGCGACGGGTTCGGTTGTGGTCTCTGCGGTCAAGGTCGCATCAGCCGAGGCGGTGCCGGATCAGTGGTCACCCATGGTGAAGATCGGCATATACATGCCCAACATGACGGTGCCGATGATGCCGCCGAGCACAACCATGATGAGCGGTTCCATGACTGCGGACAGGCCATCGACAGCTTCGTCGACTTCCGCGTCGTAGAAGTCGGCGATCTTGGTGAGCATGACGTCCATTGCGCCGGTCGCTTCACCGACCGCGATCATCTGCACAACCATCGATGGGAAGACCTGCGTCTCCATCAGCGGGCCGGTCATGTTCTTGCCCTCGGAGATCTTGCCGCGCGTGTAATCCAGCGCCCGCTCCACGACCAGGTTACCCGACGTCTTGCCGACGACCTCGAGCGCATCGAGGATCGGCACGCCGGCGCTGACGAGAGTGCCGAGCGTTCGGGTGAAACGTGCGACGGCAGCCTTGCGAATGACGTTTCCGACGAGCGGCGAGTTGAAGAGGATCTTGTCGCGAATAAACGGACCTTCCTTGGTCTTCATCAGCAGCTTGTAGACCGCGACGGTGGCGGCGATGCCACCGAAGATGTACGGAATCGCGGCCGTGAACTCCTTGGAGATCGTCACCAGCATCTCGGTAATCGCAGGCAGCGACGATTTACCCATCGAGCGGAACGTATCGGCGAACGTCGGCACCACCTTCCAGAGCAGGCCTGCCGTAATCGCCATCGCGACGGTGAGCACGGTGGCGGGATATTTCATCGCGCCTTTGACCTTGGCCTTCGTCTCTGCGCTCTTTTCGATGTACTCCGCGAGGCGGTTCATAATCGTGTCGAGGATGCCGCCGAGCTCTCCGGCAGTGACGAGGTTGACGTACAACTCCTCGAAGACCTTTGGATAGGAGCCGAGCGCGTCGCTGAACGATTGGCCCGACTCGACCTTGGATTTCACGCCAAGGATGGTCTTCTTGAGCTGGACGTTGGGCTCTTGGCCACCGAGCAGCTCCAAGCATTTCACCAGGGGGAGACCGGCGTCGATCATCGTCGCCATCTGACGCGTGAAGATGACCATCGACTTCATCGGGATCTTGTCGGTGATCCCGGGGATGACGATTTCGATGCTTTGTTGTTTCTTGCTGAGCTTGAACGGCTTGATGCCGCCGGCAACCAGCTTGGCGCGCGCGTCTTCCTTGGAGTCGGCTTCGATCTCGCCGGACTTGAAGTCGCCCTCGACGCTGTTGCCTTCGAATTCAAACATCGCCATGGCGGCACCCCCGACGTCGGCCTGATCGCGGCGATAGCATAGCGCCGGCGCGGCGACCGGTCACGAACAACAACCCCAACCCGGCGTCTGTTCCCGGTCACGCCTGCAGGACGAGCCGACCAACGAACGCGAATCCTCGACAGGGATCGCGCCGGACTGCTATGTACGGCGGCCATGGTCACATCGGGTGCAAATCGCTGGCTGGGCACGTGGATCGCCAAGCGCTTCAAGGTGCTGGAGTCGATCGGGCGCGGCGGCATGGCCGAGGTATTTCGGGCCCACGACACCGTCCTGACGCGCGACATTGCGATCAAGATCCTGCGCCTCGACACGGGTCGGGCCGACCGCGACCGTCCACGCCTGCTGGCTGAAGCCCGAACCGTTGCGCGCATTTGGCACCCGCATGTCGTCGCCGTTCACGATGTGGGCACAGTCAACTCCGACGTCGTCTACATCGTGATGGAGCTCTTGCTCGGCTGCAGCGTCGCCGACCTGCTCGACAACGGCGAAGGCCTCGACGTGCCGTTTGTGCTTGAGATCGGCAGCCAAATCGCGTCGGCGTTGTGCGCGGCTCACGACATGGGCGTGCTGCACCGCGACGTCAAACCCGAGAACCTGTACCTGGTGGACAGTGTCACCGGCACAATGGGCAAGCTGCTCGACTTTTCGGTCGCCAAGACGCCGCCATCGGACAAACGCAAGCCGCTGACGACGCGCGATGTGATCTTTGGCACGCCTTATTATATGGCGCCCGAGCAGATCGACGCTGTCGACCTGACGCCCGCGGCCGATATCTATTCGCTGGGCTGTGTGCTGTACGAAATGTTGACCGGAACGCCGCCGTTCCTGGGCGACACGCCGTTCGACGTCATGACCGAGCACCAGTTCACGCCGGCGCCGCGCGTGGATGCGACCCGCGACGACCTGCCGATCGGCCTGGCCGACCTCATCGCGCAGATGCTGGACAAAGAAGCGACCAATCGCCCCGCCGGCGCCGACGAGGTGATGGAACGGCTCACGGCGATGCTCGAGGCGATCGAGGAACGCAGGATCCGGCGGCTCGCGGATATCGAAAAAGCGCCCACAACAGCGGCGTACAGCACGATTGCGGACCTCGCGCGCGTGCCTGGCCCGGACCCCCGACGCACGACAGCTCGCAACCTTGAAGGCCTGCTCGATATCGACGCCGCGACCGCCCCGCTGGGCACCACCAAACGCGACAAATAGTCGGCTAGAACGGATCTGCCCCGGGTTAGCCCAGCAGCGTTGGACGCTTGCGTCGACGACGTTTGCGCAGGCGAACCGCCAAAGAGTGCAGCGCCTTTTCCGCGTCGTCCTGGATGCGCGGATCATCGGTCAGTACGTGCACGCGTTTGTAGAGACTCATCGCCTCTTCGAGCGCACCAACCTGCGCCGCGGCAAGGCCGGTACGCGCCAGCATGATCGCGGCGTCTTCGGGCTGGCCACCCATCTCGAGGTGGTAGGCGATGTGCAGCGCTTCTTCGAGATCCTGACGCCCCTGCTCGGCCATCCACGCGGCGACCCGACGGTGGTAACCGCGGCGCTTTCGGGGCGGCAACATGTCGTACGCAACCCGCCAGCGGAGCGACGAGCTGAGGCGATATTCGGGCTCATGGTCGTAGCGGCTGGTGGCGGTGCGGGTGATGAATCCGCGCTGAACAAGCATCTGCAGCGATTCGTCCACGTCGTTGAGGCCGAGCATCTGCAGCGCCCCGTGCCAAAACACGCGTCCAACGACCACGGCGGCAGCAAAAACCGCGCGCACATGTTCGGGCAACGTGTCGATGAGCTCGTGGACGGCTGCGCTGATCGAGTTGGGCTCGAGCGTCGGTGAACGTTCGCGAACCAGCCGCCACTCGGCGTGCGAGAACTCGATACCTCCGGACACAGCGAGAACCGCGATCAACTCAGCGGCGAGAAACGGGTTGCCGGCGGCATGTTCGCGCAGCCATGCGAGGAGCTTCGGATTCACCGGCGCGCTCAACAGGCCGCGAACCAGCTGATCGAGCGCGTCGTCAGACAGGCACTTGAGGGACAGGTGGACGTCGGCGACCAGCGGTTCGGAACCACCGGCTGCGCGACGGGCGAGACTGGCGCGAGGTGCGGCGGACTCCTCGAAATCGCTCGCGGTGCCGACGACGAGAATCGGTGCGCCGGCGACGAGCTTGCTGAGATCGCTGAAGAACGCGCGGCTCTGGTGGTCCATGAATTGCGCGTTTCGCACCAGGATCAAGACCGGCTTGCACATCGCGAGGCGTTGAAAATACGTGGCCAATGCCTCGGTCATGGCGCGGCGACCGGCCTCGTTCTGGTTGCGGTGCAGCGCGGTGCGGGCCGGGTCGTGAATGTCGAACGCGGGTAGGGCGGCGATCGTGTCGGCGACGTTGCGGGCCTCTCCTTCCTCGCGCTCGGTCATCTGCCGGGCACCAAAGCGGGTGAACGCCGCGGTGACCATGCGCCACAGCTTCTCGCGCGCCGATGCGGCGGTGTCCGTCTCCTGCACAGCGGCCCGCAAGCGAATCATCTCCACGAGGACGGCATACGGCAGATCGCGTCGAATCGGCTGGCAGGTGACCTCGAGCAGTACAAAGACCTTGATCGGATGCTGTTTCACTTGGGCGCGGAAGGCGTCGAGCAGCAGGTTCTTGCCCATGCCGGCCGGCCCGCTGATGAGGCAGGTGAGCGGGCGACTGCGGACCTCGATGTCGTCGAGAAGCGTCCACAAGCGAGCGAGCTCGACCTCGCGACCGGTCAGCGGGAAGGAGCTTGTCCAGGGATCGCAGAGCAGCAAGAGATCGTGGTGCTGCTCGCGGACATACGTCGCTTCCTGCGCGTCGCGGTGGCCGTCGAGCCGGGCGATCAAGATGTAAGGGCCAACCGGTAACCTGCACCCGACGATGGGCGTCACGCCGATCTCGTATTGGGGACTGATGCCGCCGTGATCGGCGCGGTATTCGGCGAATGGAATGGCGTAGACGACGGCGCCCGATGGCTGGGAGCGCACCTGCAACGTGCCCCAACCGGCGGTCATGCCGGCGGCCTCCAACTCTTCGGCCTCCAGCTCATGGGCCAAACGCGCGAAGAAGAGCTTTGTGGCGCTGTCTTCGTGGGCCTCGGCCTCGTCATGGCGATCCCAGTAGAGGCGGATCAACAGCTGCCGGGCTTGTTCGTGGTCCACGGCGTCGACAGCCTGCCGCAGCAGCTCCGTGACGATGCCAAATGAGTGCGCGTAGAGGACGTCGAGGACCTGGAGGCGGTGGCGCAGGGCCCACAGTTGCTGCTTGGCGCTTTGCTCGTCCCATGGCCTGACGACGCGAGCGAGATAGGCCTCTTCTTGGAGGAGGAACTCGCGCTCGACCTTCATCTCCTCGTAGCGCTGCATTTCGTCGAGCGCGCGCGCATGACAGCCGTCCGCTCGCTCACGACGACGGGCCCTTTCCTCTTCACCGGCGAGAAAACGTTCCAGCGCGTCCGCCACCTCGCTCATCGTCGCGGGCCGATCGTCCGGTTGCTTGTGCAGCATCCGCATCGCGAGGTCGGCCAATTCGGGCGGGACATTTCGCTCTCGGGCGACGGTCACGGGCGAAAGTGGCGTGATGTTCTTGACCGCTTCGAGGGTCTGCTGGCCGGTTTCGCCGCCGTAGGGCCGCTGCAGGGCAAGCACTTCGTACAGCATGACGCCGAGCGAATAGATGTCGGAGCGGGAGTCGACGCGGCTGTCCTGTCCGGCGGCCTGCTCGGGGCTCATGTACGCGGGTGTACCCACGATCAGCCCCTCGGCGCCGGCCGGACGTGATCCGCTCAGACGCTTGGCGATACCCCAGTCCATGACCTGCACCTCGCCGAGCTCGCCGATGAGGATGTTTTCGGGCTTGAGATCGCGGTGCACAACGCCCTTGCCGTGGGCATACTGCAGACCCTGGGCGATCTGTTTGAAGATGCCGACGAGGCGCCGGATGCCAAAGCGCGACTCGGTCTCTTTGTCGCCGATCTGCAGGCGGGCAACGACCTCACCGAGGGTGGTGTGGTCGACGAGCTTCATCGTGTAGTAGGTGGTGCCGTCGTCGCGCTCGCCGATGTCGTAGACAGGGATGATCGCGGGGTGCTCAAGCGAGCCGATGATGCGCGCCTCTCGGCGCAGGGCGGCGATGTGTTCGGGTGATTCGGAGCGCGCGGTCCGCAGGCGTTTCATGGCGACGTCGCGGTCCATCACCTTGTCGTGAACGAGCAGCACGTCGCCCATGCCGCCCTGGCCAAGCGTCGACACTTCCTCGTATCGATCGGCGAAGTCGTGGCGCGCGCCCCCGTCCGTCTCGAGCAGAGGGGCGCCGGTCAGATTGCGGAGCGCGTCCACCTCGCTGACGGTATTGCCTGCGTCAAACCCGGACGCAACGGTGACCGGCTCGCCTGACTCCTCCGGTTCACCGTCGCCCTGCTGGTCGCGGCGCGCGGATTCTTTGTCGAGCAATCGCTTGACGTGTTCGGCGTCGAATTGGCCGGTGGTCCGGAAGCGCTGGACACGGGTAATCGGCCCGTTGTCGGTGACGACGGTCGCATCTGCCTCGCTGTCGTTGCGCCGCTTGCCCATGGCTTCTCCGGGCCGGCAGAGTAGCCCCCAAAACGACGGTCGTCACGGTCGCTCAGCACGCGTCGCACAGGGGGTAGCTAACTTGCCGGGCATGGCATCTGCGGCTATTGTCGCGCCGAATTCGACAACCCGCAGCGGAGACACGCACATGGCCAACTTCAGCCACGCCGACCTGATCGCAGCGTTCGAGTCCCAGTTCGATTATCTGAGCGCGCGGACCATCGCCGGTTTCGCGCTCAAGGCCGCGGGTCTCGCCCAGAAAGCGAAGTACGAAAACGCCGACGCAGATGCGGTTCTCGCCGGAATCGACGCCGAAGCTGGCGATCGTGCGGACGCGATCAAGAGCCGACTCGCCGCTCCTGCCCCGGCTGCCAGGGCGCCTGCCAAGCCAGCAGCCAAACCGGCGGCCAAGCCAGCAGCCAAACCGGCGGCGAAGAAAGACGACACCAAGAAGGACGCAGCCAAGGCCGATGGCGCCAAAGCCGCTCCCGCCAAGAAGGCCCCGGCGAAGAAAGCGCCCGCCAAAAAGCCCGCCGCCAAGTAGCCCGCACCGCACCCACTCGCAGCCGCCCTTCCAGCCGCAAAAAGCGCTGGACACAGGGGTCGTTCATCCCGTTCAATGCGCCCCCCCCGCAAGCCGGGCCTCGGCGCATGTCCGTGTCGAAGTACGCGCGCGGGACGGAGGCCGTCTTGAGCACCAACTTGCCCATCCTGACCGACCTTCCGCCGCGCAATCTCATGCGCGCCGGCGCTTCCTTGCTGCCGCAGGGCATGGTCAAACCAGTCTTGGATAACGGCGAGCGCCCCAAGTCCGGCCGCCGGCGTCCCATCCCCGGCGATCCCAGGAAGCTCGAAAAGCGCATCGCTTACAGCGTCACCAAGGCGGTCCACCATTACAACATGCTCGAGGACGGCGACCGCGTGATGGTCTGCATGTCCGGCGGCAAGGACTCCTACGCGCTGCTTCATTTCATGCAGCGGGCGCAGAAGCATGCGCCGATCAACTTCGAGATCGTCGCCGTTCACCTCGACCAGGGCCACCCCGGCTTCCCTCTCGCGACCCTCGAGAACTACCTCAAGACGTGCGGCAGCCCCTACGAGATCATCCACGAGCACACCCACGACATCGTGCTCGAGAAGCTGGGCCCCGGGCAGACAACGTGCTCGCTCTGTTCACGTTTGCGCCGGGGCATCCTATACGGACGCGCCAAGGAGCTGGGCTGTACCAAAGTCGCCCTCGGCCATCACCGCGACGACATCCTCGCGACGTTCATGCTCAATGTCTTCTTCTGCGGTCAGCTCAAGGCGATGCCGCCGCTGCTGCGAGCTGATGACGGCCACAACGTGCTGATTCGCCCCCTCGCCTATGTGCCCGAGGATTGGATCAAGGCGTTCGCGGCCCACAAGAAGTATCCGCTGATTCCGTGCTCGTTGTGCAGTCGGCAGCCCGACCTGAAGCGTTCGCAGATGCAAGCGCTGCTCGACCAGATCCAGGACGTCTATCCCGGCTCGATGGAGAGCGCCTTGCACGCCCTCAAGAGCGTCAGCCCGCGCTTCCTCATGGACAACGAGCTGTACAACTTCGAAACTGGCAGTGGCCCGGTCGATCACGACGCCGACGCCTTTTCCTGATCTGGCCGCGCCGCACGCGGTCCCCTGGGTGGTTTCTTGCAGAATGGACGTGCCGCGGACCTTCCGCTGACCATCGACCGGTTGCTCAACATCCTCGTGAAGGCGGGGCTGCTCGACCCCGGTCAGGCTGCTGACGTGCAACTGAAGGCCGGTCATCGGCGCCGGCGCGTGCTCCGTGAACGCGAGCAGGCCGGCGAAAAAGACCGCACGATCACACCCGCCCAGCTGGTCGCAGCGTTTCGAATCGCCGGCAAATCCGGGGTCATCGACGAAGCGACGATCCAGCGCGCCGTCGCCCGTGAAGCCCGCGTTCCGTACGTGGCCATCGACCCGCTGCGCGCCGATCCCAAGCTGATCACCGAGACCGTCAGTTACGCCTATGCCCGTCGCAACGCCGTGCTGCCATTGGCCGTGGCCGACGGGCGCCTGACGCTCGCGATCGACGACCCGTGGGCAAGCGACGTTGTGTCGACCATGCGCGCCCACGTGGAGTCGCCGGTCGAAGTGGTCGTTGGGACGCGGTCGGACATTCAACGCGTGCTCGACGAAGTGTTTCATTTTCGGGGGGCGGTCAAGGGCGCGATCGCCGAGCTGGGCGTCGAGTCCACCGACCTTGGCAACCTCGAGCAGCTGGTCCGCATCGGCGCTGCCGGTCGATCGCTCGAAGGCGATGACAGCCACGTCGTGCAGGCGGTTGATTTCTTGCTTCGCTACGCATTGGACCAGCAGGCCTCCGATCTGCACCTCGAACCCAAGCGCAGCCATTCGCTGGTACGCCTGCGCATCGACGGTGTCCTTCACGCTGTCCAGCAGCTGCCCAAGGTCGTCCACAATGCCGTGACATCGCGCCTCAAGACCCTTGCGCGCATGGATATCGCGGAGAAACGTCGTCCCCAGGATGGCCGCATCAAGCTCGCCCACCACCGCGACGAGGTGGAGCTGCGTATCTCCACGATGCCCACCGCATTTGGCGAAAAGACGGTCATCCGTTTCTTCGACCCCGGCGTCCTGCTCCAGGATCTCGATGGGTTGGGCCTCTTTGCCAACGAGCTGGACCAATTTCGGTCATTCATCCGACGCCCCAACGGACTGATCCTTGTCACCGGGCCGACCGGCAGCGGCAAGACAACCACGCTCTACTCGGCGCTGCGGGCGATCGCGTCCCCAACCGTCAACGTCACGACGATCGAGGACCCGATCGAGATGGTGGTCGAGGCCTTCAACCAATGCTCCGTCAACAAGCGGCTCGGGCTGACGTTCGCGTCGATGCTCCGAACGCTCTTGCGGCAGGATCCCGACGTCATCATGGTCGGCGAGATCCGCGACGAAGAGACAGCCAAGAACGCGATCCAGGCCGCCCTGACCGGTCACCTCGTGCTGTCGACTGTCCACACAAATGACGCGCCTACATCGGTTTCTCGCATGTTGGACCTCGGCGCCGAACCGTTTCTGCTGGCCACCACACTCGTCGGCGTCATCGCCCAACGACTGCTGCGAAAGGTGTGCCTGAACTGCCGCTTCGAAAAGGACCTCAGCTACGAACAGGCGATGGCGCTCGGGCTCGAGCTGCAGCCAGAAGATCGCTTCCAGGTGTGGCACGGTGCCGGCTGCCCGCGGTGCCGCGGAACAGGACTGAAGGGCCGAATCGGCGTGTTCGAGGTAATGGAGGTCGGCGAAAAGCTCCGGCAGCTCATCCAGGACGGCAACGACGCCAACGAACTACGGCTGGCGGCGGCGCGTGACGGGATGCTCTCGCTGCGCCAGGCGGCGATCAAGAAGATGGCGCTGGGCATGACCTCGTTCGAAGAGGTCTTGCGCGTGACTGCGGAGACAGGACGTTGACCGACAACACCCAAGCCAATGAGCCGGACCAGGCCGACGACGCGCCCGCATCCACGCAGCCGCCTGAAAGCCCGGCCAAGAAAGCCACGCCCATCAGCGCCGTCGAACGCTATCGAAGAGCCGCGCGCCGCCGAAAATTCGGGCCGCCCATGACCGTAGATCCGGCGCCTCCTCTCGATGTCGATACACTCTGGCGAGGTTTGGCCCGCGACGGACAGATGCGCTTTCTCGTCGCGCGTTGCACCCGAACCGTGCGCGAAAGCGTGGCCCGTCTGGGCGCCGCGGCGGCGGTTTCCAAGCTTATGGCCGAGTCGATGATCGCCGCGTTGCTCCTCCGCTCGACGCTCAATCCCGGCGAACAACTGCAGCTGATCGCGCGGCACGAGGGGGCGGTTGGGCGCATCGTGGCGGACATCTGGTCGGCGGGCGGCATGCGAATGACCGTCGAAAAGCCGACCGTTGCAGCCCACGCTCAAGACCTGCTCGGACCCGGCGCACTCGAGGTTGCTCGCACCAGAGGCGGTCGCTCAGTCTATCGATCGTCGGTGCCGATGCGGGACACGATCGCCGATAGCGTCATGCACTTCTTATTGGCGAGTGAGCAGATCGTCTCGGTGCTGCGGCTCGACGTGGCCATGACCGGTGCGCGAGTCGACTTCGCGGGCGGCTACCTGCTGCAGATGATGCCCGAAGGCACGCACGGCGACCTCGAGAAGCTCGTGGCCAACCTCGAGGGGCTGCCGGATCTGAATACGGGTATGACCGACGACGATCCCGACGGGCGAGATTGGTCCGCCACACTGGTTGGCGGCTTCCTGTGGGACCAGGTCGCGCGTGAATCGGTCGAATTCAAATGCCGCTGTTCGGAGACGCGCGTCATGGCGATGTTGTCGACGCTGCCCCCACAGGACCTCACCGAGCTGATCCGCGAAGGAAACGGCATCGAGACGACCTGCGAGTACTGCAGGTCGACGTACAAGGTCTCGCCGGCGCAAATGCGATCGTTGCTGAGCGATCCCAGCTGAGGGACACCGACGC
>CAZLMW010000001.1:117667-170288 GCA_964560875.1 uncultured Enterobacteriaceae bacterium
GCAACAGACCCCAACGCGCAACAGACCCCAACGCGCAACAGACCCCAACGCGCAACAGACCCCAACGCGCAAGAGAACCAACGCGCACGAGAACCCAACGCGCACGAGATTACGCGGGTGCCGTCTCGGTTTCGGCCGCCTTTTGCAGCAGCGGTCCGAGCTCGCCGTTGGCGTGCATCTGCATCGTGATGTCGCATCCACCCACGAGCTGTCCGTCGACGTACAGCTGCGGGATCGTCGGCCAATTGCCGTAGGCCTTGATGCCTTCTCGGACACGCTGGTCGGCGAGCACGTTCACGGCCTCGAAAGGGACCTCGTGCGTCTTGAGAACCTGCACGACGCGGGCCGAAAAGCCGCACATTGGGAAGCTCGGCGTCCCTTTCATGAAGAGCATGATCTTGTTGCCCTTCACCCACTCGTCAATCTGCTGCTGAACCTCTTCCATGGCGTTCTCCTTCGGGTTGTCTTGTCACGGTTTGCGGGTCGTGAGCCCAAGCGCGTGGATCTCGTGGCCGACGCGCTCGCCCAGCTCGCTGTAGACGAGCCGGTGTTGTTCGATCATCGACAGACCGGCGAAACGGTCCGATGTGATGTCGACGTGAAAATGGTCGCCGCCGCCGGTGGTGTCGCGTACGGCGATGTCCGCGCCGGGGAAACGATCGGCGAGCGTGGTTTCGATGAACTCTTGCATTGGCGAACTCACTGTTTCTCCAGCGGCGGTGCGATCCCGGGGAATCGGGGACAGCGCGGGCCTTGTTGCAGATCGCCGCACGCGACGCAACGCATAGGAACGTAGGTCACCAAAAACCCGGCGCAAGTCGGCGCTCGCGCAATTGGCAGGTCCATGGGGCTGGGTTATCCTGCGGCGGCTTCGTCTCGCAAGGGGGAATCGATGCGTACAAGGCCCAACCATCGCTCGGTGAACGCCGGTCGTTCGTTCACGACCCGCCAGCTCGTGACCGCCGCCCTGGTCGTCGCTGGATTCGTGCTGCTGTCCGGTTTTCGGCCGTTCACGCCGGTCCAATCGGTGTGCCCGAAATGCCCGCTGAAAGGCGACCGCATCACGTTGAAGAACAACAAGGTCATCGTGGCGCGCATCGTCGGCAAGAACGTCGACGGCTACATCCTCGAGAGGTACGGCGAGCTCCGCTTCGTGCAGCTGCGCGAGATCAAGCGCACCCAGTTCGTGACCGGCGCCGAACCGAAAGGCATCGGCAACTACGACCAGATCCTGATCCGCAACAAGGAGCAGACGGTCCTGCACGGCACCCTGATCGCGATCGAAGCGGGCAAGCCTCTCGCCCTCAAGAGCGTCCGCGGCCACGTGTACCTGATCAACCCGAAACAGGTGTTGGTCTACTACCACCGCGGACGGCGCCGCGCGCCCAAGACCTGATATCGCTTCGATTGCGTCCTGCGGGCCCCCAACACGTTGGGGCTGCAGAGCGGGCCACCCTGAAACCCACGACTGCGCGGTTTTCGTAGCGCAGCCACGCGGGAGCCGCCGTGCGCAGGACGCTTCACCTCGTCTTCGTCTTGCACCAGCCGGTCGGTGTCCCGGACGCGCGGATCGCTGCGACCGTCGATACGCATTATGAGCCGCTGATCGACCTGCTCGAAGCTCAACCTGAAGGTTTTGCCTGCGCGGTGCATTGCTCGGGCTACCTGCTCGAGTGGCTCGATGCCCACCGTCACGCCCTGCTCGACCGAATCGCGGAGTTGGTGACCGACAAGGTCGTCGAGATGATCGGCGGGGGCTTCTACGCGCCGCTGTTGCCGATCATTCCGTGGCGCGACGGCATGGGCCAAATCGAGATGAGCGCGGGCTACCTGGAGCGGCGTCTCGGCGAGCGACCCGAAGGTGTCTGGTTGACCGATGGGGTCTGGGAACCGCGCATGGCGGAGATGCTCGCGGACGCTGGGGCGACGTATACGTTTGTTGATCCACGGATCGTGGCGGATGCCGGTGTCGAGAGCGCCGATTTCGGACATTTCGCCACCGAACACGTCGGTCGATCGCTCGTCGTGCTGCCGGTATGCCGGAGATTCGGCGAGCGCGTGCAAGCTCGAGGTCCCGAGCGAGCGCTTAAATGGCTGCGCAAGACGATGCGCAAACTGCCCGAGCGGGCGACGGCAAGCTGGGCTGGAACACCCGAAGCATTCGCTGATCCCGCGGCGGTGGGAGGGTTTCTCGAGGCGATCGCGCAAGCAGAGCAATGGCTCTCGCTCCATCACCCGGTCGAAACCGCCGAAAACGTGCGCCCGCTAGGTATCGTGTACATGCGCCCGACAACGTGTCTTGGGCGCCCTCTCGCGCAGCAGCATTTCGTCCGCTATCCGGAAGCCGCCTGGATGCACAAGCGCATGATCGACGTGTCGAGGCGTTTTGCGGCGCTCGAGCGCGTCATGCGCAACCAAGGCTTTAAGGGACTGGCCAAGCTCGTGAGGCCTCGACGGGCGCTGTTCCGTGGGCAAGCGGCGACGATCTACGAACAAGGCGGAACCATCTACCGACCAGCGGTGCGCGACGGTGTGTATCGCAACCTGATCGCCTGCGCGTCGGACACACACGCGCTGATCCGTGGGGACGCGCCGTTTCTCGAAACCAGCCTGCGCGATCTTTTCGGCGACCGTGAAACCGGCGTGTTGATGCGCAATGCGATGCTCCGCGTGGCCGTCCTTCCTCACCTTGGCGGGACGATCGTTGGCTTCGAACACTCGCCCTCGCACACCAACCTGCAAAACGTGATCACCCGCCGGGCTGAGCCCTGGCAGCCCGACGCCGTTGTCGACGGACACACACGCGCGGGTCTGCACGATCGGTTCTTGCCACCAAACCCGGCGCTCGAGGATTGGCGGGACGACAAGGGCGAGCTCGGCGATTTCCTCCACGCCCGATATGCCCTCGCCGGCATCGACCCCACAGGACGCGGCGTCGACGAACGCGTGGTCATGGGCATGTCAGGCGACGGTCACGTGCGCACATCGGCCGGCCCGATCGCGGTCAACATCATCAAACGAATCGGACTCGCGGCCAGCAAACGCAACATGATCGTCGCCTACGACATCGACTTCGCTGAGCCCCTGCCCCATCCCGTTTGGTTCGCCACCGAGGTCAACTGGTCGGCGATGCATTGGCTCGGCGGTGTGACAATCAACGCGAAGAACAGCCCGCCGCTGCCGCCCACCGCGACAGGCCGACACGACGCAACGAAGTCGGTGAAGATGGTCCACACGGGCTTGCAGATCTCGGCGCAGATTCGGTCGGAGACCCCGATGACGGTGATCCACACCCCGATCACAACCGAGAATCCGGTCGCCCACGTCGAAGGTGACGATCCGGCGGCTTCAACGAGGACGGTCGAGACCTTGCAGGGCGTCGCGTTTCTGTTGTGTCAGCCGATGGCAACCGGCACGCGGCAACTGTCTTGGCGGCTACGCATCGGCGTCAAGACGATCGAGGCGACCGCGACGGACAGCGGCTTCTGGTCGCCAGAAGTGGTGAAGAGGCAAGAGTAGTCGCCGCGTCGCAAAGCTGATTGACGGGGCTAACTCCCCGAATTTTCACGGCCGGAGATCGTCTCGAGCACGCCGCGAATCGCCTCGTCGGCCTGCGCGATCGACTCCTCGTCCCCGCCGAGCCAAAGACGCCCGAAAGCGCCGAAGGTGATGAACTCGAGCACGCGGATATCCGCTCGTTTCTCGGCCTCATTGGCGCAGATCAGCGCGTAACCCGCCGGATGAACTTCGAGCAGGTACAGCGTCTCGCCGGTGCGGATCATGTCGCCGTGGCGCATGCGGTTGATCAACATCGCCTGGTGTCCGTCCAGACCGGTGATCGTCTGCGCGGTGCGAACCACGGGTTTGAGACGGTCTTCTTCGTTGATGTCGTAGAAGTCCAAGGCCGCTTCGCCGGCGGCGCGCACCTGGCCCTTGTCGTCGTGGTGAACCTCGAGCATTCCGTAGCGGCGCTCGACGACCTGCATGCCGGGGATCACCGCGGTTTGCTTGAGGATCGTGTCGGTCACGCGGTTGATGCCCATGCCGGGCGAGACCTCTATGAGCAGTGCGGCCTGACCGTCGAGGGGCAGATAACCGCGCGCCACAGTCGCGACGAACGACGCCGTTTGTGGCTGCAGGCTGTCGATATAGGTGTAGGTGCGCAGCTCGATCGTCGGGGCCATCTATCGCTCCGGAATGCGGACAGGAATGCGGCGGTTGTATTCGGTCTTACGAACACAGTAAAGATGAGGTCGTGAGGGACGCCGATGGCAGCTGCGCTCAACCCTGAAGATGCCAAGCTCCTTCGCTGGCGGCGCCAATACGTCAAACGCGCCATGCGCCGCAAAATCGGGGTTCTCCGTACCATCGGCCGCAGCAACCGTGTGCTGCCACGCAAACTCGAAGTCACGCGCGACGGCAAGTGGATGATCGCCATCACCTTGCTGCTCGGCATCGGCGCGGTGAACACCGGCAACAATCTGCTGTACCTGGTGCTCAGTCTGCTGATCAGCGTCATCACGATCTCGGGGATATTGTCGGAGTGGACCCTGCGCGGCCTCAAGCTCAAGCGGGTCTATCCCAGGGAATTGGTCGCGGGAGAATCGGCCCTGCTCCGCGTCGAAGTGGACAACCCCAAGCGCAGCGGTGCCTTCAACATCGAGGTCGCCGAGGTCGCCGACGAAGACGCCCTGATGTTGCGCCCGGGCTACATACTGCACCTGCGCGGCGGTGAAAAAGGCCAGTGTTTCCAGGTGGTGCAGCCGCGTTTTCGGGGGCCCATGCAGACCAGCGGCCTGCGTATGTCGACGCGCTACCCGTTTGGATTCGCGCGAAAATCTCGGATCTTTGACGATCCAGCCGATCTGCTGGTGCTTCCGCCCGTCGCCGATGTCGATCTGAAGGCCCGTGGGCTCGGTGATCGCGGCGAGGTTCAGCGCAGCCGGCGTCTCGGCCATGGCGGCGAGTTTCGCGGGCTGCGAGAAGCGCGCCAGGGCGATGCATTGCGCGACATCCACTGGAAGGTCTCGGCGCGGCGCGATCGGCTGATCGCACGAGAATGGGAAGCGGAGGCGACGCGGGTCGTGATGCTCCACTTCGCCCACGTCGCGCCCGATGACCTCCACGATGCGCGCCTCGATCCACATCTTGATCCGCACGTGATCGACGGCGCGTGCGCCACCGTGGCCGGGATCGCCAGGTCGCTGCTCGCCGCGGACATGAGCGTGGGTCTGCGCACTCTCCAGGGCGTCGTTCCAGCGGCCGCCGATCACGACGGAAGCGCGGGACATCTGCGCCGAATCCGTCGTCACCTCGCCGAGCTCACCTGCGCCGACCGCCGACCGCCCGCCGGCTGGCCCGCGAACGACGAAACCTGGCTGCGACAATGCCGAGAAGCGGACGCAATCCAGGCTACGGTCGAAGCGCGCGGCGCCCTGCGATGGTCCGGAGCGCTGGCATCCACGAGCGGCGAAGCATGGCTGGTCCGCTGGACGGCGCGTGACGACTTGACGTTCGAGGGCGCGCCACCCGCCGTGGAATTCCAGCTCGATAGTCGCGGCGGCATTGAAAAGACCATCACCCATGACAACCGTTCACGGGGCGCCGCATGAGCTTCGAGCGGAGCTTCGTCATCGTCTCGTACGGCCTGGTCGGGGTCGCGTTCCTGGCGGTGGCGCTCAGCGGCGAGCTCGGCTGGATCACGCCCAGTCTGTTCGGAGTTGCGTGGCTCGCGTCGTTGCCCCGTCGCACCGATGGCCCCCCGCAGCCTCACGTTGCCCGGATCTGGACGGTCTTTCTGTTCGTCGCGTTCGGGGCGCTGTTTGCGTGGTGGTACTACGCTGGCGAGCCCCTTCACCGCGCCGTCGAGTTCGCGCTGTTGATGACGGTAAGCCGGCTGTTTCAGCGGAGGTTCTCAAAAGATTACCTGCAGCTATACGCGCTGAGCTTCCTCCTGATGTTGGTCGCCGCCGTCATGCACCCGAGCCTGACGTTCGCGATCTGTTTTCTGATCTATGCCGTGCTCGCCATCTGGGCGCTGACGATGTTGCACCTGGTGCGCGAGATCGAGGTCCAGACGCGCACCGGTCCCGAACATCTCCTGCCACCCGAAGAGCAAGTCACCTGGTGGCTGCCGTGGAACTGGCGCCGCAAATTCGACCCGCCGCCGCCCGACCCGCTGCCCGAATCGCCGATCCCGGCCGAGACCTTGCGTTGGCGCCGACGGCGGCTCATCGGCGGCGCCTTCTTGTTCGCGTCCTCGGTCATGGCGCTGGGCGTGCTCGGCGTCTCGATGTTGTTCTTCTTCCTGTTTCCGCGCCTCGGTATGGGCTTTTTCCTCGCCAGGACACGCTCATCGCAGGCGGTCGTGGGTTTCTCGGACAAGGTGAAGCTCGGCGGGTTCGGCAAGCTGAAGACATCGGCGCAGGTAGTCATGCGCGTGACGTTCCCCGACGACCCGGATCGGTTGCTCAAGCCGGTCCGCGTGCGCGGCGTCAGCTTCGACCGCTACGAACCCAATTCCCACGCGTGGCAGCGCATCGACGACCCGGAATGGGTGCTGCTCCATCACGGCGATCGCTACGCAGTCCCGCGAACACCGGGGCCGTATGCCGGTCACGAGAAGACCTACACCACGCGCTTTTATCTCGAGCCTTTTTCGGCCGACAACAAGGTCCTCTTTGCGCCCCCACGGCCGCTGTGGGTCGAGTTCCTGGACAGCCAATACGACTCGCTCCGAGGGCGCAAGAAACGCGTCGCCCAGACGCTCGCCGGTGACCTTTCGTTCCGCGCGCCGACCGACGTTGCGCTCGTTTACAAGGTCGCGGCGGTCGAGCCGATCAGCGAAAGCAAGCGCGCCAAGCTCCTGCGCAAGAGTCGCGGCAAATTGCCACGCTGGGTCTCCGACCGATGGCAAGAGCTTCCGCCGGGCCTCGATCCACGCATCAAGACCCTGGCCGCCGAGCTGAAGGGCAAGTCCGACAGCCTCTATGACCAAGCGCGCTCCGTCGAAGCGCAACTGCAACGCCGCTGGACCTACAGCCTCGACGGTGGCCACGACGAAAAAGCGCCCCTGGCCGACTTCCTCTTTGGCATCAAGAAGGGTCACTGCGAGTACTTCGCCACGTCCATGGTGCTGATGATGCGGGCCAACGGGCACGCCGCGCGCGTCGTCAACGGCTTTGTCGGTGGCGAGTTCAATGGATTTGGCAACTACCGGATGATCCGCCAGGGCGATGCCCACAGCTGGGTCGAAGTCTATTTCCCGGCAATCGGCTGGCAGACCTTCGATCCCACGCCGCCGTCGGGCCAATTGGCACCGCTCACCGAGGGGTTGGTGGCGAACATGCGGCGGCTCGTCGATGGCGCGTCCATGGCCTGGTACACCTGGGTCGTCGAATACGACCTGGAGCGTCAGGTCGGCGTCTTCCGAGACATCGGCCGCAGCCTTCGCAAGATCGGCAAGGGCTTCAACCTCAAGAGCAGCAACACGTCCAAGCGGCGCTTCAATGGGCCCGCGGAACAGCG
This sequence comes from uncultured Enterobacteriaceae bacterium, assembly GCA_964560875.1. Lineage (GTDB taxonomy): Bacteria > Myxococcota_A > UBA9042 > UBA9042 > UBA9042 > CAZLMW01. The sequence goes on from CAZLMW010000001.1 coordinate 125,195, forward strand.
CGATGGGCCGCCTCCCGGTCAGTTTCTGCTGGATTTGCTGCCATGGCTGGTGGGCCTGATCGCCCTCGCATGGATCATTCGCTGGTTCGTGATGCGACGGCGAGGCGGGGGCCGCGAGGTCTTCGATCGACGCATCCATGCGGTCGTGGCGCGGATCGACCGTCGTTTGCGGCGTCACGGGATGGAGCGGCAACGGTGGGAGACGTGGCATCTTGTCGCTGTGCGCGTGAGGGCGCACGATGCAGCCGCCGGCGACGCGATCGCCCGGTTCGCGACAGGTTATGATCAGGCCCGCTATGCGGAAGAGCCGGACGAAACTGCGCGAAAACGTGCGCTGGAAGCCGCCGAAGAGGCCGACGATCGCATCAAGTCGATGGCTCCGCCGCCCGATGAAGTGGGAACCGCCGCATGAATCCGCACCGTTGCCGCGACGGCGCCGCGCTCTTGGTCGCCGGCCTGTTCGTTGTCTTGAGCCTGCCCGGATGCGGCAGCGATGACGGCGACGGCGACGAAGGTGACAGCAATGAGGCCAAGGTCGACCCCTGCAAAGACCCCAAGAACCCCAAGCGCTACCGGGCGACTTTCGGTGGCACGGGCCAGGACAATGGGTTTGGTGTCGCGATCACGTCCGACGGCGGCACCGTCATGGTGGGCAGCAACGCATCGGGCGGACCGGCGTCGGCGTGGGTCGTCTCGGTCGACGAGCAGGGCGCAACCCGATGGGCGAAGTCACTCAAGGCCAAGGTCGCCAAGGTTGTCACCGCATCGGGCACCGACGCGCTTGTGGTGGATGATGACGTCACCGGCACGCTGATCGGCGTCGATGGCAAGGACAAGTGGTCGCGGTCGTGGGCGACCAAGCTGCCGGCCGACGGCTTCGAGACGCCGCACGCCGCAATCGCATCCGGTAAAGGCTTCGTCGTCGTGGGCACGCGGTACACGACCAAACACGAGAAAGCCAAGCGCAAGGGTCGCATCTGGAAGATCGGCGAAAACGGGCTCGAGGTGTGGTCGCGCACGATCGGCAGCGACGGAAAGAACACGTGCGAGGGCCTGGTCGAGCGCGCGGACGGCGACATCATCACGGCAGGCTTCTCGGCCGCGGTGGTCAGCGGCGAGGGGCGCCAAGTCTGGGTCCATGCCGCCGACAAGGACGGCGAGAAGTTGTGGGAACAGCGTCACGGCGGCCCGCTGGATGACGAAGGACACAGCGTCGTAACCGCCGGCGATGGGTATCTCGTAGCTGCGACGACACGCAGCAAAGGCGCAGGAGAAGCGGACCTGTGGATGCTGCGGCTCGACAAGCAAGGCAACCTGCTGTGGGACCAGACGTACGGCGGCGAGGGCAGCGATGAACCCCGTGCGATGGGTGGATTGTCCGATGGCAGCGTGATCGTTGTGGGCCGTCATACGTCCGAACAGACATTGCCAGGCGGAGTGTGGCTCTTGCGCATCGATTCGGAGGGCAAGCTGCTCTGGGAGGCGACTTACGGCCGCGCCTGGAAAGCTGAAGGGACCGCGATCGCCATCGCGAACGACGAGTACGCGGCGATCGGCAGCACCGAACTGAACGGCGCCGGGAGCGACGATTTCTGGCTGCTGCGCGGCGGCGAGGACGGCAAACCCTGGTGTTCGGGCAACACGGGTGCTCCGTGCAAAGGAGCCGGGGCTGAGCCCTGCCACGCCGGGCTGACGTGCGACGTGGACATGAAGCCACCGATGTGCCAGCAGCCCTGAACGGTTTGGCCCGGTCTTCTGATGAGGGCGGGTTACTCAGCGCAAGATGGTCAGCAGGGCTGGCTCGTCGTGATTGGTCCGCAGCGTCTCGATAACGGCCTCCGCGAGCGCGGGTTCGCCGGCCTTGATCGCGGCGGTTCGAAGCGCCTTGAGCATCGAGCGCAAGCGGGTCGCTGACACCGATCCCGGCCATGTCTTGATGGTCGCGGTCAACCACGTCGCGCGCGCTTCGAAGCCCACGATGGGATCGGCGCGATCCAGGCGCCTCACGATGGCCTTCATCGTGCGTCCGCGGTTGGGGAATCGCTCGATCAGACCGAGCATGAGGTCCCGGCCCGCGGGCCCGTCGGGGATGTGCGTGACAGCGTCGGGAGCGTCGCGTTGGATGAGCGTGTTCTCGATCAGCGCGAAAGTGTTCGGATTCGTGCCTCCGTCGGGTTTGGAAGGCATCCGGGCGGCGTTTTCGAGGGTCGGCGCGATGGCGAAAAGCGCCGCAGCTGCCTTTTTCGACCCGCTGTCGGACGTGCCGGCCGCGGCTGTGAGTGCCTGGATGAGGGCGCGATGCAGAAGACCGTCTGAATCGTAGCGCTTGGCCAGGTCCACGAGCCTGTCGGGCTTGCCCGCGGCGCAAACGAGCTCGACGAAGCGTTTGAGAGGCGTGCGCATCGGAGGCCACGCTTCGGCGACGTCGTACGCCTGGTCGACGTGACCCGCCTCGGCGAGCCGCAACGCCATCGCGCTGAAGAACGCGTCACGACCGGTCGCCGCATCGTTTTCCCGCCAGGTGGCCCGCCCGCTCGCCAACCAAAGTCGGCCTGCCTCGGCGACCGCCGGGCGCAGTGCCTCGGAACGCAACAAGCGCCCGACCTCGTGGCCGATCGCCGACGACAGTTGATCGGGAGCGGCCAACACGAGCTCGGTCAACCACGTCGCGTCGGACGTATCGCCATGATCAACCAAGATGGCGGCGAGCTCACCGGCGTGCTGGGCGGCTGCGGCCGAGAGCCCACCCACCGGTCCGATCCCTGCCAGCGCCTCGATCGCCGAGCGCGTCAGACGCGTGGCGCCATCACGGCAACCAGCTGCCTCTTGCAGCCGCATCGTGATCCGCGCCAGCTCGCGGTCCAAGACCGGCCCCGTCCGTTGTTCGGTCGCAACTGTGAGCACCAGCATGTCAACGGCGGCCTGCAGCGGCATCCGCTCCGAGTCGGTGAGGAGGACGCCCCGTTTGCCGGGGAGGTTCGGTTTGGGGGTGGCCAGCTCGCGCGACCGTTGGCGCGTCATCCCGTGCCCCCGCGGACGGCGTCGAGTTCAATACCGTGGTAGTCGCTGACGATGGCGACGAGATCGGGCTGACAGCTGCCACCGCACGGTCCGCAGCCGGCCCACGTTGCGTCGAATATGTCGGCCAGCGTGACCGCGCCGTCGTCGAGCGCTACGACGATCGCGCTCAAGCGGATCTCGTTGCAAAAGCAGATGACGGGATCGTCGACGTCCTCGCTCACGCGGCCTCCAGGGCCAGCTCGATCTCTGCGACAACTTCGCGCATCAACTCTTCGGGGTCGCCGACCAGCGTCGCACCAGCAGCGTGCGCGTGCCCGCCACCACCGCGCGCCACGGCGATGTGCCCGACCTTGACGGCGGTCTTCGATCGCAGCGACAGCTTCCACTCGCCGGCTTCGCGCCCCGGCTTGAGCATGGCCGCCGCGAGCACACCTTCGATGCCAACGACAAACGGAATCGCCACTCCATACGCGTCGCGTCCCACGTTGAGGCCGTCGCCCAACTCCGATGGTGTGATCACCCATGCGATGCGGCGGTCCGGGTTGAACTTGATGCGCTCGAGGATGCGTCCGAGCAGCACGGTCTCATCCGCGGGGCGACTGGCGAACAGCGCCTCCTGGATCGGGTTGGTGTCGAGGCCGGTTTCCAACAACTCGGCCGCCACGCGCATCGTGTTCGCCTGGTTGCGGAGAAACCGAAAGGAGCCGGTGTCAAAGCTGATCGCGGCGTAGATGCCGCGTGCCGAATCAACGCCGACAGGCCATTGGAGCGCCTGCAGGAGTCGGTAGCAGAGCTCGCCGGTCGACGAAAACTCGGTCGCCACCACCCCCTGGACGTCGGCGTCGGCCGTGACAGCATGATGATCAAAGACGAGCACATCCACGCCGCGGTCGCTCAGCGCGGTGAATGGCCGGCCAGCTCGCGCCGGTGTGTGGGTGTCGAAGACGATGCCGAGATCCACGTCTTCGAGTCGGCCGTGATCGCGCTCAAAATGGCCAAATGAGCCGTCGGGATCCAGCCAGCCGTAGCGATCAGGAAGCGCATCTTCATTGACGATGATCACGTCACGACCCGCCGCGTTTGCGGCCGCGGCGAACGCCACCTGGCTGCCGAGTCCATCGGCGTCCGGACCGAGGTGGGTCATCAGCGCGATCCGCCTCGCGGTCTTGATTCGGTCGAGAAACCACGGGGCGAACGGAAAGCCGGAGAGTCGTTGCATGGGTTCGTTGTCGCCTGCTTGTGATGACGCGCCGATGTGCGCGCCCGGGCATCTTGCCGCGGCCTGCGGTGTTTCGCTACAGACGGCCCATCGCCGTCGCACCGCAGTGGTGCATGCGTGCACGCCGACGCCGGTGTCGGCCACGCGCGGCTCTGCTATCCTCCCGTCGGCCGACGACGCGGCCGAAGAATGCCCATGCAACAAGTACTCGGACTATTTGAGCGCGGCGGCCCGACCATGGTCGCGATCGCGTGCTTGGCGCTGCTCGGGATCGGCCTGTTCATCGAGCGTTTGCTGACATTGCGCGGTCTTGTCCCGGAGATTCGTTCTCTCACCGGACGTGTACGCGACGCCGCGGCGCACGCGGATGTTCCGACACTGCTGACGCACTGCACCGACGCCGGCCACAACCTGGCCCCCGTGCTCGGCCGAGGCGTGCAGCTGGCGATGCGCGACGCCGACCGTGACGACATTTTTCGGGCCATGTCACGCGAGGCCCGGCGGCTGATATTGCGGTTGCGACGCGGCCTGGGGCTGCTGTCTTCGTTGGGCACGATGGCGCCGTTCCTCGGACTGCTCGGCACCGTTCTCGGCATCATGCAAGCGCTGCGGGACATCGGTGAAAAGGGCGGCGCAGGCTTTGATGTGGTTTCCGTGGGCGTCGCGGAGGCCTTGATCACGACCGCCGCTGGCATCGTCGTCGCGGTGGTCATCGTCTTGCTGCACTCCTTCTTGCGGGCGCGGCTCCGCTCGGCGGTGTTGGAAGTCCAGCTGCTGATCGAAGAAGTGGCCGACCAACTGTCCCGGCTTGGCGTCAACACCGAGGCGCAAGGCAATCGCGGCGGAGCGAGCGACTGATGGGACCGTGGCACGACGGCCTGAACGGCGACCTGGACGGCGGCGAAGTTCAGCTCAATCTGACGTCGTTGGTGGACGTGGTTTTCGCGCTGCTGATCGTCTTCATGGTGTCGTCGGCTGCGTTCATCGAACAGGGCCGCAATGACGCCGCGGCCAGCCAGATCGACCTCGCATTGCCGACCGGCCACACCAAGGCCGACAAGACGCCGGCTGGCGAAGTCGTCGTGCAAGTTGACTCGGACGGAAACCTGTTCGCCGATGGCAAGGCGACCGACAAGAGATCGCTGACCGCCGATGTTCTTGAACGACTCGCCAAGAATCCGAAGCTGCAGGTCCGCATCGAAGCCGACAGCAAGCTCACGTATCAGCGCGTGATGGACATCATCGCCCACCTGCACGACATAGGCGTCCGCAATGTCGGGCTCGCCACCCGCGACCAGGGCGGGCAATAGCGCGTCGAACCCGGCAAAAATGAACACCGGCCACGCGCGAACACGTGACCGGTGTTGATTTGCTTTGGAGCCGCGCGCGGCGCGTCGGCTTCTTGTTTCGCTACAGCTTGTCGAGCAGCTCAGGGTCGAGATCCATCTCGACGTCCTCGAGCGGAGCGATATCGACGGCAACTTCGGCGTTGGCGGCTTCTTCTTCCGCCTTCGCTTCGAGCTGGCTGATCTCGCTGGCGTCGACATGAACCGCTACGTCCACCACGACGTCGGCGTGCAGCTCCACCTTGACGGTGTAGTCGCCGACGCTGCGGATCGAGTCGCTGATCTTGATGTCGCGCCGGTCCACCTCGAAGCCGTTGTCGCCGAGCAGGTCGGCGATTTCACGGTTGGTGACCGAGCCGTAGAGCTTGCCACCAAGACCCGCGTGCTTGACGACGTTGAGCTTGAGCCCACCGAGACGCTCAGCCACGCTCAAAGCGGCCACGCGGGCACGCTCCAAGCGGACGGCGGTCACACGCCGGAAGTGCTCCAGCTGCTTGACGTTGCGGTCGTTCGCCAACAGGGCGAGCTTGCGCGGAAGCAGGTAGTTGCGGCCATAGCCATTGGCGACGTCAACGACATCACCGATTTTGCCGAGATTCGGCACGTTTTCGCGAAGAATGAGTCGCATTTCTACCTCCTAATCCACGCCAGCGCAGCTGTAGGGCATCAAGGCAACGACGCGCGCGCGCTTGACCGCTTCCTGGAGGCGGCGCTGGTGGGGCGCGCAAACTCCGCTGATGCGACGGGGAACGATGCGGCCGCGCTCGGAAATGAAGCGCTTGAGCATGCTCGGTGTCTTGTAGTCGATGTACATGGTCTTGTCGGCGCAGAATGGGCACATCTTGCGACGGCCAAAGCGACGACGGCGAGTCGATTTCATGCCTTCACCTCCGGAGCGGGCGCGGAATCACGGGAATCACGCGAATCACGGGAATCACGCTTGCGGTCACCCCTGTCACCATCACGCGGCGGGCGACGATCGCGGCGGTCACGGCGATCGCGACGTTCACGGTCATCCTCGTCCTGCGCGTCGGGTGTCATGGCGACGACGCGGGCCCGCTCGCTCTCGATGTCGAACTTGGGCAGCGGCAGCGTCTTGGACAGCGCGATCGTCTGGTGGCGGATGACCTCGGGCGACAAACGAATCTGGCGGTGCATCTCTTTGATGGCGGCCGGGTTCGTGATGAAGCCGAAGTAGAAATAGTTGCCTTTGCGGTGGTTCTCAATCGGGTAGGCGAGACGACGACGTCCCCAGTCCACGAGCTTGAGCTCGAGGCCGCCTTCCGTATCGATCACCTTCAACAGGCGCTTATGGAGTTTTTCGAACGCCTCCCCGTCAAAATCGGGCTTGGCGATCAGGATGGTCTCGTAAGACCGAGCCAGGATCATGGCTCCTCCCCTTGGATCCGCGGTCCCTGCAGGGATGCCGCGTTCGCCCCCGGACTGCTGCCGCGGGCGAGGAGTGAAAAGACCGTACCCGGACCACCCGGATACGTTGAAGCGGTGAATCGCCAACTCGCAGGACGCGAGTCAGACGGAAAGACGACCGTTCGTTTGGTTCATCGCCGGCCGAATGCCTTCGGCGACGACGAGAGTTACCGCATCGGCAGCGCGGTCGATCAGTGTCGACAGCAGGGCCTGTTCATCGCGCGAAAACGGCGAAAGCACGTAGTCAGCCGGGTCGCCCTTTTGAGGTCGTCCCACGCCAACTCGGAGGCGCACGAAGTCGCGATCTCCCGTCCGTTGGATGATCGAACGCAAGCCGTTGTGGCCCCCGTGGCCGCCGCCGTCCTTGATGCGAAGCTCGCCAAACGGCAGGTCAATCTCGTCGTGGATGACGATGAGCTGCGGCGCGTTCAGCTTGTAGAACGCCGCGAAACGCTGCACGGCGTCCCCGCTGAGGTTCATGAACGTCTGCGGCTTGAGCAGCCACAGGTCGCGGTTGGCGATGATGCCCTTGCCGACCTCGCTCTTGAACTTGCCGTGGTACGTAACACCGGCCCGGCGCGCCAGCTCGTCAACGACAAGGAAGCCGATGTTATGGCGCGTCGCGGCGTACTTGGGACCAGGATTGCCCAGCCCAACTGCGGCGACGACGGCTTCAGCGCTCATGAGGCTGGCCCGATGCGGTAGTTGATGATGTCAAAGTCGCTGGCAGGACGGTCGCACGGACCGACCGGCAAAATGGCCAGACGACTGGTAGTTGGCCGAAAGACTACTCTTCGGCTTCGGCTTCCACTGCCTCTTCGCCTTCTTCGCCCTCTTCCTCGAGTTCACCCTTCGGCTGGACGATGTCGAGCACCTTGTAGGCCTTCTTGTAGATGGGCGTGACGCCGGCCGGGAATGTGAGGTCCTGGACCATGACGGCGTCGCCGATCTGCATGTCAACAATCTGCACATCGATGCCGGTGGGCAGCGTCTCGGGCGTGCAAGCGACCTGGATACGACGGCGCGTGAAGTTGAGGCGGCCACCTGCTTTGACGCCGGCTGAACGCCCTACGAGGTTCACCGGCACGGACACGGTGATGGCGCTATCGGGCTTGACCACCATGAGGTCCGCGTGCTGCAGGCGACGCGACACCGGGTCGATCTGGATCATCCGCGCGATCGCGAGGAAGGCGCCGGACTCGCCCTTGACGCTGACGTCGAAGAGCTGGTTGCGGCCGTACGAATCATTGAACGCGCGGGCGAGCGGCTTGGGGTCGAGGGCGACCGACCGATTCGCGGTACCCACGCCATACACGACTGCGGGAATGAGCCCGGCGCGTCGGATCTTCTTGGCGACGGCGGTGCCAGCGGTGAAACGCGGCTTAACTTCGATCTTGACGGTGTTCATCGCCAACTCCGGACCGTATCAAATGGCTATCGGTCGCTTGTTCGTGAGGCCCGACGCGCACGCAAGACGGTGGCGAGGGGCGGCTGAGTATGCGCATCGAAGGCCCGCTGTCAACGAGGAATTCGAGCGTCGCGGTCACCCGCGTCCAGATCCGTGCCCTTCGTTCGCCGCCGTGCGTCAAAGTTCCGTTTCGGCGAGCTCTTCAAACAGCTGCTTTTGCTTGCGGTCCAGCTTCTTGGGGATGCGTACCCGGACGTGCGCGTAGATGTCGCCGCGGCCGTTTCCGTTGAGGTGCGGCACGCCCTTGCCCCGAATGCGTACCCTTTCGGACGGTTGCACTCCGGCGGGCAGCCGAACGCGCTCTGGTGCACCTTCGATATTGACGACCTCAACCTCGCCGCCGAGGACCGCAGTTGCGACGTCGATCGTGATTTCGGTGTGCAGATCGTCGCCGTTGCGCTCAAAGCGATCGTGGGGCGTCACGACGAGGACGACATAGAGATCGCCGGCAGGGCCACCTCGCTCGCCAGATTCCCCCTCGCCGGATAGTCGCAGGCGCGTCCCGGTGTCCACGCCCGGTGGAATTCGTGCGGTGACGGTGCGCACGACGCGCTCCTTGCCACTACCTCCGCAATCGGCGCATCGATCTGCATCGGCGACCGAGCGACCGGCGCCACCACATGCCGGGCACGTCATGGAGAACATGAACGGTCCCTGCGATCGGCTGACCTGGCCACGGCCACCGCAATGGCCGCACGTTGACGGCTCGGCGCCGGGCTTGACGCCTTGGCCGTCGCAGGTCCCGCAGTCCTGGATCCGCGGCAGCTCGACGGAGCGTTCGCATCCCGCGACGGCATCTTCGAGGGTGATCTCGAGGTCGTAGCGAAGATCGGCACCCCGGGCTGCGCGGTTTCGGGAGCGCCGGCCGCCGCCAAAGATGTCGCCAAAGATGTCGCCGAAGTGGCTGAAGATGTCGTCGACGTTGGCGCCACCGCCAAAGCCCTGGCTCTGCATCCCGGCGTGGCCGAATCGGTCGTAGCGAGCGCGGCGATCGGCGTCGCTGAGCACTTCGTAGGCCTCGGCGGCCTCCTTGAAGCTCTCTTCCGCGGCGGGATCATCGGGGTTGCGATCGGGGTGATACTTCAGCGCGAGCTTGCGGAACGCTTTCTTGATCGTCGAGGCGTCGGCGTCGCGGCCGACATCGAGCACCTCGTAGAAGTCACGCTTGGACACCGTATCACTCCGATCGGACCACGGAACAGGCACTCTTATCGATGCACTGCTCCACTTCTAGTTGGGGACGAAGCGCGCCCCGCGCGGATGCTGCACCAACCATGCGTGCCGCGCCAGCCGTGGCCAAACCAAGCACCCATCGCGCCGCTGTCAAGGTGAGGTGCCGTCAAAGACGCTGTGATGCGGTGGCAGATGCCAGCGGAATCGCGATCTCGTCGAACGATCTTGTGAGGGGGGCGTTGGCACCTTATCATCGCCGCATGCAGGGGTAGTACCAAACCCCATGTGAATGATGTTTTCTTGATTGTTTTCAAATAATTGCGTCATTGAAATGCGGACCGACCTGATGGACTTCAAGCAAAGCCTGCACATCGCCCAGCGCCTCGAACAGCGCTTGGTGATGACCCAGCAACTGCAGCAGGCGATTCGTTTGCTCCAGTTGTCGCGCGGCGAACTGCTTGAAACCATGCGCGAACAGCTGATGGAGAACCCGCTGCTCGAGGAACAGAGCACGCAGGACAGCACCGGGGCCGGCAGCGTCGTGACCGGCGGCGAGGGCGAGGTCACCAACTTCGACGCAACCGAGCGCAGCAGCAAGGAACGCCAGGAAATCGACTGGCAGCAGTACTTCGCCGAGCTCGCCAAAGGCCCAAGTGAGGGCCGCACATCCTATCGACGTGACGACGAGCTGCCTCCGCTGTCACAGACGTTGTCCAAGGGCGCGACCCTGGGCGAGATGCTGTTGGAGCAAGCGGGCGTCACCGATTTCGACGACCTCGAACGGCAGATCGCGATCGAGATCATCTGCAACCTCGACGACGACGGCTACTTTCGACCCGCGCAGCTGGTCATCAGCGGCGGCTCGGACGCGGGACGACGGTTGTTGCGGCGCAAGGCGGACGTGCAGGGCATCGAGTCCCAGGACGGTCGAAACCAGCTGGTGCTCTACTGGCTGACCGATGACGAGATGGACGGTTGGACCCGCGACTCGGAAGGCCGCGGCTGCAAGACGACGCGGGTGCCCGGCAACTCGACCCGCGCGATCGCCGAACGCCACGAGGTGAAGGCGTCTGCCGTCCGGTCGGTGCTCGAACGCATCCAACAGATGGAGCCGCTGGGGATCGCGTGCCGGGATCTGCGCGAGTCGTTGCTTGTCCAGGCGCGTGTCGTACACCCCGACAACACCAAGCTGCATCGGCTGATCGAAAAGCACCTCGAACACCTCGAGAAGCGCAAAGAAGCGCCCATTCTCCGCGATCTCAAGGCGACCAAAGCCGAGGTTCGCGAGCTTCTTGATCTGCTATCCACGCTCGAGCCGCGACCCGGCCGCGAATTCACCGGGGACAACGCCAGCTACATCACGCCCGACGTGTACGTGCACCAGGTCGGCGACGACTACACGGTTGTCGTGAACGAAAACGGCATGCCGAAGCTGCGGTTGTCCAAGTTCTATCGCAACGCGCTGATGGAAGGGCACGGCAGCGAAGCCAAGGACTACATCCAGGAGAAGATGCGCCAGGCGACGTGGCTGATTCGGTCCATCCACCAGCGACAGAGCACGATTCAGCGGGTCACCGAGTCGATCATGCGTTTTCAGCGGCCATTCCTCGAGCGCGGGGTCAAGGCGCTTCGACCGCTCGTGTTACGCGAAGTGGCCGAGGATTGCGGGCTACACGAGAGCACCGTGTCACGCGTGACGACCGCCAAATACGTGCACACACCGCAGGGCATCTTCGAGCTGAAGTATTTTTTCAACGCGCGCATCCAGACCAACACCGGCCAGGACATGGCGTCGGAGGCGGTCAAGCACTGGATCGCCAAGCTAATCGACGCTGAACAGGGCCGTGCGCCGCTTTCCGACCAGGAGATCGCCGAGATCCTCCAGGGCGAGTGGGACCGCGATGCGCTGCTGAGTCGACTCGACTGTGACGAACGCGAGTTGAGCGACCTGATACCCGGCCGCAGTATGTCGATCGCGCGGCGCACGGTTGCCAAGTATCGCGAAGCCCTCAGTATACCGTCGTCGTCGCGGCGTCGGCAGGTGTTCTGATCCGATCCAACCTTCGTCGAGCGGTAAACGCTGACGATCCTCACGAAGCAACGACATGTTCCAGCAACGCGCACGCCATTCGGGGGCGAACATGGTCCAGCTGAGCACCTATCTCTCGCCGCGCCACGTGGTCCTTGACCTCGGAGGCGACTCCAAGGCCGAGTTGTTGCAGGGCGCCGGCCGCTGTTTGGAGGCGTTGATCGACGGGCTTGACGCCGCCGAGATCACCGACCTGCTGGTCGCCCGGGAGAGCCTCGCTTCGACGGGCGTGGGTTCTGGAATCGCGATTCCACACGCGTCCTCGGCGGCGCTCAGCGAGCCGTGCATCGCGATGTTTCGGACCAGCGGGCCCGTCGACTTCGATTCCGTAGACGGCGAACCCGTCACCTTGATGTTGGTCGTCCTGGCCCCCAAGAACGCCCAGGCGCTGCACCTTCGCATCCTCGCCCGCGTCGCGCGCCTCGTACGGTCGACGGCGGTCCGGGAACAGCTGCTCGAGATCGCCACCCCCGAACAAGTCTGCCGCTACATCGGCGAGGTCGAGGGCGCACTTTGAACGCTCCCGCCGCGCTCGCCGGCAATCCCTGGGTCGTGGTCACGGGCATCAGCGGCTCTGGGCGAACGACCACGTTGCGCGTGCTCGAAGACCTCGACTATTTCTGCGTCGACAACCTCCCTGCCTCTTTGCTTCCGTCTCTGCACGAAGCCATGGAAAAGAGCGGCGATCCGCGTCCCGTCGCTGTCGGAATCGACGTGCGTGCCGGCGAGTTTCTCGGCGAGGTCGAGTCCGGTCTGGCGGCCTTGCGCGGCCGCGGCATCGACGTCCGGCTGCTCTTCCTGGACTGCTCCAATGACGTGCTCGTGCGTCGGTTCGCGGAGACAAGGCGGCGTCACCCGGTGCTCAGCGACGGCACGATCGTCGAAGCGATCCGGCGTGAGCGGACCCAGATGGCGCCGATGCGTAACCGGACAACGCTCGTCATCGACACCAGCGAGCTGAACATCCACCAGCTCAAGGCGCGGGTGCAGGCGCTATTTGGCGACTCCGGCGGCGCCGAGATGGTCGTGTCGGTGATGAGCTTCGGCTTCAAACACGGCTTGCCCCGCAACCCGGACTACGTTTTCGACGCCCGATGCCTCGCCAACCCCCATTTCGTGCCCGAGATGCGGCCCAAGACGGGACTCGACGATGACGTGCGCGAGTACGTATTGGACACCGCGGGCGGCGCAGATCTGCTCGGTCACATGCTGCAGCTGCTCAACCACAGTTTGCCGTTGCACCGCGGCGAAGGACGCGCGCTGGTTACGATCGCCATCGGATGCACCGGCGGTCAGCACCGATCCGTCGCGCTCGCACAGACCATGGCCAATCGGCTCCAGGACCTGGCCGGAACCCACGTCACCATCAGCCACCGCGATCTGCCGCGGATGAGCTCCAGCTGAGGCAACGTGCGGCGACAACGCGTCCGTATCGTCAATCCGATGGGCATGCATGCCCGTCCAGCAGGCCGTTTTGTGGCGCTTGCTGCGAATTTCGATTCGCGGGTGCGGGTTCGCGTCCGCGGCGAGGAAGTGGACGGCAGCTCGATCCTTTCGCTGTTGATGCTCGAGGCGGTCACGGGAACCGAGCTGGAGCTGGTCGTTGACGGATCGGACGAGGAACAGGCGCTGGCGGCGCTGGTTGAGCTGATCGCGGGCGGCTTCGAGGAGCGTGATTCGTTCGACGGGAAGGGCGCACGTGGCTGAACCCGACGGTGCCATGATCATCGGGACGCCGGCTTCACCAGGGTTTGGAGCCGGCCCGGCCATGATCCTTCGCGACGCGCGAAAGGGGCCTCGCCAGGTCACGATCGACGACGCTGACAAAGCCGATGAGCTCGCCCGTTTCGACGCCGCAGTCGCCGCTGTCATCGATGAGTTGAGTCGCACCGAGGCACAGCTGGCGTCCAACCCCCCGTCAGAGACCGGGTCGATCGCCACCGCGCTGATCGTGAGCCACCGCGCCGTGTTGCAAGATCCGTTGTTGGTCGGCGGCGTTCATCGGCACATCCAGCGCCATGGTCGCAACGCTGAATGGGCGCTCGAATGTGTAGTTGATGAGCTGCGCAACGCGATGTTCGCGCTCGAAAACCCGAACCTGCGCGACTGGTGGCATGACGTCGAAGCGCTGGCCAACACGCTCCAAGACAAGCTCGGCCGGCGTGACGTGCGCCGCGGTTTTCCAACGGGAACCGGCGTCGTGGCCGTCGCACACAGCCTCGGGATCGCCGACACCATCGAGCTTATCGAGAGCGGTGGCGCCGCGATGGTGCTCGAGAAGGGATCGCTCACGTCTCACGTCGCCGTTCTGTGTCGGTCGTGCGGATTGCCCGCCGTCGTGGGCGCCTCCGATGCCGGTGCGAGGCTGCAAAACGGCCGCGTGCTGGTCGTCGACGGGGACACCGGACGGGCGTGGCACGATGACGATGCGGCGACAACGACGCCCACGGTGTCCCGGGTCGATGAATCCGGACCGCTGACCACCGCGTGCGGTGTGCCGATCACGCTGCGAGCGAATGTCAGCCTGCGCTGGGACGCGGATCGGGCACGCGCCAGTGGCACCCACGGTGTCGGCTTGATGCGGACGTTCTATCAATATGTTGGGCGCTCAGAGCTGCCGACCGAAGACGAACTGGAGGCCATCTACCGGCAGGTGCTGACCGACTTTGCGCCGCAACCCGTCAACGTCCGCTTGCTCGATCTCGGTGGCTCGTTTGGCGCCGAAGAGCTGCCAGCTGAGCTTCGCAACCTGCGCGATTGCCGCGGAATTCGCCTCGTCCAGGAACGCCGCGCCGTCGTGATGCAGCAGCTGCGGGCCATGTGCCGGGCAAGCGATGCGGGGACGCTGCGGATTCTGGTCCCGTTTGTCACCGATCCCGAAGAGGTCGCGACGGTCCGTGACATGGTCATAGAAGCGATGTGCGATGTGTCGGGCGACGACGGGGCGCAGCATCCCATTCCGGTCGGCGCGATGATCGAGGTGCCCTCTGCCGTGTTGCTGATCGATGACCTTGCGCCGCTCTGTGACTTCTTCGCGATCGGAACCAACGACCTGTCGCAGTACACGTTGGCCAGGTCGCGGGACGAGGCAGGCACCGATCTCGCCAACATCGGCCTTCACCGCGCCGTCTTGCGGGCGATCAGACACGTTGTAGACGCCGGGAAGCGCCACGGTGTCGGCGTATCCCTCTGCGGCGAGATCGCGTCGCAACCGGCTGCCCTGCCCGCGTTGCTCGCAGCCGGACTGCGAGAATTCAGCGTCGCCCCAAGGCTCGCCCCGGCCGTCCGGGCGACCGTCCGCACCATCAGCCTCGACGGCGAGCCGTGAAGACAGGTCTGCGTGTCCTCCTCGCGCTTGGCGTCGCGACGGCCCTATCCGGCTGTGGCGGCACCGAGGTCAAAAAGCGTGATTCCGGCTACATCGACCAGATGCATTTTGTGGATGACAGCGCCGTCGAACCTGTAAGGCCGCGGCCCAAGCGACAACCATCCACGACCGCCAAGTTCTCCAACGCCACGCACGGTGTCTCGCTCAAGGCCCGGTGCGCCAACGACAAACAGTCCGCCGCGGTGAGCGAGGGTCGGGCGTCCAACGGCCGTCTGCTAGACGGATGCGAATTGCCCGCCCGTGGAACCGGTTACGAGCGCAAGAACCGCAACGGGTGGGGCACCGATCAGACTGTGGCGCTGGTGCAATGGGCGTCGTCGCAGGTGGTGTCGTTGTATCCAAAGACCGTGCGCGTGGTTGTCGGGGCCATCTCGCGACAGCACGGCGGACGCCTCGGCAAGCACAAGTCTCATCAATCCGGACGCGACGTCGACATCGGCTATTTCGCGTCGAACAATCGCGCGCTCCCCCACTTTCGCAGGATGGGCCCTGGCAACCTCGACGTGCAAAAGAGCTGGGCGCTGATCGGCGCGCTGCTGTCGACCGGACGCGTGCAGTACATCTTCATGGACTACAACCTGCAGGCCCTGTTTCACCAGTTTCTGCGCGACCGAGGTACGCAGCCGCACGTCCTCGCCCGAATCTTCCAGTTTCCCGCCGGACGCGCGGTACGACGTGGCATCATCCGCCACGCCCGGGGACACGCCGACCATTTCCACGTCCGCTTCCGCTGCCCAGTCCCCGGCGAAGATGGCTGCGTCGAGTAGCTGCGCAGCCCTGGCAGCCGCCGAATCGAGGAACGAATGACCGATAAGCCCAAGAAGAAACGCGCCACCGCGGCCGAGCTCGCCGAAGAGCTCGACAGCGTGAAAAAAGAGATCGCGGAGCTGCGCGACGAGGTCCAGCGCGGTCTCCGCTTTTGTCATGTGGTGATGACGAACAACACCGCGCTCGCCAAGGACGCGACCCATACCGTCAACGGACTCGGCCACGCGCTCGCGAGCGACGGATCGATCGACACCAACGCGGTCATCCGGGCGCGCGATGCGTACTGGCAACGGAGCAAACCGCCGGAAGTTCGAGCGACGCTCGCGGCGGCCGTGGACAAGTACGACGAGACGCAGCCGACCGCGAAGATCGATTGCGCATCGCGGCTCCACCTGTGCCGGGCGGCTTGTTGTCGTCTCGGCTACGTGCTCAGCAACCAGGATCTCGGCGAGGGCGTTATCAAGTGGGACTACGGCCAGCCGTACCTCATCAAGCGCGACGTGGACGGCTGGTGCGTTCATCTCAACAGCGGCTGTCAGTGTTCGGTTTACGCGCAACGCCCGATGACTTGCCGCGGCTACGATTGCCGCCAAAATGGGGAGATCTGGGTGGATTTTACCCAGGGAATCGTCCACCCGCGGGTCGCCCAATTGCCGCCCGTGCAACGACCTGCATCAACCTGAATAGGACGTCATCGACCCAGCACGTCGTACCAGCGCCACGAGACGAACGCGGAAAGCCGGCGATCACCGGCGACTTGGTCATCCGATCCGGCGGAGAGCCATCGTTCGCTCGCTCGAATGGTGAGCCAGACGCCGCCCGATGCCTGCAGCGACATCAGCGGGATGTCGGCTCCCACACCGATGACTTTGCGGAGTCCGAACCCGGCGTCGTTCACGTGCGTGATGTCCGCTCCGAGCAAACCATGAAGGCCCGCGGCGATGACCCCAAGCACGTTGTTCCAGACAAGTCCGGCGAAGAATGGGTGGAGGTTGAGCTGCAATCCAGCGGCCAGGCGTCTTTGCGCCGTGCGTTCGGGGCCGAGTTGGACGAGCCCAGCGTCCAGAAACGCTTCGAGGTCGAAGATCTGCAGGACGGGGCTCCATCGCGCCGCCAGTCGGGCGTCGAGCCCGGGGCTGTGTGCGGTGGGATCGTCGGCGAACAAGAGGCCCCCGCCGGCCGCGATCGCCGCGTACTGGCCGGTGTACATCGGGCTACGAGGGGGTTCAGGCTGCGGGTTTACCGTGTGCAGCGGCGGTCGACTCGACGGGTCTTCGGGCGGCAACTCATCACCGAAAACGCAGGTCGCATGGACCGTCAGCACGCAGAGGACGGCGAGGCTCGTCGCGGTTTGGACTCTGTGTAGCCGGCGACTGTACGACGTCACGGCTTGGGCGCAGGGAGGCCGTGACCGGGGACGATGAGCCGGCGTCGATAGGCCTCGAATGCAAAGCGGGGCGCGTGCTCGGGCGTATGGCAGCCGAGGCAGACCGACTCGCCGGGCTTGTTGACCATCATGCTCTTGGTCCCGCCGGCGGGCGCCGCGACGTGTTTGCCGCCGGGACCGTGACAGGCCTCGCACTGGACCGAGGAGAACTTGTCGATGTTGCCAAAGGCGCTGCCACCGGGCTTTCCAAACGCAGTGCTGTGGCACGAAACGCAGTCGAGGTCGCGGGTCTTGCCGTCCTTTTCGAGCGTCTTCCAGGCGTGGCTATGCAGGTCCTTTGCGACGAATGCCGCGGCCTTGATGTGGCAGGCGAGGCAAACTTCGGAGCCGACATAAGGGGTGTCGTCTTTGCCGGCGGGAACGGGGTCCTTGGCGGCTTCGGCGTTGATGGCAGCGACGCGCTTGTCGTACTTTTTCACCACCGCCTCGACGCTCTCGTCAGCGGCGGCCGACCAGGGCAAACCGATCGATGCGTACGCGGCGAGCCGTCCGTCCGGCAGCTGCTTGTCGGCCGATTCGCGGGCGGCCTTGAGGCGCTTTTCGAGCTCGCGGCGTTGCTTCTTGAAGAACGGCAGCGCGCGTTCCATGGCGACCGTCTTTCGGGCACCGGCCGCAAAGCGCTTGATGTCCTTGTCGACCGATACGAGACGCGCATTGATTCGGGTCGCTGCGCCCGGGAGAAAAGGCGAGACGTCATGCCATCGCCCTCTGTGGCCGGGAACCAGGGTCAGCATGGCCATGTAAGCCCCGTGGCGTGGCGCGCGGAGGATGAAGGCGTCGTCGTCGGGATCGAGCTCTTCGACGGGTTCGCTGCGGGCGGGAACGGAGCCGACAACGACAACATCGAGCTCGGGGATGGCGCGAGACAGGCGACGGGTGTGGCGCATGCCGAGGTTGCTTAGGGCGACGACGATGCTGGCGCCGTCAGACTTGAGCTTGAGCGCGATTGCCTTGAGCGACGCGTTGCGCGCCTTGGTGTCGGCGAAATCACCCTCATCGACCGCGATGATACCGACCTGGACCCCGCTGGCCGTGGTGACGACCCGCGACTTCTTGGCGCGCGCGACCGATGGCTTGGCGGCCGCGGAGAGCACCGGCCACCTGGCCTTGGCATAGAGATCTGTGGCGACATCGCCGCCGTCCTTCAGATCGGCCGATGAAAGCGCGACGGCGGCGACATCGAGGCCATCGAGGATCGCGGAAAACGTGCGCATCCGCTCACGGCGCTGAGCGACCTGCTGGGGGCGTGGTTTTTCGTCTTCGACAAGCAGTCGACCGGCGTGAACCAAGACGACGGAATTATCGGCGCGACGCAGGTCAGCAAGAAACCGAGCGTTGCGCTCGATGCCGCCGCGTTGGAGCTCTTCGGTGCATCCACAAGGCTTGAGGATCGCCTGCCAATCGGACAGCGCGACGATGGTGACGTGAGGTCTGGCGAGCAGCGTCTTGGCTTGTCCAGCCTTTTTCGCGACGCCCTGGGGCGCGGTCGACGGGCTCTTCTGTTTGCCGCAACAGGCCGCGAACGCCGCCAATATGACGGCGACAACGAGAGTCAGGGGCAGGTTCGGTTTGGACAAGGTCCGGCCGAGCGAAACGCCTCGATCAGCGGCGGATCGTAGCGTTGGGATGGCTGTAGATCTTGGCCGGCGGCTGGTTGCAGCGGGCCTTGGAGCGACTCGGGTAGACATCGGTCACGACGAACGAGCCGCCACGCAGACCGAGGACCTTGCCCTTCGCGCCCCGACGCACGCCCTTGTTGGCGCCGACGTTGATGATGAGCAGCGAGCCGGTTCCAGCCGCGCGAGCGTCGATGATCTTGGCCTTGATGGGTCCGAGCTTCTCGACGCACTTGCCACCCTTGTAGACATGGCCCTTCGGGCAACGGGGACGCGGCTTGAAGCAGCGACCGGTCTTGCGGCTGCAGATCTGACCGGACGGACAATGCACGCCCTTGCACTTGTTGCCCGAGGGCGCGGGCTTGCTGCTGCGTCGGACACAACGCTTGTCGATGCAGTCCTCGTTATCGCTGCACTCCGCGCACGGATCGGAGCCCCAATCGACCTCGACCGCGTATTCGCCCTTGCCGCGGGTCGCGCGAAAACGAATCAGGTATTTCATGTCCGACTCGACCTCGAAGCGGAACTTCAGCGTGCCGCTGCCGGTCGGAAGGGCCTTTTCAGCGATGCGATCACCGACCTCGGTATAGATGGTGACGTGCCCGGCGAGCGATGATTCTTCCCACTTGCCCACCGAGATGCGCATCTCCATGCGTCCGGCGCGATCAGGCTGCACGAAGCGCCAGTCCTCTTTGTCGCCAACCCGTGGATTCAGCTTGTCCTCGGTCGGCCCCATCTTCGAAAACGGGCGCGCATGGTTGCGATCACCGTCGCCGTCGGGATCTTTGAGGTGTTGCCCGCTGCACCCGATCGCGACGGCCATGGCGAGCGCGGTGAAGACGAAAACGAGCTGGGTCCAAGGGGTAGATCGGATACGCATATTCTGGGGAGCCTGCAGTGCCTGCGTAGCCATCAAGCTTGTGTCGGCCGGGGTGTCGTCAGGGCGCGGATGCTGCTGAAAGACGATGCGGCGATGCGTTTGTGTCGCCGATTGTGACCGCTGAAGGGTGGCTACTGAAGTGTGGCTTCGGGTGAACGAGTTCGCGTTGCGTGGAAACGCTAGGACAGTAACGGTGGGGTCGATGGTGGTCAAGGAAGGGGCCCTCCGGTACAAGGCGCAACTCGGAGCAAACATGGTCAGGCCCCCCAAGAGAAGAGATCGACGTGGTGGACGGCGCCGCGAACGCCATGGGCGCGGCGGTGGACCGGTCAAAAAACGGCCTGCGACGCCGCTGCAGAGCATTCGCTTGCTGTTCGCCACCACCAACGCCGGTAAGTTGCGCGAGCTGCGCGGACTCGCCGGTCCCAGCGTCGAGGTCTTGAGCTCCGATGAAGCTCTCCCCGACGACCAACAGCTGCCCGAGTTCATCGAGGACGCGGATACCTTCGTTGGCAACGCGCTCAAGAAGGCTTGCAGCGCCCATCGCGTCACCGGACTGGACGTTGTCGCCGACGATTCCGGTCTTTGTGTCGACGCGCTCGACGGCGCGCCAGGCGTTATCAGCGCCCGATTTGCCGGTGCGGAAGCTTCGGATGACGCGAACACGGCGCTTTTGTTGGAGCGACTTCACGGGGTGGAAACGTCGCGGCGCGGCGCGGGATTCATGTGCGCGCTCGTCCTGGTGGGTCCGTTGGCCGACGGACCGCGCTGTGGTCGCACCGAAGACGGCATCGCATGGCGCGCGTTTTTCGGAAACGTGCGCGGTCGCATCACCGAGGAAAAAGCCGGCGCTGGCGGGTTTGGATATGACCCGGTTTTCTTTTCGCCCGAGCTCGGTATGACATTCGGCGAGGCCGGCGCAGACGCCAAGCAGAGCATCTCCCACCGCGGCCGCGCGCTCAGGCAATTGGCGGGATACCTGGTAGCCAAACGTGTCCGGGTCCGCAACGTTGGACGACCGCTGTTCTTGCGCCAGGTTGGCCTCAACGCCCTCGCGAGCGCGTTCGAAGACTTGATTCGCCGCAAGCTGCGCTACGCCGACAAGGCGATGGAGCTCGCCTTCGGCCAGCATCCCGAGCTCGGCGGCAAGGAACGCGCCGCGGTCGCCGACTTGTTCTGGAACGCCCTGCGCAAGTTCGATCACCTCACCTTCGCGGTCGCCGCCCTCACCGGCAACGACTCGTCCGATCCCCGCCAACTGCGCCCCCGCGACGCCGCATTACTCGCCACGATGGCCGCCGCATCTGTCGATCCGGCCGGAGCTCCTGTCCAATTCGGATCCGGCAAGATCAAGACCGCACTGGACGGCCTGCTCGATCGCCAAAAGGACCTCTCGGGGCGGATCCCGGTGCGCCGCGACGCGCTCATGAAGGCCCTGCACAAGGCCCACCGGCGGCTGCAGCGCGAGGTCGCTGACGGACGTTCCGGGTTTCATCCCGACTTCATCGCGGCGGCGCGCGACCAACTCGGTCCCGACCACGCGGCATGGGCGCTGGACTACCTGAATTCGCGCGGCCCGCTCACACTCCGAGCCCGCCCCGACCCCGGCGTCGACGCCGTCGCCCAAGAGCTGCACGACCATGGCATTCACGCGGTCCGCGGCACCGGACCACACGATCTGATCTGCGTGCACAACGCGCGGGTGACCGTGCTGCCCGGTTTCAAGGCGGGACACTTCGAGATCCAGGACGCCGGCAGCCAACGGATCGCGGTCGCAGTCCGCGCACGCCCCGGGCAGACCGTCATCGATTGGTGCGCGGGCGCCGGCGGCAAGACGCTCGCGATCGCGGCCGGCATGGAGGGACACGGCAACCTCTTCGCGCTCGACATTCACAACGGCAGGCTCAACGAGTGCCGACGCCGACTGCAACGCGCGGGCGCCGATTGGGTCCAGGTCCTCAACCACGGCAAGCGCCAGGGAAAGGACGACCGACTTCCCGCTGCAGACATCGTGCTGGTCGACGCTCCTTGTTCATCCTCCGGCGCGCTGCGACGCAACAGCGAGTTGAGATGGCACCTCGACAGCGACTGGCTGGACCGATTCGCCGACCAGCAGCTCGCCATCATCGAGCGGGCGGCGTTGCATGTGCGACCCGGTGGCCGACTCGTGTACGCGACGTGCTCGATCCTGCCGGCCGAAAACGAAGTTGTGGCGCGACGCTTTGTCGATCCGCGTTCGGACTGGTCCATCGTGTCCGAGGAACGGACAGGACCCGGTGATCCGACGCTGCGCGACGCCAATCCCCTTGCGGAGATCGGGCCCGATGGCTTCTACTTCGCGGTCCTCCAACGCCAAGAGGGCGCGCGGGAAACGCCATGACCGACCAAACCACCAGCGTTCGCGAAGGTCACCGTTGCGGTTTCGCGACGCTGACGGGCCAGCCCAACGTCGGCAAGTCGACGCTGATCAACTCCCTGCTCGGCGAGAAGCTGGCGATCGTGTCGCCCAAACCCCAGACCACGCGCGACGAGATCCGCGGCGTGCTGACGATGCCGGACAAACAAATCGTCTTCATCGACACCCCGGGCGTGCACCAGGCCCGATCGCCCCTCAACCGCGCGATGGTCGGTGTTGCGATCGACGCGCTCGAGTCTGTCGATGTGGTCGTGCTCGTGGTCGACGCAACCCGGGCGGCCAAGGCGGGCAAGAAGGCTGGCAAGAACGTTTTGCGGGATGAAGAAGGCGTCGACAGCCGCGTGCTCAAGGGCGATCGGCGCATCTTTCGCGCGGTGCAGAGATACAACACGCGCTTCCTTGTCGCGCTCAACAAGATCGATGTGGTCAACAAGCGCCACTTGCTTCCGGTAATGCAGGCCTACGCGACCCTGCCCGGTGTTGGCGCGATCGTGCCCATCTCGGCGCGCGAAGCCGACGGTCTCGACTTGCTGATCGACGCGATCGCCGAGTTCCTCCCCGAAGGCCCGCGGCTGTACGACGCGGACGCGCTGACGGATCGAACGGTGCGATTCCTCGCGGCTGAACTCATTCGCGAGCAGGTGTTCCTGAGGACGCGCGACGAGGTCCCGTACGGGGTCGCCGTCGAGATCGAGGTCTTCGAGGAGTCGCCGAACAGGACGCGTATCCAGGCCCTCATCCACGTCGAGAGGGCGTCGCAGCGCGGCATCTTGATCGGCAAGGGCGGCGCGATGATCAAGGCGATCGGCACCCAAGCAAGGGCCGAGATCGCGCAAATGCTCGGGCAGCCGGTGCACCTGGACCTGCTGGTTCGGGTCGAAGCGGCGTGGAGCGAACGACTCGCGGCGCTGCGGCGCTTCGGTTACGGGCAACGGTGATCACATGGCCAAGCGCGTCCCATTGGTGGCCATCGTCGGTCGACCCAACGTCGGCAAGTCTACCCTCTTCAACCGCCTCGTAGGCGGCCGCCACGCGATCGTCGAGGACACGCCGGGCGTCACCCGCGACCGCCTCTACGCCCGCTGCGAATATGACGGCGAGATCATCGAACTCGTCGATACCGGCGGCTTTGAAGTGGGTCGCACCGACGACATGCTGGTCAACGTCCGCGACCAGGCCAAGATCGCCATCGAGCAAGCCGACATCGTCATCTGGCTCTGCAACGCCCGCGACGATGTCACCGCCGCTGAAGAGGCCATCGCCGACGTCCTGCGCGCCGCCGACAAGCCGATCCTGATCGCGGCCAATAAGTGCGACGTGCCGAGCATCGACATGGACGCGATGGCCTTCTACTCGCTCGGTTTTGAATCGGTTCGACCCGTTTCTGCCGCACACGGACGCGGCATTGGCGAGCTGCTCGACGAGGTGCTCGAGCTGCTCCGTGCCGCCGACGGGTTCGCCGACCTCGACGACGATGAGGCGCTCGGGGAAGACGAGATCGCCGAGCTCCAGCAGCAACGCGGTGGGCACGTTCAACGGGTGCGCATGTGCATCGTCGGCCGGCCCAATGTCGGCAAGTCCACGCTCGCCAACGCGCTACTCGGCAAGAAGCGGATGCTGGCCAGCGACATCCCGGGCACGACCCGCGACGCGATCGACGCCGATTTCGAGCACGACGGCGAGACGTTCACGCTGATCGACACCGCCGGAATGAGGCGCCCGGCGCGAATCACCGAATCGATCGAGCAGTACGCCGTGTCGCGCGCGGTTCGAGCGATCGAACGCAGCCATATCGCCGTCTTGGTGCTCGATGCGACGCAAGCGCTGGCCGACCAGGACGCCCGCATCGCCAGCTTGGTTGAGCGACGTGGCCGCGCGTGTGTCGTCGTGGTCAACAAGTGGGACGCGGTCGAAAAAGACACGCGGACCATGCGCGCCTACGAAAAGGACCTCGACGAAGCGCTGCCCTTCCTGGCCCATGCGCCGCGGATCTTCGTCAGCGCGCTCAAAGGTCAGCGCGTGCACAAGGTCATGAACACGGTGCTGCAGGCGTATGCGGCGTTCAACTCGCTCATCAACACCAGCAAGCTGAACCGATGGCTCGCAGATACGGTCGCGCTCAAGCAGCCACCGGTCCATCGCGGCAAGCGGATCAAGCTCTACTTTGGGTCCCAGACCCAGACACGACCGCCGCGGTTCGAGTTCCAGTGCAACATCGACAAGCCCCCACCGGCGTCCTTCCAGCGTTTTATGGCGCGACGCTTGCGAGACACTTTTGACCTGTACGGCACACCGATCCGGCTCGGCTTCAAACGAAAAGCCGCTCGACGCGCCCGCGGACGTCGCGACGGACACGACCATGACGACGGTTTCATCGACGAGACGGGCTTCGAGGACGCGGTGATGATCGACCTCGACGCCGACGAGGCGCCCAACTACGTCCAGAGCGACGACGCAGAGTAAGGAAGCCTGCATGACCGAGGCCACCGCGTCCGCGGATCGCATTCGCAAGACTTACAGCCAGGCGCAACGGCTGCTTCGCATCTACCTCGCCCTGGCCAATGCGCGCGCCGGATTGACGGTCCAGGAGCTGATCGAACGCACCGGGGTAACGCGGCGCACGATCAACCGCGATCTTGCCGTCCTGCACGACGATCACCTCGTTCGCTGCGTGCATATCGACGATCGCGGCCGCAAGCGTTGGTCGATCCTGCCCGCCGGACCAGCAGGCGGCGTCACGTTCACGCGCGGCGAGCTGCTCGCGCTGTGTTTGGGCCGGTCGATGTTGTCGTTCGCGCAAGGCACCGAGCTGTACGCATCGATGTCCGACGCGTTCCAGAAGGTCGCCGATCGCCTCGGCAGCCGCGATATCGAAGCGCTCGACCTCGACCGCAAGCTCTTCGCCGTGCCCGACGCGCCGCCGATCAACATCGAGACGGAGGCCTTTGATGACTGCCTCAACGAGCTGCTGACCGCTGTCTTGCGCAGCAACCAGATCGAGATCGACTACCCGTCCAGTCGCGGCGACGCGGTCCGCACATGGCTCGTTGACCCGTTGACGCTCGCCTACTACCGCGGCCGCCTCTATCTCGTTGCCCGGGTCCGCGATGGCGACACGATCCGCCTCTTCGCGGTGCACCGGGTCATCGACGCCCGTTGGCTGCGCAACACCACCATCGATGTGCCCGACGGATATCGGCCCGCGAGCCTCTTTTCCAACCGCTTCGGCATCTTCCAGGGCAGCGACCCAACCACGGTCGCCGCGCGCTTCTCAGCCGGTCCTGCCCGCTACGCCCGCGAGAGGCTTTGGCACGCGTCCCAGCAGTGCATCGACCTCGCGGACGGCGGCTGCGAGCTCAAGTGGAATGTACCGGTGACACCCGAGCTGGTTTCCTGGCTGCTCAGCTTTGGCGCTGGAGTGGCAGTGCTTGAACCTGCGACGTTGCGCGAGCGGATCGCTACGACTCTGCGCGAAGCCGCCGGTCGCTACGGAACCTGACGTGTTGACCTACCTGCGGGTGCGCGACCTGGCCATTGTCGGAGAAGCGGTGCTCGAATTCGGGCCCGGACTAACCGCAATTACCGGGGAGACGGGCGCCGGAAAATCGCTGCTTGTTGGCGCGCTGGACCTCCTGCTCGGCGGACGCGCGACCGGCAAGTTGGTGCGTCGTGGCGCAGAACGAGCCGAGATCGAGGCGCAATTCGACGGCGTGACCGAATCGGGCAGCCTCGCGGCCCTGGCGGAGCGCGGCATTGAGGTGGTCGACGGCGTGGTCATCGTCCGTCGGGTGATAGGGACAAAGGGATCGCGCCGCGCGTTCATCAATGGGCGGCTGGCCACGGCTTCGGATCTGCGCGAGGTGGTCGGGCCGCTCGTCGACTTGTGTGGCCAGCATCAACATGCGCGCTTGCTGAGCCCGGAACGCCAACTGGACGCCTTGGATCGATTCGCCGGCCTCGATATGCGGCGCGGGCAGTATAAAACGGTGTGGCAGGCATGGCGCGATCTCGCCGATGAGCTGCAACGTGTCGCAGCCGATACCGAAGAGCGCCGCCAACGACGTGATTTCCTGCAATTCTGCGCGACCGAGTTGGCCGAAGCGGGTGTCGAAGCGGGCGAAACCGAACGCCTCGAGAACGAAGCCCGCCGCCTTCACAGCGCTCACGAGCTGCTCGCCACAGCCGGCGAAGCAACCCGCGCCCTGACCGACGAACACGGAATTCGCGACGCACTGTCGCCGATCGCCCGGCAGCTGGCCGACGGCGCGCGTCTCGACGGCAATCTTGCGGCGTTGTCGGCGCGAACGGACGAGGTGATCGCGCAGATCGACGAGCTGGCCGCTGATCTCGAGCGCTACATGGACGCGATTGACCTCGACGATGAGCGCCGCGCGGAGGTCGATGAACGTCTCGCTGAGCTGCACCGCCTCGCCCGCAAGTACGGCGGAAACGAGACCGCATTGTTGCAGCGGCAAAGCGCGATCGAAGACGAGCTGCACGGTCAGGTCGCCGACGATGAACGGCTCGAACGCCTGCAGGTCGAGGTGCCGCGTTTGCTTGAAGAAGTGACGAACGCAGCCGCCCAGCTGACCGAGCGACGAATCGCTGCCGGCAAAGGTCTGGCCCGAGGCGCCGGTGACGTGCTCTCCGCCCTCGGGATGCCGGGTGCAGCGCTCGATGTCGCCGTCGCGCCCTTGAACGCCCCCGGCCCCAACGGAGGCGACCGCGTGGTCTTTCAGCTCAGCAGCAACCGCGGTGAGATCGCACAACCGCTGCGCGACGTGGCCTCTGGCGGCGAATTATCGCGCGTTTTCCTGGCCATCGAGCGAGCCTGCGCACCGCCGGACAGCCGTGCGACGATGGTTTTCGACGAGGTAGACGCCGGCATCGGCGGGGAAACGGCGACCGTGCTGGGTCGCTTCCTGGCCGAAATGGCGGCGCACGAGCAGGTCATCTGCATCACCCACTTGCCCCAGGTGGCGGCCTTCGCGGACCGCCAGATGCACGTCGAAAAGCGCGAGGAATCTGGGCGCACCGTCAGCCATGTGCGACGCCTTCATCCCGACGAGCGGGTGACCGAGATCGCACGAATGCTCGGCGGCACTGAAGATCCGACGGCGCTGGCGCATGCGCGGACGCTGCTCAAGGGTGCATAGCCCGGATTTCTCATCAAAGGCGCGGCGACAGCGGGGCAAGCCTGTATATCTTCACGGAAAGACGCCCGTCCGGAGGGGCTTTGCTGGTGACCCGGCTGGCGCGAATGTGGTACCAAGTGCGCTACGTGGAACTCATGGCCAACGCGCATCGCACCGTTGTTTCGAAGCTTGCAGGTGGTCGCCTTTTGGCGATCGCGGCGCTGGTTTTGACGGTTGCGGCGTGCAGCGGACCGCCGGATCAAGCCCCGAAGTTCGTGCAGATCAGCCAGCTTGGCGACACCTTCGTAACCGATTCGCCGTACCGCATTTGGGCCACCTTGCGCGGTCAGCCGGACATCGATCGGGTGCGCGTCTATTGGGCGCGCTCGGGCGACCCGGACTACAACCCCATCGCGATGAAGGAGCTGACGGCCGGCGCCTACGAAGCGTCGATTCCCGCGCAGCCTGCTGGGACAACGGTTCTCTACTTCCTGTGGGCCGACTCGCCGGCCGGATCCAGCGCCCAGCACCCGACGGCAGGACCTGATGCGCCGCTTGCGTTCCGCGTTCTCAACCCCGGGGAAGAGCCCACGACACAGCCGCGCGTCGTCAACGTCGACACGCCCAAACCTGACGCCGGTCCCGCCGATGTCGGCCCGTTCGACGCGGGTCCGACCGATACTGGCGAGGCTGACACAGGGCCCGCGGACGCTGACAAACCCGACACAGGTCCGATCGACGCCGGCAAGCCCGACACCGGGCCGTTCGACGCCGGTCAGCCCGACATTCCGCCGGTCGACGTGCCGCAGATCGACAGCGACAAGGACGGCCTGCTCGACGCCAACGACAACTGCCCGAAGGTGAAGAACTCCAACCAGCTCGACAGCGACAACGATGGCATCGGCGACGCGTGCGATCCCGACTCCGACGGCGACGGCGTGGCCGATGAGATCGACAACTGCGACCAGCTGCCCAACCCCGACCAGTCCAACATCGATGGCGATAAGAAGGGCGACGCGTGTGACAAGGACCTCGACGGCGACAAGACGCCCAACAAGTCGGACAACTGCCCGTACGTGCCCAACTCCGACCAAAAGGACAGCGACGGCGACGGACTCGGCGACGTATGCGATCCGCTCGATGAAAACCTGAGCGACAAAGACCAGGACGGCATCCTCGACGAAAACGACAACTGCCCGACGACACCCAACCCCGCGCAAAAGGACCTCGACAGCGATGGCAAGGGCGACGCCTGCGACACCGACATCGACGGCGACAACGTTGGCAACACGGTCGATAACTGCCCGTTCAACGCCAACTCCGATCAGAAAGACACCGACAAGGACGGGCTCGGCGACGCATGCGATGACCCCGACGACACGGACGCCGACGGCATCAAGGACGACAAGGACAACTGCGTAAAGGTCCCCAACGCCAGCCAGACCGATACCGACGGCGATGGCGAAGGCGACGCGTGCGACAAGGACATCGACGGCGACGGCAAGATCAACGCGTTCGACAACTGCCAGCTCGTCAAAAACGTCAACCAGAAGGACACCGACGGCGACGGCAAAGGCGATGTCTGCGACGACGAGGCGCTATGCGACAAGGGCCAGAAGTGTCCGAGCGGGACCGAGTGCTACAAGCCGCTGTGCCTCAAACCGAAGTCATGTTCGAGCCAGGACGACTGCGACGCAGGAACGTTCTGCTACAAGGGCAAGTGCTTGCCGCCCCAAGTCGTGCCCGCCGACTTCTGCAAGGACGACAGCAACTGCCCGGTCGGATTCGTCTGCCAGTTCCAGTCCTGCAACCCCGACAAGTGCACGCATGACAGCCAGTGTCCGGCCGGCAAAAAGTGCCTCTACGGCGAGTGCCTGCCCGGCCAAATCCCGACCACCGGCTGCAAGTACGACGAGGACTGCAAACCCACCCAGCAGTGCCTCGCCAAGCTGTGCGTGCCCAAGGGTTGCCTCGCCAACAACAACTGCAAGAGCAACGAAAAGTGCTTCAAGGGCATCTGCATCCCGTCGATCATCCCCACGCTCGAGTGCAAGAAGTCATCGGATTGCCCCAACCTGCCGATCGGCAACCTGAAGATGACGTGCGCCGCCGGCGTGTGCATCCCGCAGATTCCCGGCCTGCCAAACCTCTGCACGGTCGACGACGACTGCAAAAAGAACCAGCAGTGCCTCGTCGCTGTGTGCGTCAACAAGCAGTGCGAAAAGAGCAGCGATTGCGGCAAGGGCAAAGCGTGCACGCTCGGCTTCTGCTTTGACGTCGACACCCCCGTCCCAGCGCCCGGCCAGTGCAAATCCAGCAAGGACTGCAAGAACGGCAATACGTGCTTCCAGACCGTCTGCCTGCCGTTCAAAATCGGTGGCGGTGGCGGCTTCCCTGCGCCCGAACCGTGCGGTCCCGGCGGCAAGTGTCCAAAGGGGAAGACCTGCCAGTTCGGCCTCGTTTGCATCTGAGCGCCCCACCCTCTGCACGGCTTCGCTGACTTGGACGCCCGCCTTCTCGCTGTCGGACTGCTGCGACCGTTGACCGACGTGGTCGCGCCCCTCGGCCCGGCCGACGACGACTCCGAGCCGTTGGATCTGCGCGAAACAGACCTCCGCGATGGCTGCTTTGCCGGCGCTGACCTCCGCGACGCGAACCTATCGCGCACCCAGCTGAAGATGGCCAACCTCGCCGGGGCACAGCTCCGCGGCGCGAGCCTTGTCGGCGCCGATTTGAGCCTTGCAGACCTGCGCGGGGCGGACCTACAAGCTGCGGATCTCAGCGGTGCAGACCTCACGGGCGCCGACATTCGCGACGCGCGCTTTGACGGCGCCGACCTCACGGGAACCGACTTTGGATTTGCCCGAATCGCCGGGGCACGCGGCCTCTCCGAGGCGCTCAACGACCGCACCACAAGCGACGGCCGCGTCGATGGTCAGCGCGATCAGCAAGGCGACCCCAAGCCGGCGACGAGAGCGTATGCCGCCGGGGTGAAGGCCCATCGCGACAACCGCATCGGCGACGCGGAACGCTACTTCCGAGAGGCGCTTTGCTGGGTACCCGAGTCCGATATCGCCCGTTATGCACTGGGTTGCGCGTGCCTCGATCGCCGCGACCCCGCCGCAGCCGTGACCTGGTGGCATGCCGCCATCGCCCACCACCACGACGCCGATCGCGCGCGACTCGAGGCCGCTATCGTGCACCTGTGGCTCGGCGACACCGACGCAGCCCGTGCCGTGATCGATCGACCGTTCGCCAAAGACGAGGTCCGCGCAGCCGTCGACGCGTTCCGCGACACGGTCGATAGGGATCGCGACGCCGCCGTTGACGCACTCGCCAGGGTGCTTGGCGACGTGCCCGGCGTCCGTTGGTTCCGCAAGCAGGAGCCGCCCAAACGTACCAAGCGCGTGCCCGGAACGATCGAGAAGCTCTCGGATGAAGAGTGGGTGGCCGCCGAACAGGCCGATCTCGCGCAGGCCGTTCGCGGCGACGATCAGCCCGTCTGGTTCTGGCACGGTGCCATCGCGCGAGCCATCACGATCGGCGCGATGGAGATCGCGGCGCTCGCCGAACAACGCCTCACCCGTGAAGCGCCCGAGTACCGACTGTGGGGTCTGGAGCTGCGCGAGCTGGACATCAGCGGCCAAGCCTTCGAGTCCCTGGTCCGGACCCGCGCGGTCGCCGCCGGCGCGATCCGTTCGGTGCGTTGGGTAGCGATCGGCGCGCACGGACCCACAGCCCGAATCGACTGCGACAACGGCATCTTCTACGCCAAACGCTACATCGGTGCGACGCGTCCGCCAGCCTCCGTCGCCTACACCCATCGGGTCGTGTCCGGTCTGGATGCCCTCGGTCTGACCGTCCCCGCCGCCCTGCCCGACGCCGAGGGCGCCGACACACTCCCTTTCTCGCGCGACCAACTCGCCCTCTACCCAGATGTCGGCGGCCGCTCCATCGACGACGATGACCTGACGCCGGCCGACGCCCATCGCATCGGCGCCGTCCTCGCCCGCATCCACGAACTCGGCGACGGGCTCGACTGCGGGGCGCGACCTGTGGGCGGTGTGCGGATCGGCACGCGCATTCTGCGTCACCACAACGCCGCCGCGGTCTTCGAGTCGGTGATCGCCAGCGACCGCGACGTCGCTATTCGATTCGCACACCACCCTCACCGGGCGCGCGTCATGTCGCTGTTGCAGGCCACGTCCCGCCGCCTCTCCAGCGTCGTCCATGGCTGCCGAACCGGGCTTGTGCATGGCGATTTCGGCCCCGGCAACGTGCTGATCAACGACGCCAACGAGGTCTCCGTCGTGGACTGGGACCTGTGCGACAGCGACCTCACCGCCTGGGATCTCGCGCGTTGCATCGATCGCGTCGCCGTCCGATGGCCGCTGCGTCTCGTCGATCCGCTGGAGATCCGCGCCAACGTAGCCCGCGCTGTGATCGAAGGTTACGAGTCGGTGCGACCGTTGCATCACGCCGAACGAGCCGCTCTCCCCGTGCTGGTCGCCGCCAGCCGCGTGGATCTCGACGCCACAGTCCTCGCCATTTGCGCGCCGATCGACGGCGACATCATCGACCCGATGCTCGAGCGATTGCTCTGCCGACTTGGCCGCGCCGCCGCCGGGGTGCCCGAAATCGGCGTCGCCATCTGTCCCGCGATCGACTGACTCAAAGACATTTGTGAGCTTTGCAGGGCTGCAAGTGGTGGTTGCCCGCCGTTGCGTTACGATCGAGCCGTGCGACCCGGCTCTCTTCCCACCGCCACCACCGTCCTGATCGCCGCGATCTTCATTGCGGCGGGGGCCCTCGCGCAGTCCGGCTCAACGGCGGCAGGGTCCAAGACCAAGGCTCCAAAACCGGCCGCGCCAAAGCCCGCGGGCAAGCCGTCCACAAAGAGCGCTGCAAAAACGGCCAAGAAAACGTCGAAACCCGCTTCGGGAAAGGTCCAGCCCGCCGCAACAGTGGTCACCAAGCCCGCGCCTGCCCTTGCGGCCAAACCCGCCACCAAGCCCGCGACATTGCCCGCCGATCCCGCTCGCGTCGCAGCGACTGTAATGGCCGTCTACGAAGAAGCGCTCAACGCGTTCAAGTACCAGGACTTCGACACGGCAATCCCTCTCTTTCGCAAGGTTCTCGCCCGTCCAGGACACCTCACACGTCAACAGAAGTGGCGCGCCCGCGAGTTTCTCGGCGCGTCGCTGTGGTTCAACGGCAACAAACCAGGCGCCGAAGATCAGTTCACCGGTCTGCTGATCAAGAACCCTCAGGCGCGCCTCGATCCGGCGTATTACCCGCCGCAGATGATCGGCGACTTCAACCGCGTGCGCCGCAAGATGATCAAGCTGGGCATGATCAAAGCTGACGACAAACCCGCACCGGCGCCGAAAACCGACAAGTACAAGCCCCCGCCCGCGATCCTGTCGTACATTCCGTTTGGCGTCGGCCAGATCGCCAACGACGAGGTCGGCAAGGGCATCGCATTCATGGTCGCGGAGACGGCGCTGGCCGCCACATCGCTGTACTACTACTCCGAGAATGTGCGCTCCGGTGCCAAGGCGATTCCCCACACGGATGCGGCGAAGGCCGGGCAGCTCGTTCCCGCCATCGGCTTCTACGTCGTGGCGGCGTGGGGTGTCATCGACGCCGTCTTCAATCGACGCAAAATCGATCTCCCCCAGGCCGGAACCTTGCCCACAGCCCGCTAGCCAAAGGTCGCTGTTCATCCCCGTCTCGTCTCCCTTCAACATTTCGCCATGAACAACGACGCAACCCAGCAACACCTCGAGATCATGGACGCGGTCGCGGGCATCGTCGCGTCCACCGACGACATCGAGACGATGCTGGTCCGGCTGCTCGACGGCATGTTGAACTATTTCTCATGCGATCGTTCCTGGCTGCTGTACCCGTGCGACCCGGACACGCCGACTTGGCAAGTACCGATGGAGCGGACCGTGCCCCAATGGCCCGGGGCCTACGAACAAGGCCTCGAGATGCCGATGCACGAGCAGGTGCGGTTCGTGTTCGAAGCCGCCGTCGCGACGGACCGTCCGGTTACGTTCGACGACGCGTCCGAGCTGCAGGTCCCGCCCGTCATCACCGAGCTCTTCGGCGTGCGCTCGCAGATGATCCTGTGCGTGCGGCCCAAGACCGATCGCGCCTGGATGCTCGGTGTGCATCATTGCAGCGCGTCCCACGTTTACACCGAGGCCGAAAAGCGTCTGCTCGTCGCCATCGGTGGTCGCCTCGGTGATTCGCTGTCGACCCTGGTGGCGCTCCGTGACTTGCGGGCGACCGAGTCCCGCCTTGAACGCGCCGTCGCCGATCGCACAGCCGAGCTGCGCCACGCCAACGAAGAGCTGGGCGCGTTCAGCTCTTCGGTCTCGCACGACCTGCTCACGCCGATCCGCATCATCACGGCCTACGGCGACTTGCTGGCCGAACACCTCGGCGACAATCTCGATGAAACGGCGCAGCTCTACCTGGGGCACATCGTCGACAGCGCAAAGCGGGCCGACTCGACAATTCGGTCGCTCCACCGCCTCTCGCGGGCCACGCGCGCCAACCTCAAGCGCGAGTCGATCAACGTGTCCGTCATGGCGAGGCGCATCGCTGAATCGCTGCAGGGCGAGGATCCTGGCCGCAACGCTGAGTTCGCTATCGCCGACGGCCTGACGATGGTCGCCGACCGAGGCCTGTTGAACGTGGCGCTCGAAAACCTGATGCGCAACGCGTGGAAATACACGGCCCGGGAGGCCATGCCCCGCATCGAGGTCGCCGCGATGCCCGACGCCGACGTCCCGACGCTGCAGGTGCGCGACAACGGTATCGGCTTCGACATGAACCAAGCGCAGGGACTGTTTGACACGTTCGTTCGTCTCGATGGCAGCCGCGGATTCGACGGCAGCGGGGTCGGGCTTGCCACCGTTCGCCGTATCGCCGCCAGGCACGATGGCCGCGTTTGGGCGACGTCCAAGCCCGGTGATGGCGCGTCGTTCTTCCTCGAAATTCCGCCCCAGCAAGACACCGACTGAAGCGGCCGGCCGCGCTCTCGGTTGCGCCCAGTACCCGTATCCGCAATGCTTCGCGGCGCACGAGGTTGACGACCCGAGCGGAGAGGCCGCATGACGCCACGAGCTTGGCTCCACGAAATCGGCAGCGGCGGCCGCATCATCAAGTCGCACGCGATCGAAAAGATGGTCTGCTCGATCGGCACCGATCGGCACTCCGACATCCGCTTGAAGGGCCGCGGCGTCGCTCCGGTACACGCCCAGGTCCGCACGACAACCGACGGTGTGCGCATCGAATCCGTGGCCGGCGAACGCATGGTCGTCGCCGGCAAGCGCCGCGATAGTCACGAGTTGGCGCAAGGCGACGTCGTCTCACTCGGCGGTGTGCGACTGCGCTTTGAGATGCGGATCAAGGCCAAGAAAGAGGTCCGCGAAGACGTCCCTGCCGGCGCTCTGCCATTGACCAGCACACTCGACGCGCTCTCCAGCTTCTCGGACGCCCTGTCGGAGAGCTACGACATCGACGAGCTGCTCGAAACGATGCTCGACTCGATCATCAAGGTCACCGATGCGAGCCGCGGCGTTGTCATGTTGCTGGTCGAAAACAAGCCGCAGGTGAAAGCCGCGCGCGAATCCGGAGGCAAGCCCGCTGGCGGCCCGATGCCGATCAGTGACTCGATCGTGCAGAAAGTCGTCCGCACCCGCTCGCCCGAGATGGTGTCCGACGCGCTCAACGACGACGAATTCGCCATGTCGCGGTCGGTCATCGCCTACAAGCTGTGCTCGGTGCTGTGCGTGCCATTGCTGATCCGCGGCGAGCTGCTTGGCGTCATCTACCTCGGCAACGACAACGTCGTGAACCTGTTCAACAAGGAAGCGCTCCAGGTCGCCAGTGTGTTCGCCAGTCAGGCCGCCATGGTCCTGCGCAACGCGATCCTGATCCGCGAACTACGCCTGTCCAACGAGAGCCTGACCCAACAGATCGAGCGGATGAATTTCGGCTCGCTGATCGGCAGCAGCCCATCGATGCGCGAGATTTTCCGCAAGATCGACAAGGTGGCCAAGACCGATGTGTCGGTGCTCGTCGACGGCGAAACCGGCACTGGCAAAGAGCTTGTCGCGCGCGAACTGCATCGCCGCAGCGGCCGTTCCGAGGGTCCATTCGTGGTGATCAACTGCGGCGCGATCCCCGAAAACCTCCTGGAGTCCGAGCTATTCGGCCACGTCCGCGGGGCCTTCACCGGGGCGGTTTCGACCCGCGACGGCAAGTTCCAGCAAGCCGACGGTGGCAGCCTCTTCCTCGACGAGATCGGCGAGATGCCGCTGAACCTCCAGGTCAAGCTGCTGCGCGTGCTCGAAGACCGCCGCGTCACCAAGATCGGTGACAGCACGGCGCGCGACATCGACATCCGTGTCATCGCCGCGACCAATCGCACCCTGCCCGACGAGGTCAAACAGGGGAATTTCCGCGAGGACCTCTTCTACCGCCTCAACGTGGTGCGCCTGAACCTGGCGCCCTTGCGCGAGCGCGGTGGCGACGTCGAAGTGCTCGCCCGCTACTTCCTCAAGAAGTACGCCGATGATCTCGGGGTCGCCGTATCCGGCTTCACCGACGACGCCACACGGGCCATGCGACTGCACCGCTGGCCGGGCAACATTCGCGAGCTTGAAAACCGCATCAAGAAGGCCGTGATCTTCTGCGACGCGGGCATCGTGGGCGCCGAAGACCTGGACCTGCACGATCTCAACGCCGATCGCATCCTGCCGCTCAACGAGGCCAAGGAGAACTACGCGCTCGAGTACGTGTCGCGCATCCTGGATCTCAACGGCGGCAATCGCACCAAGACGGCCAGAGACCTTGGCGTCGACGTGCGGACCGTATTCCGTTACCTCGAAAAGACGCGCCCCGAGGCGTAGCGTCTACTTCGGCTTCGTCTCGCCACGTTTGAGCTTTGCGAGCTCGCGTACGGCGGCCTGTACGAAACGCGCTTCGCCTTTGCGACCCTTGGCGATCTTCAAGTAGCCCTGCATGGCGACCATGGCGCCGCCGTAATCCTTCGCATCTCGCATCGCGAACGCCATGTTGTACAGCGCCGGCGTGTAGGCTTTGCGGATGGCCAGCGCCTTCTTGTACGCGGCGATCTCGGACGCGAAGTCCTTCAGCCGATGGTGGATGACGCCGATGTTGTAGTACGCGCGGTGGTGGCGCGGATCGATCTGGATGGCCTTGTAGTAGGTCGAGATCGCCTTGCGCAGCCCCTTGGTGCGGTGCGGTTCTTCGAGTCGATCGGCCTTGATGTCGAGCGCTTCGGCGAGGTCGAACCACGCTTCGGCGTTGTCGCCCTTGATCTTGATCGCCGCTTCGAAGCCTTTGATCGCTTCATCGACCTTCTTGCGGGACAGCAGCAGCATCGCGCGGTTGAGGTGCGCGTCCTGGGCCTTTGGATCGGCTGCAATAGCGCGTTCGTAGTGGAAGATAGCCTTGTCGAACTTGCCGAGATCTTCGTACGCGACTGCCAGGTTGAAGTGCGCGCGGCCGTAGTTCGGATCAAGCGAAACAGCGCGGTGGTAGGCGCCGACTTCTTTTTTGAAGCGGCGTTTTCGGCCCTCGGCCACGCCCAGATTGAACCAGCATTCTTTCTGATCGTCTTTGAAGTCGACGCAGAATCGGAAGGCCGAGATGGCGTCGTCAACGCGTCCGGCGGCGAGGTGTTCGACGCCGTCGCGGAAGTAGTCTTCGGCGGTTTTCCCCTTCGGCGGATCGGCTGCAAGCACTGGAGCTGCAACGCAAATCACGAGCAAGACGGCGAGGCCGCGCGAGGCGATCGGACCGTTGACTGCAAACATGGATGTGGCTTTTGGGCGCATCGACCTCTCCGCGGCGCCGGCGCAGACCGGTACGGCCTGAGAATCGCCCGACTGCGCTGGATGTCAAACGTACCAGCAACCGCAACGATTCCGAGGGCCACGCGCGCCCCCGTCTTTGATCTTCATGGTTTTGCAGGCTGGGATCGCGTTTCTGTACGATAGCGCCCCGGCCAGTCGGCCCGCGGAGCATTCATGAACCGTTATTCCCCCCTCGTCGCCGCGATCATCGCGGTGTCTTTTGCCGCGTGTAGCGACGATTCCGGTCCAAGCGACGACCAGTCCGGCGCGGACGTCACCAGCGACGGTGGCAGTTTCGATATCGCGTCGCAGGGTGATGGCTGGGCAGGCGATGGGGGCGGTTGCACCGCTGCGGGGTGCGATGACGGCAACCCGTGCACCGACGATTTCTGCGCCGGCGGCAAGTGTGTCCACCAGGACAACAAGGCGACATGCGACGACGGGGACGCCTGCACCGGCGGCGATCGATGCGGTGGCGGCACGTGCAAACCCGGGCTCAACGACCTGTGCACCGATGGCAGCGGCGATCCGGATGGCGGCAGCACGGCCGATACGGTCGCGCCCCCTGCGTGCAGCGGCATCAACGCCGGCGATCTCGTGATCACCGAGGTCCTGTACGACGCGTATGGCGGCGGCAACGTCAGCGACGACCAGGGCGAGTGGTTTGAGATCTACAACATGACCGACAAGCCCATCGCGCTCGGGGGCGTGCTGCTCGCCGACGGCAAGAACGACAAGTGGTGGATCGCCAAGGACGCCAAGGACGTCCCGGCCAAGTCGTATTACGTGCTCGGGCGCAACCCCGATGAGAAGACCAACGGCGGCGTGAAGGTCGACTTCGTGTACGGCAAGTCGTTCAACCTGGCCAACACCAAGGACGCTCTGAAGATCATCTGTGGATCGGTGACCGTCGACGAGATCCTCTGGGACGAAAAGGGCGGTTGGCCCAACGTTTCCGGCGCTTCGCTCTCGCTGTCTCCCACCGCGACCGACGCCAAGGCCAACGACAACCCGCAAAACTGGTGCGCGGCCACCGAGAAACTCGCAAGCGGCGACAAGGGTTCGCCCGGCAAAGCCAACCCCGTTTGCGCGGACAATGACAAGGACGACGACGGCACGGACGACGACAAGGATAACTGCCCCGAGGTCCCCAACCCCAAGCAGTTCGACAGCGACTTCGACGGCATCGGCGATAAGTGTGAGCCCGGGTACGTGCCCGGCTGCGGCGACTTCAAGCTCGATCCGAAAACCGAGCAGTGCGACGACGGCAACGGTCAGTCCGGCGACGGCTGCAGCTTCTATTGTCAAAAAGAGGTCAGCGTCGACGCCGGCGCGCTGGTGATCACGGAGTTTCTGGCCGACCCCACGAAGGTCCCCGACGCCAGGGGCGAGTGGCTCGAGCTGCACAATCCCGGCAAGGACCCCGTCGAGGTCAACGGCCTGCGCCTCTTCGTCGCGGCAACGCCAACGGTTCCGGTGTTTCTCCACGGGCCTACCCGCAAGAAGATCGCACCCGGCGGCTATTTCGTGGTGGCCGTCAACGGCGATCCGAAGCTCAACGGCGGGCTGAAAGCCGATCATGTCGTGTACGGAAAGAACGCCAAGCTCGGCAACTCCAAGAGCATCATCCGCCTGCAGAGCGGCAAGACCGTCATCGACGAGGTCAGCTACGTCAAAGACTGGAAGCTCAAGGCAGGACGGTCCAAGCAGCTCGACCCCAGCAAGCTGACAGCGAAAGACAACGACGGTGCGGCCGCCTGGTGCAACGGGATCCTGCCGTACGGAGCCGGCGATTTCGGCAGCCCGGGCAAAGCCAACTTCTCCTGCGCGGAGACGGCCGACAAGGACAAGGACGGCATCCCCGACAAGTACGACAACTGCCCCAATAAGAAAGACAAGAGCCACGCAGACGGCGACAAGGACGGCTTTGGCGACGCCTGCGACAACTGCCCGGCCAAACCCAACAAGGACCAAAAAGACAGCAACAAGGACGGCAAGGGAGACGCCTGCGAGACCGCTTACTGCGGCAACGGATTGCTCGACAAGGGCGAGGCCTGCGACGACGGCAATGGGCTGCCCGGCGATGGATGCTCGATCGGCTGCAAGTTGGAGACCCCGCTGCACGAAGGCGACCTCGTCATCACCGAGTTCATGAGCAATCCCAAGGCGGTCAGCGACAAGACGGGCGAATGGGTGGAGCTGTACAACCCGACCACGCGAACCCACGTGCTGGACGGCGTGGAGATCGACTTTGGCAAGAACAGCCACGTCATCATCGGCAAGACCGGCCCGTTCACGATGCAGGCCCAGGCGTACGTGGTGTTGGGCGCAAGCGCCTCGCCGACCGACAACGGCAACCTGCCGATCGACTACGTGTGGAAAACCAGCGGGCTGAGCAATCCGGCTGGATCGATCACGCTGCGGTGGAACAAGACCGTGGTCGACAAGATCGTCTACGACAGCGGCAAAAACGGCTGGCCGACGTTCAAGGACGGGCGCGCGCTGTCGCTCTCAGGCGAGCTGACCGGGACGAACGCCAACCACATGGGCGCGAGCTGGTGCAACGCGATGCAGGCGTACGGGGCCGGCGACCAGGGCACGCCCGGCAAGGCCAACCCGATCTGTCCCAAGGACGCGGACAACGACGGGATCGCCGACCAGGTCGACAATTGCCCGGCCAAGAAGAACCCGAGCCAGGGCGACAGTGACGGCGACGGCCGCGGCAACAGCTGCGACAACTGCCCGAGCATCAAGAACCCGGGCCAGGACGACAAGAACAACGACGGGGTCGGCGACGCGTGCACAAAGGCGCCCAAGCCGGTCTGCGGCAACAGCAAGCTCGAGGGCAATGAGACCTGCGACGACGGCAATGACAAGCCGGGCGACGGGTGTTCAGAGGTGTGTCGCAAGGAACCCGCCGCGTTGCCGCCGGGAAGCCTGGTGGTGACCGAACTCCTCGCCTCCGCTGCAACCGCAACCGACGCGAAAGCCGAGTGGATCGAGCTGTACAACCCGACCACGGCCGACATCGACATCGAGGGCTACATCATCGCGGACGGCAGCAAGGCCGCGCACGTTATCGACAACAAAGGCGGCGGCGTGGTCGTCAAGAAGGGCGGCTACGTGGTGCTTTCACGAAGCGCATCGATGACCGACAACACCGGCTTGAAACCGGACTACGTGTACAGCGGATTCACGCTGAACAACACGGTGGATGCCGTGCGCCTGCTCAACCCGACCATGACGTCCGCGATCGACATCGTGACCTATGCGGACGGCGCCAACGGCTGGCCCAAGACCCCATCGGGCGCCACGCTGCAGCTGGACGCGGGTGTTTACCTGGCGTCGAGCCCGACACCTGTGCATTTCGCCAACGACAACGGCGACAACTGGTGCCCCGGCTGGGATATCTACGGCGACGGCACGCGGGGCACGCCCGGCAAGGCCAACCGTCCCTGCCCCAAGGATGCCGATGGCGACGGGGTCAACGACGGCGTGGACAACTGCCCGATGGTCAAGAATCCGGGCCAACACGACGCGGACAAGGACGGCAAGGGCGACGCGTGCGACCTGCCCACGACCCCGCTCAACGTCGGCGACCTCGTGATCACCGAGTACATGGCCCGCAGCAAGAGCGGCTCGGACAGCGGCGAATGGTTCGAGGTCTACAACCGCACCAAGAAAGCCATCGACCTGCGCGGGTTGGAGGTCTGGATCAAGGGCGTGAAGAAGGAGACGTTCGGCGGTCCCAAGGCGCTGATGGTGGCTGCCGGTGGCTACTTCGTGCTCGCGAAATCAAGCAATCTGGCGGTCAACGGCGATACCCCGGTGGGCGCAGTCGTCGCGAAACTGTCGCTTTCCAACAGCGGCAGCGAGATCACCATCAAGCGCAAAGACGGCGTGACCATCGACGCGGTGAAGTACGGCAAATCGAGCCCCTGGCCCGCAATCACCCTGGCCACCAGCGCACAGCTCGACCCGAAGGCGTTTCATCCCAAGGGCAACGACAGCGGGCCGGTGTGGTGCCTGTCGACCAAGAGCTACGGCAGCAAAGGCATGAAGGGGACGCCCGGCACAGCCAACAACCCCTGCGCAAGCCCGACGTAGCGGAGTGCGCGGAAGTGCCGCTACTTGCGTCCGAAGCGCCGGATCTTCTGCACGATGTGGCGGGCGCGCCAGGCTTGGTGCTCGCTGAGCTTGTCGCCGCTTTCGTAGAGGGCGCGTTCCATCTCGCGCACGCAGCGCCCATCGCCGATCGCCTCGAGGCAATCCAACACGGCGTCGATGCCCGCCTTGCCGAGCCGCTCGACGTCTGAGAGAAGCAGCGTGGCGACCTGGTCTTGGAGCGGTTCGACGCGTTGTTCGGTGACGGCGCCGAGGGATTGAATGACGACCGCTACGTCGGTGGATCCCAGGCCTTGTTGCAGGCTGGCGACATCGGCGGGCACAACAGAGGGGGGCGCAGTCAACGCGGCCAAGTCGTTATCGCCGCCGAGGAAGTCGGCGTCTCCGGACAGGAAATCGGCGTCGTCGTTGACCATCGCGAATCGTTCGGTCGGCGCGGATCAGTGGCCGGGCGGGCCCACTTTCCACTTCTTTTTGTAGCGCTCGACGACCCTGAGGACCTGACCGTCGTCCTTGGTGTCACTCGCCAGGGGGTGGAGCGTCAACGACAGCAAGCTCGCGTCCCCGGGGCCTTCGTCTTCGGACTCGAGCTCCATGGCGACGCGCTGCAGTTTCGCGCGGAGGGCGGCGAGCTGTTGTTGCAGGATCGTGCGGCTCTCGTCGGTCAGCTGGATCGCGCCACCGGGCTTGTCGGCCTCTTCGAGCTGGCCGCTGATGTCGCGCACGCGGGACGCCAGGCTCATCCGCTCGCCGAGCAAGCTGCCCTTGAGGTTGGCGATGGCGAACCGGTCTTTGTCCTTGCCCGGGGTGATCAGCAGCTCGCCGACGTATTTGCCCTTGTTGAAGCAATCCCCGAAGTACGCCTTGTTGATACGCTCGAGGCTCGTTGTCAGGTTCTGGCCTGTGGAGCCGAGGACAAGGTCGACGCCGCGGACCTTCTCGGCGACTTTATCGACCTCAGCGCGGCTTAGCTGAGAGAGCACGACGATCATGTCGCACCGCTTGTCCTTGAGCTCGCGAACGGCGCGCTTGGCCGCCTTGACCGGCGCCATGATCACGTACCCCTTGTCGATGAAGTTGGTGCCGTAGTCCTCGGGTGACTCGGTCACAAGGCTCAACGCACACATGCGCAGACCGCCCACTTGCTTGATGAGCCAGGGGCTGAAGACGTGTTTTTCGTCCTCGGATGTGAAGATGTTGGTGGCGACCAGCGGCATCTTGCTGGCCTTGGCGAACTTCTTGAGCGGCTTGACACCGATCGCCATCTCGTGAGCGCCGACCCCGACAGCGGCATAGCGCATCCGGCGCAGGCTTTTAAAGAAGACCTTCGCGCGATCCTGCACCTGCCGTTGCGGCAGGCGGTTGAACCGCACGCTGTCGACCATCATGCCGCCGACGTCGAACGCGATGGAGGCTGCGTACTTCTTGCGAGCTTGGGTGAGCCAGTGTGAGCGCCGGGCAAGACCGCCCAGTGGAGCGCGTGCTCAGCCGCAAGGATCGGTTTCGCCGATCACGTTCCCGGTGAAGAAGACGGCGATCTTGCGCGAGTCGGGTACATCGCTCTTGGCAGCGGTAGGCGCGGCACGTTCGGTGTCGGCGGCGATGCGACCGGCGGAATGTGGTGTCGGCACCGGAAGCGCTTGGCTGACATGGACTTGCTGCGCCGCGGCCATGAGCTTGGTATGCGTGGCGAGCGCTTCGTCGAGATCCAGCCCGATAATGGCTGGCGCCTTGGGCTTTTCTGCCTTCACCTCGACCGGACGGGCGCGAGATGGAGCGGGAGCAGGGGCGGGCGGCGCACCCACAAGCGCGAGCGCGACGGCGACGGGCGCAGCGATGCAAACGGCGGCGACGACCAAACGTAGCGGATTCACCAACAACCTCCGACTGCCGACGCCTGTGCCGGCGGGCGCGGAACGTACCATTGGCCCGCGAATGGTCGCAACGAAACACGCGAACCCAGCGGGGAATGTCCGCGGGCCGCTGCGTGCAGGCGAAATCGGCAGATTGACCGAGGCTGTCGCCACCCCTACTCTCCGCGCGCGCAGCGACCGCTGCAACACCACGAACATGCACCAAGATCATCGTGCCGCTTCGCCCCTCAAGCAGACGCTCGCCGTTGGCGTAGGCGTGCTGGTCATCTACGCGCTATTCTCGTGGGACTTCCTCGTCAAGCCGTCGCCGCATTTCCACTTCCTCGACCAGGCGGCCGGCTTCCTCGACGGCAAGCTTCAGACCGACACACCCCGGCGCTGGAAAGGCCAACGTCCCCGCGATGACGACAGACCCGGCTTGCAGGAGGCCGTCGATCGTCATCTCGCGGTAGGCGGCTGGAACGACTGGGCCAGCTACCGTGTGCTCGTACTCGCGGGCGGCGAAGAGGTGCGTGGCGTCTTCCCGTACAAGAACAACAAGGGCCCGCGCCGGAACGAATTCTGGACAGTCGACGGCAAGATGATGGTCATCGATGTCACCCGCGACCTCGCGACCGGCTGCGACCCCGAACGCCCCGCGGCGAAATGCGACCGGGTCGAGTACAAG
This sequence comes from uncultured Enterobacteriaceae bacterium, assembly GCA_964560875.1. GTDB lineage: Bacteria > Myxococcota_A > UBA9042 > UBA9042 > UBA9042 > CAZLMW01. Next base: position 169,151 of record CAZLMW010000001.1, read on the forward strand.
ATCTCGTTCCCGCCCGGGCCCGGCCTATTGCTCATGCCGTTCGTCGCCGTGTTCGGATACAACGTCAACGATGTCTGGTTCACGCTGCTCTTCGCGGCTGCGTCACCCGTCCTGCTCCTGCTTTGGCTGAGACGACTGCGCGCCGGCGGATTCATCCATCACCGCAACGGCGAGCTCATCTGGCTCGTTGCGATGTTCGCGTTGGGCACGGTTGCCTTGTACTGCGGCATCCGCGGGTCGGTCTGGTTCACGGCTCTCACACTGGGCGTGACCATGCACTTTGGCTACCTGCTGGCTGCCCAGGGCGCCCGACGGCCCGTGTTGGCCGGCGCGATCCTCGGATTCGGCGTAGCGACGCGCACTCCCTTGCTCTTCGCGAGCGTGTTCTTCCTGTTCGAGGCGCTTTACGAAGACGGCCTTTGGCTGGGCGGCGACGGGATGAACGGCTTCAAGCGCGCTTTACGCAAGCTCCTGCTGTTCGCGGCGCCGATGGCGGCGGTGGGCATCGCGCTCGCCTGGTATAACTGGGCACGCTGGCAGAACCCGCTGGAATTCGGTCACTTCTACCTGCTCGAGGGGACGCGCGCGCCGACCCGTGACCACGGCTTGTTCAACTTCTTCTTCCTCAACCACAACCTCTCGGCGGCGCTCACCAATGTGCCACGGATCAGCGACCAGGCGCCGTTCGTCCAGGTCACGCGCCACGGCCTCGGCATCCTTGCCTGCACGCCCGCCTTGTTGGCCCTCATCGGCGGCCGCGAGCCCCATGACAGCGATCCGGTTGAGCCCGACATGGTCCGCAAGCGGCGCGTCCTCGGCCGCAACCTCGCCATCGGCATCTTCGCCGTCGCGTTTCCGGCGCTGCTCTACCAAAACGACGGTTGGCAGCAGTTTGGCTATCGGTTCAGCCTCGACTTCTGGCCGCTGCTCATGGGCCTGTTCGCGCTGCGGATCGGAAACGTGTCGCGCGGGGTGAAGGTGCTCATCGTCATCGGAATTGTCGTCCAAGCGTTCGGTGCGGTGACGTTCGGACGCTTTGAACACTTCTACTACGGGTGATTCGTGAGCCACCGTCCCGCCAGCGCCCCGATCACGTCGCTCGAAGCCCCGATCACGTCGCTCGAAGCCCCGATCACGT
>CAZLMW010000001.1:170388-193202 GCA_964560875.1 uncultured Enterobacteriaceae bacterium
ACGTCGCTCGAAGCCCCGATCACGTCGCTCGAAGCCCCGATCACGTCGCTCGAAGCCCCGATCACGTCGCTCGAAGACTGCGTGCAGTGGGCCCTTGAAGGCGCCAAGGCCCCGTCGGGTCGCGTCATCGGCACGGAATACGAGCGCATCGCGATCGGCCCTGACGGCAGACCGCTTCCTTACGACGGGGACGTATCGATTCGCGCGTTGCTCGAGGCCCTTTGCCGCGCTTACGACTGGCGACCCAAGCTCGAAGGCGACCGGGTCATCGCAGCGCTCAAGGGCGGCGCGTCCATCACGCTCGAACCGGCCGGTCAGTTCGAACTCTCCGGCGCACCGCTGGCCAGCGTGGCTGCGATGGTTGCCGAGAGGGACGCGCACCTCGCCGAGCTCGAAGCTGTCGCGCGGCCACTGGGGATTTCTTTCTGCTACGTGGGGATCAACCCAATCGACACGCCCCAAACAGCCCCGAAGATGCCCAAGGAGCGGTACAAGACGATGCGGGCGTGGATGCCGAATGTCGGAACGCTCGGTCTGGACATGATGCATCTGACCTGCACCGTCCAGGTGAACATCGACTTCCGCGATGAAGCCGACGCGATGACGATGCTGCGGCTTGGATACGCAGCGACTCCGGTGCTCATTGCGCTCTTCGCCAACTCGCCCTGGTCGCGCGGCCGTGACGCACAGATGGCGTCGTTCCGGGCTCACGTTTGGACCGACGTGGACACGACGCGCTGCGATCCGGGCGATTGGGTGTACGACCGCGGCACAAGGTTGCTCGACTACGCCAGGTGGGCCGCCGGTGTGCCGATGTACTTCGCAGAACACCGGGGACCCGATGGTGTTACGTTGGAACATCTGCCCGATGGCTTTTCATTCGCCGACTTCATCGAACGCGGCGTGAACGGCCGAGAGCCGACAAGAGCCGACTGGGAAACACACGTCGGCACCCTCTTTCCCGATGTTCGCATCAAGAAGCACATCGAAATCCGCGGCGCGGATTGCGTACCGCCGCGGCTGCTTCCGGCGCTCCCCGCGCTGGCTGCGGGTGTCTTCTACGACGACCAAGCCCGCGACGGTGCGGTCGCGCTGTTGGCCGACGGCCTCGAAGGGATCGATCGGCGCAAGCTCCGGGCGGCGGCATGTGCAGACGGGCTCGACGCGGCAGTTGGTGATGTGAAGGTGCGCGACCTCGCGATCGAGCTGGTCGGCTTGGCGCGCGAAGGACTCACGCGGCGCGTCAACAAGGGCCTCGACGACGCTTCAAGCGTCACCTACGTCGAAGCGCTCGATGGACTGGCGCGCGGACAGGCGCGGCCTCTGTGGCAGATTGCGGCGGAGAAGCTGGCCGCGAAGCCGTCGTTGATGTCGCTCAGCGAACCGTAACGTTGAGGGTGAGACGCTCGCCGCGGAGCACGAAGCACTGCTCGTCATTGCAGATGCTGAAGTGACCGATGATGCCGAGGTCACCCTTGCCCGCGGCCTTCGCCGAGAGCGGCACCGAGACGACGCCCTTCTTGCCGTCGACCTTCACGTCGCCGCTGCGCGCGGAGAGCTTCTTCTTGTCACAGGCGGCGTGACTGCCGGCCGTGACGATGAATTTGCTCGGGAATTCCTTGTTGAACTTCATGCCCTTGGCCGGCTCGATAATGAGCTTGGCGACGGTCTTGCCGCCGACCTTCATCGTCACGGGCCGCGCGACGACCTGGTACTGCTTGCCGCGTTTGTTGCGCTTGGCGGGGGCGGCGGCTGGAACGGCGGGGGTTCCGGCGCCAGCGGGGGTGGTCGCGGCGGCCGGAACTGCCTTGGCGGGGGACGCAGTGACTTCGCTCTTGCCGCATGCAATCACCAGGACGGCGGCGAGGGGCAGAGTCAAAAGGGCGGTCGAAATTCGCATGGTTTGGTTCCTCGTCATGAAGGCGCTGGTCGCGCACGCGTCCCCCTCAACGGCGGCAGGGTCGCTTTTATTCGGCTGGAAGCATCGCGATGGCCCTACCGGGTGTCAAATACGTCGTTGACCGCCGAGTCACCTGCTGCTGGCGTCCTTGACCTCGTCGCAGGGCGCGGGGAACATGCCGGTGTGCACGCCCCTTCGTTCATCCATTCCGTCCATTCTCGCTGGACCATCGCCCTGCTGTCGGCCGCGGTAGTTGTCGGGACGTGTTCGCCCGCGTCCGGTCAACTGTCCAGCGAAGACCGCGCCAAGGCCGAGGCCAAGGCGATGGACGCCAAGTTCCGTTTCAAGGCCGGCAAGCCCGAAGAGGCCGCGCGTTTGTTCCTCGAGGCGTTCGCGCTCACCCGCAAACCGGCACTCCTTTATAACGCCGCGCGCGCGTACGAAGAGGCCGGCAAACCCGCGGAGGCCAAGGTCGCATTCGAGCAATACCTCGGCTTGCCCGATGTAACGTCCGCTGGACGCGCGGACGCCAAGAAGCACATCGCAGCCCTCGTCGCCAAGCTCGCAGCGACCAAGAAGGCGGAGGAGAAGGCGGCGGCGGACAGAGCAGCAGCGCACAAAGCAGCAGCGCACAAAGCGGCGGCGGATAAAGCAGCAGCAGACAAAGCAGCAGCAGACAAAGCAGCAGCAGACAAAGTAGCAGCGGATAGAGCAGCGGCGGAAAACGCAGCGAGCGCAGCCGGGAACAACGCCGGCCCCAATGGTGGCGGAATCACAAAGCAAGCCGGCCCATCGCCGCGCAACAGGTGGCTGACCTACGGGCTGGTCGGCGGCGGCGGGCTCCTGACACTGTTGGCCGTGGCAACGCAAGCCGGGGCGGTCAAGAAGATGCAAGATGCCAACGCGATGGACTTTGGTGTCGACAACAAGACGGACGATGAGCAGGTCAAGGCCAAGAAGAACGCGTACAACACCGCCACGCAGCAAGCCCAACAGCAACAGAACAGCGCGATGCTCGGCGGCGTCATCGGCGTCGGGCTCGCCGCATGGGGCGTCTACAGGCTGGTCACTCCCGATCCCGGCGTCGCCGCGACCAAGAAGGCCGGCGCCTGGCACGCGGAACCCGGGATCATGGCGAACGAAAGCGGTTGGATAGGCGTCGTGCGCGTCGGGGGAGACTTCTGATGAGGTCGACCCAGAGCGCGTTCGGCATCGTGGCGGCGCTGATGCTACTGACCAGCGGTTGCATCGACGCGGCGCTGACCGATTCGGAGCTGCAAGATCGCATCGACAAGCAGAGCAAGCCGTACCCAACAGCTGTCATGCTCGCCGATTGCCTCGGCCGTGAGTGCCAGAAGAACAGCAACACGTGCTACGACATCTGCTTCGCCGAAGGGAGCGAGGAAGCCAAGACGCTGGGCGATCCTCTCTGGTCGTGCTGGAAGGCCAAGTGCCAGAGCTCCGGCGCCGCGGGGGACGAGCTCGAGGACATGACCAAGTGCCTGATGCTCAAGTGCGCGCCGGAGCTGCGATCGATCATCATCCCAGGCAAGACCGGCGCCACGGACTGCCCGGGCACGCTGACCTGCATGGAGCAGTGCGATCCGTCCAAGACGGGCCTTTTCACGTGCTACCAGCAGTGCTTTGACGAGGCGACCGATGTGGGCCGCAACGCACTGACACAGTGGGGCGAATGTGCGAGCAAGATCGACGGGGAGCAAGGCGACGCGTGCCACGCTGAAATCGTCGCGTGTTTCAGCGATATCCAACTCGACTCGGGCAAGTGCGTGACGTTCGCTGCGTGCAGTGAAGCCTGTCCATCGGGCAAGAACAACGACGCGTGCACGTTGCAGTGCCGCGATAGGCTCGATGACGACGGCAAGAAAAAGTTCGACGACCTGCTGCCGTGTTTCGCGCAAGGCGTGTCGACCCCGAAGTGCAGCAAGGCTGTCGCATCGTGCATCGAACCCTCCGGCCCGAGGAGCTGCCTGGACACTTACCGGTGCGCCTCGAATTGCCATGGCGCGATCTCCGCCTTCAGCAAGAAGGACAAGATCGGCTGCCTTTACTCCTGCATGCACAACGGCACACCCGATGCGGCTGAGAACATCACGAAGATCGGCAACTGCCAGCCCGGCGGGGACTCGAACAAGTGCATGACAGGGCTCGTCGACTGCTCCGCTCCGAAGGGCGAGGGCTCCTGTCCCGGCATCCAAACCTGCAACGACGAATGCAACAAGCAAGGCGGCTCGGACAACGCCAAGGTCGTCTGCCTGCTCGAATGCCTGCACGACGCCAAGCCGGCCGCTGCCAAGGCCTACACCGACGTCCTTGGATGCTACGCGCCATGCGAGAACAGCTGCGGCAAATCCAAGAACTGCCAGACCAAGTGCGCCAACACGTGTAAGAAAGAGCTTGCCGCCTGCAGCACCAGCTGAAGTTCAGGGGGATGCGTTGACGCCGTGATCTGCGCGGTCCCACGCATGCACGTCCACGTCGGTCACCGGGGCGATGAAGCGCCTCTCCAACGCCTGCATCCGCGCCTCATCCTCGTCGTTTTCGTGGTCATATCCGAGCACGTGAAGCACGCCGTGGGTCACCAGGAAGAGCGTCTCGTCGTGCATGGAGTAGCCGGTTTCCCCTGACTGCGCAGCCATGATCTTCGCCTGGCGCTTGGCTGTATCGAGCGAGACGATGACGTCGCCGAGATGCTGCATCGGGTTGGGGTCGTCCGGATCATCGCCGGTCGCGAAGCTGAGCACGTCGGTGATCGCGTCGATTCCGCGGTAGTCGCGGTTGAGCGTCCGGACTTCGGCGTCGTCGCACAAGCTGATGTCGACGCTTGCTGCCGAGCGGTTCATGCCCTGGAGAATGGTGCGTACGTGGCGGCCGATCGCCCGCTTGTCGACCCGAAGACGGCCGTGCCGATTGTCGACGAACACCGCCATGGGAGCCTAGGAACCAGCGCTTTCGCGACGGGAGCTGACGACCGCGGTTGGCGACGACGGAGTGGGAGGCGGTTCATCGTCGAGCACCTCGGGATCGACTTCTTGCGTGGATGACGGCGATGGATCGGTGGCCGGAGACACGCTGGCGATACGCACAGTCGAATGGATCGGCTCTTCTTCCTGGTCGGTGCTGTCGACCTTGCGTCCGCGCATCGAGCGCGCCGAAGCCAGCATCGCGGCGCGATTGGTCCGCTTGGGCGGCGGCAGGTACACCGGACGCGTGTGGTGCATGCCGATGAGGACGTGGGTCAATGCCTTTTCGACCTGGGCGAGCTCGCGCAGGGTCATATCGCACTCGTCAAACTGGCCGTCTTCGCGCTTGCGAGCGATCAGACGTTGCACGAGTCCCCCGATGCGTGTCGGGTTGGGATCGGGGAGGGCCTTGGCGGCAGCTTCGACCGTGTCGGCGATCATCAGGACCGCCGTTTCCTTGGTCTGTGGCCGCGGGCCCGGGTAACGAAAATCGGACTCCTCGACATCCTCGCCGGCAGCCTGTGCTTCCCGTCGCGCGAGGTTGTAAAAGTGCTCGATGCGGCTGGTCCCGTGGTGTTCGGGCACACAATCGACGATCTCCTGCGGCAAGCCGAACCCTTCGAGGATCTTGATGCCGTCCTTGACGTGCCCCTTGATGATCAGCGCCGAAAGATGCGGCTTGAGGCGGTCGTGGGGGTTATCGCCGGACTGGTTTTCCGCGAAATAGCGGGGCGCGTTGGTCTTGCCGAGGTCGTGATAGTAGGCGCCGACCCGGGCAAGCAGGCCGTTGGCGCCGATGGCATCGCACGCCGCTTCCGCGAGGTTGCCGACCATCACGCTGTGGGTAAACGTGCCTGGTGCTTCGGTCGACAGCTGCCGCAAAGCGGGGTGGTTCATGCTGGTCAACTCGAGCAGCTTGATGTCGGTCAATCGGTTGAAAACGCTCTCGAAAATCGGTGTCAGGGCGGCGACCAATAAGTAGCCGAGCATGCCGGAACTGGCGCCCATGGCGACGAGCAGCGCGTTATGCACGTCAAAGACGTCGCTGCCCAACGGACCGGTGAACAAGCCGATCGCGAGCGCCGTTATCGCCCCGATGCCCGACACGAACAACGCGCTGAGCACAAGGTCGGCCCGCTGCCTGAATCGCCTCGTCGAAAACACGCCGGCCAAGCCGAGGAGCAGAGATTCGATGGCGATGAATCCCACGAGGTCGCCGTCGCTGCGAAGCAACGCCGTGTTTTCCGCCATCAGCGTTGCAACCCCGGTGCACACAAGCGCGAACGGAGCGGCGGTATGAGGCTTGAGGAAGAGCGTGGCGAGGGTCGGGCCAAGTGCAAATGGCAGCATCACCGCCCACATCGTCGCCGAAAAGCTCCCGCCGGGCTCCACGACGAGGCTGCCGAGTTCGACGAGTACCCGCAGCGTCGCCGCATGAACGAGCAAGATGCCTGCGAGTAGACGTGCGTCCCGTGGGCGGCGACGCAATCCACCCAGGTAGCGCCCGGCGAAGGCGCCAAAGAGGACCAACATCGCGCCGAGCAGCAGGCCGGTTGCCGCGAAAGAGCGCACAATATCGTTGGTATCCATGCCCGAGAGCATGCGGCGAATGCGGCGCTGCACCTCGGGCGTGACGACATCACCGCGTTTGATGAGGCTCTGCCCGATCTTGTAGTGGACCAGCCGGGTCTTCGCGACGAGGTCAACCGCCCGTTTTTCGGCGGCGTGGGTGGCGGCGAGATCGCGTTCGAACGTCGGCACGACCATCATCCGCGCCAGCTGTCGTGCGGTGTCGTGCAAAACCGCATCGTCGAAACGTGAAGGCCGTTTGCGTCGCACGAACTCGTCGACGTAGCGATCGGCAAGCCGGCCAGCCGCCTCGAGATCGACGATCAGCTTCTCAGCGGTCTTGCGCGAAAACCGCTTGCGTGACGCCACGTCGAAAACGCCGCGGCCGAGATCGTCCTCAAAGCGCTCGCGCGAACGCACGATGCGCTGGGTCAGCAACACCTGCACGACGTCGGACAGGAGCAGTTCGATCTCCTCGGAGAAGCCCTGTTCGCGCAGCACCCGGAATGCATCGGCGGACAGTTTGCCGGACTGATGCGCGAGGCGTTCTTCGAATTCGGGCCGCAAGCCGCCGATATCGTCATCGAATTTGCCGTCAAGCGCCTTGATGAGCTCCTGCGGGGTAGGCGTCTTGGGTTTGTCGGGTTGCGCGCGGGCAAGCTTCTTGCGCCGCGCCCGTCTGGTGGCCTTCTTCGGCCGCTTGGATTCGCGATCAAGCTCGGCCGCCTCGCGCTGGAGGCGTTCGCGCTCGGCCAGGTACAGCCGATAGCGGGGACGAACAAGGCGAAATGCTGCGCGAATACCGTCGATTCGGTCGCTGACCGATGTGGAGCGGAAGACGTAATGCACCGGCACGGCGGCGGCGGCACGCGATTGTCTGGCCGCGAGGTCTTTGACCGGCTCGTTGTCGTCGAAGTTGCGCAGGGCGACCATGTCGCGTTCGGCGGGGCCAAGCGGCGGCGGGGCTCGTTCGACGTCGGTAGGTCCCACGACCACACATAAAAGCGCCCAGCCGAGCACGGCCAGGAAGGTGTCGATGGCGATGCGACGACGATGGGCCCGCCGTTCGCGAGCCTGGCTGGCTTCACGCGGCACACCCGACGGCGCCTTTCGCTGTTGCTTGGCGGCAGACATCGGCGATCAGCTCTTCTGCCGGGATTCTGCGTCACGGGCATACGCATCGGCGATCCGGGCGACGAGAGGATGGCGAACCACGTCGGAGTTGGCGAAGCGGATCACGGCCACGTCTTCGATCGGCTCGAGCAGTCGGATCGCATGGGCGAGGCCGGATCTATGCCCGTGCGGCAGGTCTGACTGGGACAGATCGCCGGTGATAATGCACTTGGAGTCGGGACCAAGACGGGTGAGCAGCATCACCATCTGCTGGCGTGTGCAGTTTTGGGCCTCGTCGAGAATCACGTAGCTGCTCGCCAACGTCCGTCCGCGCATGAACGCGAGCGGAGCCACTTCGACCTGTTCACGCTCCACATAGCGTTCGACGCGCTCGCGGTCGGTCAGCTCGATCAATGCGTCAAACAACGGGCGCAGGTAGGGATTGACCTTGGCGGCCAGGTCACCGGGCAGAAACCCGAGGCGCTCGCCGGCTTCCACGGCCGGTCGCGTAAGCACGATACGGCGCACGTCGTGACGCTGCAGCGCGGCGAGGGCACACGCAACGGCCAGGAAAGTCTTGCCGGTGCCCGCGGGTCCGACTCCGAACACGACGTCGTTCTTTGCGATAGCGCGAATATAGGCCCGCTGTCCCCGCGTTCGCGCCATCGATTCCTGCGACGGACCGGCGACGCGCTGGGTTCGCGATGACTTGTTCTGGCTGAAACTGATGCCCGAGCGCTGGTCGACCATGCGCCGCAACAGGTTGCTGTCGACCGTCAGGCCATCGCGCACCTGTTCTGCCAGCTGATCGAGGACGTCCCGCGCCACCTCGACGTCGACGTCATCGCCGCTCAAATGCAACGTGTTGCCGCGCGCCACGACCGAGATCCCGAGGCGGGATTCGAGCCAGCGCAGGTTCTGGTCTCGTTCGCCACACAACTCGCGGAGGCTGTCGAAGTCATCGAAGCCCACGGTCATTCGCCGGGTATCAGCCTGCAATCGCATCCCCTTGATGGGCGTCGCTCTGGTGTCACCGGGCGCGCAAAACGAGGCGGAATCGTACCACTTGGCCGATCGATCGAAAACGTTGGCCGACGTGGACAGCTGCGCTCAGGCCCGGAGATCTGCGATGAGCGATGCGCCGATGGGCAGGCGGCCGCGGCGAAGCATGTGCCGTTCGGACGCGAAAAGCGCGGCGAGCGCTTCGTTGATGGGAGCCGGCGGAATCGACACGTCGCTGCTCGGGGCAGGCCCCGGCCCGACAACCCGGCGCATGATGTTGCCGACCATACGTACGGCCGCGATCGGCGGCAGCAAAGTCGCGTTGTAGAAACTCAGCCGTTCGATTTGAAAGCCCGCGCGACGCAGGCGCGCATCGAATTCGTTGCGCTCGTACCGACGGTGATGATGCAGCGCCTCGTCGTGTTCGCTCCACAGCCATTGCAACGCCGGGACGGTGGCGATCAGGCGGCCGCCGGGGCGCACGATGCGGCGAACCTCTGCCATCGCGGCGATGTCGTCTTCGATGTGTTCAAAAACGTCGAGGGAGACGGCGAGGTCAAAAGTGTCGTCTGCAAACGGCAGCATGGGCAGCCGGCCTTGCGCGACACGGAGGCAACGGCCGGCGCAAAAGCGAGCGCCAGCTTCGTGGTACTCGACTCCCCACGCATCGGCCCGCTCGCCAAGGCCCGCGAGAACCCCGCCGGTGCCAGCGCCTACGTCGACAGCGCGGCGACAAGCACCCATCTCGGCGATCGCCCGGTCGACCCAATCGAAAATGACTGCGCGAGAGCCACGGAACCAGAAGTGCCGCTCCTCAGCCTCGCGCATCACCTGGTATTCGCCGTACTCCATCGCGCGCGCAGCCTACACATTTGCACGGGACAGACCAGTGGAGAGTGGGACATATGCACGACGATAGGGGGCCGACACGGTGAGACAGGATGTGTCCTGGCGGGGTGTCCTTCGCCTTGCGTGCGTACCGACCGAGGCATAGTCTGCCGACGCACAACACGCAGCACGTGGGGCAGTGTCGAGCGAACGTTCATCGGGGACGTCGCCGCCTCCCCGCGACGCGCCCACCAGCGAGGCAGCACGATGGCAGTAGGCGTCAACAAGGTAATTCTGGTCGGCAATGTCGGGACCAAACCCGAACTCCGCTACACCTCCAACAATAACGCGGTCAGCGAGCTTCGTATCGCGACGACGATGCGCACCAAAGACCGCGAAGGGAACTGGGGCGAAAAGACGGAATGGCATTCGGTCGTCGTGTGGGGACGCACCGCGGAGAACTGCGCAAACTACCTCGACAAGGGCCGACAGGTGTACATCGAGGGGCGACTGCAGACCCGCGACTGGGTCGATCAGAACGGCCAGAAGCGCTACAAGACAGAAGTCGTGGCGCAGACGGTTCAATTCCTCGGCGGCCGTGGTGACTCGGCTGGCGGATGGAGCAGCGGCGGCGGTGGCAGCGGTGGCAGCACCGGCGGTGGCGGTGGCAGTGGCGGAGGCGGCCGGCCGAATTCCGGGCCGCGCGGCTTCGACGCTGGCGGCGGAAGCGCGCCTGCCGACACAGGATTCGACGATATCGAAGGCGACATCCCGTTCTAGCGGTAGTGCACGCCACACCAAGCACCAACGTATCGCCCGGAGACAGAACATGGCTGAAAGCCGCCTTGGCGCGTTCGTGCTGCAACACCGGTATCGCATTCGTGCGGGCGAATTTGACCAATACATCGAGCTGATCGCGCAGGTACGCGACTGGTATGTCGGGTGGGGGCTCGGCCAATTCGAGGTGTGGCGCGACGCTGACGATCCGTGCCGCATCACCGAGGTCCAGGGTTACGACAGCTGGTCGCACTACATGCGCCTGAACAAGCGCGCGCTACCCCCCAAGATCAAAGAGATCTACCACGATCTCGAGCAGATCCTCGAAGACGGCTTCGGCGGCGTGGAGACCAGCACCTGGGACCCGGCTGAGCTGCCCGAGTTCGAAGGCTAGCTGCGGCCAGGTTCGGTTCGACCTGGCGCACCGGTCAAAAGAGCGATGGACCGACCTTCCCGCCGGTTGTTGGACACAGTTCGACGCAGCGTGCGCCACAACCGACTCTGGAAGCGGGGCGATCGCGTGCTCCTCGGTTGTAGCGGCGGATTGGACTCGACTGCGGCGGCCGCGGTTCTGACCGAACTCCAGTTGTCCCTCGGGCACGAGCTTGTGCTTGTCCACATCGACCATGGACTGCGGGCTGGTTCTGCCGACGACGGAGACCACGTCGAGCGCCTGGCCGGCAACCTGAACGTCGAGATCGCGCGACGGAAGCTCGAACTTGCCCCCGGAGCCAATCTCCAGGGACGGGCGCGAACGGCTCGTTACGGTGTGCTCCTGCAAGTCATGAAGGACGCGGGCTGTCGGGTGGTCGCAACCGCACATCATGCCGACGACCAGGCCGAGACATTGGTCATGCGGGCCTCCCGAGGCGCCGGTTTGAGCGCGCTGGCGGGAATTCGAAGACGCTCGGGCCACGTTGTCCGTCCGCTGCTCGACATCAGCCGAGCGGCGATCGCACGTTTCGCCGCGACGAACGAACTTGGCTGGCGCGAAGACCCCAGCAACGAGGACACGCGGTTTTCCCGCAACGCTCTTCGGCACGACGTGTTCCCCGCGCTTGAGACCGCGATCCCCGGCGCCGCTGAGGGGCTTGCGCGGACCGCTGCCAACCTCGCCGAACACGCGGCGACGCTGGAATACTGGCTCGGAGCGCTGTTCGACGAATATGCCGATGACGTCACCAGGAGCGTCCGATTCCCGTTGGTCTTGTTGCACGATGCGCCGGTGTCAGCGGTTGGCGCGTGGGTGCGTGCGGCCGCGGGCCGACTGGGTGTCGCCTCTCCGTCCCAACGGGCCCAGCAACAGATTTACGCGTTTATGAGGTCTGGCCCAAGTCCCGGCAACCCCTGCGAAGTCGCGGGGATGCGGCTCACGGTCGACGGCAAATCGGCGCTGCTGACACGCGCTGACATTGCGCGGGGTCTGTGTGCGGACTAACCTGCTTTCGCGACGGGTTGATCCGTCGCCCGGTAGCGTTTCGGGCACCGCCCCAAGCCGCTTTTCGACCCGCTTGAGTGCGGCGCCACCAGCCGGCCCACACGCCGGGGGCACGAACGCGATCGCGTCGGCAAGGAGACCACGTTGAAACACTACAAGAGCATGCTTGTCTGGGTCGTCTTGATCCTGCTCTTCGTATTCATCTTCCAAGGCCTGCGGAGCAATCCGCCGGGCTCGACGATCTCGTTTACGCAGTTCATGCATAAGGCGCTCAAGTCCGAAGACGGCTTGGAGCGCGTCGAGGCGATCGAGGTCAGCGGCACACAGATCACCGGCACGTTGCGCAACGGAAAACGATTCACGACGACCGGCAGCATCGAGGAATTCCAAAAGGACCTCGTCGATCGCGACGTGGACATCACGTTCAAGAACGAAGACAACGGCCTGTGGCTCTCCTTGCTCGGCACCTGGCTGCCGATGCTCCTTCTGTTCGTCCTGTTCTTCTTCTTCATGCGCCAGATTCAGGCCGGCGGCGGCCGCGCGATGAGCTTTGGCAAGTCGCGAGCGAAGCTGCTCAACGAGTCGACCAATAAAGTCACGTTCGAAGACGTCGCAGGCATCGAAGAGAGCAAGCGCGAGCTCGAAGAGATCATTCACTTCCTCCGCGATCCCAAGAAGTTTACCCGCCTTGGCGGCCGCATCCCCAAGGGTGTGCTGCTGATGGGCAGCCCCGGCACGGGCAAGACCCTGCTCGCCAGAGCCGTCGCGGGAGAGGCCGGCGTACCATTCTTCAGCATCTCCGGCTCGGATTTCGTGGAGATGTTCGTCGGCGTCGGCGCGTCACGCGTTCGCGACCTCTTTGAGCAAGGCAAGAAGCACGCGCCGTGCATCATCTTCATCGACGAGATCGACGCGGTCGGACGTCACCGCGGCGCCGGCATGGGCGGCGGCCACGACGAGCGTGAACAGACACTCAACCAGCTGCTCGTCGAGATGGACGGCTTTGAGTCCAACGCTGGCGTCATCATCATGGCGGCCACCAACCGCCCCGACGTGCTCGATCCAGCGCTGCTCCGACCCGGTCGCTTCGACCGCCGTGTCGTCGTTCCGCCGCCGGACGTGAACGGCCGCGAAGCCATCCTTGGTGTCCACACGCGCAAAGTCCCGCTGTCGGCCAACGTCGACCTGCCCACGATCGCCCGCGGGACGCCCGGATTCGCGGGCGCCGACCTCGAAAACCTCGTCAACGAAGCCGCGCTCATCGCCGCCCGGCGCGACAAGAATCGCGTCGACATGAGCGACCTCGAAGAAGCCAAGGACAAGGTCCTGATGGGTTCGGAGCGCCGCTCGCTCGCCATGGACAAGGACGAACTGCGCGTCACAGCGGTTCACGAAGCTGGTCACGCGCTCGTCGCCCAGCACGTCGACAACGCCGACCCGCTCCACAAGGTGACAATCGTCCCCCGCGGGCGAGCGCTCGGCCTGACGCAGCAGCTTCCTGATCGGGACCGCTACTCGCACACCGAGAAGTACCTGCTCGATCGCATCGCCGTCATGATGGGCGGCCGTATCGCCGAAGAGATCGTCATCGGCGACATCACGACAGGAGCCTCCAACGACATCGAGGTCGCGACCGACCTGGCGCGTCAAATGGTCACCGAATGGGGCATGAGCCGCCTCGGGCCGATCAACTTCGGCCGCAAGCAGGGCGAAGTGTTCCTCGGTCGTGACTTCACGCAGATGTCGCGCGACCTCTCGGAGAGCAGCGCGGTGAGCGTCGATGGCGAGATCCGGCGACTGGTGGAAGATAACTACCAGCGCGCCAAGATGATCCTCGAAGAGAATCGCGCACAGCTCGACGCGCTCGCGGCCGCCCTGCTTGAGTTCGAAACGCTGACCGGCGACGAGGTCGCGCTTATCAACTCCGGCAGCGGACTCGACGAGCTGCGCAAGGACCGCGAGGCCCGCGATCGTCAGACCGAGTTGCAGGACAAGGCTCGCGATGCCGAGGAGCAGGCGTCCAAGCCGAAGGAGCCGCCGCCCGTCATCGACAGCCTGCCTGGCCTACCCGAGCCATTGCCGCAGTAGAAGCTGCCCGTCATGGCTGCGTTCCTTCGCATCGCCGGTGGTGCGCTCGACCTCGCGTGTCCCGCTGTTGTCGGGATCCTCAACGTCACGCCCGATTCGTTTTCAGATGGAGGCGAGCTGGCAACCTCCGCGGCTGTCATCGATCGTGCCGCCGCGATGGTCGGCGATGGCGCCGACGTCCTCGATATCGGTGGTGAGTCGACCCGACCGGGCGCCGCCACCGTCTCAGTCGATGAAGAGCTCACTCGCGTCCTTCCGGCAATCGAAGCGATCGCCAACCGATTCACAATTCCGATCTCCATTGACACGCGTCGCGCGGTCGTCGCCGCCCGGTCCCTCACAGCGGGAGCAAGACTCGTCAACGATGTCAGCGGATTTGGCGATCCCGCTATGGGCAGCGTCGTGGCCAAGGCTGGTGCGGGCTGGATCTTGATGCATATGCCACACGATGTCGGCGCGATGTGTTGGTCGACGCGGACAGAAGGGATGCCCAGCGGCGTCGTCGAAGGTCTCCAGACGGCGGCCAGTGCTCTACAACTCCGGGTTGAAGCGGCCGAGGAAGCCGGCGTGGACCGCAGCCAGCTCGCGATCGACCCGGGGATCGGTTTTGGCAAATCGCAGGTACAAAACCTCGGGTTTTTGCGGGGCTTCGGACCGGTTGCTAAGCTGGATTTGCCGATCTTGGTGGGGCCGTCGCGCAAGTCATTCCTTGGCAACGTCACGGGTAAACCGCCGGGACAGCGCGTATTTGGCACGGCAGCGGCTGTCACAGCGGCCGTGCTGGCCGGGGCCGTGTTGATTCGCGTCCACGATGTCGCGGCAATGCGGGACGTCGTCGACGTCGCGCACGCGATCAAGACCGCTCATTGACCGGTCGGGGGAGAGCGCAAAGTGTTCGACGGTGAGCTCGGTCTCAAAGCGCTGAGCGACTGGCGGACGCTGGTCGATGTCGGTCTTGTCGCCGTCATCATCTATCAGCTGTTGCTGCTGCTGAAAGGATCACGCTCGGGCGCCGTGATGCTCGCCGTGGCGCTGCTTTTCGGCATGTTCTACCTCAGCCAGGACGCCGTCTTCGACCTGCCGACCGTCAACTGGCTGCTCGACAAGTTCATCGGCTCAATCGTGTTGCTGTTGGTCGTTCTGTTCCAAGATGACATCCGCCGCGCCCTCGCCACTGCGGTCCGTTCGCCCCTCGTGTTTTCATCGCGCGATCCCGAATCGACCGCCGTGCTCGAAGAGGTGTTGCGGTCGTGCGCGGTCTTGAGCCAGCGCGGGATCGGCGCTCTCATCGTCATCGAGCAAGAGGCCATCCTCGACCGCTACGTCGAAGACGGCGTCAAGATGGACTCAGCCGTCAGCTGGCAGGTCCTGCTTGCCCTTTTCATCCCATCGCACATGAACCCGACGCACGACGGCGCCGCGGTGATCCAAAAGGGTCGGATCGCGGCTTCTGCGTGCTTCCTGCCATTGGCGTATGGCGACGATATCCCGCCGTCACTGGGGTCGCGTCATCGCGCAGCTCTGGGCCTGGCCGACGAAACCGACGCCATTGTGGTCGTCGTCTCGGAGGAGACCGGACGCTGCGCAGTCGCGCACATGGGTCAGCTCGATCTCGATCTCAAACCCGAAGACCTCCGCGAGCGCTTCCGTGTGTTGTTTGACGAGCGACGCGAGCGCGGCGAACGGTGGCAAAGGCGCTGGCGACGACGCATCGTGCACCACGGGTCCACTCACACTGCTCGAATCACCCAGGAGCACGACCGCGTCACCCTCTCGCGCATCACCGACCAGCACGATCGGCAGGCGCGCAGCACCGCTGAACACATCCTCGATGCGACGCGGAGCACCGGCGAGCAGCGGCGCGCGGATGGCGGTGGACATGGTCCGTTCGATCCAACGGCGACCCAGATCCCGGAGGCGAGCGCAGAGGTAACGAACCTGCCGCGCGTCGTCCCACATCCGGCCACCCTGCGCGACGACGACAACCGTCCCGGCGACACAGCGCCTTCGGATGGTCATGACGGCCAGAAGGAGGTCTCGTGACCGGCGTCCTCGGCCGCGCCCGCGGGCTTGTCTTTGAGAACCTCAACCTCAAGGTCCTGTCGGTGCTGCTCGCCGTCCTGATTTTCTTGGTCGTGCGGCGCGACAACGTGCGGGAATTCGCGATCGATGTGCCGCTCGGCCTCGCAAATACGCCCGCGGGATGGGTCTTCGTCGGCGAGATGCCCGAGCAGCTCCAGGTACGTGTCCGCGGCCGTTGGAGCGGTATCCGTGACCTGATGACCGAGCGCGGCCGCAAGATCGTCGCCGATCTGCGCGACTACCGAGACGGCGAGCGGCTCCCGTTCGACCACCGAATCATCCAGCAACAGCTCGCGGTTGCGGGCGTCGAGGTGCTCTCAGTCCGACCGTCGGCGCTCGATGTTCGGCTGGAGCGGGTGGCACGCAAGCGGGTGCCCGTGCAGGTGTCGACGACGGGCGAGCCCATGTACGGTTTTCAGGTCGGTGCGCGAGGACTCAAAGTCTCTCCGCGAACAGTCGAAGTGTCGGGCCCGGCCAGCCAGGTTCGACGCGTCAGTCACGTGCGAGCGGTACCCGTCGACCTGACCGGAGCGGATACCGATCTTCGCGTTCAGTCGGCGTTGCTCGGCGTCGCAGGACGTCACGTGAAGCTCAGCGTCGAAGAGGTCACCGTCGCTGTGAAGCTCGTGGAGCGCGAGATCAAGCGCACCCTGCCGCCGCGCGCAATCGTTGTGAGGGGCTGTCCCGAGCGCCGCCGCTGCATCCTCGAGCCTTCCGACGCGAAGGTGACAGTCCGCGGCCTTGTTCGGTCGGTCAACGCGTTCCTCGACAAGCTGCCGGACAACCTGGTCTTCGCCGACGTCGGCCCGGCGATCGCGCGCAAAGAGCGTCGTATTCGGCTGCTCACTCCCGCTGTGAAGGGGCTCCGCTTGCGGGTCGTGCCGGCGGTTGCAAAGTTCCAATTGCTGGGCGAGATTCCGGCGGAGTGAACGACTGCGCCGCAGTTGACCGTGAAACAGCGAAATCCCCTCGGCCCTTCAACGTCCAGGTTCACACCATCGTGGCTACCATCGTCCAGAAATTCGGCGGCACTTCCGTCGGCACCATCGAACGAATCAAGGCTGTGGCGGCCCGCGCCGTGCGCACCAAACTCGCGGGCAATCGCGTGGTCGTCGTCGTCTCGGCGATGGCGGGTGAGACCAACCGGTTGCTCGGCCTCGCAGGCGAGATCAGCACCCACCCGCATCACCGCGAAATCGACGTGCTCATCAGCAGCGGCGAGCAAGTGTCCATCGGCCTCGTTGCCCTGGCCATCTGCGAGCTTGGCCACGAAGCACGCTCGTTTCTCGGCCACCAGGTGCGCATCACGACCGATGATTCACACGGGATGGCGCGCATCCAGGACATCGACGCCAGCGCGGTGCATGACGCGCTCGATGCGGGAAACATCGTCGTGGTCGCGGGATTCCAGGGCACCAACGCCGCCGGTCAAATCACCACTTTGGGCCGGGGCGGCAGCGATCTGTCCGCTGTGGCCATGGCCGCGGCGCTCAAGGCCGATAGCTGCGAGATCTACACCGATGTCGACGGCATCTACACGACCGATCCCCGCATCTGCAGCGACGCCCGCAAGATCGAGCGGATCACGTTCCAGGAGATGCTCGAGCTTGCTTCCCTGGGCGCCAAGGTCCTGCAGACCCGTTCGGTCGAGTTCGCGATGAAATACGGCGTGCCGCTGCACGTGCGCTCGTCGTGGGAAGAGTCGGAAGGAAGCTGGGTCGTTCCCGAGGAGGAAGGCATGGAAGGCGCTGTTGTGACCGGCATCGCGTATGACCGAAAAATGGCCAAGATCACCGTGGACGCGGTGCCCGACAAACCGGGCATGGTGGGCGGGCTCCTGCAGCCGCTCGGCGCAGCTGGGATCAACGTCGACGTGATCATCCAGAACTCGTCGGTGAAGAACCAAACTGCCGTCAGCTTCACGATCGCCAGCAATGAAGCGGAGCGCGCGACCAAACTCGCCCGCGAAGTTGCGGCGGGCCTGGGTTGCGGCGAAGTCACCTGCGATACCCGGGTCGCCAAGGTGTCCGTTGTCGGCGCCGGGATGCGGTCGGAGCCCGGCGTGGCGGTGAAGATGTTCGAAACGCTCGGCCAAGCCGGGGTCAACATCCAGATGATCGCCACCAGCGAGATTCGCATCTCCTGCCTGATCGGCGAGCGCTATACCGAGCTTGCGGTGCGCGAACTCCACGACGCTTTCGGTTTGGCCACGGAGTGAGTTGGCCGCACGGCGGCAGAGCACGTCCATAATCGTCGCGGCCGTCTTGTCCCCGACACCTTTGATCGCCTTGAGCGCGGCCACGCCACGACACCGGTCGTGACCGCGGCAACGTCTTGACAGCCGGCCAGCCAGTCCGCGGTTGATCCGACCGATCGCACGCCAGTCGGCCGGACTTGCACGACTTGGCTCCAAACAGCCCTGGCGCAGAAGCTGCAGTCCTGCTCGACCTGCGACCATGCCGACGGCGAGATCGTGAGGCGGCGGATCATGGTGCGCAGTACGGCCACGAATCGCGGCGATTCCAACGACAACAAACACGAGCACCAAAGTCCGCAGCGTGACCACGTCGCGGGCCTGCCCATCGAACGCCCGTGGATTCCTGTTCGCTTTTCCGCTCACGATCCCTCCCATCGGCTTGCAGCGGAAGCGATGAGCCATTGCCGCAACCACGGCAGAGCAATGCAAGTTCGAGGCCGGCACGGCGATCAACGAATGAACAACATGAAAACATGGATAAATAGCAGCTCGTCGCGATCCAAATCGCGCCAGGATGCTTCGTTCAAGCAGGTCTCGAGACCGGTCCCAGTCGTGAAATGGGACCGATCTGCCGTCGCACGTGGCCGATCACGCCGCGCGGCGTTGCCAATAGTCTTGGCGAACTACGCGACAAGTGCGTGGAGTAACAGGTTTTTTCGATGGTCCCACGAGGTCTCAAATGCTTGACCGAAGGGCGGAAGACGCGACAATGGTTGGGTGCGGGTGCGGCGCGGCCGTTGCCGCGTGTCCTAACTTATGGACAGCGCTCGCTTTTCGAGGAGCCATCGATGCCATCGCCCACCGACCGGGCCGCCAAACGTGTCGTCATTGCTATCACCGCGTTGCTCTGCGGTTGCAGCGATGGTGATGGGCCCGCAGCAGCGCCCGAACCGCCGACGGTCGACGTCACCATCACCGCTCCAACCAAGAACAAGCAGGTGTTCGGGGTGGTCACCGTCACCGGGACGCTCAAGGGCGCCAACTCGATGACGTCCAAGCTCACCGTCAAGGGCAAAGAGGCGTGCAAGCTCGCCGAAGAGCATCCCCTGGCGAAGGCGGACACTTTCGAGCTCGACAAGTTGCTCGCCGAAGCCAGGCGCTACGGCATCAAGTACACCGACCCCAACGCCAAGAAGGACATCTGCGACGCGGACACCAACAACCCGTTTCCAGATGCGGAGAAGAACAAGATCGTCGCGGCCCTCAAGGCCATCCCGGCTGACCTGCTGGCCAACTGCAAAGGCGCCGGCGCGGGGTTTGCCATCAAACTCGACACGCAGCAGGTCGACGCGAAGAACAAGCCACTGTTCAAGGACGGCAAGCTCAGTTTGACCATCATCGGCTCGGGCGCAAAGCAAGCGAGCGGGGCCGGCGCGATCAACGTCGTGGTCGACAATGCCATCCCCAAACTCGAGATCCTCGAGCCCAAGCCGTGTTCGGTTCACATCGGCAAAGTGCGTGTGCGGGGTCGTGTAACCGAATCCAACCTGGCCGACGTCGGCCTCTTCGTGATCGACGCGTTCCCGGGACAGCCGCAGCGGCGCCTCTTCAAATGCAACAGCAAAGCCAAGAAGGGCGAGGCGGGCTCATGTGACGCCTGCAAAGCGGCGCACAAAGACGATGGCGCCGTCTGCATGGGCAAGGCCGGGTTCTTCGAATTCATGCTCGAACGCGGCAAGCAACCTACGAAGACGGTCACGCTGACGCTCATCGCCAAGGACGTTTCCAAAGACCAGGTCACGTCGTCGACCAAGGTCAAGATGCTGCGGCCGCCGCTTTTCGATGTGGCCTATTCGCGCGACGACCCGAAGGTGGCGGCGATCAGCGACTACCAGGTCACCGACTTCGATGCAGATGGCTGCCAGGACCTTGTGCTGTGCGGCACGACCGGTGTCTTCGTGCGGCGAGCCAAGCCCGTCAAGCCGGCCGATCCCAAGCAGCCGGCCGATCCTTCGACGATCAAGTGCACCACCGAGTTCGCGCCCGCCGAGCCATTGAGCGCAATCCAATGTGCGAGTGTTGCGGTGGTCGATTTCGACCCGCCGAGCAAGGCGGTCAGCGACAAGGGCGGCAAGGGAATCAAGGACATCGTCGCGGTCGGGACAGACGCAAATGGCAGCGTGGCCCAGGTCTTCCTGTCACGCCCCAAGGTCCGGCCGATCCGCGTGCAGAGCATCCCGATTAAGGGCACCACCACGGCGTCCGCAGTCGGGCAGATCGACGGAGCGGGACCTTCAGATCTTGTTCTCGGCGCCGAAGAGGACGCGTTCGCCCTGTCTGTTCTCATCGCCGAAACCGACGCTTTGTGCCCGACCAAAGAACTACCGACCCGGCTGTGCCGAGACGCGACGGATGCCAAGACCATCAAGGGAGGCCAGGTCCTCAAGAAGCCCATCATCCGCAAGATGCTCGGCAAGATCCGCTCGATCGTCGTCGGTGACTTCATCGCGGGCTCGATCGACACGGAAGGCAAGGCCGATATCGCGGTTGGACGCTCCGAACCCATCATCAGCGTCTGCCGCAACATGGGTGGCGGGATATTCGAAGCCTGCGTCGACACCGGCACCACCGGCGGCCTCGTTAACATGGCGAACACCGCGATTCTTGTGCCCTACAACTGGACGGCGACTGCAGGCGGCACCGACACGGATCTCGACCTCATCGTCGGCTCGACGACAGGGCCCGCTGTCCGTTGGTTACAGGGCAATGGTGACGGCACGTTCTCGTTGCTGGACGCGCACCGCCAGTATCACACCGGCTCGGTGCAATCGCTCACCGTGGCGCCGATCGGCGACGGCGGCGCCGACATGCTCGTCATGGCGCAAAACGGCCGAACCGTCGTCATCTACGACATCACCGGCGCTGCAGGATTCACGCTCGGGCGTTGCTTCCACTCGGTCATCCTCGGCAGCCAGATCAAGAAGGTCATCGCGGCCGACATGGACAACGACGGCACCATCGACCTGACGGCTCTCAACGGCACCAAACCAGTGGGCGTGACGGTGGCGCGCGGCCGCGGCGACCAGCGATTCCACGGTGCCGAAGTGTTTCGTGTCTGCGTCAATCCTCCCGGCCAGTTCGCTCGTGCCGTACCCGTCGGCAAGTTCGTCGTCGACGACGTGGACGCAGACGCCCGACCGGACCTGCTCATCGGCAGCGATGGTGTGCCCGAAACCACACCGCTGTCCGTCGATGGCAAACCGCCAGCGCCACAGTGCGAGAGCGAAGGCGCGTTGCGACCCGCGCACATGTTCCACCTGTATCTCAACGGCGGAGACCAGCTGTCCTTGAAGGCGCAGGCCGCACAATACGCGCCCTACAACCCGCTTGAACGTTCGGCGTCTGGCGCGATCGGCGACGGCTGCGGCACGGCATTCGGCAAGCTGGTCGGCCTCGAAGTGCTGGATCTCGATGGCAGCGATCCGCGGGACCTCGTATTCGCGACCGACATCGTCTACTCGCACGGCAAAACGCCCGAGGACGGTGCCGAGCCCCGGGATTTCGATAACACCAACCAGAGCGTGAAGCTGGAGAAGTACGAGGAGAACATCGAGCTCGGTTGTTCGTGCCTGGAGCACTACGAGGTACACAACCTCTTCGGTGAAGACACCGACGTGGACACCAAGACGTTCTGCCGCAACCTCATCGAGATCGAAGGGCCCGGGGGCAAGACCACCAAGAAGCTCGCGCGCGGCTACGGCACCAACGGCGCCCCGGTCGTTCGCGCGTCGCTGAACTATGTGCTCAACGGCAAGGCGAGCGAACCCTTCCAGATGGGAAGCAGCTCTTCCCCGCTCAAGCCCAAGCGCCTCCGTCCCTATTTTGCGCAGGCCGGCGGGCGTGGAATCGTGGGGATCACCAAGGTCGACTACAACAACGACTCGCGTGACGATGTGGCCACGTTGATGGGCAACGTCGGAGCGCCGAGCGAGGCGTGCTACCTGGCCCCGCGCGTACGCGTCTTCGAGACCGCGCAGAATCCACAAACCGGCCAGATCATCTTCGAGCCGCTGTTCTACGCGGTAAACACGAACTGGGAAGTGAAACGCTTGGAAGAGGCGTTCAAACAGGCGAACCCGACCAAGATCATCAACGTCATCAAGAAGGATCTGTCATTCTTCCAAGCGGTCGATCCCAAGGACAACAAGGCGCTGTTCCCCGACTACGTGACCTATCGCGTAGTGAGCCCGGAACCGTCGAACCTGCTCGCCGCCAAGTTCTGCGCTGACACCGTCGCGTCGCTCTTCGTTCTCGGCAAAAAAGAGCACGGCTTCGGCGTGTTGCGTGCCCTGGAAACGGCGAACGCTGGGGAATGGATGCACAAGGTCACGCAGACGTTCTCGATCGGCGAGGGGCCCCAGGGATTCGCCGTCGGCAACTTCGCAAGCGCGCCCGATTCGCCGCCCAAGTGCACCGATGTCGCCTTCGGCACGAAGAAGGGGATCGACGTCAAGGCCGGAATGGGCGACTGGTACTCGGACAACAAGCCGATCTTCAAGGGCGAATCCTCGCGTGCTTCGATCGATATTCTCGACGTCAACCAGGACGGATTCGACGACATCCTCGCGCTTGATGTCGCGACGGATAGCGTCCAGGTCCTGCTCGGCGACGGCAACGGCAAGTTCGTCGAAGAGAAGCGCCGCATTGTCGGGCTGGCCGGCTCAAAGGATCCCCGCGTGGCCGACTTCGATCTCGACGGCTGCAAGGACCTCGTGATCCAGGGCAAGTTGGGCGTCGCCGTCTACCGCAACCTCGCGTGCGACCCGATCCAATAGACGC
>CAZLMW010000001.1:193302-228306 GCA_964560875.1 uncultured Enterobacteriaceae bacterium
TGCAGCCGTTTGTGGAGTCTGCGCTTTGCTTTTCGGGTCCGGACGGCCGCTCGACGCCACGCAATGGCCCGATCGCGATCGGACCCTACCCGCGTGGCCGTTCGCGGGGTGTTCACGTGCCGGGCGCCCGGACGAAATGACCGCTCTTGCCGCCCTCCTTCTCGAGCAGGCGGATCGCGTCGATGCGCGCCGTGCGATCGACGCTCTTGACCATGTCGTAGAGGGTGAGTGCAGCGACAGAAGCGGCCGTCATCGCCTCCATCTCAACACCGGTGCGATCGACGGCGACAGCGGTAGCGATCAGCTCGATCGTGTGTGCGGACGCATCGGGCGCTGCATCGACGGCCACCGACACAAGGCGGACCGGATGGCACAGGGGAATGAGCGACGCCGTGCTCTTGGCCGCCATGATCCCCGCAATACGAGCCACCTGGATCGCGTCGCCCTTCTTGCCAGAAGCGTCGACAACGGCGGTGAACGCAGCTTCAGCGAGGGAAACACGAGCGCTCGCGACGGCGCGACGGTAGGTCTCGGGCTTCTGCGCGACGGTCACCATCCGAGCCTTGCCGGCTTCGTCGAGGTGGGTCAGTGGCTGGGGCGCGCGCTCGGTCATGATGCGGTCTCAGGCTGGGTCGTGTTTGTCGACCATGCGTTGGTAGAGCTCGATTTCTTCGCGGTTGCCGATGATCAACGGAACGCGCTGATGCAGGTTCTGCGGCACGATGTCGGAGATCGGCTGGCGGCCATCGATCGCCGCCCCACCCGCTTGTTCGATAAGGAAGGCGAGCGGCTGCGCTTCATAGAGTAGTCGCAACTTGCCGCTCGGACTCTTCTTGTCGCCGGGATAACAGAAGACGCCGCCGTAGATGAGGTTTCGGTGGAAGTCGGCGACGAGCGAGCCGATGTAACGGCCCGTGGTCTTGGCGTAGCGAGGCGAGTCGCGGGCGATGATGTGGTCGACGAATGCGCGGGTCGAATCAAACCATTGGTGCCGGTTCATTTCGTTGACGCTCAGACATTTGGCGGTGTCCGGCAGGGCCATTTTGGGGTGTGACAACACGTACTCGCCGACGCCAGGATCGAGCGTGAATCCGTCGACGCCTTCGCCGGTGGTGTAGACGAACACGGTCGACGAGCCATAGACCGCATAACCCGCCGCGACAAGCTCAGACCCGGGCGCGAAAAAGTCGCTCTCTGTCGCCTCCGTACCGATGTTTGCGCGGCGGTGAATCGAGAAGATGGTGCCGATCGAGACGTTGACGTCGATGTTGGACGAGCCGTCGAGCGGATCGAAGCAGACCAGGTAACGACCGTTCAATCGGCCCGCACGCGTTGTGCGAAAGCTCTCGTCTTCTTCGCTGGCCAGCCCACAAACCATGGGCACGTCATCGAGCAGCAACACCAACAGCTCGTTGGCGATTATGTCGAGCTTGGTGACCTCTTCACCCTGGACATTGGTGTCGCCCGTCATGCCGAGCACGTTGATCAGGCCGGCGCGATTGACGTTGCGAGAGACGACCTTCGTAGCGGTCGCGATGTGGCCGAGCAGGATGGTGAAGTCACCTTTGGCCTGCTCGTGCCGACGCTCGTTTTGAAGGATGTGACGCGAGAGCGTGATGAAATCGGCCACAGCTGCCTCCGAGCGAGCCATCGTGGGGCGTCGATGGCGTTGGGGGCGATGCTGATAGCAGGTTGCCGACCTTTGCGAAAGCGGGTCGAACCCGGGTGCTTAGCGCGAGCGGCGAGGCGCCGGACGGCTGCGCGGCTGGACGCGATTGGGGCTCGAACGTTTGTCGGCGCGAGGGGCTGCCCGACCGCGTCGTGGTGCGCTACGGCGGTACTTTGGCGCCGGGCGCGTCGGACGGCGGTAGTTCGGCGCAGGACGGGTGCGCGTGCTCGGCGCGGGACGGGTGCGTGTGCTCGGCGCGGGGCGGGTGCGTGTGCTCGGCGCGGGGCGGGTGCGTGTGCCCGGGACAGATCGCGAAGGAGCCGGCCGGTACGTCGGCGGCCGACGAGTGGGCGCAGGACGTGGGCGATAGGTCGGCGACGGGCGGGTCGGAGCCGGACGATAGGTCGGCGGGCGACGGGTCGGAACCGGACGATAGGTCGGCGGGCGGCGGGTGGGGGCCGGACGATAGGTCGGCGATGGGCGTGTCGGCGCGGGCCGGTACGTCGGCGGACGGCGTGTCGGCGCGGGCCGGTACGTCGGCGGACGGCGTGTCGGTGCCGGGCGATAAGTCGGCGCGCGGCGGCTCGGTGCTGGGCGATAAGTCGGCGCGCGGCGGCTCGGTGCTGGCCGGGCGCTCGGGCGGCTCGGGGCGGGTCGGTACGCCGGGGCACGTCGGCGCCGCGGCACGGCGCTCGGAATTGTCCGCACGTTGCGGGTGCGAACGGTCGTGCGCGTCCACTTGTTGACACGGGTGACACGCGGGCCGGTGTTGTAGACCGAGACGCCGCCGCGATGGTTGCGAATACGTGTTGTGTTGGTGATGCGAACAGACTGGTTGTAGACGGTGTTCACACGACCTGGTCGGATGACAACGGTGGAGACGCGGGTCCGATAGACGTGTCGCTGCGGGATGAACGTCCAGTAACGGTACGTGTAGCGCGTTCCGCGGGGTCCCATCGGCGCCCAGCCAACGCATCCACCACCTGTGCGCCAGGTCACCCACGCCGGCCCCCACGTGTAGCCGGGCACCCAAACCCATCGGTACTGCGCGTGCCACGCCCAGCGACCGTAGTGGTACGGCCCCCAACCCCATGACTCGTCGCTGACCCAGGTCCAGCCGTAATTCGTGTGGTCCCAGCGACCGTAGTAGTAGGGTCGCCAATTCGCGTCTTGGTTGGCGGTCGGGACCCAGACACGGCCCCATCGACCCGTGGTCACCCACGCGCCATGGGCGTTGAGGTAGTCCCACTGGCTGGCGGTTTGGACGCCGACCGTGGTGGGGTTCTGGTAGTAGCCGTCGTCGGCCTGCTGAACGTAGACGGGTCCGCAGGCCGACAAGGCGAACGCGGCGATCAACGTCGCCGCCAAGATGTGAACGAGGCCGCTTGGCTTGGGTCGAGGTTTCATCTCTGCTCTCCTCCGCGTCGACGGCTGTCCGTCTTGGGGCACAACGCGCGGCGTGGCGTCCTATTCACGGCCGCCAGTATTTCCCGTGCAGCGGGCTGGGTCCAGCCGGCGGCAGCGCCAAACCTTTCGGTGTCGAAGGGTTGAGTTGGGCTTCATTGGCGCATCGAGCACTTCGCGATATCGTTGAGGCCGGCATGACGGGCCGCGATTCCCCGAGGATCTCGTCGATGGCCTACGTGGTCACAAGGCTCTGTATCGATTGCGTCGACATGGGTTGCGTCGAGGTATGCCCGGTCGAATGCATCTATGAACGTGCGGAAGGTCACACGGCCGGCCGCCCGAATATGCTGTATATCCACCCGACCGAATGCATCAACTGCGGCGCCTGCGAGCCCGAATGTCCGTGGCAAGCTATCTACGAGGATCAGGAGCTGCCGCCCAAATTCCAAGCGGACGTGGCGCTCAATGCGCTCTGTGAGCAGCAGCCAGACACGTTCGTGG
Source organism: uncultured Enterobacteriaceae bacterium (assembly GCA_964560875.1). Taxonomy (GTDB): domain Bacteria; phylum Myxococcota_A; class UBA9042; order UBA9042; family UBA9042; genus CAZLMW01. The sequence goes on from CAZLMW010000001.1 coordinate 196,880, forward strand.
TGGCCGCCCTCAAACGAGACGAGCACAACCGGATTGTCCGCAAGCCGGTGCCGACAGCCGCTGATATCACCAAGAACAAGCGACAACACGGCCTGTGATGCCATAGCAAAGCGTGCCGCGTCGTGCTCAAATCGGGCCATGATTCGGGCCCGCCATGCAGCGATCGTCCTTTTGTGTGCTGCGAGCATCGCGCTCGGCGCCTGCAGCGGCGGCAACGCGCAGAAGAAAGACAGCGGACCGTACAACAAGGCCCTGCAAGCGCGCCGCGACGGTCGACTCGGGGAAGCCGAGAAGCTGGCCGGTCCACTGGCCAAAGACGGCGATCTGAAAGCGCAATTGCTCCTGGCCGAAGTTCTGTTGTTGCGGGGCCAACATCGCCGTGCGCGCGCCCTGCTCGAGCCCGTCTTCGCCAAGAATTCCGAACACGAACAAACGGCGGCTCTGCTGGCGAAGGCCTGCGACGGTGCCGGCGACAGAGATCGCGCGATCGCCATGTACGCACGACGCCTCCGTCTCGTGCCGACCGACAAGGACGCTGCGATCCGGGTATCCGAGCTGTTGTTGAGCAAGGGCGAGGCGGTTCACGCGTATCGATTTGCCCGTGCCGCGCTCAAATCGCATCCCAGGGACGGCGCAATCCTGGTCCTCGTGAGCCGCGCGCAGCTCGCCCGCGGGATGCTCAAGCCGTCGCTCGATAGTGTGAACGCCGCGCTCGAACTCGACATGAAACATGCGGACGCCTGGCTGCAGCTGGCCAAGGTTTACGAGGTCATGGGTGAGCCGCGTAAGGCGATCGAGTCGTTTCGCCGTTGCCTCGGAGTTGATGCCCAACACGCCGAAGCGCTGTTTGGATTGGGCAGCGCGCTCGTGCAGTCGCGGGAGTACGCGCAGGCGGTCGGGGTGCTGGAACGTGCAGTGAAGGTTCGCCCCGATGATCCGCGCGTGCTCAATTCCTACGCCGCCGCGTTGAGCCGCGCCGGGCACCACGATCGGGCCGTTGTCGCGATGACACGAGCGGTCGAGATGGCCCCCAAACACCCGCTGCTGATGCGCAACCTGCTCGAAGTGTTGCTCGACGCCGGCATGAGCGTGCAGGCCGACGGTCTGGCCAGGGCCGCCGTCTCTGTAAGCCGCTCCAAGGGCGTTCGCGCGTTGGATCAGTCTGCCCTTGAAGGTGCCGTTCGTCGCACGGTTGTTGCGGCCGCGATGACGCGCCAACTCTGCGCCCGCCAGGCCGACGCTCGCGCCGTTCAGGTCGCGATCCGCAGCCGGCTCGAGCTTCTTGGACTTGCGGTGACCGACGACGAAATGACACGCTTGGCGGCAGCGACCGTCCCGCAGGCCCGCGCCGGGATCAAGCGCTGTCGCCGACCCAAGAAGCAGCAGTCTCCGCCATCGCCAAAGGGAGCGACCCCATGAACGCGCACGCCGCCGAGCTTGCCCCCGCGTCCCAGCGAACGCTCGATCCCGCGGCCGTTTGTGCTGACATCGTGCGGGAAGTCGAGCGCGTATTTCGCGGCAACCGTCGCGCTGTGCAACTGGTCCTGACGGCGATCCTCGCCCGCGGTCACGTGCTCTTTGAGGACGTCCCGGGTGTGGGCAAGACCACGCTCGCCCGCGCATTCGCCCGGGTGCTCGGCGTTACACACAACCGCATTCAATTCGCGAGCGATCTCATGCCAGCCGATATCGTCGGCGTCGGCATCTTTGACCAGGACTCTCGCCAGTTTGAGTTCAAGGCTGGCCCGATCTTCTGCAACGTGCTCCTCGCGGACGAAATCAACCGCACGACCCCGCGCACCCAGTCGGCGCTCCTCGAAGCGATGGCCGAGTATCACGTGACCGTGGACGGGACGACACATCGGCTCGAGCAGCCGTTCATCGTCCTCGCCACCCAGAATCCGCGCGAGTTCCACGGCACGTATCCGCTGCCAGAATCGCAGCTCGACCGCTTCCTGCTGCGTCTCTCCGTGGGCTACCCCGGCGGCGCGATCGAGCGTCAATTGATCCGCGAACATGGCGCGCCGCTTAGCCTAGACGCGGTCCGGGTCGTGACCAGCCCGGCCGAGATCCAAGCCTTGGTGAAGACAGCCGGGACTATCCACGTATCGGACGAAGTTCTCGACTACCTGCATCAGCTGGTCGAAGCCACGCGGTCCAACCGCCAGCTTGAGCTCGGCCTCTCAACGCGCGCCGCGATCGGGTTCTATCGGGCAGTGCAGGCGCACGCGCTGGTCGACGGCCGAAAGTTCGCGACGCCCGATGATGTCAGGGCGATGTTTGTACCGATCGCAGCCCACCGGGTCATTCCGATCGGTGGTGCTGGCGGCAGCGTGGATCGCGCCCAGGTCGAAGCGACCTTGCAAGGCATAATCGAATCGATCGCGCCGCCGGCGTAGCAGCCTGCGTCAAGGCCGATCAGCGAAGCGGCTCAGGTGTATTCGATGTCGGGCTCGGGTCCGAGCATGGCCGACAGCCTTCGCTCCACGCGGCGCGCATCCAGGACTGCGGTCGCGGCCTTGTAGACCTGGGCGGCCTCCTGCAGCAGCGAGCCTACATCATGGTCCGACGTCAGGATGCCGGCCTCGATCAAGTCGGCGAGGGCGACCATGCAATCGCCGCGTTCGCGCGTCGCGACGCCGTGCGGCAAGAGCTGAAACGCCATCTCGAGCGCGTTGTGGGCGTGGTGGGAGTCGTCGGAAGCAGCGGCAGCACGAGACGCCAGGAGGTGCGCTTTGACTTGCAGTTCGTTGCGGTGGGCAAGTTCGGCTTGGCGTGCTGACTCCTCCGCGAATGCGAGCGCTCGCGTGTAGATGCCCTGTGCCATCTGGATTTCACCGCGTTGGCGCAGCGCGTCGGAGAGGCCAGCGAGGTCGGTCAGCGCGGCGAACGAGCGGCACGCTTTGGCGAGAGCGGCGTCAGCTTCGTCGATCGCGCCGCGCTCTTTGAGAACCGCCGCAAGCAAGACCGAGACTTCAGCAGCCAACCGCGGCCGGTCGACGCGACCCAATGCGTTGAGCGCTTCGCCGAGTTGGGCTTCAGCGTCATCGATCTCACCGACATCGCGCAGCGCGAGGGCGAGCGTTCGCAGCGCTTCGGCCTCACGAATGAGGTCGCGGGCGTTGCGGGCAGCGGCGAGCGCGCGCCGCGAGTAGGTCACTGCACGGTCGCCTTCGCCGGTCTCGCGGTACGCGTCTGCGATTCGAATCGTGAGGTCGGCAGAGAGCGAAAATGATGGGTCGGCCGGCAATTCAGCGGTGGCACGAAGCCACTGTGCAAGGGCGTCTTCGACGGCGCCGGTTGAGCGCAGGGCATCTCCGAGCACACGTCGGACGTACGGCAGCTGCTCAACGGCGTCGTCCGTTTCAGCGGCTTCGAGCACTTCGAGCTGCTGGCGAAGCGGCGTGATCGTCCCATCGGCACGACCACCGCGGGTTTCGGCGCCCGCCCATGCGTGTAGGAGGGGCACGCCGAGCACGAACCAGTCGTCGTCGCTCAGGTCGTCGAGACGGCGCAACTCTTCGATCGCCTCACGTGCGCGATCGCTGGCAGTGTCATCGTCCGCGCGCGCTTCAAGGCAAGCGACAAGTCCGTTGGCGACCTGGGCCAGTCGTCGCGCAGCCGCGGAGGCATGCCCGCTATCAAGCAGCCGGAGACAATGAGCACGAGCCAGCTCAAAGGCATCGATCGCCTCGGGCACCGCGCCAAGACCGTGCATCGCTTCCGCAGAGATCCTCGCGTGTTCAGCGGCGGCATCGAAATCGCCGACGCTGGATTCCACCTGGGCGATCCGTTTGGCCCAGAGTTGGGGACGTTCCTGTCCCTTGGCCTTGAGCCACGCGAGCGCAGCACCGTCGTCGATTTGGACGTCCGGGGCTTCGTCGAACAGGGCGTCACTGAGGTCGCCAAGCATGAACTCGCTGTCGCCGGACAGCCGACTCGTCGTGCGCATACGGATTGCGCCGGACTGCACGAGTCGCTCAAGGTCTTCGCTGGAGTTGTAGCCCAGGGCCGCGCTGAGCAGCCCCGGCCACAGCGGAGATCCGACACGGATCGACGCGCAGGCGGCTCGACGCAAACCGGGATCGCTCATGCTTGCCTGAGCTGAGCCGTCCCCGGCCGGAATTCGGGTGATTGAGCCGGGCGTGATCATGCCGGTCAGGCCGCGCGGGACGTCATCGGTGCGGCAAACCCAGGCCGCCACGACGAGGACGGGGGTCGCTCCAAGCTGACGGACCAGGCGCCGCAGGAAGCTGCACTCCGAGTCCGTCAGGAATTCGACGCGCTCGAGCACGAGGACGAGTGAGCCGCGGCCGGTGATGGCCCGCAAGACGTCAGCCAGCGCGGTTCCGGCGGCCATCCGGGCAACTTCGGGAACGCTCCGAGCGTGAGAAAGGTGGGGCGAATCGGGGAAATCGACGCCGAGGAACATGCCAAGGAGGTGAGCGACCTGGTTGGCGCGCCCGGGTCGATCCGGCATCAGGCTCTGAATCCAGCCGAGCAGCTTTCGACGGCTCACGGGCGCCGGATCGTCGTCGTACATTTTTGCGCGGCCGCGCACGTCTTCGAACAAGCAGCTGAGCGGGATCCGCGTTTCGGGGTTGGGAATGCGCAATCGGACCACGACAGGCACATCGGCGCGTGAACGTGCCTGGCTCGTGAATCCATCGATCGAGTCGTGTAGCGCGCCGCGGGAACGGGACACCAACCCGACGAGCTCGAGGCGCACGCGGTCCTTGGCGCGGTCGAGTCGCTCGTCCAGCACGTCCATGGTCGGACCGAGGCGGGTGTCGATGCGCTTGACGTCGCGGCTCTTGATAGCGGTGCGCCGCATCGCCTTGGACTCGGTGGTCTGGAAGTTTTCGAAGGGCGACAGCTCGTCGAGGAACTCCCTTGCGTTCACGGGCCGGTCGTCGGGCTTCTTGGCGAGCACGCGCTGGACGAAGGTCTCGAGCGCAGGTGGGAATTTGAGGTCGGGGCGCCGGTCGGCAAGCGGTACCGGGTGCTGCAATTGGTGGGCGCGCAAGAAGTCTTGCGGGGTCTCGCCGTCGACGGGCAAGTAGCCGGTCAGCATCTCGTAGAAGATGACGCCGAGCGCGTACAGATCGCTCGCGGGGCCCACATCGTGACCGGCCGCTTGTTCGGGGCTCATGTACGCGGGCGTGCCGAGCACAAGGCGGGTCTGCGTGATCCGCGGGTTGTTGGAGCTGCCCGCGGACTCGATGTGTTTGGCGAGGCCGAGATCGACAACCTTGACGTAATCTTCGAACGAGCCGATGCGCGTCAGCAGGATGTTATCGGGCTTGAGGTCACGGTGGATGATGCCGAGATCATGCGCCTCGATAAGCGCTTCGCAGCAGCGCTGAGCCACGCGGACAGCACGCTGCACGTCGAGCCATCGTTCCCGGTCAAGGACGTCACCGAGCGACTCACCGTCGATGTACTCCATCGCGATGTAGGTCTTGCCATGGTCGGTCGCACCGATGGAGAAGACCGTGCACACAAATGGGGAGCGGATCCGGGCGAGGACGCGCGCTTCCTGGAGGAACCTCTCGTCGGCTTGGAGCTGACGAGCAAGGTCCGAACGCAGCACCTTCAATGCAACGGAACGACCGAGGCGAATATCCTCCGCCTCGTAGACTGCACCCATGCCGCCGCGCCCGATGAGGCGGACGATCCGGTACATGTTGTCAACGAGTGACGCTACAGGAAGCTCATCATCCATCCCGTGGAAGCCGTGGATTGCCAAGACGCTGCCTCCTGTACCCTCGAACAGGGCGCTACTGTATGCGACTGCAAGGGGGCGGGCAACGGCGCCACTGTCGAGCGTTCAGGCAGCGTCGGGTGTGGTTCAGAAGAGATTCCCCTGGCCGGGCTCGCCGCCCGATCCAGTCCCGTTGGGAGGTTCGATCCCGAGGTGCTGCCAGCCTTTGTCCAGCGCGATCCGCCCGCGTGCGGTGCGGGCGAGGTACTCCATCTGGATGAGGAACGGCTCGTAGAAGTTTTCCAGCGTGTCCCGCTGCTCACTCAGCGCGGCCGAGAGTGTGTCGATACCCACCGGACCGCCCTTAAACGTCACGCAGAGGGTGCGCAGGTAGCTGCGATCCATCGGGTCGAGGCCGGCGTGATCAACTTCGAGGTTGTCCAGCGCTCGCCCGGCGGCAGCGGCGTCGATCGTGGTCGTCCCGGCAACATCGGCGAAATCACGGACACGCCGGAGCAAACGGTTGGCGATGCGGGGAGTTCCGCGCGCCCGGCGACCGATCTCCGCCGCGGCCTCGGGCAAGACGGCGATATCCAAGAGCTCGGCCGAACGGAGCACTACGGCCTTCAACTCGTCGGGCGAGTAGTAGTTCAGGCGCGCGACGTACCCGAATCGGTCGCGAAGGGGACCGGTCAAAAGACCGGCTCGGGTTGTGGCACCGACGAGTGTGAACGGCTCAAGGGGAAGCTTCACGGTGTGCGCGCCAGGGCCATCGCCGACGACGATGTCGAAGCTGAAGTCTTCCATCGCCGGGTACAGGTTTTCCTCGATCACCGTGTTCAGCCGGTGGATCTCGTCGATGAAAAGCACGTCGCCCTGGTGCAAGCCGGTCAGGATTCCCGCGAGATCCCCCTTTCGTTCGATCGCCGGACCCGACGTGTGCACGAGCCGCGCGCCCATGGCATTCGCGATGAGGTGCGCCAGCGTCGTTTTGCCAAGCCCGGGTGGGCCCGAGAACAGCATGTGATCGAGCGCTTCACCGCGTTTGACGGCAGCGCCGATGAAGACCAACAGGTTGTCGATGACGTTGCGCTGGCCGATGTAGCTATCGAAACTATCGGGGCGAAGTGCCCTGTCGTGAGGGCGATCAGGATCGTTCGCAGAGCCGCTCAGGGGGTCGTCTTCGGATCGCATCGTGGCTCAATCCAGGGTTGGCGACGGTCGCCGCTAGCTTCGTCTGAGCGCGGTGAGCGCGGACCGTAGCAGTTGGCTGAAGTCGTCGGAAGCGACAGACGCGGCCGCATTTCGGACAGCGGTGTCGGCCGTGGTCACCTTGTAGCCAAGGTTGATGAGCGCGCTCTTGGCGTCCTGCATGGCGGGCGTCACCTCCACCGTATCCGCCCCGGCCGTCTCGCCTTCGATGCCGCTGATCAGCTCGGCCGCGAGCTTGTCGCGAAGCCGAACGATGATCAGCTCAGCGGTCCGCTTGCCGATTCCCTTGGCGGCGGTCAGCACGCGCGGTTGTTCATCGTGAATAGCGCGAGCTACTTGTTTGGGCCCAAGGGCGGTGAGCAGCGCCAGGGCATGTTTGGGCCCTACGCCCGAGACGGACAGCAGGGCCACGAACATCTCGCGGGTGGAAGCGGCGAGGAACGCATACAGGGCGATGGCATCTTCTCGGACGATGGTGTGAACGAGCAGCTCGACGGGATCGTGCAGGGCGAGCCGCCCGATGTCAGCGCCGGTCATCTGCACGCTGTAACCGACACCGTTGACGTCAACGACCGCGTCGCCTTCTCCCAACGCGATGATTCGGCCCTTGAGCCATGCGATCATCGTCGTCCTCCCCGTCGTCGTCGCGCATCGGCAACGGCCTTGGCGTACATGGCGCGGGCCGGTGTCATCTCGACGCGGTTGTGCAGCGACGGCCCCAAGCGCAGGTGCGAAAGAGCGACAGCGAGCGCGTCGGCCTCGTCTTCTTGCGGCAAGGCATCGAGCTTGAGCTGCAGCGCGATCATCTTGCGAACCTGCTCCTTGGTGGCCCGCCCGGACCCGACGACCTGCCGCTTCACCTTGGTCGGGGTGTATTCGTGCACGTCGATGCCGCGCGATGCCGCCAGTCCAATCGCGATGCCGCGAGCGTGGCCGAGGACCAGCGCGGTTCGCGGGTTGGTGTGCACGAAGGCCGATTCGACCGCGATCGCCGCGACCTGGTGGCTGTCAAACACCTCGGTCAGCGCCCGCAACATGTGGCCGAGGCGCAACGGCAATGCGTCGCGCGGATTGGGTGCCAGGACACCGCTCGCGACCCGCAACATTGCGTTTCCGTCGCGCGCGACGATGCCCCACCCCATGCGGCGGGAGCCGGGATCGATACCGAGGACGGCCTCGATCAGATCGGGTTGTGAGGGTGTGGCGGCCACCGCGGATCCGTGTGTGGCGGCCAACATACAGCCGCGCCGATCCGCCGCCAAGCGCGATGCGGTCGCGTCGACGACTCCTTGGACGTAGAGTTGCCCGCCTCCAGGAAGCCGCCGATGCCACGCGTCATCTCAATCTGCCTGCTCTTTTCATGCCTCGCGCTCAGCGGCTGCGCCAAGATCGTCGCGTGGATGGACGAAGGCGCCGTGGCCAAGAGCGGCGCGGTGAAGAAGACCAAGAAGCCGGCCAAGAAGTCGGTTCGCAAGCCCAAACCGGTCGTCAAACCCGTGGCCGTCGACGCAAAGGGCGCCGTGATCAAGGGCAAGCCTCCGCGCAACTCCGAAAACCTGTTGGACGTGCTATCGGCGCTTCGAACCGAGCTCTCCGTCGGCGAAATCCGCTACCTGTCGGCGCGGCTGACACAGCGCACTCTCGCGGCTTACGGCAGCCATCGCGGCCGTCCTTCCGTGCCACCAATCGCCCCGTCGGCGCTGAGACGGCGACTTGCTGGAAGAGTGCTGACAATCCGCTACGACGGCGGGCGCGCCGTGATCCAGCTGCAGACACGCGACGAAAAACGGTGGCTCTGGTTCTTCCTCGAGGACGGGTTTTGGCGGCTCGATCTCGCCGACGATCGCAGTTGGAAGGCGCTTTCACAGACCCCGGGTTCGCAATCGGGTGCGGTGCTCACAGTCAAACAAGCGACCGCAGGAATCCGCGGCACTGGCCCGCTCGTGGCCGTGTTCAAGACAAGCGCAGGCGCCATTCGCTGTCGGCTCAAGACCGCCGATGCGCCACGAACAGCGGCGCATTTCATCGGACTGGCGCGCGGACTGATCGCCACCAAGGACGCATCGACGCCACAACCCACCTGGCAGCGGCGCGCGGTGTATGACGGAACCCGCTTTCACCGCGTCATCGGTGGCGTCTCGATCGTCGGTGGGCGCACCGATGGTGAAGGCGCTGGCGTGTCGATCTCCGACGAGTTCACGGCCGCTTTGCGCCACGATCGACCCGGTGTGCTCGGCCTCGCCAACCGAGGGGCCAACACCGGAGCCACGCAGTTCTACATCACGCTCAAGCCTGCTCCGCAGCTTGACGACCGCTACAGCATCTTCGGTTTGTGCAAGGATCAGGACGTCATCGCGGCGATCGCTGACAAGCGACCGGCAACCGTGGTGATCAAAAGCGTCGTCGTGCAGCGCGGGTTCTGAACCCGGCTTTGTCATCACGGGGGGGAGGCCGTCTACTCTTCGAAGTACTCGCGGCCAAAACGCTTGGCGAGCTCTGGCTTGTCGATCGATTTGGCCAGCGCTTCCTCGTAGGTGACCTTGCCCGACTTCACGAGCTTCTCGAGCTCCTCGTTGAGCAGCTGGTTACCCATCTTCTTGGCGGTGAGCATGATGTTGGGGATCTGGTGCATCTTGCCTTCGCGGATCAGGTTGCTGATCGCCGCACTGCCCACCATGATCTCGAGCGCCGCGATGCGACCGCCGCCTTTCTTCCTCAACAATGTCTGGGCGACGACGCCCTTGAGCGCCTCGGCCACACCGGCCCGGACCGCTCCCTGCTGTTCGGGTGGGAACAGGTCGACGATACGTTCCACGGTGCTAACCGCGGTCGCGGTGTGGAGCGTGCCGAAGACGAGGTGACCGGTGTTGGCGGTCTCGACGGCCATGGAAACGGTCGTGATGTCGCGAAGCTCACCGACGAGCACGATGTCGGGATCTTGGCGCAACGCCGCCTTGAGCGCGCGCTTGAAGCCCTGCGAGTGCACCCCCATTTCGCGCTGGTTGATCAGCGCCTTGCGGCTCTTGTGCACGAACTCGATGGGGTCTTCCATCGTGATGATATGGGTACGGCGCCCCTTGTTGATGTAGTCGATCATGGCGGCCAGGGTCGTGGACTTGCCGCTGCCGGTGGGGCCGGTCACCAAAACCATACCCTTGGGATGATCGCAGAGCTTCGCGATGGTCTTGGGAAGCCCGAGTTGCTCGAATGTCAGGATCTTGGTCGGGATGGTTCGCAGCACGCCGCAGATGCCAAGCCGATCCATGAACAGGTTGACGCGGAAACGGGAGATGCCGGGCAGCGCGTAGGCGAAGTCGACGTCATTGCCCTCGCCTGTGCCGCGAAACTCTACGATCTGCCGGTCGCTCATGATCGGCTCGAAGAGCTCCATGACCGTTTCGGATCCGAGCTCGCGGGCCTCTGCGATCTCGCGAATCTCACCATCGATGCGCCAGCGAGGCTTGTGCAACGCGGACAGGTGAAGATCCGATGCGCCTTCGGCCACCATGCGCTTGAGAAGCGCGTCGAGCTTGGGGTTGTTCTCGCGTTGCGGGCCGTGTTTGCGCACGACCGGGCCGCCAGGAAGTGCGTTGGCGGTGCCGACAGGTCCCGTCTGAGTAGACGTTACGGCCGGGATGGGCGCCGGAAGCGGGGCCGATGTCATGCCAAAGGCGGGCGGTGGCATCGCGGCAGGAGCACCGGCGGGGGCGGACTCGAGGTTGATTCCAGCGCCCTGGGCCAGCCTTTCAAAGTCGGCAGCCGACAACTGAACGGGGTGCACCTCGTCGCTCGAGCATTGGGCGCGCACGGCCTGCAACGACCCGGCGGTCAGCCCCCCGACAAAGCCCACAAAGAGCCTCTTGCCCTGCCTGCGCAGGGGCAACACGCGGTGGCGAAATACGACCGATTCCGGCAAGGCCGACGCGACGTCGCCCGAAGGACCACCCAGTTTGGCCGCGTCGTATTGTGTCAGCGGGAACTCTCTTTCGCTTTCGTCCAACCGAGTTGCCAGCGCGCCCATCGTCTGTCGCGCGAAGGCCGATGAGCGAGCAAAGGACGCCGGCAAGCTGTCAGCGGGAAACTCGAGCGCTAACACTTGCTCGGTCGCCATAACGGTTCCGCGCATCGGTTTACCGAGCACCGCTTCGACCAATCCGTAGGTGCCGGGACCGCCGGCGCGACGCACCTCGACAGGCCGATCGGAGCCATCAACGCGCACAAACTCGCGAACCCGCCCGTTGAGAGTCACGCCAAATGCACGGGCCGCGCTCGACTGGCGTCCGATGGTCTCGTTGGGGTTGTAGTGGACCAGCTCCCCGAGCTCGGCAATAGCGCCGAGGGTGCTGTTTTCGAGGCCGCGGAAGAACGCATTCTTGGCCATCGCGGCGGCGACTTTGGGCAACAGTTCGCGGGTGACAGGCTGTTTTTTCATGGGGCTCCAACTCGGACCGGCCAGCGGCGCCGGCGAACGTGGCTCAATGAGTGCATGGACGGCGGCAATCTACCAAGGCGATCCCAGCGCGTCGATGCGACGCGGCCGCACCCGATGCGTTGTTGGTATTCTTCGCAGCGCGAGCGCTGCTGCGCGCCAGGCGAGCCTCGGGCATCGCGGCTTTGCCAATCCCCAGACGGACACATGTGGTGCTGCGAACCTGCCCGACTCAAACGATCCGCACCCGGCCGCGAACGGTCCGGTGCTCAGTCGAAAGCGCGACTCGCGAAGGGCAACCACACGGGAAAGCGAGCCGACAGGTCGATCACAGCACGGCTCTCCAACAGCGGTTCGGCGCCGGGCGCGACGGTGCCGTCGATTTGGGCCACGAGATCGGCAACAGGCGCGGTCTCGTACGTCCGATGCAGCGGCGAGTTGCTCGTAGCGAGGTCGTGCATGAGCGCTTCGGCCAGCGCGATCGAGTCAGCGCAGTCAAAAGAACACGGCATATGGCGCAAGGGACTTGCCGTCGTGTCGCCGAGACCCTGGCCGAACGCACGAAGCAGGGGATGGTAGGCGGCGGTGCGGTCGGCGGCGCGGAGCAGCTGCAACGCATTGTCGCTCACGCAGCTGTCGGTTTCGGACTCGCTCGCGTGGATCACCGCCTCGGTGTGCGCATCGCAGAAAGCGTCGACACAACAACGTGGATAGCCGTACTGAGCCCCCACAACGCGATGAACGCGGGCGTTCTCGGCCAGCATATCCGCCCGTTGAGACGACTGACGCGTGGCGTTTTCGAGCTCAAGCTCCAAACAGAGCTCGGCGGTTGGACGATCGATAGCCACGACGACCAACGCGGTACCTTCGGAATCGACGCGAAGGCGCCCGCCAGGCAAGTCGGCAAAAAGCTCATTGGACCGCACGACGTCAAATCCATGCCGGGCGCTGAAGATGTCTTGGAACGCGATAAACTCGGCGGGAGCAAGCCTGAGCCGCCATGCGTTTCGCTGACCTAGAGCCAACCCGCGCGCTTCGACGCAGGCAGGATCGACGTGTAACCGGGGTGTTGAAGTCACAGGTGCAGCGTCAGCGCAGCGACTTCCAGCTTCGCTTGGGGAATCCACGCGATGCCGGCGGGAGATCCTTGCTCAGCACGTAGACCGCGCGCCGATTGCGTTTTTCGTCCGTGCTGTCGGGTGTCTTGACGAAAAGCGCCTGTTCGCCAAACCCCTGGAATCGGATGGGCGCATTGACGCCATGCTTCTTGAACCACTTGGCGATCGACGCCGCCCGCTTGCGAGACAGGACGAGGTTGTCGGCCGCCGATCCGACGGTGTCGGTGTACCCGCCCACGAACAGCTTGATCGGCAGGACGCCGCGCACCTTCGCAAGCGCCGCCTTGATGCGGCTGAGAGGGTCGCTGAGCTTCTTCTGCTCGGCCGCCGGAATGACCCACTTGCCGGACTCGAAAATGATGTCGTCGTGAGGAATGTTGACGAAAGTGATCGACTCAAGACCGCTGTAGAACCCGACCTGGTCGTAGATCTTCAGCTGAAACTGCCCCATGACCTGTTGCTTGGTCTGCTTCCACTTGACGACGATAGGTGTGCCGGGCGAGACGGCGTACTCCTGTTCCACCTCATCGATCACCTCGCCATCATCGCCGAACACCGTGAGCTCGATCTTCCCCTTGGGCTCGGACGATCGGACGGTGACCGTGCGTGCCGGCTCGTTGACGTCCTTTTCGCTCAGCGAGAATCGCGGCGGCTGGCCAACCTTGATCTCGAACGTGAGGTTGAACGGTCCGAACTTCTTCTTGCCCGCCTTGCCGGTGATCGCGCACGTATACTGGTAGATGCCCTTGCCTTGTGGGATCGCGATGCGCTTGGTCTTGCCGGCGCGAATGTTGCCGCCGCGGAGCTTGATGCGCTTGCCGTCGTTGCGCTTGAGCGAAAACGTCAGGCCTTTCACGTTGATAACGGGCTCGACGACGATCATCGGCTTGCTGCGCTTGTATTCCGCGGACGAGACGAGGCTGAACCCGAGCTCATCGGGTGTGACTTGCGCCTCGGCCGGTGTGGAAAAGACCGCGACGCCCAGGGATGCGATAACGAATGCGCCGAGTCGGGCTGTGGGGCGGGGTGAGTAGCCAGGTCGCATCACGGACCTCCGTTTAGGTCAGGCGGTGGCCACGGGTCGAGAACGGGGTGTCTTGGCCGACGGGGCAGCGGCTCGAGCGCGCGCCCGCGAGCGTGTTGGCCACATGCAGATGGCGCCGCCGATAACCATGACCGCCGCGCCGAGCCACAGGAACGATACGAACGGGAAGACGATCGCGAGCAGCGTGATGAATTGCTGCCCCTGCTGCGGCCTCATCGCCAGGTACAAGTCGTGCTCGAACGTCGATTCGATCGCGACCTCGGTCGTGGGCGACGAGTGCTTGGCATAGAAGCGGATTTCGGGAAGCAACCGAATTCCGACTCCAGCCGGCACGACATCGACACGTCCCGCAGCCTTGCCGGCCAGCTTGACCTTCGCCTTGTCGTTGTAGCGCACCATGAGCGGTCCCGGCTTGGTCTCTGCGACCAGCATCTTGGCGAACGCATCGCGGTCCGCGGCGCTTCGAAATTGCACCGAAAAGCGCATCTGCCCGGGCACAGTGGCGACGGAGGCCCGCCACGGCGAGCGATGATCGAAGAACGCCCGCGTGTCCTTGAAGACGCCCATCACCATGCGCGGCGCGACGCGAGCGACCCTTTGCATCGCGCTGTTGGGCACCATCGCAACGAGGGTCGGATCCTTGTCGGGCACGACGGTCACGCGCTGGCCAAGTCGAGCGGCGAACGTGTGGGCCGCATACATCCGCGCATCGGTGTCGTTGGCGAACGTCAGCGCGATTCGGGCAGAGCCGGGTTCGGTCAACACATCTACCTTGGACTTGCTCGCCTTGCGGGCGTTCGCAGCGACCGCGGTCACGATAGCAGGATCGAGCGCCTGGTCCCTCTCCATCGCGACGACTGTGGCTCGCTCCCGAACATAGGCGCCGTCGGATTCGTAGTCGGTGAACGACCCGGTGTAGATGAGCCCATACTGGCCGACCTGGGTGCGATCGCCGGCGTTGAGGGAGACCTCGGGCTGATAGATGCGAAACGCGTTGCCGGTGAAAGCGAGGAAACAGAACACGATGCCGAGGTGAACGATGTAGCCGCCGTAACGTCGCTTGGAGCGAATCGTCAGCATCGCAAGCGCCAGCGGGTAGGGCTCACTCTTACTTTTCATGCGCGCGCGTGCGCCGACGTGAAACTCGATCGAGATGGTCAGAAAGACAAAGATCCCAAACCACACCGCGATGACGCCGTAGACCTCGGAGCGACCGAGCATGTCCATCCACGGCCCAAATGCCTCGGCCCACTCGATTCCGCGGGCGTCGGCCAGTCGTTCGATGGCACGGGCGCTCCATGCCGCAACGGCGATCCCGGTGAACAGCGACGCCCACGAGACGGGACGGCGGAAGTTGCGCTCGAAGTTCTTGCGGGTCGCGCGGCGCCACGAAATGAGCGGACCGACACCGGTGAGCAGCAGCAACGTCAGACCGATGGGCGCCATCACGCGATTGAACCACGGCTCGCCCAGCTCCACGGCCTGGTGCATCGGATCGGCGGGGATCCCAACGGCGGAGAGCACCGATGCGAGGGAGTTGTATAGCTCTTGGAATGCCTCAGCTTCCGAGATCTTCGAAAAGAGGGTGCCCCACAGCACCACGAACGCGCAGCCGACAAGCAAGACGTTATTTAATACGAAGAAGGCTTCGCGGCTCATCATCGAGTCGAGGTGGACGTCGGCGCGAAGCACCTTCCAGCGCCATGCCAGCAGGCAAATCGACAAGGCGGTGATGGCGAGCATGTACCAGAGGAAGTACGGCGCCAGGGTCGAGTCGGCGAACGCATGCACCGAGTCGATCAACTGCGACCGCGTCAGGAACGTGCCGAAAATGGTCAGCAGGAAGGTCAGGCACACCAGCACCGCGTTCCAGCGTTTGAGCATGTTGCGGCGCTCCTGGATCATCACCGAGTGCAAGAACGCGGTCGCTGTGAACCACGGAATCAGGCCGGCGTTTTCGACGGGATCCCACATCCAGAACCCGCCCCAGCCGAGCTCCTGGTAAGCCCAGGCGCCGCCGAGAATCAGCCCGATCGTCAGGAACATCCACGACACGAGCGTCCATTTGCGCGTGTCGCGGATCCATTGGGCGTCGAGCTTGCCGGAGATAAGCGCGGCCGTACCAAACGCAAACGGCACCGTGAACGTCATGTAGCCCGTCAGCATCGCGGGCGGATGGATCGACATGAACGGGTTTTGCAGCAGCGGGTTCATGCCCTTGCCGTCGTCGGGCCCAACGAAAGACTGGAACGTGTCGAACGGATTGCTCTCGTAGACCATCAGCATCGCGAAGAAGAGCACGGCGCTGTGCAGGACGCCGCTCACCCATCCGAGGAAGACGTCGGTCTGCGTGCGATTGCGCAGGATCGATACGACCGAAAACGTCGAGAGCACGGCGGTCCAGAACAAGAGCGCGCCTTTTTCGCCGCCCCAAAAGCCGGCAAGGATGTACGCAAACGGCATGTCGCGGTCGGTGTATGCCGCGATGTACTTGTTGCTGAAATCGTGGGTGACGAGGCCGTAAATCAGCGCGGCGCTCATCGCCAGGTAGAGCAGCCAGGAGCCGAGCATCCCGTGCCGAGCGGCATCGAGGAGGCGGGCGGAACGTGTCGCTGCGCCAATGAACGCGAGCAGCGCCGTGCAAAGCGTGGCAAGGAACGCCAAGTAGAGCAGCGCGGTGCCGACGTCGTGCATGGTCCCTCGGGAAAACGGCAAGGGGAGCCCATGCCGCAGCGACGCAGGGTGTTGGAGATCGGCGTCGGAGGCAAGGGTGAACGGCCTTGGGCCCGTGCAGTTGTATGATACCGTGGCGCATTGGGCGGACATTGATGGGCGCTCTTGAGAGGGGCGCGAGCCGACGCGAGGAACTGCAGCTATGGCGCGAAAGTTGAAGCTGGTCGGTGCGACCGAACATGGCCTCGATCCGGAACAACGCACGTTGCTTTGCCGGCGCTGGTTGGCAGGCGCGTGCGCGCACCTACGTCGCCGGTTGCAGGTCGCTACGCAGATCCGCCAGGCGCTCGCCGCCGGATTGACCCCCGAAGAAGCGAGCCTATCGGTCGAGCCAGCGATGGGCGAAATCGAGCGGATGGGCGCCGCGATCAAAAAGGTCACAGACGACGCGCACGCCGCCGGAATGGCGCTGCCGATCGAGATCCTGAGCGAACAAGCGCAACTCGACGGCCTTGATCAGCAAATCCTGGTGCTCGCGGTCGCCCCGCACGTGGACGTCGAAATCCGTGACGCCATCGCGCGCTTCAATGACAACTTGCTGGCCAATTACGTCGACGTGCGCTTGTGCCTTGAGTTCCTGGTCAACGATCCGGTGCAGCGGCTCTCGATGCGGCGTCGATTCAGCAACCGCGGCGGGTTGGTCGACTCCCGATTTGTGTCGCTGGAGCGACCGCGCGATGTAGGTGGCGAAAACCTGCTGGCCTACGAGGTGCTTCCGGCGGCGCGCGTCCTGCAGCTGCTCCTCGGTGAGCTCGGCCTGCTCGACTCGGCGATGGGCGGCATGGCGCGCTTCGAACGTCCAAACGTGTCGCTGGACAGCGTCGAGGTAAACAAGGACGACCTGGCACCGCTGCTTTCGCTGCTCGAACACCACGTGATCAACCCCGCGGAAGGGATCGTCACCCCGTTCGCGCTCCCGACCGGTCTGACCGTGGAGATCTCGGGACCGCCCGGCACCGGCAAGAGCCTGCTCGTACGCGCCCTCGCGACCCGCCTCGAGATGCCCGTCTTGGAGATCGACGGCGCGCGGCTCAACGACATGAGCGATGAAGCGTTCCGGCAGACACTGTTCTCGGCGTTGGACCAGGCCCGACTCGGCGGGGCGATGCTGGTGCTCGACGGAGTGGACGGGCTGCTCGGCAAACAATCTGCCCGCGTCGACGACGTCCAGGCCATGCTGCAGAAACATCGCGGCGTAACTGTGCTCACGTCGCGCGATTCGGGATCGTTGGACGCCAACCTCGACCGATTCGTGGTGCAGCGGCTGACGATCGACGTGCCGGACGCCTCGGCCCGCGAGCGGATCTTCGAATTGCACCTGCCCGAAGGGGTCGGCTGGCACAAGGACTGCAAGATCCAGGACATCGCCGGCGTCTACACCTTCCCGGGCGCGTTGATCCGCAACGCCGTCCAGGTCGCAGTGACGCGCGCTTACGCGGCCGATCCCAACAAGCCGATGATCACCCACGACATGTTGCGCAACGCCTGTCACGAACAGATTCGCGCGACGTTGGATGAGTACGCGGTCCGCAAGCGCGTCGACCTGACGCTGAGCGACCTGGTCCTTCCCGAAGAAGCGATGGAGGATATCCAGGAGCTGTTCACAGCGGCCAAACACCGCGCCCACGTGCTCCACAGCTGGGGATTCGGGACCAAGATGACGACCGGCAAGGGCCTGGTCGCCATGTTCTCCGGGGAACCGGGCACGGGAAAGACCCTGTGCGCGACGATCCTCGCTAACGAGATGGCCCAGCAGCTGTACCAAATCTCGATCCCGCGGGTTGTCAGCAAGTGGATCGGCGAGACCGAGAAGAACATCGAGAAGATCTTTCACACCGCGCGCGCCAACCACGGCATGTTGCTGTTCGACGAAGCCGATTCGCTATTCGCCAAGCGCACCAAGGTTGAATCGAGCGTCGACCGCTACAGCAACATGGCGACGAACATGCTGCTGCAGGAGATCGAGAACTTCGAAGGCATCGTCATCCTCACAACGAACATCGAAAAGAACATCGACAAGGCGTTTCGGCGTCGTATCGGCTTCAAGATCCACTTCCCGTTCCCCGAAGCGGAGATGCGCGAGAAGATCTGGCAGGCGCTCATCCCCAAATCCTGTCCGGTCGACGATGACATCGAGTGGGACATGCTCGGCAAGCGCTTCGAACTCAGCGGCGGCCACATCAAGAACGCCGTCTTGCGCGCCGCATACCAAGCCGCCGCAGCTTCCGCGCCGCTGCAGTTCGAGCACCTGGCGTACGCCGCCAAACAAGAGTGCAAGAACGCCGGTCGCGTGTTCCGTGCCTTCGGTGACTACGATCTCCTGTCGCCATAGCGGCATAATCTCTGGCGCTCGTCAGGCCTCACGCGTGTCTTTTCTTCGGCCTCGGCTGTCGGCGTAAGCGTACTCCGTAGACGGCGCGGCGTTTGCCGCCGATCGACCTGCTGCGTAGCATGGGCTCGGTTGCGGACCGCGCACGAGTGTTTCAGCGTCAAGCCGCTTGCTCATGAAGCAGGCCGCAAACGCACAGGATGGTGTCCATGAACGACCGACATTGTTTCGCGCTGGCGGTGGTGATCTTGCTGCTTGTCGCCTCGACCGCGACGGCTCGACCATTCCAAAACGGCGAGCTCTTCGTTGGTCCTTCGCTGAAGGAAGACGCCAACGATCGCTTTTTCTTCGGCGGCGCCCGCTTCCAGGTCGCGCCGGTGCGGGCGTTGATCCAAAGCGAAGTGAAAAAGCGCGTCGACCAGGTCGCAGGCGATGATGCGCAGGCCGCCCAGGTCAAAGAGGTCGTCGCCAACCTCGACACCGACCAGGTTCGGGCGCTCGCCGACAGCGGTCAGCTCGACGACTTCAAGGCCATGCTCAAAGACGAGATGACCAAGAACGGCGCCCAACTGTCGCCCGAACAGCAGGCGCTGATCGACGGCATGGACGAGGAGAAGCTGCGCATGATGGCCGACCTGGTCGACATGTATAACGCGCCCCCCGAGACGCTGACATTCAGCCTCGAACCCTACGCCGGGCTCAACTTCTCGTACCTCACGGTCAGCGCGAAAGTTGCCCTCGCGGGGTTCACCAATCCGGACACGAAGGCGACCGCCGTCGAGATGGGCAACGCCGGCCTCGACCTCCACACCGGAGCGCAGCATGGAACGCGGCAGATGGCGTTTGGCTGGACGCTCGGCGTCACCGGTTACGCGCCCACGGGCAGCGAAGACTCCAACCGCGTCGCGCTGTCCAATGTGCTGGCGACGCCGGCGTACCTGCGCGAATACTGGTCAGCGAGCCCTTACCTCGTGCTCGGCTTCGGTCTGCCGTTCGGCGAGTTCACGGTGCACGGCAAGTACGTCTACATGCACGCGGATCCGGGCCGCACGCCCAAGCAAGACCCCAACTTCCAAAAGGTCATGGGTTACGCCCACGCCGGCGCAGCGCTACGGGCCAACCTCGGCTTCATCGGCGCCTCGCTCGAGTTCGATACGTTGATCGACGTCGGGCAGCCGTCCCCGGTCAGCAAGCTCATGCTCCTCAGCGCCGGCCTGCGCGGCTACGTGAAGATGGTCCAGCTCGGCCTTGGCTTCCAGGTGCCGATCGTCGCGCCCGACTCAAAGGACCAGAGCGTCAATATGGGCGGCGTCGGCGTCGGCTCGATCGCGGCGTACAACGTGCTGCTCTCCGCGCAAGTGGTGCTCTGAATGACGTCGAACGGACCGCGGCTGGTCGTCGCGGACGAAGCCGGACAGATCGTCGACCATCCCGACCTCGGCATGACCGTGTGGGACGGCGAAGAGTTGCGCCAACCTCGCCGCGAAGAGCTGATCCAACTGCCGCTTGGCAGCGACCTCTTTGTCCTGCCAGGCCGCGTGCCGATCGGGTGGGATCCGGACGTGGATGAGCCCGTCCTGCTGCCCGAAGATCCAAACCTGGGTGTGCTCCGGGCCGTCAGCGCATTCGTCGCGCCGGCCTACGTGCGTCTCTACCACCCCGCCTACCAGACGGAAGCGGACGCCCCCGACCTCTCGCTGTTCGCTTACACCGCGATCGGCTGGATGAACGGGAGGTTCTATGTGCCCGCCGTGAGGTGCGACGCCGACAAGCGCCAGGATCCCTACCGATTCGACGTCGATGCCGTCCGCCGCGGCGTCCTGCAACGTCGAGCGGCTCATCCCACCAACGCCACCATGCGCCACTTGGAGCATTGCGCGCTCGTCTACCACTGCCGCGCAGCCCAGAACTACTTCCTCGATCGCTGGGAAGCCCCGCTGCCCGTCGCATCGACCTGCAACGCATCGTGCCTCGGGTGTATCTCCGAACAGCCTGATGTCAACGTCGAGGCGGCGCATAAGCGACTCACGATTCCTGCCCGACCGTCGGATCTGATCGATGTAGCGGTCGGCCACCTGGAGCGCGTGAAGAACGCCGTGGTCAGTTTCGGACAGGGCTGCGAAGGCGAACCGCTGGTGCAGGGACCCGTCCTCGAAAAGACGATCCGCGGCATCCGCCAAAAGACGTCGGCCGGTGTCGTCAACCTCAACTCCAACGGGTCACTTCCCGGGGTTGTGGCATCTCTCGCAGATGCGGGCCTGGACGCGATTCGCATCTCCCTCAACAGCACGCAGCAGCGGCTGTACGAGCGCTACTACCGCCCGACCGGGTATGACCTCCAAGACGTCTTGCAGTCCGCCATCACGATGAGCTCCCGCGACAAGTTCGTGTCTCTCAACTACTTCGTCTTTCCCGGCGTGAGCGACAGCCCGGCCGAAATCGACTCGCTGTCGGAGTTCATCGAGCGCGGGGGTGTCCACATGCTGCAGCTGCGCAACCTCAACATCGATCCTGAGCTCTACCTCAACGAACTTGGCGACGATGCCGTCGATGGTCCGATCGGTGTCGTCGCGATGATTCACGAGCTCCGTCGCCGTTTCAGCCAGCTCCGATTTGGCTACTTCAACCCGCCACGCACGCGTCATCGAAGGCCGGGACCGCTGCCGGGCAAGCATCTCCTTGCTTCCGCCGCAGCTCGATCACCGGCATCGATGTCCACGTAACATGGCGACCGCACGCCCAACCTGCGACTAGGCGATCGCGGCTTCGGCAGCCGCCTGCTTCTTCGGCTGCAGGAACGACACCTGCTTGGCGATCACCTCACGGATCGCGCGCTCTTCACCGGCGTCGTCCTTGTAGCTGCGCGAACGCAACTTGCCCTCGACGTAGACCAGGTGACCGACGTCGAGGTACTGGCTGCAGGTTTCGGCCAGCCGATCCCACGCCACGACGTTGTGCCAGTCGGTCGCCTTGTGCTCGCCGTCATCGTCACGCCAGTAGCTGTCGGTGGCGACCCGCAGCTTCGTACGACGTTTGCCGGTCGCGGTCGTTGTCATCTCCGGCTTGATGCCGCACCGACCGATCAGCATGACCTTGTTCAGACTGCTCATTTTTTGACTCCAATGCCGCTTCACACGGCAGGTAGATACGGACTCCCATGTCCGTAAGGGGCATGACCGCGCACCCCATACGCGCGATCACAGGGGTTGTTCACGCAGCGGCGAGGGGCGCCACGACAGGGCTTCGGTCACGGACCAGAAGAGCGCGAAGACGCTCGGCTTCGGTTTCGTCCTCGAGACGTTCGAGCGCGGCGTTCTTGCCCTTGGAATAGGTCTGGTCGCCGAGCTTGTAGTAACCACCGTTTTGGGTGAGGACACCGGCCGCGAGCGCCATCTGGAGCAGCTCCGCCGGACCGTCAAAGCCCTGCCCGAAGCGCAAATCCACGCGCACCTCCCGAAACGGGGCGGCGAACTTGTTCTTGACGATCTTGATGCGCACCTGGTGGCCGTAGACCGTGCCATCGCCCTTCTTCAGCGTGGTGCTGCGGCGCACTTCCATGCGCAGTGACGCGTAGAACTTGAGCGCGTGACCGCCGGTCGTGACTTCCGGATTGCCGAAGACCACCCCGATCTTCTGCCGGACCTGGTTGATGAAGATGACCGTTGTATTGGTCTTGTTCGCGGCACCGATCAGCTTGCGCATCGCCTTGCTCATCAGGCGCGCCTGCATCCCGACAGCATGATCCTGCATGGCGCCTTCGAGTTCAGCGCGCGGAATCAGCGCGGCGACCGAATCGATCACGATGACGTCGACTTCACCGGAGCGAACGAGCTCCTCCACGACACCGAGCGCCTGCTCACCGCAATCAGGCTGGCTCAACAGCAACCGCGACGAGTCGCAGCCCATGTCGGCAACGTACTGCAGGTTGAGCGCGTGTTCGGCGTCGACGAAAGCACAGACTCCGCCGTTCTTTTGTGCCTGCGCGACGATGCTCAGAGCGAGCGTCGTCTTTCCGCTCGCCTCCGGACCGTAGATCTCGACGATCTTGCCGCGCGGAACACCGCCGATGCCGAGCTCGGCGTCGAGAGCCATCGAACCCGTGCTCACCGACTCGACATTGCTCGTCCCGTTGGCGTCCAGCGGCATCAAGATCCCGCGTCCAAAGCTCTTTTCGAGCGACCCGACGAGCTCGTCGAACCGGCCCTTGTTGATCTTCTTTGCCATCACTAACTCCGTGCCCTGTGGGCGTAGCGACCGCTCCTAGCGGCCAGAAAAAGGGGATTGGGTGCGCGAACCCGGGCCATCGGCCGGCTGGTCGAAGTGCCGATAACCGAGCGCTTCGGCGACGTGTTCGACGCGGATTTCTTCGCTCGCGGCCAGGTCAGCCACACTCGCGGCCACGCGCCAAATGCGGTCGTGAGCGCGCGGGGACAGGCCAAACTTCTCGATCGCGGCGAGCAGCACGTCGTGCACCGAACTTGCGAGGGGCGCGAGACGGCGCAGTTGCGGCATCGGAGCCGTCGCGTTGGTCCAGTTGCCGTTCTCGAGGGCGTAGCGGCGCCGTTGACGTTGACGTGCGCGGACGACTCGTTCCCGGACAGCGGCGGATGTGTCCCCGTCGCCGACGGTGCGTAGTTGGGCAGCAGGAAGCGGTTCGAGCTCGATCTGCACGTCGATTCGGTCGAGCAACGGACCGCTAAGTCGCGAGGCATAGCGCCGAACCTGGGCGTCGCTGCACACGCACGCACGGACCTTGGATCCCATGTAGCCGCACGGGCAGGGATTCAGCGCGGCGACAAGCATCGTCCGCGACGGAAACTGAACAACGTGTCGGGCGCGCGCGATGGTCACGAGGCCGTCTTCGATCGGCTGCCGAAGCGTCTCGAGCACAGCCCTCGGAAACTCGGGAAGCTCGTCGAGGAATAGGACACCGTGGTGGGCCAGCGACACCTCGCCGGGGCGCGGATTGGAGCCGCCGCCAACGAGCGATGAAGCGCTGCCTGTGTGGTGGGGAGCACGAAATGGCCGATCGCGAACCAGGCCCGTTCCGGGCTGTAGCAAGCCAGCGACCGAGTAGATCTTGGACACCTCGAGCGCTTGCTGTGGCTGCAACGGCGGCAAGATGGAGCCAATGCGACGAGCGAGCATGGTTTTGCCGCAGCCCGGCGACCCCGTCATCACGACGTTGTGTCCGCCAGCGGCGCCGACTTCCAGGGCTCGCTTGGCGTGCGCCTGTCCGTTGACGTCGGACCAGCAAATGGTCTGCGATGCAGCAACGTCGCGTGTCTTCAACTCGAGGACTGGCCAGGTATCGCTATTCAGACCGTCGACGACCTCGGCCAGCCGATGTGCCGCCCGGACTTCGATGCCCTCGACCGCCATCACCTCGGCGGCGTTGTCCGCGGCGCAAATCACGCCCCGGTGTCCGAGGTTGCGGGCCATCTCGGCCACTGGCAGCAGGCCGCGTACCGGTCGGATCTCACCGGACAGCGACAGCTCGCCCGCCACGACCCAGCCATCCAACGATTCAGTGGAGATCGCGCCCTGGCACGCCAACAAGCCAAGCGCGATCGGCAGGTCGAAATAGGTGCCGTCTTTGCGCAGGTCGGCCGGCGCAAGGTTCACGGTCACCGCGCGCTTTGGATACGGCAGCTCCGACTCGCGGATCGCAGCACGAACACGAACCTTGCCTTCGCGGACGGACATCTCCGGAAGCCCGACCGTGTTGAAGTTGCCGAACCCCTTGGCGAGCATCACCTCGACCTCGACAACGCGCGCATCGACTCCGACCACTGCGGCGCTCATCACTCTTGCCAACATCACGTCCTCCCGTTGGCCGGCATTGGGAGCAACATCGGTGCCAAATCGAATGCACGTGATTTCAGCTAGTTGCGAGTGTCCCTCTGCGCGAATTCGGCTTTTTTGGGAGTCCCACCCGCGAAGTGAGACCCTGAACAGCGAACTGAACGGCAGCGGCGAAACGGCAAATGGGACCTTTTGAGACTTTCTGCAGCGCCGCGCGCGCCTACATCGATCGCTCGCGTCACAACGCCAATGTGCCGACGTTGCACGGTTTTTGCTGGGGCGCAGGTCGTTTGTTAGCGTGGAGCGGCTCGCCGAGCGTGGCGAGACAAGGACGCTGAATGGGACTGTTTTCGCTGCGCCTTCGACCCGTCGATGTCGCGCTTGTCATCGCGCTGGGAGCAGCGAGCCTCGGACTGACCGGGTGCGAGGGCTGTGCGCCCGATACGCGGCGCGCGGACGGCGAGTCGTGTGGCGTCAAGGACGAGTGTCTGGGCGGCGACTGTTTTCGCGGGATCTGTGCCAGCAAGTGCGATGAAGACAGCGATTGCGGCGGTCGCCTGTGCATCCAGGGTCGATGCCTGGCCAGGGAAGCCGACCTCGATGGCGACGGCCTGACCAATGAACGCGAACGCGAGCTGGGGCTCAACCCAGACTCCGCCGACAGCGACAATGACGGGCTCGCCGATGCCAAGGAGGTCGGCGCGACGAGTGGCAAGGCGCCCGATCGCAACGGCGACGGCATCATCGACGCGCTGCAGAGCGACAGAGAGGACGCCGACGACGACTGCATGGTCGACGCGTGGGACGATTCCCCCAACGACGCCAGCGGGGCCAAGCTCCCAACCGCTGCCGATTTGTGCGACGACGGCGTCTGCGGCGGCGCCATCGCCAATGTGACGGTGATCTGTCGCAAGTCCGAGCCGACGCACGCGGGGGTTGTGCTCGGTTGCCTCGGCTGTGGCTGCGTCGCCGACAAGTCGATCGGATTCGAAACCACGGAAGCCAAGTGCGACGGCATCGACAACGATTGTGACGGGCAAACGGACGAGGAATTGACGTTCGACGGCGAACGCCTCGGGCAACCATGTGTGGCCAAACACGGTGTCTGCGCGGCATTGGGACCGATGGGGCGAGCGGCGTCGGGGACCGTCGAATGCAACAAGCAGGGCAAGGCCGTCTGCTCGGTTGGTGTCGGTGGCAGCGAGACCCTCGCCACGCCCGAAAGATGCAACGAAATCGACGATGACTGTGACGGCGCCAGCGACGAGGATTTCCTGCTCGACAAAGCGCCCGTGGGGGAAAAGTGCGGGCCGTGCGGCGCCGCAGCACAGGTATGCGTCGATGGCGAGATCGCGAACTTGCCGCGGATTCGATGCACGTCGGACGGCAGCGGGGCGGTCTGTTCCGGGCGCCCATTCGGATCCGAGTTCACCAAGCACGGCCCCATCTGGCCGCCGATTCAGTACCGCTACCAGGCCGCGTGGGCATCCGCGTGGAAACGCTTGGTTGTTTACGGTGGACGCACGCACACCGCAGCGAGCACCTCCGACCGGCCGGATCTTTGGACACATGAGCTACCGAACAAGCAGTCCGTATGGCAGCTCGCGGCCGAACAGGCACCCGGGCCTCGTCGCGGCGCAACGCTGATCTGGGACGAGCACGGCGACCGTGTACTGATGGTCGGCGGTCGCAAAGGCAGCGCGGCGGCGGCGGGCGTATGGTCGGTGGACAAGGCCGGCACGTGGACTGAACTCAGCGCCGATACCTCGAAGGCAGACGCCGGATTTGTGCCGCCGACACCTGCCGGGCATGCCGCGAATCGCACCAATGGGGTCGTTATCGGAGACAAGACGCTCCGCTTCGCAGTCACGTTTGCAGACGGACACCCCAAGCCGTTTGTCGTCAAACTCAGCGGGCCGCCGGGAGCCCGTGCGTGGAAGACGCTCAACGTGCCCAAACCCAAACCCGGCTACCCGGCGCTGTCGGGCAGCGTGGCGTGCGCAGCTTCGAATCCGAAGGACCCGCGTTTCGCGATCGTTGTTGTGGCGGGCGCGGGGGGCGCACCGGCCGCGATGTATCGGCTCCAATCAACGGCGTCGGGTGTCCAGGTCCGCGTGGTCCCGACGTCGGGCACAGGTCCGAGTCGGGTCGGGTTCTCTTGCGTGATCGACGGCTCGCAAGTCCTTCACCTGCTAGGCGGCCACACCCCGGGCAGCGGCTCCCAAGACGGCCACTCGTGGACGCGAACCACATTCAAAGGAAGCCCGATCGGACAGGTCTCCGCCGCATGGCAAACCGCCCAGAAGGCACCAGCGCCGTTGGGTCGAGACGATGCCGCTATCGGCTGGGACGCGACGTCCGGATCGATCGTCGTTGGCCCCGGTCTGCGATTCGCGGCAGGAGCCAAGCCAGGCCCGCCCGACGTGTTTCGCGACGTCCACGGTTGGAAACCCGGTGCCAAAATCACAACCACAGCGACGTGGCAGGCGCCTGCAGAACGCATCGGGCATGCGGGCAGCTATTCCAACAAACATGGATTCTGCATCGCGGGGGGTCTTCGTTACACCTTGCCCGCCCAGGCCAACGCCGCGGCCCGCATGATCGCGGCCCAAGACGCGTGGTGCTGGCGAGACGGCGCATGGAAACGCATCACCGATAGCATGACGCCGTTCGCTTTCGGGGCTGGCGCGATCGACGAAACCGCCGGTCAATTCGTCCTTGCGGGTGGATTGAAACTGCAGCCAAACACACCCGTGCCAAATGTGTCCGCCATCTGGCGTGGCAAGCTCTCGTTCAAGACCGATGGCTCGGGCAACGTCCCCGCGACCACCGGCAACGTGCAATCAATCGCGGTCGCGAGCGGCGCTGTCGGGACGGTGACAAAGGGCCCTGCATTGGCCGGCATGGCGTCCGCGCACGATCGAAAACGGCGACGGCTACTTACGTTCGGCGGTTTCGACGCGGCCAAACCCGTTCTCGAGCTCTGGTCGCTCGACCTGACCAACTACAAGTGGCGGCAGGTGTCGTCCGATTGGCCCAACGGTGCGCAGCCAGCCGGCAACAAACCCCTCGCGCAGTATGGGTCGCTGATGGCCTACGTGCCTGACATCGACGCGCTCGTGATCGCGGCGGGGCTGCAGTATCGCCTCGAAACGGCCAAGAATCGCTGGGCTCTGACCTACCAGGTGCTCGAACCGCCTGCGGGATCCACGTACCTGATCGACTCGTGTCGCGGCGATCGAAAAGCTGTGGTTTGGCTCGCCACGTCGCTCGACGCGTCACGAGTTCGAATGCAGGCCGTCCCGACTTTCGCAGATCTCGACCAAACAGCCCCGCAGGAGCCGCTCTACCAGCCTCATTTCGGCCAGCCCGGGTTCGTCCCGATGCTGTTTGATCCTGCCGGCCGACGAGGGGTTGCGCTGCTCCCGCCGGCGCGCGCCTACGCCAACAAGGACAAAGAGGGCAACGCCTGCAAGGGCCCGACGAGCGCGGCATGGTCGACGATCGACCGATCTGTCGCGTTCGAAATCGGCCGGTGCGGAAAAGCCGCGCATACATTCGTGACCAAGGCGCCGCTGGGCCAGTCACCCGACGCGGTCGTCCTGGCCGCCAGCGGGTTCGACGATCCGGGACAAAAAGCCTGGCTGTGGGGTGGAATCCAAGCCGACGGGACGCCTTCGACAAGCCTGTGGAGCCTCGGCCAAACATGTGCGGGTGGGCAGCCATAAATGACGGCGCGATCCGTGGTCTGGCGCGATGTTGTCGCTTTGCCGTGGCCGGTGTACGCGGCATTGAGCGACGAGCTGCGGCGAACCGCCCACGATGCTGCGAATATAGCGGTCACGGGGCTGGCTGCGGTGGAGATGGCGTCCGAGCAGCTCGACGATCCGAAACAGAAGAAGCGCCTCGATCGCGCGATCCGGCAATTCGAGCGCATGTCCGGCTTGATCACGGACTTGCGGGCAGACGCTTGGCGCGAATTGGTCGGTTCGCAGTCCCCGCGAGACGCGATTCGAACAGCTGTCGAGCGATCGTGCCGCGAAATCGACCGGCAGCTCACTTGGCGCGACGAAGGACTCACAGACGCCTGGATCACAGCCGCCGGGGGTGATTTCGTCGTGCACGTCGTCCTTTGTCTGGTCCGCCACGTCGCCACCATGACCGCTCACGAATGCGGTCTGGTGGACGTGCGCTTTTTTGCGAGTCAAGCCAGCGCCGGCTTCGAGGTTTTGTCCCGGGTCGGAGGCGACGGAGACAAAATCGCACCAAACCGCGGCCCCAAGCCCCGTTCGGGCGCTCTTGGGATCACCAAACATGTCGCGGCAACGGTCGCCGCACAACGTGGCGGGACCGTGCAGGAGGCCGAGAGCGTCCAATTCGTAGCCGTTCGCGCGACGTGGCCGGTGTCGACCACCCCCGGTTAGCTTGACCGGGTGTGGAGGGCAATAAGATACTCCCGCGACGACGTCTACACGTCGCAAGCGAGGCTCCTCATGATGCGCACCTCAATCGCTGCCGCCACCGCTGTCGCCGCGCTCTTGGCGCTCGGCACTGGCTGTGTTGAAGATCAGTTCGTCACGCTCGAAAAAGGCAGCAACGCCGTGCGTGCGCGGTCGGTGCTGATCGACGCGGCGCAGTGCTTGCGAAAGGACGGCAAGTTCAGCGACTGCGCCACTGCCAACCCATTCGATCTCCGCCGCGTCGACGAGATGCGCGGCGTCATCGGCGCGCCAACTCGGGCCATCGCGCTCGACGACGACGCCAACGCGCGCCAGAACTTCGGCCGGGTCAGCCCGCTGTTCGTGCGGGTTCCGATGGGATACGGCTGCGAAGCCACGCTGCAGGGCATCTTCCCCAAGTCCAACCCGAGCGACAAAGAGATCGCCGACATCAAGAACTACCAACTCGGCAAACTGAGCCAGCTGATCGGCTCAGTGAAGAGCAGCGGCGGCGTCGCGCTCTGGACTGCTGGCTACGGTCTTGGCGACGGCAAGAAGGGCTGCTCGTTCAAAGCCCACACGGTTCCGTACCCCAGCAAGGCCCAGCCCGAACAGCAAGGCACGGTCATCGCCGACCCCGTGAAATGGGCGAAGGTCGTGCGCCGAATCGGCAAATACTTCAACCGTGATCTGGTCACGAAGAACAAGGGGCTCTCGGCCTGCAAGAACCCGCAAAACGGCATCATCCCGTGGGACTGCACGCCGAGCCTGTTCAACATCGAATTCGGCCGCGATCCAAACGGGGCTGGCGGCTTCACCGACGCGACAAAGAAGAAATGGCTCGATTCGTACACGCAGTTTTCGACGGAGCTGCGAAAGGAGTTCTCCTGGCCGGACAACACGGTTCGCATCATGGGCCCGTCCGTTGTCATCCGTGGTCAGTTGGACGTGCAGAACACGAAGGGCTCCAAGCGCTCCTGGCTGTTTGATTTCGTCGACCACGTCGTCGCGAAAAAGCTCTCGATCAGCCACCTGTCGTTCGAAGTCGTCGCGAAGTCACCTGTCGAGGCATACAACATCGTCAAAGCGATCCGCACCTACGTCGATGCAGCCAAGATGGTCAACGACGACGGCCAGCCAATCGGCTTGTTCGTGACGGACCTCCGCCTCGATCCGACCGCCCTGCCTCCCAGCGTCCGCCCCGACAAGGACCCAGCCCGCTACTCGGCCTATGAAGGCGTGTTCTTCGCGGCGTCCAAAATCTTGTGGCAAGGGATGGTTTCAGGCGCGACCGTCGGCCGCGTGATGCGCTTCCCGACCAAGGATCCGGCGACGGACACCCCCGAGAACATCGGTCAGACCGCGCTCGACTCCAACCTCATGTGGTTCAACGACGCGAACATCGCCAGCGGCTCCGTGAAGCCAGCGGCCTGGCACGCGTTCTGGTTCCACCCAACGTTCCTCGGCGGCGGCGGCGGCAAACTCGATTGGGAGCCCGACCCGACCAAAGCCAAGGACAAGGTCGCCGAGGCCCGCAAGAAGAGCATCCTGCGCGGCACGCACGGACCGGACGCCATCGGCCTGGGCGGTACGAAGAAGGTGGACAACAGCAAAGGCCTCATCGTCTTGGCGACCCGTGAGAAGTGCGTGTACCCGGCCAAGGACCCGAAGGTGGGCGAACCCAAGGACTGTGTGGAAGACATCGACCCGCAGACAGGCAACAAGAAGACCTTGTTCCCCGCCGTGACCGAGGGCCGTAAGCGCGCGATTCGGGTGATGGTCGCTGACGGCAACGTCGACGGCTCGTCAACGAAGGAAGTTCTCGAACACCGGCTGCGCGTTCAGATCGACAACCTGCCCAAGGATGTCACGACGGTCGGCTACCGTTGGGCGCGAATGAACGGCAACGAGATGTCATTCGGTGGATTCGTCTTCCCCGAACAGGGCGTGATTGACGTCAAAGACGGCAGCTTTGCGATCTCCCGCTCGGTCGCAGTGCCGTCGCTGCACTACTTCGAGTTCTTGTACTAAGCCGCTTTCGTCCGTGATGAGTAAGCCGGGCTAATCGGCCGTTTGTCGGCCCGCGACGCACAAAAACAGCCCCGTAGAAACTCGAAAACCGCGCTACGAGGCCACCAGGCCACACTGCAGGCCGCCTGACGCGGCAAGGATATACATATAGCCCCCGCCCACTATCGGCCGTCCTACGCAACGGTAGCGTGTCGCAATCATTCGCCGTTCGCCCCGCTCCACGGCACGAAGCGCTCGGGTCGAGTGCCATGTCGACGCGAAGCGCGAGGTTCCCAAGCGGAGCGCCGTGAAGCGAAGCGCAGTCGTGAATCGGAGCGTCCGAGGCGCGAAGTGCCGTCTTGAAGCGGAGCGTCCGAGGCGCGAAGTGCCGTCTTGAAGCGGAGCGTCGCAGGCGCGAAGCGCCGTCTTGAAGCGGAGCGTCCGAGGCGCGAAGCGCCATCTTGAAGCGGAGCGTCCGAGGCGCGAAGCGCCGTGTTGAAGCGGAGCGTCCGAGGCGCGAAGCGCCGTGTTGAAGCGGAGCGTCCGAGGCGCGAAGCGCCGTGTTGAAGCGTCGCGGGCGCGAAGCGCCCGGCCCCCGGGCGG
>CAZLMW010000002.1:0-5995 GCA_964560875.1 uncultured Enterobacteriaceae bacterium
CGGTGGTGTGACGCGCTAAACCCCAGAAAAGCGCGGGTTTTGGTCAACACCGACACAAGCCCTTCGCTCGCCGCCTACACGACCAACTACAGGCACGCGGCATCCGATGCTGGTTGGACGAGCATCAGATGCTTCCCGGCGACGACATCTACGAGCAGGTCAACAAGGGCATCCGGCTCTGGGACAAGGTGCTGCTCTGCTGCTCCAAGGACTCACTCACCTCGTGGTGGGTAGACAACGAGGTGGACGAGGCGTTCGACAAGGAGCGAAAGCTCATGAAGCAGCGGGAGAGGAAGGTACTGGCTCTCATCCCGCTCAACCTCGATGGCTACCTGTTCGACGGGTGGGGGTCGGGGAAGGCCCGCCAGGTCAAGAGCCGGTTGGCCGCCGACTTCACCGGCTGGGAGACGGACAACGCCAAGTTCGAGGCGGAGTTCGAGAAAGTAGTGAAGGCGTTGCGGGCCGACGGCGGTGGCCGTGAAGAGCCGCCCGAGGGGAAGTTGTAGGCATGACTGCTCCACGGGAGCCTATCGATCCAGATTGGACGTTTGAGCAGGCTCTCAAGGAGCTTTCGCACCGGCATCGCCCCGGTGGCAAGACCAGCGGCCCTGTCAGAAACCGACTCCTCGAATCATGGGGCGTTGCCGTCGGCAGGGAACGGGCGGTGCGTGAGTTCGACCAAGCGTTGGCGAAATACCGCTCATGGACCGCTGCTGGCAAGGCCTGTAGGGCTCGGCCCGCAACGCTGAAACGTCTGCGGGAGTTCTACGAGGGCCTCTCAGACCCTGTTGATGGCCAAGTGGGACTCACCGTGTACTTCAATACCCGTCTCAGTGCGATGGATCGCCTGCTGGTCGAAGGGACTATTGTGGGTGTCCTCGGCCGTGATACGGACTGTCACCTCGCGGAGTATCGTGAGGACGGCGACACAGCAATAGTCCGCCTCCAGGCAGGCAGCAACGACGATCTGATTGCCGTAGCCGACGCCCTATGGAATCGGCACTGGACGCGTCAGCAGCGGGCACGAGAGTCGCTTCCCGCCAGAGTCGGCTCCCTCCTGCGGTTGGACTCGGTCGAGGCTGCGTTGTCGGAGCTTGTATCTCGTACCAGGCGAATTGAACTGCGACAGCCCACTCCAGACGCCGTCGAGATGCTCAACGATCAAGGTGAGGCACACGTTCGCGAGAAGATCCTCAAGCCAGGCAGGACGAGGCTGCAAAAGGTCTGGAAACGGGCAGTCAAGGTCGGCGGGAAGAAGGTCGGAGACGAACTGCTTGACGAAGTCGTCAATGGGGTGAGGGGCTTGTTGAAGGACAGCGACGATGAGTGACCGGGGCAGCACGAAGTAGAAGACTACGCGAATCCAGACGACCGCCCCGGGCATCAATGGATCATCGGGGTTCCTTACGACGTTTTCGCTCCCCCAGGGCGAACCGCTCCAACTCAACCGTATGCTGAGCCGCAGCCATCCACGCTTCGAATGTGTGACCGAGCGGAACGAGGGCATCGTGGACGGTCTGGACGCTGACGGCCTCCACCGAGCCCAATAGCGGTCTTCCCTTCTGCGACTTTGGGTATCTGAACGAGAAGCCTCCCGGATCAAGAGCATCGATGTCGCGTAGCAGGGCGTCAGCCTCCTGCACCGAGTAGTGGGGGCGGCGGATGGCAATCCCTTGAGCGTCCGCGACCCAGCCCTCCAGAAGCGGGTGTACGGCCTCCCAGAGTTTCAGGTAGGGGTGCCCCGTTGGCTTGCCGGGCTCCAGCCGCTCGCCGAGAAGCTCGCACCGCCATCGGTACAGTTGCTTCAACCCAAGCTCGATGCCGTGTCGATAGAGGTACAGCAGGGGGTAGAACTTGAAGTCGAGCTTCCCGCCTCCGGCGTGGCAGGCGGCTGCCAACTCCGCTCCAGCCTCAAAGAAGCCCTCGGCGATGTACCGGAACGACGAGTCTTCCCCAAGAGCAGCGTTGTGCTTGTCATCCCAGCCAAGGTTCGGCGAAAGATAGAAGACAGGATGTCCCGCTCCCCGCAACGCCAAAATATCCCCCTTTTTGTAGGTCATTCGGAGGCCTCCCCTCGGCTTGCCGCTCACGGCAACCGTGCACTCAAGCCCGTTTCGGCACCGACTACCTGACAGGCTCAACCATGATCTTGAGGCTGCGAAGCTGACCAGTCGTCTTCACGGGAATGCTCCGAAACGGCGTCCCAGACTTCAGCAGGTCGAACGGAACGGTCTCCCCGATCGTGTCGTTGTCCCGCACGTCCTTGTCGATCGCTGCGAACGTGAGCCTCACTCCTTCTTTCAGATCGAACACCTTCTCAGGGTGACACTTGCCGTCGTAGGCGTTCTTGGCGAAGCACAACGTGGTGGGCTCTGCCCTTCCGATGGCAACTACGATGAGAGGATCGGGTGCCCCACCAAAGGCGTCCCACGGCCTTCCGCTGCTCTTGGTGCGTGCCACATCGAAAGTCACCCGCGTGAGTTTGTACTTGCCCGGTGTCAGTTTCGCCGTCGACCAGGCGATCGGCTTGGTGAACATCTGCTTCATGGGCATGAACTCCACGAAGATCGGTTGCGGCCGTCCTTCCATGAAGGCGGCTCGCACCTTGCTCGGATCCTGCCCCATCGGCACATGTGCCCCCTTCTTCAGACGAAGGCCATCGGTCACGAACTTGATCTCCAGACGGTGCTTTCGGGCGAAGGTGGACAGGTTGCCACCACCCGACCTCAGCTTCGCCGCAACGTCCGTGGTGAACCGCGAGCCCTCGCCCGAGATGATCACGTTGAACGCGTTGCCGTAGTAGAGCTTCTCCGCAACCAGCCTTGCCTGATCGCGGGGTTTGCCTCGTCTGACAAGTGAGACGACCTTGGTCAGGTGGTACACCTGCATCCAAACGTACCTCTTCGTCGTGCTGGTTTGAACGCCCGCCGACGCGAACAGGAAGTTCGCGGCGGCTTTGAGCTTGAGTGCATCGTCGATCTGAACGAACTGGACATCGTAGCGATCGATCTTGGTGCTACGGAACTTGTTTGGGTACAGCCTGTGGGCCTGCCCCTCAGCGTCGTAGGCACTGAACTGCTCGTCGTACCCCGCCCCAAGCATCCTGGGGGAGGTATCGAGGGGAGCCCGTACCCACATTGGCTGGTTGGCCGAAATGGCCTTGCGGAGCCCCGGCTCGGCCGCGAGAGTTGGCCTCGCGGCCACCATCGGAAACGAGCCGACCAGCAAGAGGCACAGGGACAAGAGACGCATGGCGACCTCCGTGATGCTCAATGGGATTCGGATGCCGATAGGGAACCATGTGCGGGCAGCCGCTGTCCATGACCGCGGTACTGCCAAGCTGGAGTTGGAGAGCCCCAATGACCACCACCCACGACGACGACCTCACCCCCGAAGGCCCCATCCCCCTCATCCTGACCAAGAAGCAGCACGCCCTGCTCACCAGCACCATCGGCCACATCGAGCCGTGGGATGACCTGCTCCCCGCCGCCAAGAAGCTCCCCGACGACCCGAGCTACGTCGTGCTCGACCTGACGATGGACGACCTCGACGCCCTCTGGGAGACGGTGTCGATGGCCCAAGACGTGGTCTCGGCGAGCAAGGCGAACCGGCTGGAGGGAGTTCTGGGTGCCGTGGGCGTGGCGATGGATGGGTTCTGAGGGGGGCCACTGGGAGCGTCCACCCTCGTCCGATTCGTGTCTGACTGCGAGCCCCCTCGCGAGTTGATGATGTGGGGTGCTGGTTGCCTAGACACGGACTGCGACGTGACCCGAACATCCAAGGAGTCAGCGACTGGCCCAGAGGGCGTTCAAGACCCCCTCGCCCCAGACCATCCCGAATGGGACGACTGGTGTGGCGAGACTTACTACGACGAATTCGGGGTCTGGGACGCCGACAGGTTCGGAGCCCCGCCTGTCCATCACGAAGCCTACGACCCGATGCTCCACGCGGCGGACGGCGAGGTGGTGGCTGCCAAGCCCGTCCCGTGGCTGACCTTGGACATGTGGGCTGCTGCCGACGAGGACAGCAAGGTGGCCCTGCTGACCGAGATCACGCGGCAGACGCTGGCCGTCGTGACGGTTGATCCGGAAGTCCTGGCCGCTCGCAAGGTGCTCCGCCAGGTGCAGGCTGGCGAACTCGTCCCGGCGGAGGCTGTTGGACGGGCTGTTACTGCGGCGATCACGGGTCTGGCTTCGCCGCAACGGGCACAGCAGGTCGAGAGATCGGAAGCGGGTCAGCCACCGCCCGACGAAGCATCACAGCCCCAGCGATCCACCACTCGGCCCGACAACCATTCGACTGCCCCACCCGATGACGTGGGCGGCCGAGTTCAGATCGGCGGGAACGCCGTCACCGCAGCTACCGACAGCCGAGTCGTCAACGCCCTCGAACGCATCGCAAATGCCCTCGAAACGGAAGAACCATGGCCACGATCTGGAAGCAGAACGACGGGCACTTCGCAGTCCTCGCCTAGTCAGAGATCAGGCGGGAGAAGGGGAGATCTGAGCGGGTCAGATACCGACTTCGATATGGTTTCACGAGAGGTGAACAAAGCCGTCAGACGGCTAGGTCGGAAGCAGCGGCGAAAGCGGTAGCCCAGGGGATCTGGGCGGCGTATCTGGACGGGAGCTTCGGACGCCACAGCGTGATCCCCGAAACCCTCGGCGAACTCGTGGAGGGCTTCCTCGATCGTGAACTGGCACCCGCAACCCTCCAGACCTACGAGAAGACGTTGCAGAGGTTCGTCGCCCACGCAGGTGGGGATGAGCAGTCTTTGCGGCATGTCGGCCGGGGCACCTGCCAGTCGTGGTTCGACACCATGACTTGTTCTGCCGCCAGCAAGCGATCCTACCGCGTGACCCTTCGTGCCCTGATGCGTTGGGCCGTCGCACAAGGGTTCCTGCGGAAAGACCCGACAGTTGGTCTGAAGTTGCCCAAGGCAAAGCACTCGATCCGTCCATGGCTCCAGTACCACGAGTGGCGGGCCTTTCTCGCGGCCTGTAGGCCGTCCCACATGATCAGGGCAGAGTTCGTCCTGCATACGGGTCTGCGAGCCTCAGAACTGACTGGAGCCACCTGGGCATGGATGCACGGCACTGTGGGCCGCCCGGCAATCTCTGTGCCGGCCAGCAAGTCTGCCCGGGCACGGGCCATTCCTCTCGACGGCAGAGCCCAGGAACTGCTGGAACTGGCCCGCAAGGCTTGGCCCCATCCCGAGTACATCTTCTTCCAAGCTCGGTGTTCAACCACGGGCAACCTGCGACGAGACACGGTCTTGGCCTGCCAGAAGGCAGGGATCACCGTGACGGACTTTCACGGTCTGAGGCGATCGTGCGGGGCACGGTGGCTTCAATTGGGGGCTTCGCTGCTTGAGGTCTCACGGCTCCTTGGCCACGCCGATGTATCCACCACGGCCCGGCACTACGCAGGCATCGCTGATCGCACGCTGGCTGCGGTCATGGAGCGGGTAGATAAGGCCGCCGCCGAGGAGAAGGAAGCAGGAGAACCTCCCGCCATCCCGCTGCAACCTGACCGCACGCCAGCAGTCTGAAACTCTCCAGAACGCAGAAGCCCCCGGCAGGATGACCTGCCGGGGGCTTCGCTCTTTCCGTTCAGCAGGGGGACGCTGGTTTGTCCCCCGCTTGTCCCCCGCTTGTCTTGAACGTCCAAGTTGAGGGCTAAGTTGCTGAAATTATGGCTCCGCGGACAGGACTCGAACCTGTGACCCGGTGGTTAACAGCCGCTTGGTCACGAGCCCACCAGGCGTCGCCAGTGGCGCGGGCTCGCGCGGCCGCTCTGCCGTTGTCGCCGACGCCCCATGTCACGCGCCAAATGCCCACCCGCTGCCCGGAACTCCGGGCACCAGCCGCCAACAGCCGGTATCAGGATGGGCATTATCTGGGCATCGACGTTCCTCCAACCGCTCGCCAACCAACGGAAAACCGAATATCGACGTATAGTTGCAACACGATCGGCGGTGCGGTTCGATTCCCTT
>CAZLMW010000002.1:6095-43255 GCA_964560875.1 uncultured Enterobacteriaceae bacterium
CATCTCCACCCGACCGGTCGACCCACCCTCCGCGGTGGGTCGATTGCGTTTTGGCCGTTTTCACCACGTGCCAAGGGAATCTTCGCAAGGCGGCCACGCGCAGCTGGCCAGGCCGCGCAGCAGCGAATCTTCGCTGCGTAGAGCCAAACAACAGGGCGCTTGCGCCCCCTTCATCTCCACCCGACCGGTCGACCCACCCTCCGCGGTGGGTCGATTGCGTTTTGGCTACATGTGCGCCACGCAAATAGTGAGACGTTTCCGCCCCCATCCCGCTTCCCGTCCCGCTCCCGGCAGGGCGACGAACCAAAGCGGGTAAGACCGGCTGGGGTCAGGTTGCGTACGGTGTCGTGCCCAGCCAGCCCGTTGAGCTCGGGCGCGGGAGTGGGCGCTGGAGCGGATCCAAAACTGATTGCCAGTCCCGCCGGCAGAACTACTTGCCCATGTAGCCGTCGATGATGACGAAAACCGTGCCGTACTCATCGCGCAATCGGTTCACCGCGTCGGCTATCTCGCCGAACTTCTCTTCGGTCTCGGTCGCAGCCAGACTCGCCCGCTCCAGCTCGGCGCCGAGCTCGCTCACGCGATCGGCTCCCAACATCGACGCTGAGCCGCGGATTCGGTGGCCCAGACGCGCGATCTCGGTTGCGTCGCGGGCCGCCACAGCTTCGTCAAGGCGCTGGAGAAGTTTGCATGCGTCGCGGCGGAAGACCTCGCTTACGTCGCGAGCGGTCTGCACATCACCAAGCCGGTTGACGAGCTTGGCCAAGCTGAAGTCGCCATCCTCGGGAGACTCGCTTTCGTGGCTCATCGCAACACTCCCAGCTCCGGGTCTGTAGATTGTGCCATCGAAGGACGACTGATCGCCATCATCACGCTGTCGGCGCGCGAAGGGGAGTCGACGCCGCGCGGATTCGGCCCTGCTATGCTCGGCTGATGAAGGAACTGCGCTCCGACTTTCGCGTCGCGGTTTTTGGGGCGCACGGCCGCATCGGTGAAGGTTTGCTCGCGCGCTATCGCGATCGCGCTCAGGTTGATGACGCGACGGCGTGCGACGGTGCCGTTCACGTCCGCTTGTTCACCGCAGCCGACGCAGAGCGCGCATGCCGCCAGGTCGACGACCGTGGTGATCGCATTCCCGTGGTGTTCATTTCCAGCCTCGCCGAGCGCTGTTCCGATCGGTGGATGGCGCCCGAACCCGACGACTGGGCGGCCGAACCCTGGCCCGCCGATGACTATGGCCGCGGCAAGCGCGAAGCCCGGGAGGTCTTGGAGGAGTTGTGGCCAGGCCCGGTTCGCACGCTTCTACTTGGCCCCATCGTGGCTGGGAGTTCGACGAGAACCCGTTTGAGTCGCTTCGTAGATGACGCGCGGTTGCACGGTGAGGCGATTGGGCCCGGCGATGGAAACCAGCGAATCGGTGTCGTCACGCTCGGTGACGTCGTCCGCTTGGTCGACCTTGCGCTCAGGCGTGTCCACGACGGTCACGAGGCGTTCCAGGTGGGGCCCGATCAGCCCGTGACGGCCGCCGAACTCATCGGATCGCTGCTGGGAGGTGCTGGGTACGCTGGGCGTTGGCGCGCGGCGGGGGCCGACATCGCCGGATCGCCGTGGAGCGCCGGCGACGAAATCGCGAATACAGGCCGCTTGCAGGCGGTGTTTCCGTCGATGACCTGGGATGACCCGCTGCTGGAGCTGCAGCAACTCGGACGCCGGCTGGCGGATCTAGACGTCGGCGTTCGCTGATGCGTCGCTCATCGTCCGCTCGTCGAAGAAATCGACCTTGTGCACTGGCATCACGACCGACGAAAGCACGTTGACGAGGTGCGCGCCGATGCGTTTGTAAAACCGCGTGAGCAACACCATGGACGTCGTCTGTGCGGCGCCGAGGTCGGTGCGCGACAGCTCAACAAGGAGGCGATCACAGCGCTTTCCTGCAGCGCGGCCGGCTTGGATGAGCTCGGTCGCGCGTTCCCGGTCCTGTTCCAAGACCACCACCGGGGCGGCTTCGTGCAGCTCGGTCGCCAGCTCGATCAGCGACTCGAGCTCGTCGCGCAGCGGGCCTGCGGGTACGGCTTTACCACCCAACTCGCCGACCTCGGAGACGTTTTTCACGTAGTCGCCGATTCGCTCCGCGTCTTTGACCAGGGTCATCAGCAACAGGCAGTACGGGACCTGGTTGGGTTGCAGCGACAGGTGCGTGACGATCCGCTTGCGGATGCTGCGCTCGAGCTTGTTGACCTCGATGTCGAGCTTGTAGACGTGTCGGCGCGCTTCAAGGTCGA
Source organism: uncultured Enterobacteriaceae bacterium (assembly GCA_964560875.1). Classification (GTDB taxonomy): domain Bacteria; phylum Myxococcota_A; class UBA9042; order UBA9042; family UBA9042; genus CAZLMW01. The sequence continues at coordinate 8,378 of CAZLMW010000002.1, forward strand.
GCGAATGATCGAACACGTGCGGGCGGACTATAGCCGCCATTTCACGCGTGATCTCCAGCATTTTGCGGAAATCAGAGCCGAGTGTGTCGACCTCGTCGCCGCCACGAAAGAAATCGATCAAGGCCATCCACATGTCATCGCTGCCTTCCGCACTTGCGGCATTTTCACCTGAAATCAACCTATTGCCGCCTGAAGTCATGGTGTTGTTGGTCATCATAGCATCCTCCCTACGAAGAAGATGAGCGCCGGTACGGCGTAGAAAATGGCGATCACGTACACGACCGCCCATTTGCGGGATCGCGCCCCGATAGAAGCCAGCCAGTTCGCGCCACCGAGCGGCACGAGTCGCAGTCTCGGCGGCACGTACCAGATGCACATGCCCAGCACGTTGAAGAGCAGGTGGACCAACGCGATTTGCCGAGCCGCCATCGCCCCGTCGCCACTCGCCGCCATCGACGCCACCAACGCGGTCACCGTAGTTCCGATGTTGGCTCCGAGGGTGATGGGGAAGACCTGCGCCAGCGTTACCACCCCGGCCCCGGCTAGCGGCACCAGCGTCGACGTCGTGATCGACGAGGACTGCACCATCGCGGTGGCGATGATCCCCACCGCGATCGCGACCATGCCGCCCGACCCCAGGAAGCGGTTGACGAAACGTTCAACCCGGGCGAGGACCAGCGTCCGCATGACCCGGACGATGAGCGCCAGCGCCGCGAAGATGAGGATGACCCCGACGATGATCGTGAGGATCGCGAGCAAGCGATCTTCGGCCCCCACAGCCTCCAGGCCGCTCTTGACGACTTTGACGCCAGCCTTGAACGAAGCCTTGAGCGGGCTCTTGTACTTGGCCCCGGATGCGCCAACCGTCAGCTCCGCCAACATGCCCGAGCCGGTCTCCAGCAGTCCCTTGCCGAAAACAGATCGGCTGATCAATTCGAGGGGCAACAGGGTCGCCACCGATAAGAAGTTGAAGAAGTCGTGGCAGGTCGCCGCCGCGAACGCCCGCTTGAACTCGCCGCTGCGGTTGGCGTGCGCCAGGGACGCGATCGTGTTGGTCACCGTGGTGCCGATATTGGCGCCCATGATGATCGGAACCGCCGCCGACACCGCGACCTGACCGGAGCCGACCAGACCGACGACAAGCGATGTTGTGACCGATGAACTTTGCACCAGGGTCGTCGACAGGATGCCGACGAGGAGCGCCAGGAACGGATCGAGATCCGCGCCGAGGTACGCGTCCATCGCGCCCTTGCCCAGCCCCTTGATGCCGCTCGACATGCATTGCACGCCAACAAGGAACACGTAGAGCAACAGGAACGCGAAGATCACGCTGCGGATGACCGCCGCGCGACTGGGCCGGTTGGCTAACGGAACGGCTGGGGCGCTGGTCATCATAAAGTAGATATCCCCGCGTGGGCGGAGCGTCGGGAGGCGGTCAGGGGCTGACCATGCGCTCCGGACGCACCGCGGCGTCGAATTGGTCGCCGGTCATGAAACCGAGCTCGACGATCGCTTCGCGCAGCGTCGTCCCGTCGTTGTATGCCTTCTTGGCGACCTTGGCGGCCTTGTCGTAGCCGATGTGCTGGTTGAGGGCGGTCACGAGCATCAGCGAGCCGTGCAGGTTCTTCTCGATCGTCGCGGACGATGGCTCGATGCCCACCGCGCAGTTGACGTCAAAGCTGATCGCGGCGTCGGCAAGCAGCCGGATCGACTGCAGCACGTTGAAGATCATCACCGGCTTGAAAACGTTGAGCTGGAAGTTGCCCTGGGAGCCCGCGAAGCCGACCGTCGCGTCGTTTCCGAGGACGTGGGCGCACACCATGGTCAGCGCCTCGCACTGGGTCGGGTTGACCTTGCCGGGCATGATGGATGACCCGGGTTCGTTGGCGGGAATAACGAGCTCGCCGATGCCGCATCGCGGGCCGGAAGCCGACCATCGAATGTCGTTGGCGATCTTCATCAAGCTGACGGCGATGCGTCGTGTCGCGCCGCTCATCTCGACAACGGCGTCGTGACCGCTGAGGGCCTCGAACTTGTTGGGCGCGGTCACAAAAGGCAGCTCGGTCAAAGCGGCGATTCGTGCGGCGACCTTTTCGGCGTATTCGGGATGCGTGTTCAGGCCGGTGCCGACCGCTGTTCCGCCGAGTGCGAGCTCGCAGAGGTGGGGCAGGGCGCTGTTGATGGCGGCCAGACCGTGGTCGAGCTGGCTGGCGTAGCCGGAGAATTCCTGGCCGAGCGTGACCGGCGTGGCGTCCATGAGGTGCGTGCGGCCGATCTTGATGATGCTGTCGAAGGACTCGGCCTTGGCGGCGAGCGTGTCGCGCAGCTGGCTGATGGCCGGAATCAAGTGGCGAACGACGCGATCGACGGCGGCAACGTGCATCGCCGTGGGGAAGGTGTCGTTGCTCGACTGCGACATGTTCACGTGGTCGTTGGGGTGCACCGGTTTCTTGCCGCCGCGGGGCTGACCGGCGATCTCGTTGGCGCGGTTGGAGATGACCTCGTTGCAGTTCATGTTCGTCTGCGTGCCCGAACCGGTCTGCCAGACGACGAGCGGGAAGTGTTCGTCGAGCTCGCCGGCGATCACCTCATCGGCGGCCTTCTCGATCAGCGCGCGGTGCTCGGCGGGGAGCTTACCGAGATCGTTGTTCACCTGGGCGGCGGCCTTCTTGAGCGTTCCAAAGGCCCAGATGAGCTCGCGCGGGAAGCGTTCGCCACCGATCTTGAAGTTCTCGAGGCTGCGCTGAGTCTGCGCGCCCCAATAGCGGTCACTGGCGACGTGAACCTCGCCGATGGAGTCGGTTTCGATGCGGGTGCTGGGCGTGGTCGGGGCCATGGGTTCTCTCCGGCGTGAAGATGGGGACGGATTGCGTCATCCCGGTGACAGGCGTGTGAATGATCCGTGCGAGGATCGTGAAGTAAGACTGTTGCAGACGAGGGACAACCGGCTCGTGCTCGAGCTTGGGCCATTTGCGGCGCTGGACGAGGGCTACTCGCTGGACGGAGTCGTGTAAAGGACCTTGGGAGTCGGCGCCTTGCGGACCTTCTTGACGGAGAGTGGGCGGCCATCCGCGTCCGTGCCGTTGGCGATCGCCTCGGTTTTTCGCCAGCCGACGTACGCGATGGCGATGACGATGCCGATCGTCGCGACGACCACCAGCACTTTCAGGACGTTTATGACGGCGCGCGGACGGCGGTTCTCACGGGCCTGGTGCATCTCCAGCCGGGCCAGCGCTTCGGCGATGCGAGCCTGCTCGGCGCGCTTGGCGATGCGTTCGTCCTTCTCATCGTCGGTGCCCTGATCCGTGGGGGCGGGACCGACCGCGGGTTCAACACCTTCGAAACGATCGGCGTAAGGACGAGCCCGCACGTAGGCCGCCAGCGAAATCAACGGTGAGCCCATCGCCCAGGGATCGCCTCCGTTCGACGCCGTAATGCGACGGTAGCGCGACGGTCCGAGCGCTTCGATAAACCGATCTTTGAGCTCGCGCAGCACGCCGCGACGGAGCAACCGTTCGACGCTCATTCCGCGGGCCAGCAGATCGCCGAGCTCGGGCTCGACGGCCCTGAGCGCCGCGACGGATTCGTGCGTCAAACCGGCTTCGACGCGTTCGCGCACGGCCCATCGTGTCGATCCCTGGTGCACATGCTGACCAAGTAGCGCGAACGCGATCGTGGCGCAGATCATGTACGTGTCGCTCATGTCGGTGATCGACTCGCCGGCGGCAACTTCCGGAGCCATCACGTTCAAGACCGGGTAGACATGTTCGAAACGGCGCTCCGACGCCGATCCGATCGCGCCGCTCGCCCGCCAGATGATGTTGGGCAACCCCGCGTTGAAGATCTGAAGTGCCGATCCACTCGAAGCTCCGGGCGGGCGTACAAACAGGTCGTTGGGGCCGAGCATGCCCACGAACATGCCCTGGCGATGATGCTTGTCGACCGCTTCGAGCACATCGACGAACAGCGCCGCGGCGGCGAGGGGATCGACAGGACCGTGGGCGGCGATGAGCTCCGCCAATGTGCTCCCGCGAGGCGCCCGGCGTTCGATGCGAACCACCTGGCCGGCACCGATGTCGCCAACACTGACGTCGAGAACTTCGGCCAGCGCGGGATGTGGAGAATCGCACCAGCGTTGCGCCAACTTGGCGACCGAGCCCGCGGTGCGGCCGATTCCGGAGACATTGAGGTGATCGACAACCATCGCGGAGCCGGCCGCGGCCCCCTCGACGATCGACACCTGGCCCCACTCGGCGAGGCGAACGAGGCGGTCGGCACCACCGGCCTGTGCCTTCATGGCGTGCCGGGCTCCGACAACGCGGCAAGCACGGCCCGCACGATCTGGTCGTCTGTCGAGGTTGTCGCCGTCGGCTGGCGATCGCCGTCCGGTTCCATCGGCGGACACGCGTTGCCGGGTTGTCTGTACGGCGGCTGCCGATCCCCCATCGCGACGCGGTAGAGGCGGTCCACCTCGGCGTCTGGCAGCGGTGTGCCGCCGCCGAGCATGCGGGCTGTGACACAGATGCGCGCGGTGTGCTCCATGGCGTCCAAACGGATGAATGCCTGGTCCAGGTCGCGGCCGAGGGTGACCGAACCGTGGCGAGCCATCATCACCGCATCGTAACACGCGAAGTACGCCGCCAATGTCCGTGGCACGTCCTGGGTCGTGGGCGTGGTGTAGGGAGCGGTCGCCGTCTGACCGAACGCGAAGATCACTTCCGAAACCACGACGTCGCTCAACTGCCCGCCAGCGAGACTGAAAGCGGTGGCCATCGGGGGATGGGCGTGAATGACCGCGCCGATGTCAGACCGCTGGTGATAGGCGGCGACGTGCAAAGCGATCTCCGATGAGGGCTTGCCCTGGCGGACCGGTTTTCCGTCGAGATCGCAGACGACGATGTCATCGGGCTGCAGTCGCCCCTTGTGGCAGCCGCTCGGCGTGGTCACGAGGCGGTTTTCGCCAACCCGTATCGACAGGTTTCCATCCGCCGCCGCGCCGAGACCACGCACCCAGATATCGCGCGCGGTCTCGCAGATCGCTCTGCGCGCGGCGCGTTCATCCATCCAAGGCGTGCGCCGACCCACGTGTGTTGCCTGTCCCTGCTTGGTGACCCCGATCGTCGCGCTCAACGCGCCTTGTCGGTCCACAGCTTCTTGCCGGTGAAGGCGAGCGCATCGATCTTCCACGTGCCTTCGACCTTCTTCATCGGCACGTCGTAGCCGCCCTTCTTCGACTTGTCGCCGATTCGCCTCACCCGCACATAGGCGACGTCCTCTTCGACCTCGAAACCCTGGATGTCTTCGGTGACGAGGAAGTGATACGGGTGCTCGCGCGATTTGCGGGGGCTGCGTCCAGCCGAAAGCGCCAGCAGGCCCGCCACCAGCGGTCGCGATTCCTTGGTGAACCCGTCCAGGAAGAGCTCTTCGTCCCCGAGCATCGCAGCGGCCACGGTGCGGAGGTAGGCGTCGCCGACATCTTCGACATGCAGGAACTTGAAATACGCGAACACCGCGCCGCCGACCAGCACGAGGATGAGCACGATGACGATAAGTTTCTTCATTCGTTGTTCGATCGCAGCGCGGTCGGCAGCGGTGGCCTAGTTACGCGGCTTGATCGCCTCCATGAAGCTGTCCATCTCGAGCAGATCAATCCGCCATTGGCCGCGTACGAGGCGCATCGGCACCTGGTTCTTGTTGCGCCCCTTCTTGATGACGAGCACGCAACGACGCCCGTCTTCGACAACATCTGTCACGTCGCCGGCGGGGAGCAAACGCTTGGTCGGCTTGGCGTCGCGCAGGATCTTGAATGCCCGGCCGCTGGCCTTGGACACCTTGTCAGCGCGGGACAGGAAATCGCGGGCTTGGGGGGTCAGCAGATCGAGGAAGCCTTCGACGTCTTGCGCGGCCAACGCGTCGCGCGCGGACGTGAACACGATCGTGGGCTCTTCGCGGCAACCCCCCAAAGCGGCTGACAAAAGCAGCGCGAGCACTGCGATCACAAGGCCGCGCCAGCGCTGATTGCTGCGTGTCGAACGTGCGCTCATTCGCGTCCGGATCCCGCTTCTGACCATGCAGGGCAGTTGTCACGACTGTACCGATCCGTCAAGCTCACTCGGCGTCGTTCATCCCGTCAAGATGCCCCGGAGCGTACCGTGAAATCCGGCCGCACGGCACCGCTGTCAGTCACCGGCAAACGCCCGCCGAAACGCCCGCTCCAACGATCTTCGAAGAGATTGTCGAAGCGGCCTATTTCGCTGCGTACCAACGGGGCGGATCGCGGCGACGCCGATCCCTGCACTGAAATCCCGCGCGCACGTTTCATCGCGATCGCCGGCAACATCGGGGCCGGCAAATCGACGTTGACGTCCTTTCTCGAGACGCGGTTTGGAATCCGGCCATTCTACGAGCCCAACGACTCCAACCCGTACCTGACGGACTTCTACGGCGACATGGAGCGCTACGCGTTTCACAGCCAGATGTATTTCTTGCAGGCCAAGTTCCGCGCCCACCTGCAGCTCGCGCAGCTGCTCAAGGAAAACCCCGGCCTCGTCTTCGTCCAGGACCGCACGATCTACGAGGACGCCGAGATCTTTGCCGAGACGCTGCATCGCCAGGGCGTGCTCAGCGATCGTGATTACGCGACGTACATGGCTTTTTATCGCGCCATCCTCGCTTCGCTGCCCAAGCCGGATCTGCTCATCTACCTGCGCTGCACGTTGCGCGGTATCCGCCGACGAATTCGCCATCGCGGACGCGTCGAAGAGCAAGACATGGACCTGGACTACCTCAAGCGACTCAACCGAGCGTATGGACGCTGGTACAAGAACTACGACCTGGGCCCGAGCCTCGTGATCGACACCGAACAGCTCGACTACCTGGCCAATCTCTTCGACCGTCTCGACCTGATGACCGCGCTCGAATCGATCCTTGGCCGCTCTACCGACCGCCGCTGAACCGGCACACCACTCTCGCCGCGAACACCTGGTCCTGACGCGCCGTTTGGCCCTGCGTTCATTTACTTTCGGCTGCGCATCTCTATCCTCCGCGCGCGATGCCTTTCTCCGTTCAACAGCGCGCGGCTCTACGCCAACGTCTCGCCGACGAGACTTTCGATCTCCTGGTTGTGGGTGGCGGTATCACTGGCGCCGGCATCGCCCGGGACGCAGCACTGCGGGGTCTTTCGGTCGCGCTCATTGACCGCGATGACTTCGCTTCGGGCACCTCGTCGCGGTCGTCCAAGCTCATCCACGGCGGGCTCCGGTATCTCGAGCAGGGCGATGTGGGCCTTGTCTACGAAGCCGTTCGTGAACGCCAGCGATTGCTCAAGCTCGCGCCGCACCTCGCTCATCCCCAGTCGTTCATCGTGCCGGTCTTCACATCGTCCAAGCACAGCGTCCTCGTGCTCGATCTTGGGCTCACGATCTACGACGTGATGGCCGCCGGCTCGGGCGTGTTGCGCCATCGGGCCCACCGAAAAGGCCAGCTCCTCAACCTCGAACCGCTGCTTCGCGCCGACAAACTCCGCGGCGGGGTTCGCTACTACGACGCGCAGACCAACGACGTGCGGCTGGTGATGGCCAACATTCGCGGCGCTCATCGTGCCGGCGCCGTGTGTTTGTCGCGCATCACGTTCGAAAAACCGCGCTACGGCGGACCGAGCGGGGCAAACGGCTCGGTCGACGGGGCGTTGCTGCGCGATCACGTTGATGACAGCGCCTTCGAAGTGAGCGCACGCACTGTTGTTGTCGCGGCCGGACCGTTCACCGACGCGGCGATGAAGACGTACCTGCAGCGCGATCCGGTACGTCAATACATCCGGCCCAGCAAGGGCGTTCACGTCGTCTTGCCGCGCGCGCGCTTGCCGCTTTCTGAAGCCGTGGTGATGACCGCTTCAGACGGGCGCGTCGTGTTCGCGCTGCCGTGGCCGCATGTATCCGTCATCGGGACCACCGATACGCCGTTTGGTGGCGATTTGCGGGTGCCACGCGTCACCCAAAGCGACGCGCAATACCTGATCGACGTGGCCAACGCGCACTTCGATCCGCCCAACTCGCCGCTGGTCAAAGAGGACATCATCAGCTGTTGGGCCGGGATCCGCCCGCTCGCGATCGGCACGCGCGATGACGACGGCAAGACGTACAACACGTCGCGCGAACACATCATCGAGAGCGACGGACGCGGCATGGTGATGATCGCTGGCGGCAAGCTGACGACGTACCGCGTTATGGCCGAGGAAGCCGTCGACGCGGCGATCAAGATGCTGCCGGCCAAGCGCACTGAGGGCCTCTTGCCGACACCCACCGGGAAGCTGCCGCTGCCGGGCGCAGAGAGGTTGCCGGCCGCCAAGAACCCGCTCGAGGCGCTGATCGACAAGATCGCTGGATACGACGACGTCAGCGGCGCGATCGCCACGCATTTCGTGCGCACGTACGGCAGCGACGCCGAGTCGGTCGTGACGTGCTGCCGCGAGAGCAGCGACGGATTCAAGCAGGTGGTGCCGGCATGTCCGGTGCGCTGGGGAGAGGTCCGCTGGGTGATCGAAAACGAGATGCCGATGGATCTCGTCGACCTCGCCGTGCGCCGATTGCCCCTCTACTACATCACCGGCGCGCGCTGCCTGCGGCATGTCGAACGTCTCGCGGCCCGCTACTGCGCCTGGTCCGGGCAGCCCGAATCGATCGCCGTCGGCTTGATCGCCGGCCTGCGTGAGCACGTCCGACTCCATGAGATCGCGCCGGATTCGGTCGAGGCGCCGCCGCCATGACGGCCGTTTCAGGTGGCCATGGTCCCGGTCCGTTTCCCGGGTTTGCCGCGCGCGGACTCCTCGACGCTGCGGCACGCGTTGTCGATGACGCCTGTGCGCTCGCGTTGACCATGCTCGCCGCGCCGGTGAACGACTGGCTCAAGTCCGACCGATCGCCGGTTACCGACATCGATCTTGCCGTCGATCGACTCCTGCGCGAACGACTCGGAGCGCTGCTTCCAGCGGCTGGCTGGCTCAGCGAAGAGACGGCTGATCGTCCCGATCGTCGCGACGCAGAACTGGTCTGGATCGTCGACCCGATCGACGGCACGCGCAGCCTGATCGACAACCTGCCGGAGTTCTGCGTGTCCGTCGCGTTGGCGCGAGCCGGAGTTGGCCCCGTCCTCGGGATCGTCGCCAACCCGCGCACCGGCGAGCGCTTCTTCGCGATCAAAGGCAGCGGCGCCTGGAACGCCGACGGCGAGAGGCTTCAGTGTCGCGCGCTCGGCGTTGATGAACCCCTCGTGTTGCTCGTGTCGCGGACCGAGCTGCGCAAGGGCTTGTGGGAAAACCTGCCGATCCCAGTCGAAGTGATCGCCACGAGCAGCCTTGCCTACAAGATGGCCCGCGTGGCCAGCGGGGAAGCACATGCAACGATGACGCCGTGGCCTCGCAGCGAATGGGACGCGGCGGCCGGCGAGATCATCGCGCGGGAAGCTGGCTGTGAGGTCGGTGACGCGCGCCGTGACGCGATCACGTACAACGCCGTCGATCCCGGCCTGTTTGGCGTTACGTGCGCCGCTTCGAGCGCGTGGCGGACGATGGGTGGGCTCGCCGACCTCTTGATCGAGCGTCGCGCGAGCATCGAATCGAAATACCGGTCGCGTTGACCACGAGCTTGCGCGGGCCGACAATGCGGCCATGGAGCCCGCCGACCGCCCTACGATGAATCCACTTCGCCCCACCAAGCTGGTTGCGTCGCTGCTCGCGATGGCGTTCGCGGTGGGATCGTTGGGATGCACGACCCCGTGCAAGAAGCTTGCGAATCGGCTTTGCGAGATGTCGGGGGATGACGGCGCGCAGTGCGAGCGTTGGAAGGAACGAACGAGCCGCGTTCCGACCAAGACGTGCGAATCCGGTCTGCGCCAACTCGACCGCGACCGGATCCGCTGAAGCAACCCGCCAGGCTCACCTGTTGGGCCCCGCGCTCGGGCGTTGATGACACAAGCTGCGCCACCTCCGAGTCGTTCTGTGCCGCCAAACGGCCGCCTTCCGTTGCCCGGCGCTCGCGGCGTGTGGTGGCTGCTTGGAATCGCCGCTGTCGCCCTGCCGATCGGACAGTTGGCGCTTGGTTCGGCGTCATCCCCTCGCGCTGCCAGCGACGCCATTCACTACAAGACGCGCGAACTCAACATGATGTGGCGGGTGCACGCGGACCTGGAAGACCACCACGCCTCGCAGCTGCAGGCGCGCCTCGATCACGACAATCCTCAGCTCGCTGGCGCCGTCACAGCTACCGACAAGTCCACGCGTCGACGGGCGGAAGCCGACAAGGCCATCAAGCGCCTCGCCGCCGCCGGGCTCGAACAACTGCGCCAAAAACAAGCGCTTGAGCGTCGCATCATTCGCGACCTCTTCAAGCGCGCAGAAGCCATCCCACCTGGCCCAGACCACGGTCGTGCCGACGCCATGGAGTCTGTGGTGGCCCATTGCCTCGCCGCCGAACGCTACGATCTGGCGGGGGAGCTGGGCGCGATACTCGAATCGCCGACCAAGGACATGCGCGTCGCGCTCGCCGGTGCTGTCCCGCCAAGTCTTGCTCGCCGCCTCTCCAAGATGTCCGCCCAGGCGGCCTCCGATGCCGCCCATTCGAGCGCTTACGGTCGCGCCTGGAGCCGCTTCACCCGGGATCGCATTCGCGCCCACCTGCACGGTCTTGCGGGTCACGGTACGCGCGCCGGTCGCATCCATCGACGCCTTCACCGCGAGCGAGACAACGTCTTCGCGGCCTTCAACGTGCTCCGCATCGGCGTGGGGATCGCGGCGCTCATCGGCGTCTTCATGTTCCTCGCCGGCATCGTTCGCAGCCGCCTCAGCAAAGCCCGAGGCAGCAAGCCGCTCGCCTGGCTTCGCGACAAGCACAAAGGCATCGACAACATCCCGCGCTTTCACACTGATCCGCTCGTGCCCCTGCTCGGACTGGGAGGCTGGCTGCTCGGCTATGCGCTCGCCGCGGTGGCGATCGCCCTCGTGCCCGGTGAACGACCGCCCGGTGGGATGGCCGTGCTCTTCCAATCGATGGCAGGAATCGTGGTCACCTGGGCCATTGTCGGCGCGTTCTCCCGCACGATCCCGACCTTCAGCGCCGTGCGATTCCTGCCTGAACCCGACGGTCCGTCCCCGTGGAGCGCCAGCACCGCGGCATTGCGCGCGTTCTGCTTGCTGTGGCCCTTCATGGCCGTGTCTCTCGCGATCACGACGCTCATCTTCGACCAGGCGAGCCAACCCCACGCTGTGGCCCAAATGCTCTTGGACGCTCCCGATCCCCTGACGATCGTCTCGCTGGGTGTCGCCGTCGTCATCATGGCGCCGATCGGCGAAGAGCTGTTTTTCCGCGGCTTCCTCCAGCAGGTCATTCGCCAGCGATTCGGACCTGCCATCGCCATCGCCATCACCGCGCTGATCTTCGCCACCGTGCACATGTCGCCGACGTTCATCCTCCTGTTCGCGACACTCAGCGTGGCTTTTTCGCTCGTGTTCGAGTGGGTCGGCTCGCTGTGGGCGTCGATCGTGCTGCATGGCCTGTGGAACGCGTGCGTGCTCATCTACGTCCTGTGCGTGGCCTTTTCCTGAGACTCAGCCGGCCTTCATCGCCGTTTGGGGTTGACAAGGCGCCCCACGGATCGGCATTCGAAGCGCTCGCATAGCAACGATTTGCAGGAGTCATCATGGGCGGAACGATCATCGGTCTCGACGAGGCGTGGGCGAAGATGCAGGAGGGCGACGCGGTGTACGTCGACGTCCGCAGCACCGGGGAATTCGACGGCGGCCACGCCGAGGGCGCCTACCACGTGCCCCTGATCGAGATGGGACCCGCGGGCAAAGCCTTCAACGAGGGATTCGTCGCGCAGATCCGCGCGCTCGTTGGCAGCGTCGGAGAGGACAAGGCGCTGATCATCGGCTGCCAGATGGGCGGACGCTCACGCCAGGCGTGCCAGCTGCTCGACGCCGAAGGCATCGCGAACACGTTCGACTTCTCCGGCGGCTGGGGCGGTCGTCCCCATCCATTTGGGGGCGCGGGCACTCCCGGCTGGTCCGGAAGCGATCTGCCCCGGTCGACCAGCGCTCAGCCCGGACGCGATTGGGTGAGCATCAAGGCGCTCGTCGACTGAGCCGGCCGATTCAACGACATCAACCGGCGGACGTGGGCCGGAAAACGACCGCTTTTGGACGCCGCTCCCGGATCGGGGTCTTTGCACCTCTGCACGCGCATTTGCGTGGAGAAACCCCTATGGTGCTGGTACATTCCGCGCCCCTCCGCAAATCCGAGGGCGTACCGGCGTCGGAGAACCCCATGACCCTGAACTCCAAGCGGCCAACGTTCGCGCGTACTTGCGCGGCAAACGGCATCTTCTTCATCGCGATTCTCGCCGTCTCAACGGGATGCGGAAGCGACAGTACATCCAACAACGGTGGTACCGCGCCGAAGACGTACGGTCTGCCCACTGCGACGCTGAATTCACTGACCGGCGTCAAGACGAGTGTAGACAAGCCGACCGTCGGTGCTGGCGCCGAGGTCAAGGTCACATGCACAGGCATCCCCGGTGACGTGGCGATCCCCGAACCCGACTTCGAAGTGCTCCCCAAGGACAGCGTGACGCGCAAGGACGCCACCTTTTCGGCCACCAAGATCGGCTCGTATAAGGTCCATTGCCTGTTGCACGGGGGGGCCACCCGCGACCAGCTGGGCGTGGAAGTCAAAGTTGTCGCTGGTGACGCCGTATCCGTCGAAACACGCGTCGAGCCTGCCAAGATCAAGGCGGGCGAAAAGGCGACCGTGACGTGCTCGGGCAAAGACGTCGGCGGCAACCCGATCCACAGCACCGACAGCAAGTGGTCGGTGAAGCTCGACCCGGACGCGCACGGCGACGTCGACAAGATGCAGATCGAAGGCCGCAAGGCCGGCAAGGCCAAGGTTACGTGCGTGCTCAAGGGGTCCAAACCCAAGGACGTCAAGACGGCGAACCTGGAGGTCACCCCCGGCAAACCCGCCAGGAGCACCGCGACGGTCGATCCGAGCGAAATCAAGGCCGGTGAAAGCGCCAAGGTCACCTGCGAGATCGAGGACAACTACGGCAACAAGCTCTCGTCCGCGAAGGCGACGCTCGACATGCCAGCCGACCTCAAAGTGTCCGGCGACTCGGTCACCAGCGAGAAGAAGGGCGAGTACGAGATCAAGTGCAAGCATCCCGACGGCGACGTCGACGCCAAGCCGGCCAACCTCAAGGTAAACGCCGCCGATCCGGTCGACTGGAAGCTCGTCGCGAAGATCCCCAAGAAGGTCTGGACGGTGGAAGACACGATCGTCCTGCGCGGTCGCGGCACAGATAAGTATGGCAACGAAACCAACTTCCTGAAGATCAACATGCCGCCCAAAATCAAGGGCGATCCCAAGGGCCTGTCGCCCAACCCGCCGGCGCCCGATCCGCCCAAGAGCTACTCCTTCGTCACCGACGGCAAGTACACGTTCACCGGCACGCTGGTCGACTTTCCCAAGCTCGGTGAGAGGTCGCTGGACATCCTGTGCGACTCGGAGGGTCCCAAGGTCCTCATCAGCAGCCCGGCCCGCGCGTCCACGCTCAAGGGCACAACGAAGATCATGGTCAAGGGCATGGTCGTCGATGACATGAGCGCGGTGAAGTCGTTCAACATCAACGGCGACGATGTCAAGGTCGCGGCCGACGGCTCGTTCACCTACGAGATGAAGGCGGTCCAGGGCAGCAACCCGATCATCTGGAAGGCGCACGACGAGTGGGATACCTCGTCCCATGGCGTGCAGTCGTTCTACTTCAGCAACAAGTGGTACGTCGTCGACAAGAAGCAGCCGGCCAAGGCGCACGTCACGACGGGCATCGGCGTCTGGCTCGGTCAGGCCGCGATCGACAGCGGCAAGCACGACCACAAGAATCCCAAGGATCTCGCGACGGTCGCCGAGATCGTCCTCGCCGGGCTCGACTGGGGCACGCTGCTCAAGGGCGCCGAGCAGAAGTTCAACCAGAAGGTCGCGCTGACCACCTGGAAAGGCACGCTGGGCATCAAGAACGTGAAGATGGGCGACAAGGCCTTCAACAAGGGCTACCCGGAGGTGTCGATCACCGTCATCAAGGGCGGCATGAACCTCGTGGCCAAGGTCCACAACTTCTCGGCCGACATGGTGCTCCAGGGGCAGGCCATCACCGGCGCGCTCAAGAGCCCGTTTTCACAGACCGTTTCGGCGAGCGCGAAGAGCATCGAGATCGTCATGGACATGATGCTGGCGCTCGACAAGAAGACCGGCAAAATCAACAGCTCCGCCAAGAACGTCTCGGTCAAGATCCACAACCTGAACATCAACGTGAAGGGCCTGCTCGGCGTGCTCAGCAACTGGCTGCTCAAGGCGGCGGGGCCGTTCATCGAGACCATCATCGAGGCGGTCGTGAAAGACCAGGTGCAAAAGCAGCTCGGCGCCCAGATCGGCCAGATGCTCCAGCTCTTGGCGCTCAACCAGGAGATCGAGCTGCCGGCGTTCATCGGCGACGGTCAGCCAACCAAGATGCTGCTCAACAGCAAAATCGGCGATTTGCAGTTCTTCCCATCGAACGCGCAGGACGGTGGGATAATCGTCGGGTTGGACGCGTCGATGACGGCCGAGAAGAAGGTCAAGCACACCAAGCTCGGCTCGATCGGTCGCGACGGTTGCCTCGATCCGGACAAGCTGAAGAACCAGGTCTTCGCACCCGGTCAGAAGTTCCCGCTCGAGCTCGCGATGGCCGACGACTTCATCAACCAGCTGCTGTACTCGCTGTGGTTTGGCGGCGGCCTGAACATGAACATCGACGAGAAGGTCATCGGCGGCAACGTCGACCTGTCGTCGTTTGGCGTGTCCAACCTCAACGTGGCGATGGATTTCCACCTGCCGCCGATCGTCAATTCGTGCCTCAACCCCAAGGAGTTGAAGCTGCAGATCGGCGACCTCAAGCTCAACGCCAAGCTCAAGATGAGCGACACGCCGGTCGACATCGATCTGTTCATCACGACGCAGGCCACCGCCGAGCTCAAGGTCGTGAAGAACCCGAAGACCGGCGACTCGGAGATCGGCTTTGCCCTCAAGAAGATCGACTTCCTCGAGCTCGAGGTCGTCAACATCAACGCGGAGGCCAAGAACCTCGAGGACCTCTTCGTCAACCTGATCAAGACCGTCATGATGCCCAAGCTCATCGAGAGCCTTGGCAGCGGCCTTGGCAGCTTCCCGTTGCCTGCGTTCGACCTCAGCTCGTTCTCCAAGGACATCCCCAAGGGCACCAAGCTCGAGCTCGCGATCCAGAAGATCGACAACAAGAACGGCTACACGTACCTCAACGGCTACCTGAAATAGCAGCCTGAACCCCCTCGCTCCCGGGCCGACCGGCGGGCGACCTGACATAGCGCGGCACGGCCCCTCGTTCGCCGCATTTCGCAGTCATCACGCTGCGCAGGACCGTCCATGATCCAGCCTCTCCGTCTGTTTGCTGCGCGTCCCTTCACGATGCACCTCGGCCTTGTCGCACTGGTCGCATCTGCAACCGCCTGTGATATCGGCCCCAACGTCACAAAGGCGACCGAAGCGGCCGTCGCGACGGTCGAGTTCATCGAGGTCGACAAGACGACGACGCTGGGCGACAAGATCGTGCCCCCGCTGCCCGCATATGAGACCGAGGCCGAAAAGCTGGCCCCCGGCAAGGCCGACGCAGCCGACGATCAGCGCAACAAGTATCGGCAATGGTACGCCCAGACCGTTCCGCCCAAGGCCGGCGCGTTCCGTCCGTTCGGTGAGTGGGAGGAGATGAAAGAGGTCTGGACGACGTACAGCAACAGCATCCCGGGCACCCCCGCCGTGCGACGCATGTTCGCTCGGCAGACCATCAACTTCGTCCGCCACTCCGAGCCCAAGGTCACCGCGTACGTCATCGTCAATGCCCAGAACATCGGCGACAACTTCCTCAGCGCGCTGGATAAATACGGCATCACCGCGGACGAAAAGAAGCGGGTGAAGATCGTGAAGATGGACAACCAGACCATCTGGCACATCGACTACGGCCCGTTCCCGATCGTGGAGAAGAAGACCAAGACCATCGCGTTCACCGACTTCATGTACTACGGCGGCCGCTACATCGACGACGCGATCCCGGCCCGCATCGCCCACGAGGTCCACAAGGACATCACCACGTTCAAGATGCCCTTCCCGTTCGAGGGCGGAAACATCCAGGCCGACGGCCACGGCATGTGCATGACCTCGATGCGCGCGCTCAACAACACCGGCTACAAGGCGATCAAGGTCCGCAACTTGCTCAAGAAATACTGCGGCTGCGACACGACAATCATCGTGCAGGACATCAGCGACGACGGCACCGGCCACATCGATATGTTCTTCAAGTGGATCTCTGCCGACCACGTGATGTTCGGCAAATACGAAAAGGAGATCACGCTGGACTACGACGGCGACGGCAAGACCGAGACGCTCAAGATGCCGTCGTCGATCACCGGCTACAAGCAGGTCTACGAGCTCAACCAGAAGCGAATGGACGACAACAGCAAGGTCGTCGCGGCGCTGACGAGCCCGGTCACGGGCAAGAAGATCAAGGTGTCGCGCCTGTCCATGATGACGGCGTTGCGCGATGGCGGCGGCTCGACCGGTCACCTGCCCCGGACCTTCATCAACTCGACGTTCACCAACGGCGTCAACGTGTACCCAAGCTACTCGCCCAAGAGCTGCCGCGACGCGGCGGGCAGCAAGTGCATGGTCGACAAGGACTGTGCGGACAAGGAGCACTGCTCGGCCGGCAAATGCACCAAGAACACGTACAACAACGGCAAGCTGCGGCTCGGAAGCGCGGTCGGTTGCGACGAGATCGAGAAGTGCAAGAGCGGCCAGGAGTGCGCGGTTGACCCGCTCAAGGTCGCCCTCAGGGCGCAGGTGCAGAAGCAATGGGAAGCCGCGATGCCAAACACCAAGCATGTCGGCCTGTACGCGGACCGCATTGCGCTGTGGTCGGGGGCCATTCACTGCATCACGCGAACCGTTCCGAACCTGCCTTACAAAAAGATCGTGCCCGACGGCCTGTGCCTCAAGGGAACCTGCGGCTGCGCCAAAGACGGCTACGATGGCTCGTGTGACTCCGACCAGGGCTGCTACGGACCCAAGCTGATCTGCAACTGCAACCGCTGCTGGGGCACCTGCAAGGGCGGGGCGACCAAGTGCACGGACGACTCGGACTGCTCGACCGACGGCAAGACCGTTGTCGAGGGTAGCTGCAGGATCGATCGCGATCAGAAGTGCAAGGGTGAAGGCGGCTCGACCGGCAGCGGCTGCGGTTCGCTGGCGTGGGAAGGCTGGTGCGATGGCAAGGTCCTCAAGTACTGCAAGGCCGGCTCCGCCAAACAGGTGACGTGCCCGAAGTGCTGCGGCTGGGACGCCAGCGAAGGGTCGTACAACTGCCTCAGCACCTCGGCCTGCGGGGGCGCCGTCCAGGAATGCGCCAAAGAGGGCAACAAGGGCTGCTCGGTACAGAGCTCCCACGCATGGGAATGCAAGAAGGAAGGCGATCGGCTCGTTCGCAAGTGGACCCACTGCGACGGCGGCAAGACCTGCGGCAGCGGCGCCTGTTTCGACCCGAACAGCGGCACCAAGCCCACATGCCCGGCGGGTTGGGGCACGGACAAGGACGCGGGAAGCACCGAGTCCGACGCCGGCTCCAGCAGCGGTGGCACGTCCAGTGGTGGCGGCGCCGATGGCGGGCCGGCCGGAATCGATGGTGGGACCGGTAGCAGCGGCGGCGGAACCAAGACACCTCCGGGCGGCGATGACGACGGCTGCACAGCCGCGCGCACTTCGCACAACGGCGGACCATTCGGTTGGTTCGTGTTGGTGTTCGGCGCGCTCGGCCTTGTCATTTCGCGTCGGCGCAAAGCTCTCTAGCGCCAAATCCCTGCTTCGCTGGACAACTTCGCGACGCGCGGGATCATGCCGCGATGACGCGCTCTCTCGCCACGCAGCTCTGCACGATCGCCGGGCTCATCGCGTTGGCGACGGCGGCATTTGCACCTGTTGATGCGCGCGCTGCTGCGACGGTCGAGATCGCCCAACGCATCAAGAACCGCAAGCCTGACAAGCTGGCCGTCGCCCTCGTTCGCCATTTCGCCGGCCTCGACCGCGTGGCGCCTGATCCCCTTGTCGGCCGTTCACTGGGCCGCCAGAAAGCCGTAGCGGATGCGGACCCGGTTCCGCCCTCGTGGCTGGGCCATACGCGAAGGATCGTGCGGCAGGCATTTACGCCGGACGGATTCGCGCAGCGGTGGGGCCACCCCCTGGCGCATGTCAGCCCGCGCGTCATGGCCGCGGAAGGTGGCGCGAGTGTCGCGACGACTTGGCAGAAGCTGGCGTGCGGCGGCCGGCTTGAGACAACCCTGCAGATGAACGCGCTCCGGCCCGGGAAACGGGACCGATTCTTGCTGACCCTGAGCTGGGAGTGCGGTCAACGCCGGATTCGGCTGGTGGTCGTCGCATCGACTCAGGGTGCGCTGCTGGAGGCCTTCGGCATCACATCGCCACGCTTCCAGGACGCCGACCCGGTACGCGCAGCGAACTTGTTCAAGGGTCATCAGCATCTTGTGCGGCTGCCGGGCAACCATGTCGTCGTGCAGGTGCAGTGGCATCCCAAACGCGCGGTGGACCGCTCGTCATTGCCCCGGCTGCAGCCATTTGGCGCCGCCAAGCCCAACCCGCAGCGTCGCGCCCTGTGGCTGTTCTCGCCGAAGGGACGTCCACTGTTCTCTCTGTTCGGTCCCGGTGAGACACCGCTGTCGCGCGTCGGCGTGTCGGAAAAGCGCGACCTCTTGGGCAAGGCCACCGTGGTCACCCAGCGGCTGGCCAGGGGGCTGAAGCGCTCGTGGCGCATCGATCTCAACGGCCGAATCACACCCTTGGGGAGCCATCGGTGAGCCGACCAGCCATCGGCGCTGCGGTCGGATTCTTCCTCGTCGCCATCGCCCTGGCTGGAGGAATCCACGCATCCCAGCCCCACGTATCCCAGGCCCCCGCATCCCAGGCCCCCGCATCCCAGGCCCACGCATCCCAGGCGCCGCTGCCGGCGGGGGTTACGGCCACCGTCGAGCGACTGGCGCGTGAGCTGGATGAGCGCGGGCGAACCGCGATCTCCGAGGATCTCGACGCGCTGGTTCGCAAGCATCCACTCGCGAGCATCGATCCCAGCACGCGTCTGCGGATCGCCCGTCTCAGTCTGTCGCTCCGTGGACTCGCCGCCGCCGCGCCGATCGCGCGAACTGCCCTCAAGGAGCTCGGGATTCCAGCTGAGATAACCGCGACGGCTGCCGCTGCGCTCGGCAAGCACGAACCCGACACCCTTGAACGGGTCGCTATCGGCTTGATCGCGGTCGGCCGCCGCAAGGAAGCCGTGGTTGTGATCCACGCTTGTTGGAACGCGCATCCGTCGACGTGGCGCTCTTGTCGCGCGACAGGAGTTGCCGGTGTGCTCGCCCAAATGGCTTGGCACGACGACGCCGAGAAGCTGATGACCGCGATGGCTGCGCGAGACGACGGATCGGACCGCGCGCAGACCATCAACCTGGTGCTCGATCGCGCTCACGTGGCTCAATCGGCGGGTCGCTACGTGCACCAGTTGGCCGTGGTGGAAAAGGCCATCGCACGATTCGGACCGATCGGAGCACTCCTGGACGGCCGTACCGCGGCACTTCGACGCCTCGGCAGGTACCAAGACGCGATGACCCGGCTGGCGAAGCTCGCACGATCCGCGCCGTCCACGCCGGGAATCGTCGCGCGCCACTTCCACGCGTTCCTCAACTTCGAGGGAGCCGCCACCCACCGCAACGGACCCTACGCTGCCTATGCGGCGGCGAAAGAGAAGCTGCTTGACCGAGCCAGGGCGGACAAAAGCGACGCGCCCGCGGTCTTCGTGGCGGCGATGATGGCCCTGCGCGACGCGAGGTACGAAGATGCGGACGGCCTCTTCGCGACCTTGCCCAAGCTCGTGCCCAAAGATAGCCGACCGGTCGCGATGCGCGGATTCGTCGCGCTGTGGATCGGGGATGCCGGACGAGCCGAGAAGCTCGCAGCCGCGGCCCAGCGAGTCGATCCGAACGATGCAGCCGTCCCCTACTTACGTTCGCTGATCGCCCGCTCGCGAAACGACGCCAAGAGCGCGGCAAGTGAACTGCAACGATTCGTCACGATGCGCCGCGACCGCGCCACGCTGCGCTTTCGTCGCAAGCGCCGCGCCGTTCTCAGCACGCTCTACGCGCTGCGCCGCGGCGAACTACCGGACGACACCGATCGGCCGGACCACCCATCTCGCCGCTACCACCGCAACTCGCTCCACGAACCGTTCGAGTTGCCGCCTCCCTCGGTGCTGGTGGGCACGGGCATCGCGTTCCTCGCAGCGTTGGCATTCGGCGCCCTTCTGACCTGGCGGAGAAGGCGCGACTGAGACGTTCGCTACTTCCAGGCGTCGCCGCGTTGTAGCCACTGCCGCCGCAGGACGAGCACCGGGATCTTGGAGCGCTGCAGCACAGATTCCGTGGCGCTGCCGAGCAACATCGTGGCGATGCGCCCCATGCCGTGCGAGGGGATGACCAGCAAGTCAGCCTTGCCCTCGACGCACGCTCCCGTGATGCCGGTGGCCACGTCGTCGCACATGACAACTCGCTGCTCGACCGCGACGTCCTCGGGAATCTCGATCTGTTCGGCCATCTTGTACCGAGCGTCGTCGATGCGCGCCTCGCTTCCTTCGGGCAGGTCGGGCCAAGTGACGTTTGTACCGTCGATGGTCGCCTTGAGGCCGCGCGCCTGGACGACGTTGATGATCAGCAGCGCCGCGCGAAACGCGCGTGCCAGCCGCACTGCGTGCCGAACACCGGCAAGGCTCTCCTCGGAGAAATCGGTCGTGACCGCGATCGTCTCGTAGTACGGAGGCTCGGGGTTCAACCCACCTTCGGGGACAGTGCCGGGCACCACGAGGATCGGCGCGGTCGCCGTGCGCGCCAGGTTGATCGACTTGCTGCCGACTCGACCGTGCGAATCGCCGCCGCCGTGTTTGGTGGTGATCACGAGCGATGCGGTCGAGGCAGCTTCCCGCAGCACGTCGTCGACGTCGCCACGGAGCAGCACGGGTTTCGTTTCCACCCCATAGGCTTGCAGCGGCGCGAGCAGCGGTCGCAGTGAGTTCGTCAGCCACTTGTCCTTGTCCGGGGCGGCCAACACCGAAAACGAGCCGGTCGATCCCGCGGCAGGTGGGGCGGCGTGCAACACCTCGATCGTGCTGCCAAAGCGACGACCGAAAGCGATCGCGTGCGGCACCGAAAGACCCGAAACGGTGGAAAGATCGGCGGTCATGACGATCAGCGGGATGTGCGGCGTATCCGCCGACGAACTCGTCATTTCTTGCCTCCAGGCGGCCGTGTGAGCTCGCCATACAACGTCTGCATCGGGGATTGCGGGCCGCGCAGCACGACCGAGCCGCTCTTCTGCAACGATCGCAGCGACCGGACCAGCAAGGCGCGGCCGCTATGCATCACGACGAGCTCGCGATCTGGCGACCGGCCCCGAAGCAGCAGCCCGATCTTGTCGACACCGCTTCGTGTGAGCTGGAGCGTCACGACGGCCTGGCTCTCGCCGTCCTGCAGCATCACGCCGCGCACATCGCCCCGGACCAACTTCACGGTGCGGGCCACGCTGCATGAGCCTTCGCGGCAGTACCAGTCGTAAAAGGTAGCGGTCTGTCCGGCTCCCGCCTGCAGGCCTACGTGCACCGGCGCTCGCAATGGCACCCACGAGCCACAACCGGCAACGGCGATCAACAACGCTCCGACAATCAACGAGCGCATCCACAGCCTCCCCCAAAAACGTAGGCCTGCGCCGTCATTCCACAACGATTGGGGAGTTCACTGACGCGGCATGGAGCGCACGGTTCAGGCGGACACGGCCCGTTCGACCGAGCCGTCGAACACCTGGTTGCGCAGCGCAGAAGCCACGGCGTCCGCCACGCCGTAGTGGGCGCGGAATTTCAACAGCTTCTCGGCGCGGCTGCCGTCCAGCGTCACCGGATAACGAATGAAGTCGATCTCGGCGGCCGGCATGTCGATCAAGCGCGCCTTGTACAGCCGGTCTGCCACGCTCGGCGCGATCACGTGCGGAACCGGCAGGTCCTGTTTGCCTGTCAGCGCGATCAACTTGCGAAGCGGCAAAGCCTGCGGTCCAACGATATTGAATACCCCACGCACGCCCGGGGTCGCAGCGAGCAGAGTCGCGGCCACGGCGTCTTCCTCGTGGATCACCTGCATCATCGGGTCAAAGCCCATCAGCACCGGCACCCGAGACATGCGCAGGTACTTGCTCATCGCGTTTCTCACACCGCCCAGGATGTGCACCGGCCGCAACACGACGGTCTCGATCTCGGGCGCTTTCCAAAAATAGCTCTGCGACAGCATGTCGACGCTGATCAGGTCGCGAATCTGCGGGAATCGTCTTGCGCCGAGCAGCGGGGCGTCCTCGCCGATGAAGGTCGGATTGTCTGCCTGCGGACCATACACATCCGCGCTCGACAGCAGCACCACCTTGGGAACGCGATAGCGCTGCGCGTACTCGAATACCCGCTGCGTTCCCACGAGGTTCCAGCTGTGATGCTCGTCGGGGTTCTGCCGCGGGTCGTGCATCAGCCCGAGGTGAAAGATCACGTCGACCTGCTCGGTACGGAAAAGCTCCTCGCACTTCTTGCGGCGAATATCGATCTGCAGGTGCTCGACGTCGCGGGGTTTGCGATGAAATGAGCGCCGGTCGATGCCGATCACGCGCACGTGCGGCTGCCGATGCAAGCGCCGCGCCAGGAGCTGTCCGAGGCGACCGGTGATCCCCGTAATGACGACCGTGGATTTGCGTCGCGGTTGGCGACGGCGACGACCCGTTCGGCGCACTGCGGGGCGTGGCGGCTCTTCGATAAGACCCAACTGCTGGTCGTCGGCTGTCATGGTAGTCGGCGCGCTGGCCGGTTTCGTCGACGCCTTGGCGCGCCCCGTCTTGCCCGCCGACGCTGTCTTGCCCGTGGACGCTGTCCTGGTCGACTTGCGAGGCTTCTTGGCTCGTTGCTTGCCGGTCATCAGACGAAGATCCCCCGTCGCTCTTTGAGCCCTTGCTGAATCATCTCGTCGATCGCGTCGCGTACCCTGCCGACGCGCTTGGCCATGAGCGTCTCGTCGTCGTTCGGATCGCCCTCGAAATACAGCGGTTCGCCGTAATAGATGCGGTACTTCACGGGCATTGGCCACATCGCAGCAGGCCCGAGAATCGGCAGCAAGAGGGGCAGCGGGAAGCTCGGCGCCCCGACCAGGCGAGCCAGGAACTGGACGTTTGCGAGGTTGATCACCTGCTCTTCAGCGCCGACCACCGCGATCGGCACAATCGGCGCCCCTGTTTCGAGCGCCAGGCGCATAAATCCGTGTCCGAACTGCGTCATCTGGTAGCGCTGCGAAAACGGCTTGGAGATTCCGCGAGCTCCCTCGGGAAAGACCGCGACCGCCTCTTCGCTGTCCAGCAGGCGACGGCAGTTGTCTGGCAGCCCGGTCACCTGCCCGGCGCGCGTCACGAAGGTCCCAAACCAAGGTAACGTCGGGACGAACTTCTCGACCATCGTGCGAATCATGCGCGGCGGGTTTCGCTCGAGCAGCAGCGAGGTGCCGATCACCATGCCATCGAACGGGAGCTGGCCGCTGTGGTTGGCGATGAGCAGCACGCGACCGTCCGGGACGCGCTCGATGTTGTGGGTCTCGGTGCGAAAATAGACGCGGTAGAGGAATTCGATGAACGGGACGACCTTGCGCATGTACGCCGGTTCCGCCCCGAATGGATCGACGCCATGTTCGTTGATATTGCGCCCGTGGATGAGGTGCTGAATGCGCCTCTCCATCTCTTCATCGGGCATCCGCCACGAGCTCGCTTCGAGCATGGCGCGCACTTCGGCGGCGGCTTCCTGGAGCTCTTCGAGCAGCTTGTCGACGAGGTGCGTGCCCGAACCATCGCGGGTCACTTCCATGATCTGACCGGCCGCGCTGCCGGCGATTCGCGAGAGGCGTTCGACGCCGTCTTGCAAGGGGCTCTTGCTCATGACTCCAAGCTGCCCGACAGCGGCGCGAAAAGGAAGCGCCCCACCCCGATCTATACCCCGATCGATGACCCGATTGCCGGACGATGCAAAGGCCGCCATGAGGTTGCTCTGGAAGTCTCGATCTGGTAGATTCTCGCGCCCGCGCGCACCGGTGGAACGTCCTGAATTCACGACGCTTTCACGACCCCTGCCCGAGCCGGCATCCGCGGACCCCCACCCGGAACGAATACGAGGACTCCGATGGCCGATATCAAAGACCTTGTCGAGCGCGCCACCACACCCGACGGCGAGCCTGTCGACGCCCCGAACGTCCCTGCGGCCGACACCGTCACAGCCAGCCCAGCTGCCGCGAGCCCAGCCGCACCAAACCCAGCTGCACCAATCCCGGCCGCACCAGTCCCGGCCGCACCAGTCCCGGCCGCACCAAGGACAGCCGCGGTCGACCTCGGTGACGGCGCCGACGACTACGACGCTGATTCCATCAAGGTCCTCGAAGGCCTCGAGGCCGTACGCAAGCGCCCCGGCATGTACATCGGCGACACGGACGACGGATCGGGCCTTCACCACATGGTGTTTGAAGTCGTCGATAACTCCGTCGACGAATCGCTCGCCGGCTACTGCGACACGATCGTGATCACCCTCCATCTGGACGGATCATGCTCGATCCAGGACAACGGCCGCGGCATTCCCGTTGGTGACTACGGCGATGGACGTTCGGCGGCGGAAGTGGCGCTGACCGAGCTGCACGCCGGCGGCAAGTTCGACCAGAACAGCTACAAGGTATCGGGCGGCCTCCACGGCGTCGGCGTTTCGGTGGTCAACGCGCTGTCGGAGTGGCTCGAGCTCACGATCGAACGCGAAGGCTACATGTTCCAGCAGCGCTTCGCCCAAGGCGATCCTGTCGCGCCGCTCGCAAAGGTGAAGCCGTCCGAGGCCACCGGCACCCGCGTTCACTTCAAGCCCGATCCCGACGTCTTTTCGATGGTCGACTTCACCTACGAGACGCTGTCGCACCGCTTTCGCGAGATGGCCTACCTCAACCACGGCCTGTCGATCCGTGTCGCCGACGAGCGCGACGACAAAGAGCAGGTTTTCCACTTCGAGGGCGGCATCCGCTCGTTCGTGGAGCATCTCAACAAGAACAAGCAGACGCTTCATGAAGCGCCGATCTACATCTCCGACCAGCGCATCTTCGGAGAGGGCCGCGAGATGAGCGTCGAGCTCGCCCTGCAGTGGTCCAGCGCCTACAACGAGCAGGTCGTTTGCTTCACCAACAACATCCGAAATCGCGATGGCGGCACCCACATGACCGGCTTCCGTGGCGCGGTCACGCGGGTGATCAACGACTACGCGGAGAAGGAAGGCCTGCTCAAGAAATTCAAGGGCTCCCTTTCCGGCGACGACATTCGCGAA
Source organism: uncultured Enterobacteriaceae bacterium (assembly GCA_964560875.1). Classification (GTDB taxonomy): domain Bacteria; phylum Myxococcota_A; class UBA9042; order UBA9042; family UBA9042; genus CAZLMW01. The sequence goes on from CAZLMW010000002.1 coordinate 33,962, forward strand.
GGCGTCATCGCCGTCATTTCGGTGAAACTGCCCGACCCGAAGTTCAGCTCGCAGACCAAGGACAAGCTCGTCAGCTCGGAGGTCACCCCGGTCGTCAGCTCGGTCGTGCATGACAAACTGAGCGATTTCCTGGTCGAAAACCCATCGGACGCCAAGAAGATCGTCGGCAAAGCCGTGGACTCGGCGCGCGCTCGCGAGGCGGCACGAAAGGCCCGCGACATGGTGCGCCGCAAAGGCGTTTTGGAGACGGGATCGTTGCCCGGCAAGCTCGCCGACTGCCAGGAACGTGATCCGCGCAAATGCGAACTGTTCATCGTCGAGGGCGAGTCCGCGGGTGGTTCGGCCAAGGGCGGTCGCGAACGTCTGTACCAGGCGATCCTCCCGTTGCGCGGCAAGATCCTCAACGTCGAGCGCGCTCGCTACGATCGCATGCTGAGCAGTGATGCGATCATGACGCTCATTACGGCGCTCGGAGCCGGGATCGGGCCCGACAGCTACGACATCGACAAGCTGCGATACCACCGCATCATTATCATGACGGATGCGGACGTGGACGGCCTGCACATTCGCACGCTGCTGCTGACGTTCTTCTTCCGCCAGTACCCCGAAATCATCGAGCGTGGCTACCTCTACATCGCACAGCCGCCCCTGTATCGGGCCAAACGAGGCAAGACCGAACGCTATTTGCTCGACGACACCGCGCGCGTCGCCTACCTGCTCGACACGGGCACCGACAAAGTGACCGTGCAGTCCGAGAGTCACGCCGACCTTACCGGCGACGAGTTCAAGTTGCTGCTGCGCCGAATCATCGAGTTTCGCGACGTACTGGGCCGCATGGTCAGCCGCCTTGGCCCCGCAACCGACGAGCGCGTCGTGCGTGCATTCGTCCTGGGGGCGCCGCTCGAAGCCGCCGATCTCGCCGACCGGGATCGTCTCCAGGGTCGCATGGACGCCGCTCGTACATGGCTCGCCGAACACTACCCCACGATGATCGGACCCGAGATGTCGATCGTGGACCTGGACGAGGCCCATCGGATCGACGAGAGCGACCTCTACGGCGTCGTCGTTGACTCCAAGGTCAGCGGTGTCGCTCGCCACACGCGCATCGGCTCCCGCATGTTGCGTGGCTCGGACTACAAGCTGCTCCGCCAGCGGATCGGAGAGGTCTATGAGCGGCTCGGAAACGGTCCGTACAAGGTCACCAAGGGGACCGATGACCCGCGCACGGAAGCGGACTTCGAGAGCCTGCTCGACGCGATCTTCGAGCTCGGCATGAAGGGTGTGCAGCTCAATCGGTTCAAGGGCCTCGGCGAAATGAACCCCGAGCAGCTGTGGGAAACCACGATGGATCCGAGCAAACGCACGATCCTGCAGGTGCGCATCGACGACGCGATCGAAGCTGACGCGATCTTCAGCATCCTGATGGGCGATCTCGTCGAGCCGCGCCGCGAGTTCATCACCGCCAACGCGCTGACCGTCCGCAACCTCGACCTGTAGACCCAGGCCGGCGAGATTGAAACGCGCGCCCTACGAGGGCGGTACGGGCAGCTTGCGAATCGAGCCGTCCCACGCCGCGACGTATACTTCCATTCCGTCGTTGCTGAAGCGCAGGAACTTGGGCGCGACGTGAAAGTCGGCGCGTTCGCAGACGATGTCGCCTGACTCGATGTTCCAGACGCGGGCGCGCTTGTCGTCGCTCACCGTAGCGATGTGTTCGCAGTCGTTGTCGATCGCGACGCCCGAGACGATGTCGTCGTGCGCGTCAAGCTTCAGTTCGATGTGGCCGTTGGCCGCTGCCCAGACGACGACCTTGCCGTCCCAGCCCCCCGACACGATGAACTTCCTGTTGCGAGACAGGGCCAGCGCGCCGATCGCGCCGTCGTGGTAGCGCTTGGTGAGCCGTCCACCACCGCCGACCGGATCCCAGGTTCGCACCGCGCCGTCTTCACCCGCCGTCGCGATGACGCGTCGTGAACTTGCCGCCGCGGCCGCCGTGACCGCGCCCTGGTGGGCAGACAGCGTGCGTCGAACCTCGAGTGAGGGCAGCTTCACAAGGTGGGCGGAACCGTTGCGACAACCGATTATGCAGAGTCGACCGTCGCTGCACATCGCCATCGACGTGACGCCGCTGTGCAGGTCGAGATCCGCGACAACCGTTCCGTCCGCAGGAGACCAGGCGCGGACCTCGCCGTTGCTGTCGGCGGTTACGACTGTGCGCCCGTCCGGCGTCGCGGCGACCGCGGAAACGAGCCCGCCGTGTTCACCAACCTCGATCTCGTCGCTCCACATCGAGAGGGGTGCCGCTTGCTCACCGAATGTCAGCGACCGCACGAGCCGCACGTCACCGGCTGCGTTGCCGTAGACCAGGCTGGATGCGTCATCGGAGATGAACATCGCCGAGACTGAGTTGCGCGCCGCGGCCGTTCGTCCGCTGCTGTTGCGGCGCCGCAGATTCTGGGTCATGCGTGCGAGGTCGGCCGACAACCGTGCGCCCAGCGGTGCGCCTGAGAACGGGTTGGCATCGGGCGCAGACCGCCGTCCGCCGCCGAGCATGCTGGCAGCGGCAAGAAGTTCCGCGGCCGCTGCTCCGACCCGGCGTTGCGCAAAACCGCCGAGCCTATCGTCGACCCCGCGGTTGATCCGGCGCTCGATCTCGACATGTACGACGGGCCCTTCGTCGTCGTCGACCTCCATTACGTCGGCTTCTGACCCGATCACGCCACCGATCGTGACAACCGAGCTGTCCATCGCGGCGGCTGGTTCGTTGTCGTCCGGGTCGGCGGTGTCGGCGTCGACGAGCCCAGTGTCTGCGGACTCAGCGTCTTCGGGTTCGCCGTTCCAGCCGCCTGAATAACGCGCGCTGGATTCGTCGCGCGGAGGTCCCGAAGGCTTGTCCGGCGTGGCACGTTGCCGGGCGATGTACGGATCTGTTGTCGGTTTGGCTGCGGTCGGCGCCGATGGCGCGCTCGTGTCGTCGGCGTCGGTGATGATCGGTGGCGCGTCGGCGAGTCGTCCGTCGCGACGCATGGCGGAGACCATCGCAGGCTCGCCAGCGATCATGGTGGCCGCATCCAGCCCGTCGTCGACCGTCGCCGGGGCACGTTCCACCGTGCGGGCGTCTTCGCCGATGTCGTGTCCGGTCACACGCACCCGCTCGCTCGGGCGAGAGACGGGCGGTGGCGGTGCCACGGGCGGAGGCGGATCGAGGTCCTGGGCCGGATGGCCAATCTCGAGGATCGCGCTGTCTGTCAGCTCGTGGAGCTGTTCGGCGTCCAACATCTGCGTGGGCGCATCCACGCCGCGTCGCACCTGCTCGGACGCCACGTCGTCCAGCATCGCAGAGGTGCCAATCGCCGTCCTTTCGCCGCTATCCATGCCGACGACGCGCTGCTGGCCCGTCCGTACGACGACGTCGGAGCGGCCAGGAGGCTTGCTGGGCGCCGGCTTTGGTGCGTCGGCCATCGAACTCACGGCCTGGGTGTGCGGATGCGCTGTGCCTCGCTGTTTAACGACGCCCGCTCCGGCCTTCCGTTCGCGCCATGACCCCTTGCCCGACGACAGCGGTGGCGACGTGACCTTCTCCGAGCGACGAGACCGCGGGTTGAGCACTTCGTAGACACCGCTCGGCTGCAGGTCGATGCCGCGCTGCAGGGCTTCCCGCATCTGCTGCGCATCGTCCCATCGTTCGTCGGGCATCTTCGCCAGCGAGCGCTCGATAACGTGGGCGATCGCGGGGCGCACTTTGCCCGGGGCGCGCTCCTCGATGGGGGTGATGGGGTCGGTTACATGCTGCATGACGATCGTCAGCGGGTTGTCCCCCGAAAACGGCAGCGTCCCAGTCACCGCTTCGTACAGGCAGACGCCAAGCGCATAGAGATCTGTCCGCGCATCAACCGGCGTGCCCATCGCTTGTTCGGGGCTCATGTGCGTCGGCGTGCCAAGGGCCTTGCCGGCCTGGGTCATCGACGCATCGATGTCCTTGACGATGCCGAAATCGAGCACCTTCACGATGCGGTCGCCGCCCGCTACCTCGTGCAAGAAGATATTCGCCGGCTTCAAATCGCGATGCACCAACCCGTGGGCGTGCGCTTCACCGAGGCTGCGCAGCACCGCGATACCGACATTGGCCGCCTGCACGTCGGGCATCGCCGTGCCCTCGCGCGCGTTGTGCATAAAGAGGTCTTGCAGCGTTTCGCCGACCAGCCTCTCCATCGCGAGGAAGAGCTGCCCGCCGTCGGTCTCGCCGAAGTCAAAAACGCGCACCGTGTTCGGGTGGGAAAGGCGAGACGTCGTCGCCGCTTCCTGGAAGAACCGCCGCTGCAGCTCATCGTCGCTGGCGTCCGGCCTGTCTGAGAGCACTTTGACAGCGACCGGGTGGCCAGTCGTGACGTGCATCGCGTCGTAAACGGTGCCGAAGCCGCCTTGGCCGAGCACGCCCGTCACGCGATAGCGCCCGCCGATTACCTCGCCTTCGTCAATCCTTCCGCTCGCGCTCGCGACTCGTCGCATTGGGTCGATCGTCCTCGTGCGTTGCCGCCGCTATTTCAGCGAATAGCTGCACTTGCCGCCGGTGCAGTTGTCGATGCTGAACGTGTGGCCGTCGTTGCAGTCCGTGGACTTGGCGCAGCTGTAGTCGGCGCATGTTCGAACGACGCTCACCTCATCCACATACACGCCTTCGCCTGTGTTGGCGACCGCGTCGTTGGTGTCGAATTCCCACTGGATCTGGACCTTTCGGCCCGCCCATGCGCTCAGGTTGACGGTGTGTTCGGCCCAGGTCTTGACCTTGAAGCCCTTGGCGTTCTTGCGCCACACGGTCCATTTCTTGGCGCCCTCGATGACGTAAACGTCGAGTCTGTCGTACGACGTGCTTGACTCGCTGTCCATGTAGAGCGCGAACTTCAACACGGTCTTGTCGGCCTTGGGAATCGTCAACGTCGTCGTCGTCGCGGTGCCCTTGCTCTTGCCGTCGTTGAAGTTCTTCTTGGCCGGGTTGCCGTAGTACAGCGCCCCTTTGCCCTTGAATGCGCGCTGGCCAACGACCGCTTGCCATTTGCTGGTCGTCAGGGAGCTCACCAGCTTGAATCCGCCGAGGTCCTTGCCTTCAAATCCCACGGACAACATCCCCTTTTCGCAGCAGCCCTTGGCCCCGGTCGGCGTCCAGCTGCACAGGTTCTTGGCGCACTTGTCGGTGGTGCACTTGTCGTCGCCGTCGTCGCAGTCCTTGTCGGATTTGCAGCACTGGTTCTTATGGCTGCACTTGAGGTCGATGCACACGTCGATCGTGCACTTATCACTGTCGTCGCAGTCGAGCTTGCCCACGCAGCAATCGGGTGACGTCTTGGTGTGCTGGCAGGGCAGGCCGACGGCCGGGCAGGCATCGATCGTGCACGGGTTGCTGTCGTCGCAGTCGGCCACGGCGTTGCAGCACTGCGTCGGCGGCTTCTTGGGGTGCACGCACAACGAATTGACGCAGGCGTCGGTCGTGCAGACGTTCTTGTCGTCGCACTCGGTGTTGTTGTGGCAGCAGTTCTTCTTCTTGATGTGCTTGCAGGTGTTGCCCGAGCAGTAGTCGGTCGTGCACTTGTCGCCGTCGTCGCAGCTCTTGTGGTCGGCGTATTCGCAGTACTCGGTGTCGGCCGCATACACGCATTTGCCGCCGATACATGCCTCGGTCGACGCGGCGAGGAAGTCGTTGCACTGGCTCTTGGTCACGCAGCTCTTCGCCTTGCACGTGCTCGTGAACCGCACGTCGTCGATGCGGAAGAAGGCCGTCGGCTGTAGCTTGCTCGAGGGCTGAACGTCGAGGATCAACTGCACCTTTCGGGTGCTGGCCCGCGCCGCAAACGCCGACAGGTCGATGGTCCGCAGCTGCCAGGACGGGTACGTGCCGTAGATCTCGAGCAAGTGCCACTCGCCAGCGGCTGTCCGCAGACGTACCCGGAAGCGCTCCTTCGGGCTGAGCGGCCCGGGTTGAGCCAGGAACCAGAAACGCACGGAGACTTGTGTCGCGGCGGGCAGCTCGACCGGATCGAAGATGATGCGCGCCACGGGGCTGCCACCAGCGATTTGTTTGGACGCGCCCTCGTACTTGAGCGACGCGGCGCCGACCTTCGCCGTGTTGGCGGTCGTATCGAGCTTCCAGCGACCGTTTGTGCCGGGCAGCAGCTTGTAGCCGAGCTTATCGGCCTTTTCGAAGCTCGTGCCTCCGACCAACGGGTTGCAGCACCCCGCCTTTCCGGTCGGTTTGGCTGCGCAGAGCGAATTGGTGCACGTGACCGCGGCGCACAGCCCGATCGCGCCGCCCTTGTTGCAGTCGGAGTTGGCGCTGCAGCAGGTCACGTCGTAGCCGCATTTACCGCCGATGCAGTGGTCGAGCGTGCAGTTGTCGCCGTCGTGGCAGTCCGCTTTTGTCGCGCAGCAGCCGGCGCCCGGTTTGTAGATGTTCGCGCATGCGCCGGTGGCGACGCTGCATTGGTCGGTCGTGCAGCCGTTGCCGTCGTCGCAGTCGAGATCGGCCTTGCAGCAGCCGAACACCGGTTGGGTCTGGCAGACGCCGCCGACGCAGCTGTGAACGGTGCAGGGGCTGTCATCTTCGCAGTCGATCGGCTTTTCGCAGCACTGCACGCCGGGTCCGGGACCGTCGTGTTTGCAGCCGGTCTTCGGATCGCAGCTGTCCTTGGTGCAGGACTTGCCGTCGTCGCAGCTCGCCGGTGAGCTCACGCAACCCTTGATGGGCGAGCAGCCGTCGGCGGTGCAGGCGTCGTCGTCCGCGCAATCGAGCACCTTGTCGACCACGCAGCCCTCGCCCTTCTGGCAGACATTGATGGTGCAGATGTTGTTGTCGTCGCACGGGTCCTTGATGTGCTTGCAGGAGCCGGTCGTGATGTCGCACAGGTCCTTTGTGCAGTCGTCGTCGTCTTTGCAGTCCTTGACGTCGTTGCTGCAGCCCGTGTGCGGGTCGCAGTCGTCGGCGGTGCACGGGTTGCCGTCGTCGCACATCGTCGGGCCGCCGGCGCACTTGCCGGTCCAGACCTTCGTGTCTTTCTTCTTGGTTGTGCCGGCGTCGTCCGGACCCGTGTCCTCTTCCGCGGCATCGGCGGCGTCGGCGCCAACATTGGGCTCCTCTTCAACCGAACAGGAGGCGAGAGAGAGCATGAATGCGAGCGAAACCGCGCGGACAGGTGTCGCCAGCGAAAATCGGGCGGTGCGGCGGGTCAATGCGGGCTCCGAGGTCGAGGCGGGACTATACCGGTCACGCCTGCGCCCCGGCAACCGTGCCGGCAATTGGGCTCGTATGTTGAAAAAATCAACAATGTGGTGAAAAACGCAACAATACCGGCCGAGAGCCCGCGCCGCACGTCCGAGATTAACTGCTCTGATTTCCAACGATTGTGAGTTTTTCGCGGCCGTGGCACGGCCCTTGGATCTTGTAGGAACTGCCCAGGACCTCCAACGGTGCGGAATCCGACCTGGGCGGGAGGCTCTCATGACTACGTCGCGACTCGTGCAGACACGGATCATTATCTTCTTCGCGGTGGCTGCTCTCGCGGTGTCCACGCAGGGCTGTGGCGACGCGTCGATGGACAGCGCAGAGTCCGGTGGAGCTGGCGGCGGTGCGTGGGGCGGCGGAGCAGACGCTGGCGGCTATGCTCAGGACAGCGCCACGGGATCCTCATCCGGCGCAGGTGGCAGCTCATCGGGTGCCTCGTCGGGCGCTTCATCGTCGAGTTCGGGCTCCAGCGGCTCCTCCTCGGGCGGTTTTTCGAGCGGCGGCGCGGCCGATGCCGGCGGTTCCAGCTCGGGTGCCAGCGATTCGAGCTCCTCACCCGGCGGCGACGACGCTGGCACGACCCACGATCCCCAAACCTGGCAGGGGAAAGAGGGGGCCAACCCGTTCGCGTCGGTGGACGTCGGCGGCGGCAAGAAGCTCGTGCTCGAGAAGATGCGTATCGCGGTCCGCGTCGAAGGGCTCCGCGTGCGAACCCTCGTCGATCACATCTACACCAACCCCTTCAACAAGGTTCTCGAAGGCACGTTCCGCTACAGCCTCCCGACCGAGTCGTCGGTCTCCTACTACGCGATGTTCCCGGGTCAGACCGGCGGCACGCCGCAGTTCTTTGGAGACGGCGACCAACTCAACGGCAAGAACAACGAAACGATCGCCGCCGCGGCGCCCAACAAGGTGGCCGAGGGCGCGAGCAAGAAGGACTGGGGCAAGCTGATGCAAGGCCGGGTCCAGGAGAACATCGCCGCCCAGAAAGCCTACGAAGACGAGGTCGAGAAAAAGGTCGACCCGGCGCTGGTGCAGCAGGTCGCGCCCAACCAGTTCACGGCCAAGGTCTTCCCGATCCCGGCAAACGGTCGCATGCGCGTGCTGGTGGCCTACGAACAGACCCTGCCGCGCGTCCCCAACGGCTACGAGTACGCGTTCCCGCTGCCCAAGGGCAAAATCGCCACCCTCGATTTCACGCTGCTGGCCAAGGGCGGCCACATCAAGGGCGGCAAGCACGTCGGCAAGGTGACCGGTGTCGACGAAAAGGCGCCCGGCAGCATCTACATCGCGCGCAAGCTCGCCGCTGGCTCGTCCGACGGCGGCACGCTCGTCTTTCAGTTCGGCGCCAACAGCGGCGACGAAGCAGATGTGCTCGCGGGCACCGACCCCGTGCTCAACAACGACCATGCGGTTATCCGGTTGCGCCCGGCGATCAAGGCGTTCGGCAAGAAGCAGGCCGCCGAAAAGCAGGCCATCTTCGTGCTCGATACATCCCGATCCGAAAACGCCAAGCGCTTTGGCCTGAACATGGAGCTGCTCGAGAAGATCCTCGCCAAGTCGCCGGCCGGGCAGACCGGTGGCATCGAGAAGTTCAACGTCATCACGTTCGACGCGGGCGCCCGCTGGGCATCGCAGGGCTGGTACGCCAACGACGCGGCTGGTCGCAAATCGTTCATCGACAGTATGAAGGGCGTGCTGCTCGAGGGCGGAACCGACTTCTCGGCCGCGCTTCGTGCCCTGGCGTTGCCGCCGATGAAGGTCGACGACAACGTTGACGTCTTCGTGCTCAGCGACGGCGCCATCACCTGGGGCGCCCGCGATGTCGACGCGATGCTCGCTCGCTTTGCCAACGAGGCGCAGTTCAAGACCCGCGTTTTCGCCTACCGCCTCGGCCTTGGCGCCGAGAACATCGCGCTGTACCAAAAGCTCACCAAGCAAGGCGCCATCTTCAACTGCATGTCCAAGGCGCAGCTCGACGCCTGCGCGACCGCCCACCTGTCGCCCGGCATGACGCTGGA
>CAZLMW010000002.1:43355-45100 GCA_964560875.1 uncultured Enterobacteriaceae bacterium
AGCACGAGCGCATCGCAGCACCACCCGCACATCGCCGAAGCCGAAGCGCGGCGCAAGGCCGGCAAACTCGGCGCCGCTGTTCGCGCCCTCTCGACCGCCGCCGAACTCAACCCCGGCAACTCCGAGATCTCGCGCATGGCCGGCTACCGCCTGACCGCCTGGAACCAGCTTCCCGCCGCCGCCGCCCAGCTCTTTGGTGTGCTGGAAGCGCGGCCGCTCGAGCCGCAGTCATGGCGCGACCTCGCCAACGTCGTCCGCGGACAGAAGCCGGCCCTCGCCGCCGTGTTCTTCGAAGCGGCGCTCGCCGGCAAGTGGCATCCCAAGTTCAAGCAGCTCAAGCACGTGCTCAAGGAAGAATACGCGCTGATGCTCGCCAGCCTGCCCAAAGATCCCAAGAACGCAGCGCTCGACGGGCTCATCAAGGCGCGCCAGAAGCACCACAACCTCATCGCGCCGACCGACGGCATGCGCGTGACGGTTACGTGGAACACCAACAACACCGACATCGACCTGTGGGTCATCAACCCGCAGGGCGAAAAATGTTACTACCAGCACAAGAAACTCAGCACCGGTGGCGCGCTGCTCGATGACCTGACGTCGGGCTTTGGCCCCGAACGATTCGCCGTCGCCAAGCCTATGGCCGGCAAATGGAAGATCCTGCTCCACTACTACGCCAACAACGGCAACAAGCTCATCGCTGAGACGTATGCGCAGGTGACGATCGTGACGCACGCCGGCAAGCCGAACCAGGCGGTCATGCACCACAACGTTGTGCTCAACAAGGTCCAGGACGTCGTCAACGTCGCGACGGTCGCTTTCAAGTAGGGCCCGCCCCGCACGGACCGCGCCGCGACCGAGGAACCCACGATGAACATGCACTCCCCCGCCAACAAGCCAGCACGACAAGCGGCCACCGCCATGGTTCAGCGTCGCCTGGTCGCCAGGTTGGCCTTCGCGACGATGCTTCTCGCAGCCGTCGGTGGGCTGTCCGGCTGCAACGCCATCTTCAACATCATCGTGGGCCCCGATCCGGATCCGCATCCAACCGTGCCGCCGCAGCAGCCGATCGCCGACCAGCCCGACGTACCGCCGTCGTTTAATCAGCCTGACGCCGCGCCCGACGCGTGGACGCCGCCCAACAACAACACCAACCCCGACATCAACCCCAACAACTACCCGAAGATCCACGGCGTCTACGTCATCGCAAACGCGACCAACAAGCAGGCGGTCGTGCGCATTCGGCCCATTCGCCCGGGGGTCCATGTCGACTGCAATCTGCTGCTGAAGAGCCCCGAATTGGCGTTGTCCACCCAGCTCTTTGGCATGGCGCAGACGTGGCTGGTGGGTCCGAGTCGCTCGATCCCGGTCAACCGACCGCCGTGGGCCAAAACCGGCTGCGGCGCGGTGTTGGTCGATGGTGGCGGACTGCCGCGGCGCCTGGTCGTCTGGCAGGGCGCGCAGAAAGCGTTGCAGCACGCGTCGGTGGTCACCAAGTTTGGCAGCAAGGCCGAAATCCGCATCGTCCCCGACGAAGGCGGACTCCAGTGGCAGCCCCACCCCGGCCTGCATCCCGCGCCCCTCGAGGTGCACCCGCCCGTTCCCAAGCAGTGTGTGCAGCCCGATTCGAGCGTCGGTGTGGCGTGGACCGAGCCGCTGCCCGCAGGCGACGTGACCATCGTTGATATCGCGGAGGCGCCCGACGGCTGCCGGATGATGGACCTGTTTGGCGACAAGGGCGTGATGAC
>CAZLMW010000002.1:45200-81525 GCA_964560875.1 uncultured Enterobacteriaceae bacterium
GGAACCGCGGCGTCCCGCGGGGGCGAAGGCGGTGGCTCCAGCGGCGGGCGGTTCAACGGCATGGACGCCGGGGCTTCCGACGCCAACTCGAGCGACAACGGTCAATCGTCCAGCGGCGGCACCAGCTCGTCAGGCGGTGGGTCGGATGCTGGTAGCTCGTCGGGCGCCGGCGACACGTGGTCATCTCCCCCCGACGCGACCGGCGGCAACACCGGGCTCGCCCAGGCCGGCGCGCAGGACTTCGGCTTGTTCCGGCAGATCCTCGAAAAAGGCCAGGTCCCCAAACCCGGCACCCTCGACGACCTCGGCTTCTTCAACGAGCACAAGCTCGACTACCCCCAGCCCAAGTGCGGCGCCGAGATGTGCATGCACGGTTTGCTCGGCCAGATGGGCAACATGATCACCGGCAGCACGTGCACCGTGGTCCAGATCGGTCTCAACACGCCGATCCAGCCGAGCAAGCTCAAGCGTCCGCCGCTGCATATCGTGCTCGCGGTCGACACGAGCTCGTCGATGTCCGGACAGCCGCTCGGCTACCTCAAGCAGGGCCTCAAGCAGATGCTCGACCACCTCGAAAACGGCGACAAAGTGTCCCTGGTCCGCTTTGCATCCGACGCGAAAGTGGTGGTTGAGGCCAAGCCGATGTCCGACAAGCTCGCCATCGAAAAGGCGATCATCGCGCTCGCCGCGACCGGAAAAACCAACCTCTACGCGGGGCTCTTTACCGCGTTCAAGGTCGCCAACAAGCACCACGACAAGAGCTGGGACAACCGTGTCGTGCTGCTCACCGACGGCCAGGCCAGCGAAGGGCTGCAGCATCCCGGAAAGCTGGTGTCGCTCGCGGCCGGGTACGCCAAGAAGGGCATCGGCATCACGACCATCGGCGTGGGCAAGGACGTGCACAACGGCGTGCTGGCCGACATCGCTGAGGTCGGCGCGGGCAACTTCTACTTCCTCGACAAGGCCGCCGCGGTCAAAGAGGTCTTCACCGAAGAGGTCAAGACGTTTCTGGTGCCCGTCGCCCTCGATGTGACGATCAAGATCGACGCGGAAGACGCGTACGTTGTTGGCGCCGCTTACGGGACGAAAGGTTGGAAGGGCCACAACGCAGGCGGAACGATCCACATCCCGACGCTCTTCCTCGCCGGTCGCCAGAAGTCCGAGACGCCGCTGCCGGCAACCGGTTCAGGACGCCGCGGCGGTGGTGGCGCGATCATGATCGAGCTGATGCCGCTGCCCGGTGTGAAGAAAGGCGTGAAGGTCGCCAACCTCGACCTGTCGTGGACCCATCCCAAGACCGGCAAAAAGCACAGCCAGCAGTCATGGGTCCTGTTTGGCACCCCGGCGCAGGCCGACGGATCGAGCTACTTCAGCAGCGACACGGTCGAAAAGGGCTTTGTGATGCTCAACATCCTCGCGGCGTTCCGGATGGCCGCCAACCTCGCCGCAGACTCCGATCCCGGCGCCGCCCAGGGCGTGCTGCTCGCGCTCCGTCCGGCCGTGAAGAAGTGGCTCGATAGCAAGAAGAAGGCCGATCCCGACATCGAAGACGACCTGAAGTACGTCGATATGTTCATCGCGAACCTCAAGAAGCTGAAAAACCAGACGCCTATCAGCAAGCCGCCCGAGCCGTGGCCCATCGACTAGATGCGGTGGGCGAGAATCGCGCTCCCGGCGCAATGCCTCTGCGCTTTGATGAGACGACCGCACTTGAAGTTGGACCCGCGCACGATGGGGCTGGAGCCCGTCGCAGCATCGTCCGCCACACGATTCCGATTGACAGGGCGCGCCGCGATCCCTATCACGCCGCCGCCATGAATCGACCTCGCGCTCTCGTTTTCGTTCTCACACTGTCCATCGCCAGCATAGGCGCGGTCCTTGTCGGCTGCAGCAACGACGCGTCCGGTGGCGGAACACCTGTCATCCCCGAGAGCTATCTCGACGGCAGCAGCACCGACGGCGGCGCTGATGCTGGAGCCGCTGATGCCGTTGAAGACGCAGGAGTTGATCCCGTCGATGCGGGCACGGATCCCGTCGACACGGGGCTCAACTGGCAGCCTGAAGACACGGCCGATCCCGAAGATACGGCCGATCCGCTCGAAGACATCCAGACGTCCATCTCCAGCGGGATGATCTTCGCGCACACCAAGGACACGCTGTTCACGCTCGACCTGGGCAAATCGGCGATGGTCCCGATCGGCAAGTTCACCTTCGACAAGAAGAAGGGCCTGGTCACCGACATCGCGCTCGACCAGTTCCGCAACCTGTGGGCGATCACGTTCAAGGACCTGTTTTCGTGCGACGCCGACACGGCCAAGTGCAAATGGGAAGCCACGCTGCCGACCGAATTCAACGGGATGACGTTCATCCCCGAGTCGCTGGTTCCCGGCAGCAAGTCCGAGGCGCTGATCGGCATCTCCGAGAAGGGCAACTGGATGTGGATTCGCCCCGACGGCAAGGGCAAGATCAAGATCCAGAAGCTGGGCAGCTACGGCGGCGGTTGGTTGTCGAGCGGCGACGCGTTTTCGGTGGTCGGTATCGGCACATTCGCGACGCTGAAGAAGAAGTCGGGCGGCATCGATTCGCTCGCCAAGATCGACCCGAAGACGGGCAAGATCATCAAGGTGATCGGCAGCACCGGGACCAAGGGGCTGTTCGGGTTCGCGTGGTGGGCCGACGTGTTCTACGGCTTCAGCAGCGACGGCAAGGTCCACACGATCGACGTCACCACCGGCAAGGCGACGCATGCCAAGCACATCAAGGTGCCCGCTGGGGTGAAGTGGTGGGGCGCGGGCGTGTCGACGCGGGCCAACGGGCCGTAATCAGCGACGTCGCCTGAGATTGAGCGAGAGAGCTCGATCACGCTCTTCGGTTAGACGGCAGCCCTCGCCCACAGCGCGACGAGTTTTTCGGGGTCGGGGTCGGCCAGCAATGCGGCACCCGCACGTCGGCATCCAGAGTTGAGCTCTTCAAGCAGCCGTATCCGAGCGGCCCGATCGGCTTGAGCGAGTCCTCGCGCGGTGTCGATGTCCTCGGCGTCGTGCACGTATTCGTAGGCCTCGTTGGGTTCGACGTCCCGGACCGCGACCACGACAATCCGGTGACCGGCTCTGCGTGCGCGGGCGAAAGCGGCGAAAACGGGATCGCAGGCGCCCCGAAGACCCCGAAAATCCGAGATGACGACGATGACGAACGGGCCATTGCGAGCGGCGGCGGCCACTTCGAGGCCCCGGGTGATGCCTTGGATTCGCTGCTCCGGTGGCAATGGATCGCGGTAGGGCAGCGCGAGGTCCATCGCCCGGCAGAAGCGCCGAAGGATCGACAGGTCGGCGCGCGGGCTGGGTTCGGCGCCCTTCATCGACGGAAGGCGTTCCCGTTCGGGTAGACGCGCAAGAGCGGCCATCACAGTGCGCTGCCGGAACCGGACGTAGGCGTCGCCAAAGCCCTCCCCGCTGCCGAGATCGACCCGCTCGACGCTCCGGAGGTAGGCGGCGACGACCTGCAGGAGCGCATCATCGGACAGTGGGCTTAGCGGTTCGGCGACCGTGCGACGAACGTCGAGCAGGGCGCGATCTGTGGCGTTGAGCGAGGCGAGGCCTTCACGAACCGGGACGCGCGCCGTCACTTCGCCATCGACGAGCGCGGCCCCGAACGGCAGCGACTGGCGGGCAGCAAGCTCGGCCAGCGAGTGGGTCATGTCGAACGCCTGGTCCAATGGACCGTCGCCGAGTCGCCCATCGCGCATCGTGGCGCCGGTGTCGACCACGGCGTAAAGGGCACGTGAGCGCTCGCGTTCGAAGCTGCGGACCATCAAGCGGCCGCGTCGGGCCGATGCCTTCCACGCGATGTGCTTAAAAGGATCGCCCCAGGCGTGTTCGCGCAGCTCGCGCAGCTCATCGCCGTGTCCGGCCACGCTGTCGGGACGAAGACCAGCGGCCGAGCGTGCTGCGCGACGGCGGGTTTCGGTCAAGCGGCGCAGGTCGAGGTGCTGCGAACGGGGCAGGGCGGCCACCTCGTACGGGCAGGGCAAAAAGCACTCGGTAGCGACCAGGCCCATCGCGTCGGTCAGCGTGCCGCGAACACCAAAGAGCCGGTGAACAGCGGCGCTATTGGCCACCGCTTGCAGGCGCACTCGCCGCCCGTCACGGCCCACGACCACACGCCGATCAGCCGATACAATGGTGAGGCCCTCGGTCGTTTCCCAGGACTCGATTTCGAAGCTGAGCCCGGCGTGTTCCGCGGGCACATGCAGATCGAGCTCGAGATCGACGCGCTGGTCGACCCGGTGGCTGCGCACTTTGAGCCCGGCGCTGCTTGCCGCGACGTCGGGCGGAGCGACCTTGGCGTGCAGACCCCACGGTGCACCGAGCGGGCCGAGGTCATCTTTGAGCCGTTCGATCGCGAGCAGAGTCGCGCCAAGCAAGCCGGCGCCCACCAGGACGGCCCCGGGAATCGCGAGGATGAGCCCCCCGGCGACCAGCCCAACGCCGGCACCGAGCAGCGATTGGCCGCGTTCATCCAGCATCGCTCGACCGCCAGCTGGGGAGCTGGGTGGGGGCGGCGGGAAGCTTGCCCCCGAAACCGATACGCGCAGACGAGGCCGCGGCAACATCGGTGCGGCGCAGCACGTCATCAACCACGTCGCGGGCGGTCACACCTTCGATCGCGGCGTCGGTCGTGACCATCACGCGATGCTCAAAAACGGCGTGGGCGAGGTAGCGGATATCGTCTGGCGACACGTATTCGCGACCGGCCAGCAGGGCCCACGCTTTGGCGAGGCGCATCAGGCCAAGAGTCGCGCGCGGGGACGCACCGAGCGCGACTCGGCCATGGGTTCGGGTCGCCTGCGCAAGCCGCACGGTGTAGGCGAGCACGCGATCTTCGACATGCACCGCATCGACGAGCTTGGACGTCGCGAGCACCTCGTCGATATTCGTAACGGCTGTGGCCTCTTCGGTCTTTTCGCCGTGGACCTTCAGCATCGCGATCTCGTGGGCGGTCTCCGGGTAGTCGAGGCGGATTCGCACGAGGAATCGGTCGATTTGCGCCTCGGGCAGAAGGTAGACGCCCTCTTGCTCAACCGGGTTTTGGGTCGCGAGCACCAGGAACGGGGCGGGCAACGGCATCGTTTCGCCCTCGATCGTCACCTGGCGTTCCTGCATCGCCTCGAGCAGCGCGGACTGCGTCTTGGCCGGCGCGCGGTTGATCTCGTCGGCCAGCACAATCTGTGCGAACAGGGGGCCGCGGCGCAGCTCGAACGCTTGTTCGCGCTGGTTGAAAACGTAGGTCCCGGTGATGTCAGCAGGCAGCAAGTCCGGCGTGAACTGCACGCGCCGAAAATCGCAGCCGAGCGCGAATGCCATCGACTTTGCGAGGGTGGTCTTGGCCAGCCCGGGCACGCCTTCGAGCAGCACGTGTCCGCGCGCGAGGAGCGCCGCCAGGATGAGCCGTGGGACCTCCGCGTTGCCGATGTAGACGCGGCCAACCTCGCCGATCAGACGGTCACGGAGCGCGGTTGCGCCGGCGAGCGCGTCGTGGTCCATCGAACTGTCGCCGGTCGCCGCGGTATCGGCCGCATCCGATCCGGCCAGCGTCTTGGATTCGTCCATCATCTCCCCAAGGGTGCCGCTGCACCCGCGCGCTGCGTCGCGTCATACCCCGTCGGGCTCGTGTGGCTCAACACATGCTCGGCCCATTCCACTTCTGCGGCGAGCGCCGTGAACCGCTGCCGATCAACCTCTGTGGGTTGCGCGCCGGCCACCTCGCGTAGGGCGACCACGACATCGCCGACCCGCTGTCCGGCCTGCGCGGAGATGCGTCCCGACCGAATCAGCGATTCGATGGCCTGCTGCAAGCCGTGCGTGGTGTCTTCCACAGTACGCGCCGTGTTGTTGCCACCCGCGGACTGTGCGACCAGACGTGCGAGGTGGCCCGCCAGCAGTCGGGCGGGCTGTCGGTAGTCGGCGTCGGCAACCGAGAGCCACGCTCTGACGGTGTTGTGCAGCCGCGTCCGATGGCGCGCGAGACCGCTGCGTGGAGGCAACAGGGGCCGCCCGGTTCGCGATGCTATGACGACCGGCGCTGCGAGTCCCACCACCAAGAGCGCCCACCACAACAACCGCAGCTCACGCCGCGCGAGCAGATCTGAGATTCGCGTCGCGAACTGCCGCAGCCGACTGCGAAGGTTCCGCCGCTTCGGCCCCCCGGCCGCCTCCGGCCACATCGACGCCTCGAAGCTGCCGTGCACCCGACGCAAGTTGCTGATCAGCCGCACTTTGCAGGGCTCGCCCTCGTAGCAGAAGAAGCGCATGACGTTCGCCGCCAGCTGCTTGTTGCCGTAGAAACCGCGCAGCATGGCGTTGATGAGCGCGCTGCTGTCCGCGAGGGCCAGCAATCGAGCGCGTCCGGACACCTCGGCGAGCCAGCCGCGCGCGCGGTCGCCAAACCAGCCGTGCACCTGGGTCGACAGCCCCTCAGGCGGGTGATCTGCCACGACGAGCGAGGCCGGGTGATTGAGGACGACGTCGGGCTTGCGGGACGCGTTTTGGTCGTGAAATCCCAGGTAGCCGCCGACCTCGTCGAGCCGAAAACTGGGCAAGAAACGAACGCTGGCGACGTGACGAGTCGACGGGCCGGGGCGGTTGTGCATATGCACGCCGAACGGGCGAAGCCATTGGAATCCAGCGCGGAAATCATCTGCAACAACCATCCGGCCACCGCTTTCAAAGAACCGCTTGAGCGACGGCAGTGTGTCGCCCGGCCCCACCTGCGGCGCGACCAGCATGACGATTGTATCGGGGTTGAGCGCCGACCAATCGAGGTCGCCGCGGATTTCGACGTCGACATTGGCCTCGCGCGCGGTCGCGACCAGGTACGAAAGCCCGCTCCACGCCGGCGACTCCGGTTCGAAATCGGCCGACGCGACGGTCGGAATCGCCGTGATCAGCAGCGCTGTGAGGGCGGCGATCTTCATCGCGCGCGCTCCTCGGCGGCCGCCATCGCGGCGGCAGCGGCGCTGGCCTGGGCGGCGCGCGTCGGTCGGCCGTAGAGCGCTCTGTCGACCTCATCCACGGCGTCGCGGATCTCCACATGACCGCGTCGCGTGCTGGCCATCCACCGCGGCTCGACCATCCGCGGTGTCTCCCGCCGCCAATCCAGGGGGCGTCCTGTCATCCGTGCAACCAGCTTCGCAAAGGCGCTTCTGACCAGGGCGCGGTGGCTTCGGGGCAGCAGCTCACATCCGTCGTAGGTACCGTCGTGAGGCACACTGAACGCCACCTGCAGCGTCTCGTGTTCGTCGACTTCGACGGCCAGTTGCCATGCACCGGCGTCCAGGTCGTCCACGCTGAACCGGCCGGCAGGACATCTTATGGTGCGGCTTGGCGACGGCTCGCCGTCTCGCGTCAGGTACATCAGCGCCGGTGCTGGGCGTCCTGTTTCGCCGTGCAGAATCACGCCTTCCAGTCGCCTCGCTACGGCCTCCCCAACGCCGACATGCCGCACGCTCTGAATCGGCAACCCGGCCGCAATGGCGGCGAGCTCTCGGGCCATCGATTGTTCGCGCCGTCGGTCGCGCCAGCGGGTCATCGCAAGCCCAGCGGCCAACAGGAGCAGCAGCGCGGCGTAGAACCACTGCGACATCGTCTCCGGCAACGGGGCACGAACCACCACGATCTCCGACCATCCTCGCTCGTGATACGGCTCGACCACAGACGCATTCCCTACGATGCCGATGTCCCCCGTGCCAAAGCGACGTCGCATCGCGTCCCCGTCCAAGGCCGCCACAAACCGCCCGCCATCGACGACCACAGTCGTCAGGCGCGTCTTGTTGGCGTGCAGCGTCACGGCTGCTTTCTCGACCGGCACCAGCGCTGGCGTTCCCCCGCTCACGGGATCGACGACCTTCACTGTGCCCTCGAGGCACACGAGGCCCTGTTTGCACAGGCGCTTCTTGCCGCCCTTCGGTTGCTCCGCCGGCATGTGACGCAATGTGACGACGAGCGCCGCGCGAACCTCGACGCCGGCGGTCGCCGCACCGGCGTTGTATTCGTCTGTCTCGGCAAGCTGCGCGGTAACGCTGTGCCGACCGAGCGGCATCAGGGCAGCTGTTGGGATCCGCTGCTCTACCCACCCGTCGTTGCCGGTTCGCACGACCGCTCGGGGCCGTCCGTCAACGAGCAGGCGTACCTCGCGTCGCGCCAAGGGGATATCGCCGATGCCGGCGTACAGCGACACGGCGACGTTGCGCAGGTCCGTGGTAACGAGGGTCGGTTTGACCTGCACGTCCAGTCGCGGCTGCGGCTTGGCGACATCCAGGCTGACCGCGGTGACCGCGCGCGCGACGGTTGTTGTGCCTGAAAACGTCGCGGTGACCGTGACCCGTCTGGCCGAAGCGGCGTGGGTATCGGCACCGAATCGCGCTTCAAAGCGGCCGTGCGAGCTGGTCGCCGGGGCGCTGTGATCGGCCTCAGCGTCCGGCTTGGCCTCGGTCTGAACAGAGACGCTCACGACCGCGTCGGCAACCGGCTTACCCCGCGCGTCCGCGAGCTTTCCGCGAACGACCAGGTCCGAGCCGCTGCGGAATGCCTCTACCTGCACGACGGCGCGCGCACGCAGCCGGATTCTTGCGGCGTCGGCATCTGCTGCAAAGATCAGAACGGCAAACACCAAGCCCGCAGCGGCTAACGAGCTGAAGTGCGGTCGTGGTGTCAGCGGTTGGTTCACGTTTGATCTCGTGGGCGAAGGGCCGCTGTCAGTCTGCCCGACCGGCTTGCAGTGAGCCACCGGGCGACGTTGCGAGGTGGTTTTCATGGTGCTAGAGTGCGGCCACTCCTTGAGACGACCGATCGCGGCCAACGATCGGTACTTTTTTCGGCGAATGGAAACGCCTTTCGGCGAACGACCCACCGCCTTTCGGCGACGGAAGAGGAATCCCAAGATGCAGTTCGTTCATCAGCCCACCCGCCGCGTCACCCAGCGTGCCGGGTGGATGCTCGCCCTGTCGATGTTCTTCGCCGGCACGGCATTGACCACCGGCTGCGCCGATATCGAGCCCGCGACCGACGCCGAAGCCCACGCGCTCGCCGAGCTTCGCGCAACGGCCGAAGAGGCAAAGTTTGCCGTCAAGTTCCAGGCCAAGCTCAAGAAAGAAGCGCTGGCCGAAGGCGGTAACCCCGACGCGTGGGACGATATTGCCAAGGTCAAAGCCAACGAGCGCTACGCCAAGCTGTGGGATCAAACCCGCGACGTGAAGGAAGAGCGCTTCGGCAAAAAGTACGAGCTGCTGTCCGGCGATGTCGTTCGCGGCTGTTTCCGCTTGGCGCAGACAGGCGTCGGCTGGCACCAGATCGACAAGTGCACGGCGAAGCTGCCCAAGGCCAAGTACGACCCGCTCAAAGCGACCGGCGTCACGCTCGGCGTGATTGTGCTTTGTTTCGTCGGTCTGGGCCTGTACCGCACCAGCCGAAAGCAGATCGATCCCGTCGCCCTCGCGGCCAGCAAGCTCGGCATGAAGGCGTCGCAGGAGCGTGAGCGTACCGTGATGGCCGGCACATACAAGGGACGTCAGCTGCGGATCGAGGCAAGTCCGCCCGAAGCCGGCGAAGGCAGCAAGTGGCTGCAGGTTGAGATCCAAAGCGGCGTCAATGATTCCGCGGTGGTGGTCTACGGCCCGCTCGCGCCTCCCCACGGTCTGCAGCTCCCCGATCTGCCGATGCCCGAGACCGAAGATCCGCGCCTGCCCAACGGCTACCGCCTGCAGCTGAACGAGTCGACCTCGGCCGAAGACCTGCTGTCCGGCGACGTCGGATTCCAGATCCGCGAGTTCGACCCGGTCGACGTTCGCGTGCACGACGGAATTGCCGCGGTGTCGACTTGGTTCTTGTTCACGCAGCCCGACCAGGTCGTCGAGTTTGTGGACCTGTCGGTATCGATCGCTGAGTGCTACCCCACCGCCGGCTGATTTCGAATCCATCCGTCCGGATGTGACCGCCGGGGCTGACCGCCCTCACTCATCCAAACACCAACTGCGGCCGCGAGCGATCGTGGCCGCGGTTCTTTTTGCGACGCTTATCGGCGCGTTCATCGGCGTCCTGACCGGGCTCGCTGGTCGGCAGTTCTACGTGATCGGCCTGTGGGAGCTCGCCGCTGGGTGGATGTTGGCGTTCTCGACTGTCGCCGTGTGCCACCTCCTCGGGCTCCGACCTGGCCGTGTCGCGGTTGTGATCGCTGCCTTGTCGGCAATCGCGTGGTTGACCGCGCACCATGGGGCAGATGCATGGGCGTTTCGCAGCGAGCAGGTCCACCTTGTCGCCGAACGCGGGCTGTTGCTCGCCGACCAAGCGGTGCTCCGCGACACCGACGATCCGGGCAAGCTGGTCGATCTCTCGCTGCTGGGCGAGTCGGGTCGGGGCGGAGTCCTGGGGGCGGCGCGTGTGCTGCTCGGACGCGGATTGGCGGTGCATCGAGCGCTGGGGATCAGCCGCGTTTTGCCGATGCCAGGCTGGCTCCACGCCATCATCTATGGACTGCAGGCAGCGCTCGTAGCGTTCGTCGTGGGGCGCGGACTCGGTCGCCTGGCCGACGCGCCTTCATGCGATCGGTGCGGCGCGTTCTTGCGGCAGCAGCGGCTTGGTGGCGTGGCGTCCGACGACGTGGAGACGATCCAGCGTCGCTGGAGCGAGGGACAAGCGTGGCTACCCGAGCTCGTCGACCGGCGCGACGCGTCGATGGCCTTGCTCCTGACCCGGGATGTGTGTCCGCGCGGCTGCTCGGTTCAGCCCGGCTATAGCCTGCTGCGACCCCGACGGATCGGGCTTTCGGCGCAATCTCCCGGTCTGGTCCGACGATTGCCCGCCAGAACCGCAGAGCTGCAAGCGTAGTCGTTCGTCAGGGCGTCGTTGTTCGCGGCGTCAATCCGGCGACAGGCAAATAACCGGCAGCTGCCAGCGCTGCGTTGCTGCTGCGAACCACCTCTTCGCGCCGTGCATCGACGTCGGTAGCCGCGATCCAGGGCAGCGGTCGGCGTGTCGGTTCGAAGCTGATGCGATCCCCGGCACCGAATCGAACGCGGCGATGAGCCCCATCGATGTACAGCATCCCGCGCCGAATATGTGAAACGAGCACGAGTCTTTGGCCGACGATTCCGCCGATCAAAGGAGCCTCGGACACAGATAGCGGGAAGAGCTCACGCACGCGATACTGGATGCTGCGTTCAGCGAGCGGAATGACCTGCCCGCCAGCGGATCGAATCGCGCCGGTTGACCCGGCCGCCGTGGCGATCCAGACGCCGGACGACTTGTGCCGCTGCCGGTTACCGTCCACTTCCAGCGTGTAGGAGGTCGTCTCCGCAGGTTCGACGTGGGCCACCAGCACGTCGTTGAGGGCAACGTCGCGCAGCGGCCGGTCGTTGAGATAGACGCGCATCCGCCAGAGGCCTCGGCTGCGGAGTTCGCCGTTGGCCAGCGCGTCGAGGCGCTCGGGGAAGTTGTCTCGGTTGCTGCAGCAGAAGAACCCGACCGATGATCCCACGGCGCTGTTCACGCCCATCATTGGCGCGCCATCGCCACGCTCGTTTGCCACGATGCGGTGCGATGCGCGCAAGAATGTCCCGTCCCCGCCAACGGTGATCACGAGGTCGGCGGCGCGCGCGATTCGACGCGTGAGATTCTCGACGACTTTGACCGTCAGACCGCGTGACTGCAGGGTCGAAACGACCGTATCGAATGTGCTCACATGCTGTTCGTGAGCCGCAATGATGCGCTCGGCCGGCAGTCCACCACGTCGCAACACGTTGGCCAGTTTGGCGTCCGGTCGAAGGCCCTGCTGTTCAAATGTCGTGGTCTTGCGGACAACAACGACGCGCTGCGGCTTGATTGGAGCGCCCACCTGGTGGGGATGCCGCGCCTGGCTCATGACGGCGGCGTACTGTGTCGTTCCGGGACCTCGGGGCCGAGGTATTCCAGCGGCATGGCGATGCGGAATGTGGTCCCTTCGCCGACCCGTGTGTCGAAGGTCAGCGTGCCGTTGTGGGCCGCGACGATGTTGCGCGAGATGTCGAGGCCGAGTCCGAGGCCCTTTTCGCCCTTCGTCGTGAAGAACGGCTCGAACAGCTGGTCGGCGACCTCCTGCGGAATTCCCGCGCCGTTGTCCGCGAAGTCGATGAGCAGCTGCCCGCCCTGTTCACGCACGCGGATCTCGATCCGTCCGTCGGTGCCGGTCGCGTCCGCGGCGTTGCGGATCAGGTTGATGAAGACCTGCCGCATGCGGTTTGCGTCCATATCGACAAGCGGCCGATCCAGCGCCTCGAGCGTCGTCACCTTGCTCTTGATGCGCGCATCGCATTTGACGAAGCGAATCACCCCCTCGAGCACGCGGACGACATCGTGCGGATTGACATCGAAGCGTTTGGGCGACCCGCCAGCGAAGTGACGAATCTCGTCGACCAGGCCGAGGATGCCGCGCTGTGCCTCGAGCATGAGCTCGACCGATTCCTGGATGTCTTCGTCGTCCGGGTAGCTCTTGGCGATCATGTCCGCGAGGATGAACGGGCTCAGGTGGTTCTTGACCTCGTGGGCGATGCCGCTCGCGACGCGTCCGATGGCCGCCATCTGCTCGTTCTTGATGAGCCGATCTTGCGCCGAAAGCAGCTGTTCTTGCGCGGCGCGGAGCTCTTGGATCGTCTCTTCACGTTGCTTTTGGAGCGTGTAGTTCTGCATCGCGACGCCGACCGTGGACGCAACGACGGAAAGCAGGTCGAGGTCGTTTTCGCGGAAGGTCGACAGGATGGAGTTGCTCTCGATCTCCAGCAGCCCGCGGACCTCCTGGCCCACGAGGATCGGCACCGCCATCAGCGAGTGAATGTCGTTGAGGACCACGGACTCTGCGCTGGCGAATCGCGCGTCTGTTGCCGCGTCGGATGTGATCACGCCGCAGCGATCGCGGAGCACCTGCTCAGCGACCGTCTCGCTCATCTTCACGCGCTGGTTGCTGTCGGTCTTGTCGGAATCGCGCACACGAACGACGAGCGGGACCGGGTGCCCTTCGCTGTCGAGCGTCGCGATAAAGCCGCGGTCGGCCTTGATCACTTTGAGCACGACACCGAGCGCCCGGGCCATGCCCTCGATCGGATCGTCGCCAAACTGCAGGACCTTGCTGATCTCGAAGAGCACCGCGAAGTTGCGGGTCTGCTGAACGCGGAAGTCGACCTGGTTGACGCTTGGCGCCCGGTGTTCGTCGCTCTTGGACGCGCCGATCGCCTCGAAGTACTCGTCGGCCGGCATCCGCTCGAGGCTTGGCCCCGACTGTCCGCTGATCGGCTTGACGATGTGGGCGGTTGGCCTATCGCCGGTGAACTCGACCTGCGCGGAGTCTTCGCCGGTGTCGACCGTGATCTCGAACTGGCTGGTGCCGACGCGGACGACATCGCCGCGAAAGAGCTGCATCCGTGCGACGCGCTTGCCGTTGACGAAGGTGCCGTTGTGGCTCTCGAGGTCCTCGACGAAGAGGTGGCTGCCCTCGGCGTAGAAGCGCGCGTGGCGGCGGCTCATGCGCCGATCGGGGATGAAGACGTCGCAGCTTGTTGAGCGACCGATGATCAACTCGGTCTCAATCGAGAAGTTCTTGCCCTGAGCTTCGCCGCTGAGGCCGGTGAGCGAATGTTGAACGCGATTGAGGTGCAAGGTGCCGTCTCCGGGCGAGAAGCGACCCGCCGGACCGCCATTCTAGGACCGCGAAGCGCGCCCCATCAAGCCGCGAGCCCGTTATCGTCAACTGAAGGGTAACTTTCTTTCGCCTACCGATCGCTGCACTAAGATGCACCCGGGCACCGGTGCCGGACGCGATCGCGTTACGTGCGCCGGACAAGCGCGGGGAATCTGTGAACACGGCCGTAACATCCGGTGATCCGCCGATCCTGCAAGTGCGCGGCCTGCACAAGTCCTTCGGACCTCATCACGTGCTGCGCGGCGTCGATCTGTCGATCCCCGAGGGGAAGACGACGGTCATCATCGGTGGCTCCGGGTCCGGCAAGAGCGTTCTGCTCAAGCACCTCATCGCCCTGCTGCGTCCCGATCGCGGCGAAGTCCTCTTCCGCGGCCGCAACATCCACGAGATGTCTGGCCGCGAGATGATCAAGTTCCGTAGCAAGATGGGGATGCTGTTCCAGATGGCCGCGCTCTTCGATTCGATGAGCGTCTACGACAACGTGGCGTTTCCGCTCCGCGAGCATCGCAAACTGAGCGCCGCCGAAGAAAAAGAGCAGGTTCTCGAGAGCCTGCACGCCCTCGGTCTTGAAGGCATGGAGCGAAAATTCCCCTCGGAGCTGTCCGGCGGGCAGCGCAAACGCGTCTCACTGGCCCGCGCGACGATCCTCGGCCCCGAGATCATCCTCTACGACGAACCGACGACCGGCCTCGATCCGATCATGATCAAGCAGGTCGACGACATGATCGCCGAGACCCAGGCACGCTTGAACGTGACTTCGATCGTGATCTCGCACGACATGGCCAGCACCTTTCGCATCGCCCATCGCATCGCGATGCTCTACAAGGGCCGCATCATTGAAACCGGCGATCCGGCCGAGCTGCGCGTCTCCGAACATCCCCAAGTGCAACGCTTTATCAACGTCAGCGGCACCGGGCCCCTACAACCCGCGGGGGCGACGGCATGAAGGAACTGCGCGCGACCGTATTGGTTGGCCTGCTCGCGATTGTCAGCGTCGGGCTTGTCATCCTCGGCGTCGTCAACGTTGGCAAGGGACCGGGGGACTCCGAGCACACCTATGTCATCGCCGCCATGTTCGACGACGCGACCGGCGTCGCGAAGGGCACCAAGGTCACGATCGCGGGGTATCCCGTCGGCCACGTGGTCGGCGTCAAGCTCGACGGGGATAAGGTTCGCGTCGCGCTCCGGCTCATCAACGAGGTGCGGATGTACAGCGGCAAGAGGGGGCCCGACGGCGCTTTGGTGAACGCCGCGACCGTCACACGCCTGCAAGCTTCTCTGCTCGGCGACTACTACCTCGAGGTGACGCCCGGTCACGCCGGCAAGCTGCTCGGACCGCAGGACATGATCCCCATCGTGGTCACGACGACGGCGGTGGACGCGACGCTGCAGAAGCTGGAAACGGCGGCGACCATCCTGCCGAAGATCGATCAAATCGCGGCCGACATCGGCAAGATCACAGCCAACGCCGCGCAGGTCTTCGGCGGCAAAGAGGGCGGCGCAAAGTTTGAAAACCTCGCCGACAACCTCGTCACGACCAGCAAGAACCTCGCGACGACGTCCGACCTTGTGCGCAGACGTCTCGAGACCGGGCCGCTGGCCGCCGGCAAGGAATTCGACGAGTCGATCAAGAACCTCAACTTGTTTGCGACGCAGGCCGCCGAGATCGGGCGCCAAGCTGCGGTGATCCTCGCTCGTGCTGGCAACGGAGCCGTGCGGGGCATAGAGGACTTCGAGCAGATCGCCAAGACGGTTAAGCAGGTCGTCGGGTCCAACGCCAAGGACGTCGACTCCACCGTCGGCAACCTGGCGGCGACGCTCAAGAAGCTGCAGACCACGCTCGACCGCGCCGACCGGGTGATGGCCAACCTGGAGGTCATGACGGAGCGCACCAAGGCCGGCGAAGGAACGGTGGGTCGGCTGCTCACGGACGACAAGATCGCCAAAGACACCGAACGCATGGTCGCCGGCGCGCGCGAGCTGGTCGAACGCTTTACGGGAGGCGACACCGGCATCGACTTTCGGACGATGTACTACGCAGGGTTTTCCGACAGCGACGCCAACACGCCGGACCATGAAAAGCCGAATCGCTGGCGCACGCAGCTCAACTTCCGCATCCAGCCGAGTAAAGAGAAGTACTACCTGCTCGGCATCAGCACCGACATCCGCCGGGCTCCGGGGCAGACCGTCACGACGATGCGCAAGGACGCGGCCGGAAAGGTCGTCGAGCAAGAGGTCGTCGTCACCAACATGGACGACATCAAGTTCAACTTTCAGTACGCGCGCCGGTTCGGCTTCGTGGCCCTGCGCGGTGGCCTGCTCGAGTCGCGGGCGGCGATCGGCTTTGACCTGTTCGCGTTCAACGACAAGATCGAGTTCGGTACGGACGTGCTGCGATTCACCGAAGACAAGATCACCGAAGACGTTCCAGCCGTCACGCTGCGGGTGCGCTCGCGGCTGCTGTGGCACTTCTTGCCGTTCGCTTACGTCATGGTCGGCGGCGACGAGCTGTTGGTTCCCAGCCGACGCGATGTGTTCTTCGGGCTCGGGATCAACTTCACCGACAACGACCTGATCCTGCTCTTCGCGTCGTCGCCAGCGGTCCGATTCAACTAACCCGGTCGCCTATGTGGTCGACCCTGCGAAGGCGATCAATCCACTCGGAGTTCGGCGAGCGCGATCGCCACGAGCTTGGCGCGTTCGATGACGCTGTGCAGCTTGATGCGCTCGTTGAAGGTGTGCACGCCTTCGCCCACTGGGCCCAGAGCGTCGACCGTCGGGATGCCGAGCGCCGCCGTGAAGTTCGCGTCGCTGCCGCCGCCTGTGTCTTCCGACTCGAGATCCACGTTGAGGTCTGTCGCCACGTCGAGAAAGTGCTGCACGAGCGCATCAGAGCCCTCGAATCGTCGCCACGGCGGTCGCCCGATGCCGCCGCGCGCCGTGACCGTGATGCCGTCGCCCGAGAGCTCCGTGCAGATTTCGGCGATGGCGGTCTCGAGGCGCGGTCCTTCTGCGGCGTCGCGAATGCGGCAGTCCACCTCACAGTTGGCCGAGTCCGGCACAGTGTTGCGTTTGGTGCCGCCGCGAATGGTGCCGACGTTGAGCGTGGTGCCGATGCTGTAGTCCGTCAGTTGCGCGATCTTGTCGACGGCGCGGGCGAGGGCGACGATCGCATTGCGTCCTTCCTCGTGGTGCATACCGGCGTGTGCCGCGCGTCCCTCTGCCTGCACGAAAAAGCGCCCGACCCCTGCTCGTGACGCGACGATAGCGCCGGTCTTGCGGCCCACTTCGAAGTCCAGGCAGACGTCGCGGCCGGCGGCAAGCTCTTCGATCAATTCGCGCGATGTGGGCGATTGGATCTCCTCGTCGGCGTTGTGCACGGCGATGACATCGAGCTGGTCGAGGACTTTGACGTGGTCCAGCGCTTCGAGCATCGCGCCTGCAACGACGAGGCCGCCTTTCATGTCGCCGACACCCGGGCCCTTCGCCCACTCACCCTCGAGGCTGAACCCCAAGAACGTGGTGTCGCTGTCGAAGACAGTGTCGAAGTGGCCGAGGATTAGCACCCTGGGCGGGCGATGGCCGTTGTGGAACCGGGCCGGACGCCGCGCGACCAGGTGGATCATGCCGTGGCCGCGGTTGACGCGTTCACACTGAAAGCCCAGCAGCTTGTAGACGCGTTCGAGCATCGCGACACAGGCGAGACGTCCGTCGGCGTTGTCGATGCCGCTGTTGGTGTCCACAAGTGCTCGCAACCGGTCGACGTAGGTCTGCTCGCGGCGCTCGAGGTAGCCGATCATCTTGTTGCCCACCAACTGGGCGCGTTCGCGGGAAAGCGGCATGAAAGGCCTCGTTGCTGAGCGGGACGATGGTTTGAAAGGACACGGCGGACCGCGGCGGCAGGGTCAGGCGAGCGCTTGGAGCGAACCGGACAGCGACTCACCGTCGCACTGCAGGTAGAGCTCGCCCTCGGTGATCGTGGCGTCCCATTGCATGTTGCGGTTGCCGATGCGTTCGAGGTCGGTCATCAGCTGCTCACTGACGCGGAACCGTTCGATACGGCCGGGATTTCGCGGCTTTGCGCTGCGCAGGGCGTGGGCGAACGAGTCGGCCTCCTCGTCATCGGCGAACAGCACTGCGACCCGAGCGTCCTTGTGGTGGTTCAGCGCGCGGGTGATCCGCTTGATGGGCGGCGCGCCCGCCTCTCCCCAGAACTGCACGGTGCCCACGAGGTTGGTGCCGATCACGTCAGGGCGCGCTTTGTCGGTCCAGCCGCCGCCGTCCTCGAGCCGGTCGTCAAAGAAGAATACCCACATCAGGAAGCGCAACAGGATGTGCTGGTCCGGTTCGTCGGGGTGCTGAGCGAGGATGATGGTGCGTTCGCCGTAGACGTTGCGGTCCAGGTCGCTCAGGTTCAGCCGCACCTGGCAGCGAAAAGGACGGCCGCTCATGGTGTGGGCATCGTGTTCATGGTGGAGGCGCGCTCACCCGCGTCGCAAAGACGCTGCGAGGTAGTCGCGATTGAGCTGCGCGATCGCCTCGACGCTGATCTCCTTGGGACACGCCGCCGAACACTCGTACTGGTTGGTGCAGCCACCAAATCCTGCTTCGTCCATCGTCGCGACCATGTTCAGCACACGTTCGTCGCGCTCAGCCTGGCCCTGCGGGACGCGGGCGAGGTGGCTCACCTTGGCGCCAACAAAGAGCATCGCTGACGCGTTCTTGCAGGCCGCGACGCACGCACCGCAGCCGATGCACGCGGCGAAAAGGAACGCATCGTCCGCGTTGTCCTTGGGCACCTGGGTGGCGTTGGCGTCGGGGGCTGAGCCGGTGCGGACCGAGATGTAGCCGCCCGCTTCGATGATGCTGTCGAACGACGTTCGGTCCACGACGAGGTCCTTGACGACCGGAAACGCCGCCGCTCGCCACGGCTCGATGGTGATGGTGTCGCCATCTTTGAATGTGCGCATGTGCAGCTGGCACGTCGTCGTGCCGGAGTCGGGGCCGTGTGGGCGTCCGTTGATCTGCAGCGAACACATGCCACAGATGCCCTCGCGGCAGTCGTGGTCAAACGCGATCGGATCCTGGCCCTGCGCCTCGAGGCCTTCGTTGACGACGTCGAGCATCTCCAGGAAGGACATGTGCTCGGAGACGTCGTTGGCCGGGTAGTCGACGAAATCTCCGCTGGAGTTGCCGTCGGGCTGTCGCCATACCTTGAGCGTCAAGTTCATTTTGCCCTCACCTCGTCCTGGGTTCCGCAAGCTGTCGCCGTGAAAGGTCGACTACTTGTAGGACCGCTGGGTCAGCTTCACGTACTCGAAATCGAGCTCTTCCTGGTGGCGGTTGGGCTCGTTGTCGTCGTCGGTGTATTCCCACGCCGCCACGTGCGAAAAGTTGTCATCGTCGCGCAGCGCTTCGCCCTCTTCGGTCTGGAATTCCTCGCGGAAGTGACCGCCGCAGGACTCGTCGCGACGCAGCGCGTCCATGCACATCATCTCGCCAAACTCGAGGAAATCGGCGACGCGTCCAGCACGCTCGAGCACCTGGTTGAAGGTCCCCGGGCTGCCCGTGACGCTGACCTGGTCCCAGAACTCTTCGCGCAGCCCGCGGATCTCCTGGATGGCGTTGCGCAGGCCCTTGGCGGTCCGGCTCATCCCGCACTTGTCCCACATGATGCGGCCGAGCTGACGGTGGAAATCGTCGACGGTGCGTTTGCCGTTGTTGCCGATGAGCTTGTTGATGCGGCCGTTCACCTCGCCCTCGACCGCCGCGAAAGCGGGATGGTCGGTCGTGACCTTGTCCTGTCCGGAGGTCGCGAGGTAGTTGCCGATCGTGTACGGGATGACGAAATAGCCGTCGGCGAGGCCTTGCATCAGGGCGCTCGCGCCGAGTCGGTTGGAGCCGTGGTCGCTGAAGTTCGCTTCGCCGATCACGTGCAGGCCGGGAAGCGTGCTCATCAGGTTGTAGTCGACCCACAGCCCGCCCATCGTGTAGTGAGGCGCCGGGAAGATGCGCATCGGCACCTGGTAGGGATCTTCCGCTGTGATCTTGTGATACATGTGGAAGAGGTTGCCGTAACGTGCTGAAACTGCGTCCTTGCCGAGCCTCTTGATAGCGTCCCGGAAGTCGAGGTAGACAGCCACGCCGGTACTGCCGACGCCGCGGCCCTCATCCACCACGTACTTGGCGTTGCGGCTCGCGACGTCGCGCGGGACGAGGTTGCCGAAGCTGGGGTAGCGGCGCTCAAGGTAGTAATCGCGCTCGGCGTCGGGGATCTGACTCGCGGTACGATTGTCGCCGGCTTCCTTCGGCACCCAGACGCGGCCGTCGTTGCGCAACGACTCGCTCATCAGCGTCAGCTTGGACTGGTAATCGCCTTTGACCGGGATGCACGTGGGGTGGATCTGCGTGTAGCAGGGGTTGGCGAAGAACGCGCCGCGTTTGTAGGCGCGGAAGGTAGCCGTGACGTTGCAGCCCATCGCGTTGGTCGACAGGAAGAAGACGTTGCTGTAGCCGCCGGTCGCGAGCACCACCGCGTCGGCTGCGTGGCGGGTGATTTTACCGGTGACGAGGTCGCGGACGATGATGCCGCGCGCGTGACCGTTGATGACGACGATGTCGAGCATCTCGCTGCGGGCGTGCATCTTCACGGTGCCCAGACCGACCTGCTTGGCGAGCGCCTGGTAGGCGCCGAGGAGCAGCTGCTGGCCGGTTTGACCGCGGGCGTAGAAGGTCCGCGAAACCTGCGCGCCGCCGAAGCTGCGGTTGGCGAGCAGTCCGCCGTACTCACGCGCGAAGGGGACGCCCTGGGCGACGGCCTGGTCAATGATGTTTCGGCTGATCTGCGAGAGGCGGTAGACGTTGGATTCGCGGCTGCGGTAATCGCCGCCCTTCACCGTGTCGTAAAACAGCCGGTAAACGGAATCGCCGTCGTTTTGGTAGTTCTTGGCCGCGTTGATGCCGCCCTGTGCTGCGATCGAGTGAGCGCGTCGGGCCGAGTCCTGGTAGCAGAAGCACGACACGTTGTAGCCGAGTTCGCCAAAGGTCGCCGCCGCCGAACCGCCCGCGAGGCCGCTGCCGACGACGATGATGTCGAACCTCCGCTTGTTGGCCGGGTTGACCAACTTCATGTCGAAGCGGTGCTTGTCCCAGCGTTTCTCGATCGGTCCGGTGGGGCACTTGCTGTCGAGGATGGTGCTCATCGCATTGTCTCGCTGTGGGCTGCTGGGCCTCGGTTGCTGGCCCTTTTTGCTGGCCTCGTTGATGTGCGTTCGCTGCGGGGGGACGCGCTGCGCCCGGTCGCCCGTGTCGCCTAGTTGTGCATTCCGACCAGGAACCACAGCGGTATGGAGACGTTGCCCGCGATGACGACGACCGCGATGGTCGGGCCGATCTTGTCCACAAGGTCCTTGTAACCGCCCGTTCGCCAGCCAAGGGTCTGGAACATGCTGCTCGCCGCGTGGTGCAAGTGCAGGCCGAGCAACACGTTCGCGACGATGTACAGCCCCGCCACCAACGGCTGCGAGAAGCTGGCGGCGACCATGTTGTACACGTCGTGGTACTTCACGCCGTTGACCGTCACGAACTGGGTGAACGCGCCCGCATCGACGATGCCGAGTGTGAAATGCGCGAGGTGGTAGAGCAGGAAGAAGAGGATGACGAGCCCGGACAACAGCATCAGGTAGCTGGTCTTGCTGGCTTGCAGGTTCTCCTTTTGACCGTACTGAACGGGCCGGGCGGCAGCGTTGCGTGCG
Organism: uncultured Enterobacteriaceae bacterium; assembly: GCA_964560875.1. Lineage (GTDB taxonomy): Bacteria > Myxococcota_A > UBA9042 > UBA9042 > UBA9042 > CAZLMW01. Next base: position 66,677 of record CAZLMW010000002.1, read on the forward strand.
GTGAGCTTCTTGGCCGCCACGATGTGCAGCACGATCATCACGAGCAGCCCGCCGCGCGCGATCCAGAGCAAGCCGCCCATGCTTTGGAGTGTGTACGCGTACTTGTTGATCGGGTGCAGCCCATCGGCGGGCATGGGCAGCATCGCTTGCAGGTTGCCGGCCATATGCCCAACAACGAAGCCGACCATCGCCAGACCGGTCACGGCCATCACGAATTTCAGGCCGATGGTCGAGTCGAGGAGCCGCTTGGCGATCATCATCTTGCCGCCGGCGGTGGCTGTGCTCATCTTTTCCTCCCGCATGGATGGACGGGACCGTTGCGTCTAGAGCAGGTCTTTGACGGTGTCTTGCTCGCTCATCAATTCGTTGACCGAAGCGTCGAGTTTGGCGCGTGCCCAATCGGTCATCGGCAGGTCCTGCACGACGCTGTGGCCGCCCTTGCCGTCGCTGCGGACCGGGAACGAGCAGATCAGGCCTTCGGGAACGCCGTAGCTACCGTCCGAGCAGATCGCTGCCGAGAACCAGTCGCCGTCGGCGGTGGCGGTCTCGAATGAGCGGATGTGATCGATGGCGGCGGACGCGGCGCTGGCAGCCGAAGACTTGCCGCGCGCCTGGATGATCGCCTTGCCGCGCTGCTGAACCGCCTTGATGAAGTCGTTCTGCAGCCACTGCGTGTCGGTGATCACCTCGCTGACCGGCTTGCCGTTGATGCGCGCGTTCTCGAAGTCGGGGTATTGCGTGGCGCTGTGGTTGCCCCAGATGGTGACGCGGCTGATGTCGGCGTTGGTCACACCGGCCTTGGCCGCAAGCTGGGCGACGGCGCGGTTCTGGTCGAGCCGCGTCATCGCGTGGAAGCGGTCGTTGGGCACGCCTTTGCAGTTGCTCGCGGCGATCAGCGCGTTGGTGTTGCAGGGGTTGCCGACGACGAGGACTCGCAGGTCGGACGCGCCGCGCTCGAGCGCCTTGCCTTGTCCCGTGAAGATCGGCCCGTTGCCGAGCAGCAAGTCGCCGCGAAGCATGCCGGGGCCGCGGGGTTTGGCGCCGACGAGCACCGCCCAGTTGGCGCCTTCGAAGCCTTCGTTCGCGTCGCCTGTGACGTCGATCCCGGCGAGGGTCGGGAAGCCGCAGTCCATCAACTCCATCGCGACGCCTTCGGTGGCCTTTTGAACGGCCTCGATCGGCAGGTCGACGAGCTTGAGGTGAACCTTGCGGTCGGGGCCAAATGTCTCACCGGAGGCCAAGCGGAACAGCAGATTGTAACAAATCTGTCCGGCTGCTCCGGTAACAGCGACGGTGACGGTGTTCGACATTTGGTGCTCCGTTGTTCGGGCCCGGAAGGGGCGTGGCTGCCGGCCGTGACTCAACACCCGCGGCGTCGTGGTGTCAATAGGCATGAACGCCCCGCCTGCCACGTTTTCAGCGGCGGTGACGGGGCTCGTTCAGTCGCTGTGGCGCGACCGCTCGCGGGCATCGTCGGAGAGCATCGCGTTGGCGTCTGCCTCGGCGCTCTCGTTGCGCACCTGGCCGCGCACCCAGAGCTCGCGGCCGGCGAACTGCACCGACTCCCATTTGGGGCCGGTGAACGGCTCGCTCCGATCGTCGAGGAACAGCCCCATGAAGTGGCCGAGGAAATCGATGATCACATCCTTGGCGTCGCTCTCACGCAGCTTATGCCGCTTGGCATCGACACGGCAGTCGACCGGGTAGACGAAGGCGCGTTTGGTATCGGCAAGCTCCCACCGGATGCACACCCAATCACCTTCGCGCCACCCGCTGACAGTGAACCCCTCGGTCGTCTCGAGTTTGCCCAGGTAGAGGCTGGCGAGCATCCGTTGCACCCGCCGCGCTTCGAATTCAGAGATAACGCTCATGATGCCCGCCTCGATCCGCGGCTCGATGCGTCCACTTAGAACCTCCACCACAAGTCAATCACCGGGTAGAAGAACGTGCTGGAGTTGCAGGTCTGGCCGGCCGCGCCGCCCTCGCAAACGGCGTTTCCCGTGAACAGCACGGGATCGCGGATGGCGAAGTCTCCAAATGTCACGCCGAGCACAACATCGACGCCGTTGGCGAAGTCGTGATGGCTGACCCAGGCTGCGGTCAGAGTCGTATCCTGCCAGCCGGTTGAGCCGGTGAGCCGGGACCGCAGCGATGCGATCAACAGGTGGTCGTCCTTCGCGATGAAGTGGATGGTGGCCATCGGGGCGATCGCCTGGCGCATGGATGATCCCGTGCCCAAATCCGAGACGACCGGCGCCCAGGTGATCCCGGCTGTCGCTGCCAGGCGTCGATGGGGAAACCACGTGAAGACACCGCCCACGTCGATTTCGACCGTTCGACGGGCCCGGTCGTCGCTGAGCAACGCGTACTTGAGGCCGCCGGTCAGGCCGGTGATCCAGTTGTTCCCGGTCGCGATGCGCCATCGCACGGAAAGATTGAGCAGCTGCAACAGATCGAGAATCGGGTGGCTCTGAACGGTGACCGTGTCGGTCAGCCCAAACTGCAGCGGGGCGAAGATTCCGACCGAGATCTCGCCTTTCTCGAGCACCTGCGCCGTGCCGCGGACGATCTCGCTGCTGTTCTCCCAGCTGGCATTCGCGGCGGTGGGTTGCGCCGACAACGCCATCACGACCGCGCCGAGGATGATGCGTACAAGCGCGTGCCTCGCGCGCGCGCGGGCAACAAAGATGGTGCGTCGGGTCGCCACCGCCGGAGAATAGCCGCAACGGCGCAATACGGCACGTTCCAGCCCGGAAACCGTCGGCGGCACGTCAGCGCTCCCACGACGCTGCTTGTCGCGGTCCCATTGCGGTATGCAACGCCAAATAGTTCGTTGACATCGGGTTGGAAAACCCCTAAATATCGCGCCCCCGGTCGGCGGAAGGCGGCGCATCCGCGTGGCACTTGACGCTCCAACCGGGCGAAAATACAGGCGCGTAGCTCAGTTGGTTAGAGCACTACGTTGACATCGTAGGGGTCAGCGGTTCGAGTCCGCTCGTGCCTACCCTGGCCGGTTCGACGGACCGCGATGGTCTCGAAAGTCGTCCACACGGAGAGAGGTTCAGCAACACACATGGGGTTTCGTCGATCACGTAACGATGACCGGCAGCGCGCACGCGAGCCAAGGATCAACCACCGAATTCGTGTGCCGGAGGTCCGGCTCGTTGGCGTTGAGGGCGAACAGCTCGGCATCGTTGCGACATCCGAGGCGATGAACCTGGCGCGCGACGCCGGGGTCGATCTCGTTGAGGTCGCGGCAACCGCCCGGCCCCCGGTGTGCCGGCTGATGGACTACGGCAAGTTCAAGTACTTGCAGAAGAAGCAGAAGCAGGAGGCGAAGAGGAAGTCGACCCAGGTCGAGGTGAAAGAGGTCAAGTTCCGTCCCAAGACGGAGAAGCACGACTTCGACACCAAGATGAACCGCGCCAAGCGGTTCTTGGGAGATGGCAACCGCGTCAAAGTGACGATCATGTTCCGTGGCCGCGAGCTGGCCTACACGGATCGGCAGCGCAAACGCCTGCTGGAAATCGCCGAGACGCTGCAAGACATCGCCCAACTCGACGTTCCGCCGCGTATGGAAGGCCGCACCATGAGCATGATGCTCAACCCGACCCGCCGGGGTGGTGGTGGTGGCAAGAGCTCCAAGTCGAACGAGAGCAAGACTGAAGGGGCTGGAGAGAAGAAATAATGCCTAAGATGAAGACCCGCCGTGGCGCCGCCAAGCGCTTCAAGATCACCAAGAGCGGACGCATCAAGCGTCGCCGCGCTTACCGCGCGCACATCCTCGAGCACAAGCCGCCCAAGCGGAAACGCCAGGCCCGTCGCGCCCAGACCATGGACGCGTCCAACGCCCAGGCCGTGCGTCGGATGTTGCCCTACGCGTAATCGAACGCACCACCAAACGACAATCAGACAACGACGTCCTCGTGAAGAGGGCGGACTCCAAGAAGATAGAGGGAGTACCCCATGCCGCGCGTAAAAGGAGGCTTTACCAGCCACCGCCGCCACAAGAAGATCCTCAAGCGGGCCCGCGGAATGCGCGGCGGCCGCAGCAAGCTGTACCGCACTGCCCGTGAGCAGGTGCTGCGCGGCCTGAAGATCGCCTACAAGGAGCGCCGCCGGAAGAAGCGTGAGTTCCGCCGCCTCTGGATCGCCCGCATCAACGCGGCGTCCCGCACCATGGGAACCCGCTACTCCGAGGTCGCCGGCTGGCTCGGCAAGAGCGACGTCGAGCTGGATCGCAAGGTCCTCGCCGACATCGCCGCGACCGACTTCGAAGCGTTCAAGGCCATCGTCAACGACGTTCGACCCGCGGCCTGATTCGCAGCACCCGGGTTGCACGCTACGCAACCAATCGCACCTGCCGGTTCGCCGGCTCACCACACAAACGCCGCGAGCCAGGCCCGCCCTGGCCCGAACGAACCGCCCGGTTCCCTACGGAGAAGCAGATGACCAAGGCCGATATTGTCGAAGCCGTCTACCACAAGCTCGGTGGTTTCTCGAAGCGCGAAGCCGCTGAGATCGTTGAGCTTGTCTTCGAGACACTGAAAGAGACCCTCGCCAAGGGCGAGAAGGTCAAGGTGTCGGGCTTCGGCAACTTCGTCGTGCGCCAGAAGAAGTCGCGCATGGGTCGCAACCCGCAGACCGACGAGCCGATCATGATCACCCAGCGCAAGGTGCTGACCTTCAAGCCCTCGCAAGTGCTCAAGCTCACGCTGAACAACTGAAAGCAAGCGACGTCAACGTCGCGCTTTCATCGTAAACGATCGCGTCGGCGCGGACATCCAGTTCGCGCCGCGTGTCGTTTTGGCTCGACTCTCACCGCTCCTTCGCGTGAATGTGCCTCGTAGCGACGCCGCGACGTGAGCGTGATTCATGCGATCGACGCGGGGCTCTTGCGCGAAAGCTCGCCTCGTGCTCGCATGCTAATTCTTCAACGGTCAAGGGACGCTATGGAGCTACCGGACAAGGTCTACTTTCGAATTGGCGAGGTCGCCCGGGCGCTGCATGTCGAGCCGCACGTGGTTCGCTTTTGGCAGCAGCAGTTCCCGACCGTGCGACCCGAGCGCTCGCGCACTGGCCGTTTCCTGTACACGCGGGCGACGGTTGAACAGTTGGCGTTCATCCAGCGACTCCTCAAGGAAGAGGGCTACACGATCAGCGGCGCCAAGAAAGCGCTGCGTGAACGTGGGCTGCGTGACCAGAAGAAAGCGCCTGCGCCGGCGGCTGACAACGGTGAGCAGGTCGAACAGCTCAAGGAAGAGCTGCGCAAGGCGCGCAACGAACGAGCCAGACTCGCCGCCGAGCTCGACAAGCTTCGTGCGGCGGTACGCGAGTCGGTCGACCAGGCTCTCACTGCCCTGACAGACAACGAAGACGGCTGACGTTTTTGCCCGCTCGGCCAGCGCGTCTACCATCGGGTCGATGCGCGCAGAACACCCCGACAGCAAACAACCCGAATCGCCCGCCGTCGAGCGACCTGGCCGGGTTGGCCCTCTGGTCACGCGGCTGCTTGTCGTCGGCGCCCTTCTGCTGTGGATCGGCTCGTGCGCCAAGGCAAAGCCGAAGCTCTTCGACCGTGACCGCGCCATGTCCGCGGCCCCCATCGCCAAACAGCATCGCTCCGAGCTGATCGATGGCTCGTTGCTCGACGGCTTGAACAAGCTGCGCACCGGCGATCTCGATGCCGCCAAGGCCGCCTTCATCGACCACCTGAAAGACCACCCCAAGTCGGCGCTGTCGCACTATCATCTCGGCCTCGTCGCGATGGATCAGGAGCGCTTCGATCCGGCGCGCACCCACTTTGAAAAGGCCCTCCGCCTGCAGCCCCAGATGTACGGCGCCATGGCCAATCTCGGCGTGCTTTACCTCGACAATGGCGAAGAGGCCGCGGCCCTGCGTCGTCTCGAAGAGGCCGAATCCGTCGCCCCCAACGACGCGCGCGTGCTCGTCAATCTTGGCAATGCGCAGCTGCGTCGCGGGCTGTGGTCCGAAGCCAACGAGTCCTACGCGGAAGCGAGCAAGATCGTCTCTGGCCACGCGTCGCTGATGTACAACCAGGCCGTCGCCTTGTGCGCCCGTCATCGCTATGACAAGGCCCTGAAATTGCTCGATGAAGCGGTCATGCACCGGCCGGGATTCCAGCTCGGTCGCGCGCTGCGCATCGTCTGCTTGCAAGGCTTGGGACGGGTCAAAGAAGCGGTCGCCGAAGCGCGCAAGAACCTGCTCGAGCTCGACGCGTCGTCGGACCTCGAGCTTGTGCTCGGTCGCGCGCTTCTTGCCGATGGCAAAATCGACAAAGGTATCGAGGCGCTGCGGCGGGCGGTCAAGCTGGATGGCACCGATCCCAATGCGTTGCTGGGCCTTGGCGAAGCGCTCGATGCGACGGGCCGCAAGGTCGAGGCGATCCAGATGTACGAGCGGTTTTTGAAGGTCAAGCTGCGAGCCTTCGAAGACTCCCGCCGGGTTCGCAAGCGATTGCGTTCGCTACGCAAGAATTAGCCACACCCTATTGGTCGACCTCGGTCTCGCCATACTCGCGCCGCACGAGCTTGGCGTTGCGGATCGGAAACTCGAGCCATCGCCGCCGCATCTGCCACTGCTGCTCCAGGTCCATATCGCCCTTGCCGCCGAGCTGTTCGCGGCGCACCGAGACGACGGTCTGCAACGAGATAGCCAACGCCACCGACAGGTTGAAGCTCTGGACCATGCCCTGCATCGGCAGGATATAGCGCTGGTCTGCCGCAGCCCGCATTGTCTCGCTGATTCCGGTGTGCTCGTGCCCGATGATGAGCGCGATCTTGCCCGCGACCGGTAACTCCGCGAGCGGCTCTTCGGCTTCGAGGTCTGAAACCCAAATCGCGAACCCGTCGTCTCGGAGGCGATCGATACACGACGGCGTGTCGCGGTACCGGTGCACATTGAGCCAGCGACTCGAGCTCGCCGCGACGTCACCACCAAGCTTGTAGTCGTCTTGCTGCGTGATGACGTGCACGTCCGCCAGGCCGTACCCCTCGCACGTTCGCAGGCCGGCGCTGACGTTGTGCGGGTCGAAGATGTCCTCGAAGACGGCGGTAACCGACACGATCCTGCGATCGAGCACGCCGTCGATGCGCTCCAAGCGCCGCGGGCTGGTGAGCTGCTCGAGCACGTCGATCTGCGGCCATCGGGAGTCGCTCATTTGCCCGTCTTCGTCCGCAACATCGCCGCGGTAATCGCCGTGTTGAGCTGGCGGATCGAGCGTGCACCGCGCATGCGCTTGCCGTTGACGAAGGTGACGGGTGTCCCCTTGATGCCAAGTCGTCGCGCATACATCCGGTCCGTTTTAAGCGCCTCGGTAGCGGCGACCAGGTCGCGCATGAATTTCCGGCGGTCGAACGGCGGATTGCTGCCCTTGGCAAGCTTGGCGAGGTGTTCGACGAGCGCCGGGATCGAAAAACGACGCTCGCCGCGGTTGAACAGCCAGTCGTGGGCGGGCCAGAAGCGACCTTGTTGGTGCGCAGCATAGGCGGCGCGCGAGGCCTGCCAGGACTTCGGATGCAGCTTCACGATGGGGTAGTGCAGGAAGCGCACACGGACGCTCTTCTTGTGCTGGGCAGCGACGCGACGGATGCGGCGCGCGTGTTTGCGGCAATGGCGGCAGTGAAAATCGCTGAAGACGACCACCTGGACCGGCGCGTTCGGCGGGCCGAGCCGGGGGGCGTGGGCTGGTAGATCAAGATGCCCCGACGGTCTCGCAGCGGTCTCCGATTTGGGCAACACGACCGGCTGGGATGGAATCCTCTCACCGGCGACAATCCAGCCGCTGAATCGCGAGCGAATAGCCGCGGGGACGCCCTTTTCAAGCGCTGGCCAGGCGCGCCCAGGATCGCCGCCCATCGCATCGAGCACCCCTTTGGCCGCAGACGCGTGTCCGTTGATGAAGTCGTGAACGGCCGCCTGTTTGGTCGCGAGCGGGGTAGGCAGCGTCCAACCGTTGACCATCAACGGGACGCCGGGACCGAGGCGCAGCGCGGCGGCCATGGTTGAGAACACGCGCGCGCGCAGCTCGGTTGCGGGTTGATGGCGCAGCTTCTGGAAACGAGGCATGTCTCGCCCCGCTTTCTCGAGCGCAGCAGCCAGCGCCTTGACTGTCCAGGGTTGGCGTTTCGGCAGGTGCTCGAGCGCCGGCCACAGTCCACCCACGACGTGTGCAGCGAGCAGGGCAGCTGCAAGATCGCGGGACTGCTTGGTCTTGCCAACACGCGGCAGCAGGACCACACGCGGCGGGATCGCAAATGCGCCCGGCTTGGCCAGGGTCGCGAAGATGGCGCGGGCGGCGACGACGTCGGCACGACGCGACAGGTCCACGGACACGACCACATGCAGAACGGTTGCGGATGGCCCGCGTGTGATCAATGTGCGCAGCTTCTTGCGGGGCGCCCGCGCGCGCTTCTTCACCTCTGGAGCGATGGCCGGCAGGCGCGTTGCGAGCTCCTGCAAACCAGCATCGACCGCGAGGAACGCCCCAAAGATGATCACACCGAGCCCGACAAATTTGAACAAGCAGCCGGCCAGACCCCAGCTGGATTCCGTTGACACACCCTGGACAGCGGCTTGCGCTTTGCCCCCCTTTCGTTGCGTCTGTGGCTGTGGCCCCTGCTCGGCGCGGGCGCTTACGCCGTTGCGTTCTTCACGCCCGTTCTTGCGTCGTTTGCGTCGGCTCTCTCTCTGTTCTTCACGTTCGCGGGCCCGTCTGCCGTGGCTCCCGTCGCGCTCCGTGTCGCCGCGCTGGTGATGGATCGCTTCGTCTCGCTTTTCGCGTCGTCGTTTTCGACCGCGCAAGACCTGCGGCTGCTTGGGCGGGGGCGGGACGTCTTTGCTTCGCCGCTCGTGGCGCTCCCGCTGACGGCGCTTGGCGGCGGACTCGATCGGGGGCGTTGGCTTGGAGCGCCGGGCCGCAGCGCGCCTTTGTCCAAGCAGCTCGACGACCGAGTCTCCCGGGCCGTCGCCGCCTTCGATCTTCATGCGCCGCCACTCAACATTCTGCGACGGCGGCAGGTCGACCGACCACGTGCTCGGGTCGTGCCATTTCGGGACCGTCAGCGCGTCGGCCACGGGCATCTCGTAAGGTGCGCCCCACCATGGAATTTGGAGCTTTTTGTGGTTGCTGCGGATTTCGGACTGCACCTCGCCGGTCGGATCGGGGTCCCATTGCGGCATTTCGATGCCATCGGGCAGCATTCCAGCCAGGTCGTCGGCCGCTCCCCACTCGGGCGTCTCGATCTTGGATTGGGTGGCCTCGCGCACCGCATCGCTGATCTTGTCGGCCTCCTCGTACAGGCCCAGCAATCGCAACAGCGCCGGCTCGTCGATGAAACCGCTGGCGTGTTTGTCCACGAAGCGCTGTTCAGACGTCTCGGTCAGCAGATCGATGCGTGAGTGCTCCAGGTACCACAGGCTGACCTGCTGCCATTGGCCTTCGCTGTTGAGAACCCGCGACCCGATCGGAATTTGCCCGCCGTTGACGCCCTTGATGAGCGCGGCCTCCGAGATCGGGCGCTGCGAGCCTGCGTTGTCCAGCGTGAGCATGCCCGCAAAGATGCGACGGCTCGACCCACGGAGCAACCCGCACGGCTCCTGACGTAGGTGACGCGTCGGTTTTTCCGCGTTCCATCGGAGCGGTTGCTACAACTTGAATTGAAGCTGCGTGACGAGCCCGTACGTCGTGAGCGGTGTGCCGGGAGCGCGCCGCAGCACATTTCGCCAGCCGTAGATCCCGGCTTGGACAAGCTCATCCTGCAGCAGCCACTTGAAGCCCACTGTCGCGTTTGTCACGCGGTCGCTTGCCCGGCCGAAAGGTCGGTACACGCCGTACCGCGCGCTCCATTCGACGTCGCCCGGCCAAGGCAATAACCAGGCCCATTGAATGAACGTGCCGTCGCGCTCCCGAAAGAGGTCCTCGGGCAGCGAGGTCGTCGGATCGGTCCGCGCATCGATCGGTTCGGCTGCCCGACGCGTGTGCTCAAAGCGCAGCTCATTTCGCCATCCCTGCACCACAAGATGCGCCGACCAGATCGTCTCGGTCTTCGATTCGCTCAGCAGCTCGCCGGTGTCGGACTTGACCTTGTCGTTGCGCCGCGCACGTGACGCGCCCGCCCCGAACATGGCGCCAAATCGCCGCGGGATCCGCGTGATTTCGGCGTCCACTCGATGACCGACATGCGCGTCGACGCGGCCTTCGACCCGAAAGTTGCCGTTGTCATTGCCGAGCGTTCGCGCGCCGTTGCCGTTGAGGAGGGCGAATTCGGCCTCGATTCGTTTGTCCCAAAACCGCGCGCGCAACCGGGCGCCGATGTCGCGGCTGCTGTCGATCTCATTGCCGGGTAGTGACCGCTCATGAAGCCGTTGAGCGGACGAGCTGATGATGTAGTCGTAGTTCACTCGGCGCTTCATTTGCCCGACATACAAACGCAGCCCGCGGCGGATCTTGTAGCGGATGTAGGCGTCCATGAGCCGCGGCGCCAGCTTCTCCATGGCGAGCTTGAGTTTGAAGCGGACGCGCTTGGCCTTGTAGTAGAAGTCGGCCCGCACGCGACGGAGTTGAAATGATCGCGTGGGGTCGTCCTGGGACTCGTCGTCGTCTGTGTCGGGATCGTCCGTCGCCGGCTGCAGGTACAGGCGGCTCTGCAGCTGGCCACCGAGCTTCACCGGACCCGCGTGGGCAGCCGGCACCGCGAACAGCACCGCCAGCGCAATGATTGCGGCCGCGCAAATCCCGGCGTGTCGCTGTGGTGGCTTGGGCATCGCGATCTCGCCGTCACTATGCTACTCAGCGCCGCGGGGGAGAAGAGCGCACAGAATAAACGGATTGACGCGTTCGGAAACCTCGCCCCAGCGCCGCTCACCAAGCGGCACGGGCGCCTCTCTCGCGTCCCCGCAAAGACGCGAATACGGAACGACGCGAATACGGAACGACGCGAATACGGGACCACGCCATGACCGATCTCGGACACGACCCCCACGGCGCCACGCCAAACGACAACGCACCCGACCTCGATCAGCTGTGCGTTGACACGATTCGGACCCTCGCGATTGACGCGGTCCAGCGCGCCAATTCCGGTCACCCCGGGATGCCGATGGGCATGGCCGACACCGCCTACACGCTTTGGTCCCGCCACCTGCGTTTCGACGCACGCGATCCAACCTGGCCCGATCGCGACCGCTTTGTGCTCAGCGCCGGCCACGGCTCGATGCTTCAGTACGCGCTGTTGCACCTGTGTGGGTTCGACGTGTCGATGGACGACATCCGCAACTTCCGGCAATGGGAAAGCAGCACACCCGGCCACCCCGAATACGGCGACACCCCCGGCGTCGAAGCCACCACCGGCCCGCTCGGGCAGGGGCTCGCCATGGCCGTCGGAATGGCGTTGGGCGAGGCTCGGTTGCGCGCGCAGTACGGCGCCGCCCTCGTCGATCACCGCACCTTCGTCATCGCGGGCGACGGCTGCATGATGGAAGGCATCAGCAGTGAAGCCGCGTCGATCGCCGGGCACCTCGGGCTCGACCGCCTCATCGTCCTGTACGACGACAACCGCATCACGATCGACGGCAGCACCGATATCGCGTTCACCGAAGACGTCGGCAAGCGCTTCGACGCGTTCGGGTGGTCGGTCACGACGATCGACGGTCACGATCGTGACGCCGTTGACGCCGCCCTCACCGCCGCGGATGCCGATCGCGAGCGCCCGTCGCTGATCCGGTGCAAGACGGTTATCGGCAAGATGTCGCCCAACCTGGCCGGCTCAAACAAGTCGCACGGCTCACCGCTTGGCGACGTCGAGATCGCGCTGACCAAGCAGGCCATGGGGTGGGATCCGACCCTCTCGTTTCACGTCCCCGACGGCGTCTACGAGCACATGCGGGCCCGCAACGATGAGCTCGCGAGCACCGCTGGAGCGTGGCGGCAACGTTCGCAGTCCGAGGCCGGCCGTCGTTTCATGCGCCGCATCGCGCCAGATCTGAACACGCTGCTCGCCGACATCTCCTGGCCGTCGCAGGCCACCGGTTCAAAGCTCGCCACCCGCAAAGCCAGCCACGCTGTCATCCAAGCCTTGTCCGAGACGATCGAAGGGTTGCTCGGAGGCTCGGCGGATCTCGAAGGCAGCAACGGCACGCGCATCGCGTCGTCCGGCCACCTGTCTGCCGCCGATCTCGGCCCGCGCAACGTTCACTATGGCGTTCGCGAACACGCCATGGCCGCGATCGCCAACGGTCTCGCTCTGCACGGCGGCCACCTCCCGTTCGTCGGCACGTTCTTGATGTTCCACGACTACATGCGGCCCGCCGTGCGCCTCTCCGCGCTCATGCGCCAGCAGGTCATCTACGTCTACACGCATGACTCGATCTTCCTCGGCGAAGACGGCCCGACCCACCAGCCGGTGGAGACACTGATGGCCCTGCGCGGCGTGCCCAATCTGCTGACCATGCGGCCCTGCGACGTCGCGGAAACGGCGGCTGCATGGCGTGTGGGGCTGCTCAACCGCAACGGACCAACGGCGCTGGCACTTACCCGCCAAGCGATCCCCGAGATGGAGCGCGATCCGGGCGGCATGAGCGTTTGGGAAGGTGTCGCGCGCGGCGGCTACACGCTGCGGGATGCCGAGGGGACCGTGAAGGTCGTGCTCATCGCGACCGGGTCCGAGGTCCACGTCGCCATGCAGGCCGCCGATCTCCTGCAGGCCCAGGGTATCGGAACGCGCGTCGTCTCCATGCCGTGCTGCGAGCTCTTCGACCAACAGGATCGCACCTACAAGCGCTCGGTTCTGCCCGCTGGGGCCGCCAAACTCAGCATCGAAGCCGGCATCAGCCGCGGCTGGGAACGCTACACTGGAGCCGACGGCGCATCGGTCGGTCTGGATCGCTTTGGCTACTCGGCGCCCGCCAATGTGCTGGCCGAGAAGCTGGGATTCACCGCCGACTACGTGGCGCACCGTGCCAAGGGTTTGATCGGTCTCACGTAGAGGGTGGCTGACGTAGCAGCAATCAGCGCGAGGCTCGGTCGTTCATCCGTGCCCAGAATCCTTCGCGTGCTGTGCGTTGACCGCGCAGGCACACGTCGAGCAGCCGCAAGACCTCGGCTCGCAAGGCCCCGTCCGGATCGCAGGCCAGCGCCTCGCCCACGTGTTTGAAAGCGCTGTCAAAGCGGCCGTCTTCCGCCTCGACGAACGCCAGGCCGTAGTGACTTCGCGCGTGCCGATCGTTGACGGCCAGCGCGGTCTGGTAGGCCGCCCGTGCGCTCGTTCGGTCGCCGGCCGCCCAGAGCGCGTCGGCATAAACGGCCCAAAGACCGGCGCTGTGTTCGGTGTTGATGCTCAGCCCGCGCGTCGCGATAACGAGCGCCATTCGCGGGTCCAGTCCGTCGCTGACGATGCGCCGCGATGTCTCTTCCATGAGCGCCCAGTTGCCCGGCTCGCGAACTAACACTTGCCGGTAAATCTCGACCGCTTCGGACGCTGACTCGGTGGTCCGCGCTGTGTTCAAGAGCGCGTCGGTCTCCTGGTCCTGCGCCCCGTCGAACGCCGCCTGGAACGCGTCGTCGATGCGACATGTGCCTTTCGCGAGCAGCCGCACGACCTGGTTTCGCACGCCATCGACGCCCGGGCCGATCGCGCGCGCCCCGCTGCGAGGTTCATGGGCAAAGTGCGCGTCGAACTCGATCGTATTGACCGCCGCAGCGACGGTTGGCCCGAAGTGTTGGTAAGTGCGAGGCACGGCGGCGAGCTCGGCGGTGTGCAAACCGACATCGCGCACGAGCAGCAGCCCGTTGGCCTGGAGCTGTTCGGCGATCCGCTCGGCCGCTTCGATGGCCCCGCGGCTGTGGTAGACGACCGTGCCGTCGCGCAACAGGTCGTGGTCGTCGCCCAGGCGGTTTTCGAGGTCCTCGGCGTAGCGCACCAGCGCGTCCGCGTCGGGGTGGATCGTGATGTCGATCGGGAACGTGCGCAGCTCCATCTGCAAGAGCGAATAGATCGGCCCGAGCTGCGACACGGAGGTCGGATCGGCCTTGGCGGCGAGCTCCTTGATCGCGTCCAAGCCGAGGTCGGTGTGGGCGGCGAGCTGATCGGTGTTGCGCAGCCAGGTGCGCACCATCACGACTTCCCACGGTCGCTTCGGCTCACTGCCGTTGTCCCCGGCCGCGGCGCTCAGCGGCGCCCTGCGGAAGATGTCGATCGGCAGCAAGTCGAGCGCGTAGTTGGCGAACGCCGCGTCCACTTTACCGGTGATCTCAAGGTGTTCGGCCGCGTCGATCGCGCGGACCTTGCCGGGCGCCAACATGTCGGCCAACGCCAGCGTCACGTGTTCTTCGTGCGCCGCGAACATGCCGCGATCGGCCGCTGACTGCAGCATCATCGATGACACGTCGGTCGCGTACACCTGCAGCCGGTCGTAGTAGTCCAGCTCAGCATCGGCGCACAGCGACTTGAACGCGTCGAGCAGCAAGCGCATGAACAAGCCGGTTCCCATGCCGTATTCGACGAGCGTGATCGTCTCGGGCAGCTCGCCCGCTGCGGCCCGTTCATCGCACCACGCGCGCAAGACCTCCGCGCATCGGCGGGAGTGGGTTCCGCTGTCGTGCGCGAGGTTGGGCACGTCCCCGTTGGCAAAAAGCGTCGGTCCGTTGACGTTCCACGCGATGCGGCCGATCCGCCAATCCAAGCACATGCTGATCGGCCGCCACTCCTGCAGGACAATATCTTCGCCCGCAGCCGGAGCATCGGCGCTTTCGATCGCGTCGCCGTTTTCGTCACCCCACTGCCCGGCGGCTTGCTCGGCGGCTTGCTCGGCGGCTTGTTCGGCGGCTTGTTCGG
>CAZLMW010000002.1:81625-120747 GCA_964560875.1 uncultured Enterobacteriaceae bacterium
TCGGCGGCTTGTTCGGCGGCTTGTTCGGTCGCTTCGACGTCGATCGTCACCGGGTCGGACGGCGCCGACTCTTCGGCAGGCGCTCCGGGGTCGATCCCGTCGTCGGCGGCTTCCACGATCTCGGCCAACGCAGGCAGATCCGATTGTGTCGTCCGGTTGAGGCGTCGATTCTTGCGTTTCTTCTTGCCGCCCGCCGGCGCTTTGCCATCGCTCATGCGAACTCTCCATGGTGAAGCGCCTCGGACACGCGGTCTTCAAGCGCGCCGCTGCGAATGAGGTCGGCCACCTTCTCGATCTCGGGGTACAAGATGCGGTCCTCTTCAAGCTTGGTCACCGCCTCGCGAATGCACTGCCACGCCGCTGTCGTGCCGCGACCCGGGGTCAACGGAGCGCGGAGGTCGATGCTCTGCGCCGCACACATCAGCTCGATGGCGACGACACGTTCGGCGTTCTCGACGACGTCCAGGAACCGGCGCGCCGCGATGGGACCCATGCTGACGTGATCTTCGCGCGATGCGCTCGACGGAATCGAATCGACCGAGTTGGGCGTCGACAGCCCCTTGGATTCGCTGACGAGCGACGCCGCGGTGACCTGCGCGATCATAAACCCCGAGTTGAGGCCGGAGTTGGTCGACAGAAACGGCGGCAGCCCGTTGTTGAGGTGGGGATTGACCAGCTGTTCGACGCGCCGTTCGCAGATATTGGCGAGCGTCGTCATCGCGATCGCCGCGTAGTCACAGGCCATCGACATCGGCTGACCGTGGAAGTTGCCGCCCGAAATGACGGCGCCTTCTTTCACCGCGCCATCGGTCGCACCGGCGAAAACGAGCGGGTTGTCGGTTACGGCGTTGAGCTCGATCTCGATCTGCTGCCGCACGTGGGCGAGCGCGTCCCGAACGCTGCCGTGAACCTGGGGCATGCAGCGCAGCGAATAGGGATCCTGCACCCGTCCGCAGTCGCGATGCGATTCGACGAGCGGGCTGTCCGCGCACAGGTTTCGCAGGTTGGCGGCCACACGCGACTGACCAGCGTAGGGACGCAGCGCCTGGATCCGGTCATCGAAAGGCCGGACGGACGCCAACATTCCTTCGACGGTCAACGCCCCGGCGATATCGGCGGCCCGAACGACTTTGCGCGCCCGAGCCAACGCCACCAGCCCGATCGCCGTCATGACCTGGGTGCCGTTGATGAGCGCCAGACCTTCCTTGGCGTCGAGCGCCAGCGGTTGTATCGAAGCAAGGCCCAACGCGACGTCCGAGGCCATGCGAACGCCGCCGTATTCGGCTTCTCCTTCGCCGATCAGGGCAAGCGCGAGGTGGGCGAGAGGGGCGAGATCTCCAGACGCACCGACCGACCCCTGGCACGGGATGATCGGGTGCACGCCGCGGTTGAGCATCTCGACGAGCTTCTCGACGACGAGCGGACGCACACCGGAATGCCCTGCGGCGAGAACCTGGGCCCGCAGCAGCATCACAAGGCGAACGATGGGTCGCGGCAATGGTGCGCCGACCCCGGTTGCGTGTGAGCGAACCAGGTTGATCTGCAGCTGGCGGAGCTGGTCGGCGGGGATCGGCACCTCGGCGAGCGCCCCAAAACCTGTGTTGATGCCGTAGTGGGCGACGTCGACGTCCGCGAGCGCCGCTTCGACCACCTTGCGGGCTGCGACGATTCGGGCGTGCGCCTCGGAGCCGATCTCGACCTTGCGATGTCCGCGCGCGATGTCCACCGCAGCCTGGGCCGACAACGACGTTCCGATCGCAAATACCGCTTCCATTGGCTCTCCCACCAGCCGCGATGTCGGCGCAATACCGCGATCCGATGGGCGTTCCCCAACGTCCTGTGGCCAACCTCGGGCGGCTGGCTTATACAACGCCACATGACGGCTTCCCAGCGCCCCATGTTGCGGCTCTTGCGACTGGATCCCGATGCGGACCAGGACCTGCCCCTGCCGCGCTACCAGACGCCAGGCTCAGCGGGTTGCGACCTGCTCGCCGCGATCATCGATCCGATCACGATCGCGCCCATGCAACGTGTCGCGGTTCCGACCGGTCTCGCGATGGCCGTTCCTTTCGGTTACGAAGCCCAGGTGCGCCCGCGCTCGGGCAACGCGATCCGCCACGGTCTGACCATGATCAACTCGCCCGGCACGATCGACAGCGACTACCGGGGTGAGGTGAAGGTCTTGCTCGTCAACTTCGGGAGCCGCCCGTACACCATTCATCGCGGCGATCGCATCGCCCAATTGGTGATAACGCCCATCGTCCAAGTGCACATAGTCAGCGTCGACGACCTCGACGCAACCGAGCGTGGTTCGGGCGGATTCGGCTCGACGGGCCGTTGAACAAGGGCGACGCGCTACCGCCGCGCGGCCTCAGACGCTATACCATTGCGGTGCACGTTCGCCCGACCCACTCCAGCGCCGTGTCCCGCCCCGTCAGCGGCCCCGCTGTCGCCGTCTTTGTCGCGGTCGTCCTGGCCGTCGCGGGAACCGTCGCCATCGCACCGACGCCCGCATTCGCCGCCAAGGCGAAAAAGCCGGTCATCGTCCCGCCAAAACTGACCAAGTTCGTCGCGCCCGAGTACCCCAAGGAGCTGCTCTCGCGCGGGTTGCGCGGCAGCGTGATGCTGCAAATCGTCCTCGACGCCACGGGCAAGGTCATCAAGGTCGACGTCGTCAAGAGCGCCGGCGCCCACTTCGACGAAGCCGCCAAGACCGCCGCGTTCAAGCTCCAGTTCGCGCCCGCCACGGCCGACGGAGAGCCGATCCCGGTCGCCATCCGCTACCGCTTCCGATTCCGCCCCGAGATGCGCGTCGATCGCCGCACCCGATCCCGCTCGCTGGGCCGCTATCAACGACGGCAGGCTGTCTGGGCGTTCGAGGGCTTCTCGAGCCTCACCGGGCTGCTCAAGGAACGTGGCACGGGGCGCCCGCTGGTCGGCATGACCGTGATGATCCCCAGGCTCAACAAGACCGCGCTCACCGACAGCGAAGGCCGCTACCGCTTCGGCGTGCTCCCGGCCGGCAAACATCGCGTCTACGTCCCTGGCGCGGATCACAAACCCTTGCGGCGCACCGTCGTCGTCAAGAAGGCCAAGACAACCGCGATCGACCTGCGCCCCGAACGCAAGAGTTACACGCTCTACCGGGCCACCGCCGAAGCCCCGCCCCAGCCCGGTCAGATCGCACGCCGTTCCCTTTCCACCGAAGAGATCCAGCGCGTCCCCGGCGTCTATGGCGATGCGTTCAAGGTCGTCCAAAACCTGCCCGGTGTCGCCCGCTCCGGCGCCGGCTTGCTGGTGGTTCGTGGCTCGGCACCGCAGGACACCCAGATGTTCATCGAGGGCCAGCGCGTCCGCGTTTTTTATCACTTCGGCGGCCTCTACTCGATCCTCAACACCGACATCCTCGAAGGCGTCGATTTCACCGCCGGCGGCTATCCGGTGCGCTACGGTCGCGGCATGGGCGGCGTGCTCACCGCTCGTCTCGCGCTGCCCAAAGACGACAAGATCAGCGGCTATCTCGAGTCCAACGCCTTTCACACCGGCGTCCTCGTGCGGGGCGCGATCACCGAGGACACGCACTTCGCCATCGCCGGCCGTCGCAGCTACATCGACGCGATCCTCAGCGCGGTGGTGCCCGACGGTGTCTTGCCGTTTTCCCAGGCGCCTCGCTACTACGATTGGCAGCTCAAGCTCGACCATCGCATCAGCAGCAACACCAACTTCTCTTTCCTCGCCTACGGCACCCAGGACGGCGTGCGGATGCTCATCGACCAGCCCCCGGCAGCGTTCCCCGACGTCAAGGGCCAGATCGCCAACGACTCGGGGTTCACCGGGCTTGTCGGCGTCCTGCGTCACCAAAACGACGGCTGGAAGTCGCGCACCACGGCCGGAATCCTGTTTGGCGGCGTCGACGTGAAGGTCGGCAACCTCTTCCGCATCAGCGGCGGCGGCCAAGAGCTCACCTTCCGGCAGGACTTCACGTTCGGCGAGGGCCCGATCCAACTACGAACAGGCCTGGACGTCTTCGCGGCCATCTTCGACATCGATGCGCGCGGTCCTGTCGTGGCGTTCACAGGCGAACGTGGCCAGATCGCCAACCCGCCCGGCAAGGGGCGCGCCGGGTTTGAGGTCAGCGAGGTCATCGCGCAGCCTGCGGCGTACATGGACGCGGTCTTCAAGCTGTCCAAGAGCCTTGAGATCGTGCCGGGTGTGCGCGTCGACTTCTTCCGAGGTTTGGGCACCGGGCAGACGGTCACGCCGCGCATCAACTCGCGCTACAAGTGGGACGAACAGCTGACCCTCAAGGGCGCGACAGGCATGACCAGCCAGCCAGCCGAACCGCCCCAGTACATGGACACATTTGGCAATCCGAGCCTGCTCCCGGCGGAATGCTGGGAGACGTCCGCGGGCTTTGAGTACAACTTCACCGACTACCTCGATATCGATCTGCTCGCCTTTCACAAGTACCAGTGGAACCTCGCCGTCCCGCCCGAAGGCCTCATCCCGCAGCCGGGCAAGATCTTCGTCAACGAGGGCACCGGGCGGGTCTACGGCGCCGAGGTCCTGCTGCGGCACAAGACCCACGGACGCTTCTTCGGCTGGGTGAGCTACACGCTCCAGCGCGCGACCCGTATCGATCATCCGGGCGAGGAGCCGCGGCTATTCGGCTGGGACCAGACGCACATCGTGACGGCCGTGGCGTCCTACAAGCTGCCCGCCAACTGGGAGGTCGGTGCCCGCTTCCGGCTGACCAGCGGCAACCCCCAAACCGCGCTGACAACCGCGGTCTACAACGAGCAAAACGACACGTACACGCGCGTTCGCTCGACCTGCACCAACTGCACGCGCCTGCCCATGTTCCACCAGCTCGACATCCGGATCGACAAGAAGTGGGTCTACGACACGTGGATGTTCAACTTCTACCTGGACGTGCAGAACGTCTACAACCGCCAGAACCCCACGTGGATCCAGTACAATTTCGACGCGAGCAAGCAGGTGTACGGAACCGGTCTGCCGATCGTTCCCTCGCTGGGCCTCCGCGCCGAGTTCTGATCCCGAAGCCGGCTCAGCCGCCGCCAGAACCGCCTTCACAGCACGTCGATTTGCGGTAGCCTCCGCGCCCTTTCGCGACCCGCACCCGGACACCTCATGTTCGCCGCCCTCTTCACCTGGGACATCGATCCGATCCTCGTCGACTTCGGTGCCCTGCAGATTCGCTACTACGGCCTGTGGTTCGCCGCGACCATCTATGCCGGCCTGTATATCTGGCGCCGCGAAGCGATGCAGCGCGGTTATTCGCCGATCTTCGCCGAAGACTTCCTGCTGTACGGCGTGCTCGGCATCGTGCTCGGCTCGCGCCTGGGCCATTGCCTGTTCTACGAACCGGAGCGCTATCTCGCCAACCCGATCGAGATTCTCTACTTCTGGAAGGGCGGCCTCGCCAGCCACGGCGCCACGATCGGCCTCTTCTTCGTCGTTTGGCTCTTCGGTCGTCGCAACAAACTCAAGTTCTTACGCATCGCGGATATGTTCGTGCCCGCCGTCGCCTTCGCGGCCGGCGGGGTTCGGATCGGCAACTTCTTCAACTCCGAGATCGTTGGCCGCGCCTGGGACGGTCCGTGGGCTGTCATCTTCGCTCGCTACGACCGTTTTGCAGGCATTGAACCCGCCATCCCGCGGCATCCGACAGCGCTGTACGAAGTGCTCATGGGGCTGTTCACGTTCGCCCTGCTGATGTTTCTCAAGAGCCGCAAAATCCGCCGCGCAGGCAGCGGCTTCTACACCGGCGTTTTCCTAATCTCGTACTTCTCGTGTCGCTTCATCGTCGAATTCTTCAAGGAGTACCAGGTCGACAAATTCGTCGCCAATGCCAAACAAATCGCGACCGCAGGTGAAGGCCTGCAGCTGACCATGGGCCAATACCTGTCGATTCTCCCGGTTGTCGTGGGCGTGTTCTTTCTCGTCCGCGCGCTCAAGCAGCCGATCGACGCGATCCCCGAGGCCGTGCCGTGGTCGCCCGAGCTCGAAGCCGAGCGCCAGGCCGAAGCTGCCGCTGCCGTCGCGAGCAAGAGCAAGAAGTCGGGCAAACGAAAGAAGAAGAAGTAGCAACTGGCAAGTAGTAAACCTTGCTTTACTAATTCCCAGCGCGACAGACCCTTTCAGCGGCAAAGACGACCCTCAGCCGCCGTTGAAGAAGACGCGCGCCAGCCGAATCGCCGCGGCCACGTCCTCGGCGCCCATCGTCTCGTGTGTGCTGTGCATGCCCCACATCGGCGTGCCGATATCGACCGTACGCGCGCCGAGCCGGGCGGCCGTGATCGGGCCAATCGTGGTGCCGCAACCCATGTCCTGGCGTGTCACGAAGGCCTGCACCTGCACATTCGCTGCCTCACACCAGGCGCGGACCATGGCGGCCGTCTCGCCCGTGGTGGCGTAGCGGTCGTTGGTGTTGACTTTGATGACGACGCCTTCGTTGATGAGCGGCGCATGGTGCTTGTCGTGTTTGTCTTCCCAGTTGGGGTGCAGCGCGTGGGCCATGTCGCCGCTGATGACGATCGAGCGCAGCAGGGCGGGCTCATGATCGCAGTCTTTGGGGGTCTCGGGGTGGTTGCGCACAACGCGCATCAAGACATCCCGCAGGAAGTTGCTGGCGGCGCCTGACGCTGTTTGGGAGCCGGTCTCCTCGGCGTCGAAGAACGCCCCGACCATCGTGCGCGGGTGTGGGCTGTCTTCGCTCGCCTCGATCAGCCCGGTCAGCCCGGCAAAGACCATCGCCAAATCGTCATGGCGCGCGCCGGTTACCAGCGATCGATCCACGCCAACTCGCATCGGCTTGTGAAGCGGGACGAGGTGCAGGTCGAAGCCATCGATCTCCGCCAACGGCACGCCAACGGCGATAGACAGGGCCCTGGTTGCTTCTTCCTCCGTCCCGCGGGTCGCGAAGACGGCGTTGAGGTGCTTTTGCGGATTGACCGCTCCCTTGTCGTTCTTTTCGCGATCGAGGTGGATGGCGAGGTCGGGAATGAGCGCGAGCGGTTGGTCGAGATAAACGAGCGTCCGCGTCACGATGGGCTGGCCGGTGATCGGTGAGAAAACTGGCGCGCCGTCTGCACCGCGCGCGACCTGGAAGAGCGCGCCGGCCATCGCGAGCGGTCGATCGAGCCACGAGCGGCGGATGATGCCGCCATGAACCTGGGTGTTGAGCAACACCGTGCCCGCCTTGGCCTCCAGCGGGTTGAGGCGCAGGCGCAAGTCGGGGCTATCGGTGTGCGCCCCCCAGATTGCGTAGCCGGTTTCGACAGGCGACCGGGACCCGCCAACGATCGCGATGAGCGTCTTGCCGTCGGGGTGGATGACGTAGCGCTTTTCGCCCGCACCGATGGTGAGCTTGTCGTCGCCGCGAAGCGCGCGGAAACCGGCCGAATTGAGCCGGTTGGCGCACTGCACAACGGCGTGGAACGGGGTCGGGGAGTCGCCGAGGAAGGCGATGTACTTGTCGGCTGGGTCGAGCGGGCCGGCCGCGGGAAGGTCGAGCATGGCCCGATGGTTGGCTACGGTTTGGTGCTTTGGCAACTCGACACGGCCGAGTTCTTGCCGATGGCGCCTTGCAGCGCGCAGTTCGTGTTGCCCACGAGCGCTTTGCCGTGGGTGACCGTCACCTCGGTCGCCTTCACGATCACCGACTTGTTGTTGAGAATCTTGCCGGCCACCTCGACCTTATCGATACCGATTATGCCCACGACGTCGTTCTTCTCGATCATCGCGTCCGCGCCGATCTTGATCGACTGACCGTTGACCGACACGAGCTTGGAGCCCGCGATTCGCCCGTCCACCAGCAGCGTGGACGTCACAGACGATGACTTCAGATCGACCCCGCCGCTGCCCAGGATCACCGCATTGGTGACCATGCTGAGCTTCTTGCCGAGGCCGGTCAGCTGGCCCTTGCGGTCGATGCTGCCAGCGAGTTGCAGCGTTGCTTCGGCTGTTATCTTGATGCTCCCGAGCGCCGCGATCTTGCTCTGAGCGACAAGCTTGAGGTCCTGGCCCGCCTTGAACGTCAGGGAACCGGCGTCTGTGATCGACCCGCCGAAGACGAGATCCGAACCGGACTCGAACGCGATGAGCTTGCCGCCGTTGAACTGGGTGTCCTGACCGGCCTTGAGCGCCCCCTTGGAACGGATGGTGACAGCGGCACCGGCGTTGACGCGCGCCGCCACCGCGACGTCCTTGAGGCCGGCGACCAGGATCGGTCCCGCGGCCGTCATCAGCGTTGCGCCGGTCGCCGACTTGGAGCCGAAAGCGACGGTATTGGCCTCCACGCAGAGCTCTCCCGACGAGGTCAGCGGGCCGGCAAGCGCCGCCGAATTCGCCTCGATCGCGATGCTCGTGGGGTTGGTGATCGCCTGACCGCCGATCGCGGCGTCGGCCGAAAGTGTGAGCGTGTCCGCGCGGATGATCACCATGCCTTTGCTCTGCAAGCCGCCGTCGAATGTGAGCTTGGACGCGGCGATGAAGGCGCTGTCGATGCCCGTGAGCTTCGCGGCCTTCTTGATGACCACGGCGCAGGGCGTCTCGATGTGCAGCAGGCTGCCGCCGAAGTCGACCGTGCCGTCGATGGTCAGCGGCGTGTTCGCTTTGACCCGCCAGGCGTCGAAGTCTTTCTTGGAGCTGATGGTGGTCGCGGCTGTCGACGCGCACTTGGTCGGCGCGTTCACCGTCAGCCCGTCGACCGCGCCATTGCCGCACGTCTTGCATCCCAGCGGCGGACCGGCCCGGCAGGAGCCAGCCAGGCACGCGTCACCCACGCTGCACGCGTCGCCGTCATCGCACGTGTTGGTGTTGGCGGCGTTGACACATCCCGTCTTTGGCGCGCAGCTGTCGTTGGTGCACGCGTTGCCGTCATCGCAGCTGACCTTCGCCCCCACACACGCGCCGAAGCTGCAGGTGTCCTTGGCCGTGCAGGCGTTGTTGTCATCGCAACCCGGGCCGCTGGCGGCGACCTTCTGGCAGCCGACGAACGCCTTGCAGCTGTCGATCGTGCACGGATCCTTGTCGTTGCACGTGTTGGGCACGCCGCCGTTGCAGACGCCGAACTTGCACGCCTCTTGCACCGTGCAGGGGTCGCCGTCGTCGCAGATCTTCGCCGTCCCTGCCTCGCAGCCTGTGTCGCCGCACTGGTCGTTGGTCGTGCACGGGTCGCCGTCGTCACATAGAGAGCCGGCCGCGAGCTTGTTGACGCACCCGGTCGCCGTCGCGCAGCTGTCCTTGGTGCAGGCGTTGCCGTCGTCGCAATTGATGAGCTTGCCGCCGATGCAGAGGCCGAGATCGCACGCGTCGTCCGTGCTGCACTTGCTGCCGTCGTCGCACCCAGCGGTGTTTGGTTCGTTGCTGCAGCCGTTCGCCTTGTCGCAGCTGTCGTCGGTGCACACGTTGTCGTCGTCGCAGTCGCGCGGATTGGACCCGGTGCAGCTGCCGGCCGAACACGCGTCCTTTTCGGTACAGACATCGCCGTCATCGCACCCGACGGTGTTGAACGACGTCAGACAGCCCTTCGTCGCGTCGCAGCTATCGGTGGTGCACAGCTTTCCGTCGTCGCACGAGCGCTCGCCACCGGCTTTGCACGTCCCGGCCGAACACAGGTCCTTTTCACTGCACGCGTTGCCATCGTCGCAGGGCGCGTCGGCAGCCGTGTTGACGCACTGTCCGGTCGCTTCTTCGCAGCTGTCTTCGGTGCACACGTTGCCGTCATCGCACGTGTCGGGACACTGCGGCTGGCTGTCTTCAGGGCGGACCGAGCCGCAGCCGACGACCCCGCTGAGGCCGAGCGCAACCACGATCGCAACGGGACGGACGGCAACGCCTGCCATGGCCGGCTCACAAGAAGACGGCGAAAAGCGCCGTGCTCGGTTGTTTCAGGGCGAATCACCAACACGCGGACGCGCGCGGCTTGACCGTTACATTTGCACGACCAAGCGGACACGCAAGTATCGAAATGTAAACCAGAATATTGGGTATGCGCGAAAGCCCGTTCTAACGTGTTGTAACCGTTGGAATTCGCGCCTGTTTGGCGAATGGCATTCGCGACTGCTACCCGGCTCGCGAGAGATGCGACGCGTGCTGGCGATGCCGATCTACGGCGCGATGCCGATCTATGCCGCGATGCCGATCTATGCCGCGATGCCGATCTCTGGCGCGAGGCCGATCTCTGGCGCGAGGCCGATCTCTGGCGCGAGGCCGACCCAGGGCGCGAGGCCGATCTACGGCGCGATGCCGATCTATGGCGCGAGAATCGTCTGGATCGCGATACCGACGCCCGTGATGCTCTCGCCGGCGACAACACCTGCGGCGAGCACGATGAGGAAGCGGTCGGCCCACGACTTGGCGAACTTGTTGCTGATCACCAGGGCGACGCCGCCGATGAACATCGACAGCGAGTAGAAGGCAGGCAGCGTGAACCCGAGCCCGATCGCGCCGGCCGAGGGGATCCACTTGGTGACGTGCTTGGGGGCGAGCTTTTCGATCACGGCCGCGACCACTCCGATGGAGCCCGCGATAAGCATGGCGTCAACGGCGCCTTCGGGCATGGCGTCGATGCCCTTCATGAAGATCTCGGCGACCGCTTTCCACGCGACCACCGCGGGCGCCGGCCATTCCTTGGTCATCAACATCTTCGCGGGGTCGGGAATCATCAGCAGGTAGCCGGCCGAACCCGCGAGCGAACCCGCCATGACGCCGAACACCTGGGCGAGCGCTTGCAGCTTCGGTGACGCGCCGATCATCGCGCCGGTCTTCATGTCGTGGAGCAGGTCGGCGCACTGGCTGGCTGAACCGCCGGTCACGTTGGCGGCCATCAGGTTTGCAGCGGCGTTGCCGGGGCTGATGACGCCGAACATCAGCTGCGTCACCTTGCCCATCGCGCCGACCGGGGTGATGCCCGTCTCACCGGACACGCGAGCGGCGACGATCGCGAGAACGAAGGTCATCAGCACGGCGACAACGGCGGTCCAAACCGCGATGTCGAAGAGCCCGGCCTGGGTCCAAACCGCCAGCACCATCGCGATCGCGACGCCGCCCACGAACCAATTGCGGGGCACGTCGTGCTCGGTGTCCTTGGCGACGGTAGTGTCTCGCTTTGGCATCAGCGCGGCGACGACCGAGCGCCACGAAAACGCGAACGATGTCAGCGACGCCGTTACCATCATCGCGACACCGGGCCAGAGCAGCCACTTGATCGTCGCGCGGTACCACATCGCCTCGGGCGCGGCGCCACCCGCAGCGGCCCAACCCTGTTCGATCGCCCACGGCGCGAGCAACACCCAGCCGATGAACGAACCGAGCAGCATCGACGCGCCGGCACGCAGGCCAACGAGCCCGCCGACCGCGACCATCAGCAGCGACGGATCGAGCGCAAATGTGACGTTCTTCCACGTGAACGACTTGATGCCCGCCTTGACGAAGCCGCCCTTGGTCGCGACCGCGAACGTGCCCGGAATCGTGATCAGGCCGACCTTGAAGCTGGAGACGATTTTGCCCTTGATGGCGAGCTTCCACAGACCCGCAACGAGGCCGCCGCCCATCAGGTACTTGACCCGGGCCATGGCCTCTTTGCCGTCCGCGTAGATGTTCTTGATGGTCTCTGCCGTCGCGATGCCGTTGGGGTAGGGCAGCTTGTCGACGATCAGCATCTGCCGGCGCAGGCCGATCGCGACCACGATGCCGACGATGCTCACAGCGAAGACCCAGACCGACAGCCAGCCCCAGCCCAGCTCGAAGCCGGTGAGCATCGTCAGCGCCGGGATTGGCGCGACCAGACCGGCCGACGAAATGGACGCCGCTGACGACGCCGCGGTCTGGTTGATGTTGTTTTCGAGCATCCCCCAGTGCGGGGTCCCGAACGCTTTGTGAAGGCTCTGCCAGAGCGCGAACGACAGCAGCGCCGCCGTGATCGACATATTGAAGCCCCAGCCGATCTTGAGGCCCGCGTACACGTTGCACAGCGACAGGACCGCGCCGATGACCATGCCCGTCAGGATCGCCCGAATGGTGAACTGCGGGTCGATCGTGTTGACGGGCGGGAACTCGGCGTGGGAATCGGTCGCGGCTTGGGGCTCGGCAGGCGAATCTGCTTGGGTTGTGCTCATGGCGCATCCTGAGATGAAACGGGCCGCCGCTTTTGCCACGAATCGGCATGTTGTGGTAGTCGCCCGACCCCGCGTTTGCCCGCAAGTTCGTGTGCATGGTGCGGTTTACGAAGGAAAAGAGACGATGGAAGCCGCCCCTGCAAGACGCGCCGCCGAAGAGATCGCGCGCCGTCGGACGTTCGCCATCATCAGCCACCCGGACGCCGGTAAGACGACCATCACCGAGAAGCTGCTGCTCTTTGGTGGAGCGATCCAGCTCGCCGGGGCGGTCAAGCAGCGCAAGGCCCAACGGTCGGCTCGCAGCGACTGGATCAGCGTTGAAAAGGAGCGCGGCATCTCGGTCACGACGTCGGTGATGAGCTTCGAATACAAGGGGCTCGCGCTGAACCTGCTCGACACACCGGGCCACAACGACTTCTCCGAAGACACCTACCGCACGCTCACCGCGGTCGATGGTGTGTTGATGGTGATCGACGCCAGCAAGGGCGTGGAAGCGCAGACCGAGAAGCTGCTCGAGGTGTGTCGCCGGCAGCGCACGCCGGTCATCACGTTCATGAACAAGCTCGACCTCGGCGCCCGGGAGCCGCTGGAGCTGCTCGAGGAGCTCGAAAAGAAGCTTGAGATGGCCAGCACGCCGTTTACGTGGCCGATCGGCAGCGGGCCTCACTTCAAGGGCGTCTACGATCTGCGCGAGCGCCAGCTCTGCTTCTACCAGGCCGCCGCGCGAGGCCGCGCCAATGAGCGCGAGCTGATCAACGATCTCGATGCACCGGTTGTCGACGAGCTGCTTGGCGCTGACGCCGATGTCTTGCGCGAAGAGGTCGAGCTGATCCAGGTGGCCGCCGACGAGTGGGATCCCGTCGCGTTCAACCGCGGCCAACTGACCCCCGTGTTCTTCGGATCGGCGCTCAACAACTTCGGTGTCAAAGAGCTGCTCGACTGCTTTTGTGAGCTCAGCCCGCCGCCGCAGCCTCGCGCCACGGAACACCGCCTTGTTGAGCCGGAGGAGTCGAAGTTTTCGGGCTTCGTCTTCAAGATCCAGGCGAACATGGACCCGCGTCACCGCGATCGCATGGCGTTTATCCGCGTATGTTCGGGCCGCTACGCACGCGGGATGAAGCTGCACCATGTCCGCACCAACAAATCGTCGGTGGTGCGCAACGCCATGACGTTTCTCGGTCGTGACCGCGACTTCGTGGACGAGGCCTGGCCGGGCGACATCATCGGCATCCCCAATCACGGCACCATCCGCATCGCGGACACGTTCACCGAGGGCGAAAAGCTCGGCTTCACCGCGCTGCCCAAGTTCGCGCCCGAGCTCTTCCGCGAAGCGCAACTCAAAGATCCGATGCGGCAAAAGGCGCTCTCCAAGGGCCTGCAACAGCTCTGCGAAGAGGGCGCTGCGCAGCTTTTCCGACCCCTGCTCGGCAGCCGGTGGATCGTCGGCGCGCTCGGATCGCTGCAGTTCGAGGTCATCGCGGCCCGTCTTCGTGACGAATACCGGGTTGAGTGCACGTTCAACCAGTCCAACCTGCGGGTCTGTCGCTGGGTCCGCCACGACGATGCCTTCGATCTCAAGACCTTCGAGCGCCGCCACATCCAGGACCTCTACCGGGATGAGCGCGGTTACCTGTGCCTGCTGACCGAGACCCGCTTCCGGTCGGACTACATCGCCGAAAAGAACCCCGACATCGAGCTGACCACGACGATGGAACTGTCGGGGACCTGACGGCTCCTCAAAACGACGACTGCTACCCGATGTTGCGGCGCGCCGGCATCGGCGTACTATCGAGCCATGAACACCCGACTCCGCCCGTTCCTTGTGGGCCTCGCCGCCGCGACAATGCTGGTTTCCATGCCTGCGTTCGCGGACGACGACGCCGTTTCCGAAGACTCGATTCCGGCGGCCGACAAGCCGACCAAGACGCCCGGTGCCGTCAAGCCCAAGACGCCTGACGACACGCCGCCGCCGGCCGTCAAAGCGGGGCCGACCGACGGCCGCGTGTTGCCGCCCAAGTCCAACGTGCTGCTCGAGGCGGCGTTTGGACGCATGGCTCCCGAGCTCGTGCTCGACAACGCCAAGATCGAGAAGACGTCGGTCACCGCGAAGGTGTGCACCGCCGACAAGAGCGCGTGCTTCGAGCTCACGCTCACCGACCCCAAGCGCGACTGCAAAGGCAAGGTCGTCGGCGCGTGGTGCCTGACCTGGAAAGCCGCGCCCGACGACATCATGGTCGCCAAGGCCGAATCGGCGCTCGGTTCGGACTCCGATGAGAAGGTCTGGGCCGTCGCTGCTCACAAACCGCTGGCCGGCAACAAACCCGGCGTTGGCCCTCCCGGCAACATGCCCTCGCCCGCGACCCTGGTTGAGCATCTCGGCCAGGCCCCGCGCGAGATGCCGCAGGCCGAAATGAGCGATCCGTCGCTGTTGCTGCTGCTCGCGGCCGCGTTCGGTGTGCTCATCGCCGCGATCGCGCTGTTCCGCATGCGCGGTGATGGCGACTCGGGCGATGGCGAAGGCTAAGCCGCGGTAAGCAACTTTCCTCGCCACAACCGGCCGATCCTGTGCAACGGCGCGTGATGCAGATCGTCCTGATCATCGTCGGCGCGTGGGTCGTCGTTGTCCTTTCCCTGTTCGTCTTGCAGCGCAAGATGGTGTTTCCGGCCCCGCCGCCTCTCCCCGTCGCGTCATCCGGCGCGCTCGAGCTTGTTCGTTTCGGTCCTGAGTCGGCGCAAGGGGCGGCTTTGTGGGTAGCGCCAGCCGAAGGCGGACCGGTCGTTGTGCATTTTCACGGCAACGCCGAACAGCTTGCCGGCCAAGCGGAATTGGCAGCGTTGTACGGGCGCCGTGGCATCGGGTTCCTGGCCGTCGAATTCCCGGGCTATGGCCCGCTCGCCGAGCAAGAGACGTCCGAGCAAGCCATCGTCGACCACGCCACCGCCGCGATTCGTTACCTGCGCGAAGAGCTGAAGATTCCCCGGGAACGCACCGTCCTGCAGGGACGTTCACTGGGGTCTGGGGCCGCTTGTGCATTGGCCGCGGCAGGCGAGGGCGCTCGACTCGTGCTCTTGTCGCCGTTCAAGTCGCTGCCCGATGTCGCTGCCGGCCACTACCCATGGGTGCCCGTGAGGCTGTTGTTGCGCGACCGATTCGACAACCTCACCCGCGCCAAACGTATCGATATTCCCGTCGTCATCGTGCACGGCGAGATCGACGGCATCGTTCCCTACAGCCACGGAAAAGCCCTCGCCGAGACGTTCCCCGAGGCCGAGTTGGTGACCATCAAGGGCGCCGGTCACAACGACCTGCTGGCCCGCGGCGGACAGTCCGTTTTCGCGAAGATGATGTCCTTCGCGCTCGGAACTGTGCAGTAGCGCAGGGCCTCCTCCCGCTGACCGTGCGGCTTTGACACCGGCTGCCACGCGTCCCACTGTGCAGCCGTGTCCGACCGCATATACGACAAGATCATCGTGGGGGCCGGATCGGCCGGCTGCGTGCTTGCCCATCGACTAAGCGAAGATCCGTCCACAAGCGTCCTCGTGTTGGAAGCCGGCGGCCCCGATCGGAAGTGGGATTTCCGAATCCACATGCCCGCGGCGCTCACCTGGCCGCTCGCGAGCAAGACCTACAACTGGTGGTACGAGTCCGGGCCTGAACCCTTCCTCGACGGGCGACGGGTCTACCAGCCTCGGGGCAAGGTCCTCGGTGGCTCCAGCACCATCAACGGCATGATCTACATCCGCGGCAACGCGATGGATTTTCAGAAGTGGGCCGCCATGCCCGGCCTGCAGGATTGGAGCTACGCGCACGTGCTGCCGTACTTCAAGCGAATCGAAACGCGGCTGGTCGGCGGCGATGACTACCGAGGCGACGCCGGGCCGCTGTATTTGACGACACCTGACTGCGACAACCCGCTCTTCGACGCGTTCTTCAAAGCGGCGGAGCAGGCCGGCTATCCGCTCACCGACGACGTCAACGGCTACCAGCAAGAGGGTTTTGGCAAGTTCGACCGCACGACCTATCGCGGCCGCCGCTGGAACGCCGCGCGGGCTTACCTGCATCCGGTCTTGGGCCGACCCAACCTCGAGGTACGCTGCGGGGTGATGGCGACCCGCATCGTCTTCGAAGGCGACCGAGCCGTCGGCGTGGCGATTTCCGAAGGCGGCCGGGAGTCCGTCGTGCGCGGCGGCGAAATCATCTGCTGCGGCGGCGCGATCAACTCGCCTGCGCTGCTTCAACATTCCGGAGTCGGGGACGCGAAACGGCTCGAAGGCCTCGGCATCGACGTCGTCGCTCATATTCCCGGGGTTGGCGAGAACCTGCAGGACCACGCCGAGGTGTACGTGCAATACGCCTGCAAGAAGCCGGTCAGCCTCTACCCCTCGCTCAAGTGGTACAACCAACCCGCGATCGGCTTTGAGTGGCTCTTTGAACGGACTGGAACCGGGGCCAGCAATCACTTCGAAGCGGGCGGCTTCATCCGCGGCAACGACCGCGTGCCGTATCCCAACCTGCAGTACCACTTCCTGCCGCTCGCTGTTCGCTATGACGGCACGGCGCCCAATGCGGGCCACGGCTACCAGGTGCATGTCGGGCCGATGAACACCGATGTCCGCGGACACGTGCGCATCACGTCCAGCGACCCCGCCGATTACCCCGAGATCGTCTTCAACTACCTGGGGACCGAGCAGGAAAAGCGCGAGTGGATCGAAGCGATCGCGGTAACGCGCCACCTGATGACCCAGCCGGCGTTCGACGAATTCCGCGGCGAGGAGCTCGCGCCCGGACCCGATGTGCAGACCGATGACGAGGTGCTTGCCTTCATTCGTCGCGAGCTCGAGAGCGCGTATCACCCAAGCTGCACCTGCGCGATGGGCGCTGGCGATGACGCCGTGACGACGCCCGAGCTGGCGGTGCACGGTTTGCGCGGATTGCGGGTCGTGGATGCTTCGGTGATGCCCGCGGTGACCAACGGCAACATCTACGCGCCGGTCTTGATGATCGCGGAGAAGGCGGCGGACATGATCCTCGGCAACACGCCTTTGTCGCCGTTGAACCTGCCGTTTTACCGCAAGGAGGCAGCCTCGTGACGCGCTTGTACATCGACGGAATGTGGCGCGAAGCGGCGTCCGGACAGACGCGATCGATCCTCGATCCCGGCGACGGATCGGAGGTGGCTCGTGTCGCCGAGGGCGGGTGCGAGGACACAGAGAGCGCGATTGCCGCGGCTCGGAAGGCATTTGACGCCGGACCGTGGCGGCAGACGACCTGGACTCAACGCGCGGACCTCCTCGACGATTTAGCCGACCGAGTCGCCGCCCAGCGCGATGAGCTGGCCCTTGTCGAGACCCGTGACACCGGCAAAACGGTCACCGAGAGCCTCTGGGATATGGACGACGTCGCGGCGGTCTTTCGCTACTACGGCCGCCTCGCTCGCGAACAGCAACCCGCGCATCTCGAAGCGCCCGGCGACAACACCACCAGCGTCGTTGTGGCCGAACCCGTCGGCGTGTGCGCCCTGATCCTGCCGTGGAACTACCCGCTCTTGCAGGCGTCCTGGAAGCTTGCGCCGGCCCTCGCCGCGGGCTGCACGGTGGTCATCAAACCCAGCGAACTGACCCCGCTGAGCACACTGCGCATGACCGAATTGATGCACGAGATGCCGATCCCAGCCGGCGTCGTGAACACCGTGCTCGGACCCGGACCGACCGTTGGCGCAACCATGGCCGAAAGCCATGACGTGGATCTCGTCTCCTTCACCGGTGGTGGGGCGACAGGGCGCCGCATCATGCGAGCCGCAGCGGGCAACCTGAAACGCATCGCGCTGGAGCTCGGCGGCAAGAATCCCCACCTCATTTTTGCAGACGCCGACCTCGATCTCGCCGTCGATGCGGCCCTCAACGGCGGCCTCTTTCACGCCGGACAGGTGTGCTCGGCCGGCGCGCGGTTGCTGGTTGAAGACACCATCGCCGATCGCTTCGTGGCCGCGCTCGCCAAGCAGATGGCGGCCGTTCGGGTCGGTCGCGGCACAGTTGCTGACACCCAAATGGGGCCGCTCATCTCCGCCGAACACCGCGAGAAGGTCCATCGACACGTTCGCCAGGCCGTCGCCGATGGCGCGACATTGGTCGTCGGCGGAAACATGCCGGCCGATCCCGACCTCGCCGAGGGGTTCTTTTATCCCCCGACGCTGCTCGCCGACTGCACACCCGACATGGCCATCACGCGCGCCGAGGTGTTCGGGCCGGTCATCAGCGTCGAGCGATTCGCAACCGAGGACGAGGCCGTCGCGCGCGCCAACGACACCGAATACGGGCTGGCTGCAGGCGTTCGCACCAACGACGAAGAGCGCATCGCGCGCGTCACCGCTGCACTTCGTTTCGGCACCGTCTGGGCCAACGACTACAACATCTACTTTCCACAGGCGCCGTGGGGCGGCTTCAAGCAGTCGGGCATCGGTCGGGAGCTCGGTCGCGTGGGGCTGCACGAATACCTCGAGCTCAAACACGTGTTCCGCAACCACGCTCCCGCCGCCTTGCGCTGGTTCGGGGACCAATCGTGAGCGGAGCCAACAGCGACGTAGACGGAGCGCGAATCGCGTGGGGGTGTGATCTTTTGGCCGGTCAGCTGTCGCTTTCCGGCCGGATCACACCCCGGGGGCGTTGTTTCGTTTCTCCGTGCCGCAAGCGGCACTGCGCGCCAGGACAGCCTCCGGCATGTCCGCTTGCCCAGACCCCTCGCGGTAGTCGTGACCGGCATGTGAATCACGCCCTCGCGTGGGGCCGCGACATCCAGGCCGTGATGTTCGACATGGACGGCACCCTGGTCGACTCCGAGCACCTGACCGACCTGGCCGTTGAGCGGACATTGGCGCAGTACGGCATCGACATCGAGGTCGACACGACGATCTTTCACGGTGTCACCTGGCGCCGCATCGCGTCGATCCTGCGCTCGATGGCACCAGCGCTCGACGACGTGCCGCTCGAAGCCGAGCTGCAGACGCT
Source organism: uncultured Enterobacteriaceae bacterium (assembly GCA_964560875.1). Lineage (GTDB taxonomy): Bacteria > Myxococcota_A > UBA9042 > UBA9042 > UBA9042 > CAZLMW01. The sequence goes on from CAZLMW010000002.1 coordinate 100,774, forward strand.
CTTTCACGACGGCCTCTTGACCACCGACCCCGCGCCGATCCCCGGTGCACGAGCCACGGTCATGGCCGCCGCAGCGCGAGTCCCCGCCGCGATCACATCGTCCAGCGACCGGGCCAGCGTCGACCATGTCGTCGCCCGCCTTGACCTTGCCGCGCACCTGCAAACCATCGTGTGCGCGCAAGACATCGAGCGCTCCAAGCCCGATCCGCAGATCTACGAGCTCGCCGCCGTCCGACTCGGCATCCCCGCCAAACACGGCCTGGTGTTTGAAGACGCCATCGCCGGTCTGCAGGCGGCCAGGGCAGCCGGAATGCGCACCATCGCAATCGCCCGCGACAGGACCGGCTCGGAACGCGAGGCCCTGCAAGCGCTCGCCGACGTCACCATCGCCGATTTCACCGAGCTCCCCGCCGGATTCCTCGCTTCCCTGGGCGGGTCATGAGCGACACCAACGCACCCACCGAAGCCGCTGGACCCGAGACGTCCAAGAAGATGCGCGTGTGGCGGATCCGCATCCTCACCGCGACGTGGCTGTCCTATGCGGGCTACTACTTTTGTCGCAAGAACTTCGCCATCGTGAAGTCGTCGCTGCTCGAGTCGCTGCAGATCGACAAGAGCGACCTCGCCCACCTCGTGACCGCGTACCTGCTGGCCTACATGCTCGGCCAGTTCCTCACGGCGCTGCTCAGCCGTCGCGTCGCCTCTCGCGTGCTGCTGCTCAGCGGCATGGGTATCAGCCTCGGCTGCAACGTTGTCTTCGGGTTCGCCTGCCTCGCGGGTCCCGCCGGCTACTGGCCTTTGCTCGCCTTCAACGTCATCAACGGCTTCGCGCAGAGCACCGGCTGGCCCGCCAACATCGGCGTGCTCGGCAACTGGCTCAGCCGCACCGAGCGCGGTCGTGTCATGGCGTTGTGGGCGACCTCCTACCAGCTGGGCAGCATCGTGGCGAAGGCGTTCGCGACCCTGATGCTGACGCTCGCCGGTGCTGCATGGTCGTTCTGGGGGGCCGCGATCGTGCTGCTCGGCGTCTGGCTGCTGTTCCTGCTGCTCGAGCGCGACGATCCGGAAGACGTCGGCTTGCCTGGACTGGTCGAAGAGGTCGAGATCGAGGTCGATGCGTCGGCTCCATCCGAGGCCGCAACCGCCGCCCGCCAGCGCCAGGTCCTCCTCAGCGTCTTCTTCATGGGCTGCTGCTACTTCGTCTTCAAATTCCTCCGGTACGCGCTCGACAGCTGGTCACCCCTGGCGCTCAAGGAGCTGTTCGGCCTCGCCGAGGGCAACGCGGGCTATATCTCCACCGCCTTTGATTGGGTCGGCTTTCTCGGCGTGCTCTTCGCCGGCTGGGCATCCGATCGCTTCTTCGCTGGCAGGCGCTATCAAACCGTCGTCATCATGACGGTCGGGATGTTGTTCGCGTTCATCTTCCTCGCGTTTGTCGGCGTGCAGTCGGTGACGCTTTTCGGCGTCGGGCTGGCATTGTGCGGCTTCATGCTCATGGGCCCGGATTCGCTGTTGGCCGGTGTCGGCGCGATCGATGTGGGCGGCCGCAACCAGGCGGTGCTGGCGGCCGGCGTGATCAACGGACTCGGCTCCATCGGTCCGATCTTCCAGGAGGAGATCATCGGCTACTTGTTGGACAGCCACGGCTACGACACGGTCTTCAATCTGCTCATCGCGGTTAGCGCCCTCGGCATCGTCGGTACGCTCTACCTTGCCCACCGGTCTCGCGTGGGTGCGTCGCGGTTCTGATGAACAGCTCGTCCGACCACAACTCCACTTCCTCCGGTGCGCTCGACGTCAACCCGGTCGTCTTCTGGACGTCCGCAGGCCTCATCCTCGCCGTCGTGGCCTTGACCGTTGTCGCGACCGAGGCGATGGGCACGTTCTTCGGCGCCGTCCAGCGCGAAATCGTCGACAAGCTGGGCTGGTTCTACGTCCTCACGATGACAGGCTTTGTCGTGTTCGCCGTGTGGCTGATGCTGAGCCGCTACGGGTCCATTCGCCTCGGTCCCGATGACTCAAAGCCCGATTTCGGCCGGCCGACCTGGTTCGCCATGTTGTTCTCCGCCGGCATGGGAATCGGGCTGCTCTTCTACAGCGTCGCCGAACCGATCATGCACTTCGGCGCGCCACCATCGGGGCCGGCCAACACGCCCGAAGCTGCCCGCGCCGCGATGGGGCTGACCTTCTTCCACTGGGGGCTTCATCCGTGGGCCGCTTACATGATCGTCGGTCTCTCCCTGGCCTACTTCACCTATCGCCGCGGCCTCCCGCTGACGATCCGCTCCCCGTTTCAGCCCCTCTTTGGCGACCGCATCCACGGCCGTCTCGGCGACGCGATCGACACCCTCGCCGTCGTAAGCACCCTGTTTGGCGTCGCAACTTCCCTCGGCCTCGGAGCGATGCAGGTCAACGCCGGTCTCGACCACGTTTTCGGACTGGCGCAGGGCACAACGACCCAGATCGGCATCATTGCGATCATCACCGGGCTGGCCACCACGTCGGTCGTGTCGGGCCTCGATGTTGGGATCCGCCGCCTGAGCGAGCTGAACATGGTGCTCGCCACGCTCCTGCTCGCCTTCGTCTTCGCGGCTGGGCCCACGACGTTTCTGGTGACCGCGTTCGTCGAGAACATCGGCGCCTACCTGCAAACGTTGCCCGTCCACTCGTTTTGGACAGGCCTCTTCGATGACGCCGCCCACCGCAAATGGTTGGGGAGCTGGACCGTCTTCTACTGGGCGTGGTGGATCGCCTGGGCACCGTTCGTCGGCATGTTCATCGCGCGTATCTCCCGCGGCCGCACAATTCGTGAGTTCGCCGCCGCCGTCTTGCTGGGACCGACACTGGCGGGCTTCGTCTGGCTCACGGTATTTGGCGACAGCGCGCTGCACGAACAGCTGTTTGGCGCCGGCGGCATTGCGGAAGCGGTCAGTGAGAGTGTGCCGACCGCGGTCTTCGTGCTGCTCGAGCGGTATCCCTGGTCCGACATCACCGCGACCGCCTGCACGCTATGCGTTGTGCTCTTCTTCGTGACATCGTCGGACTCCGCGTCCCTGGTTGTCGACACCATCGCCTCGGGCGGCAAGCAAGAGCCTCCGATCGGTCAGCGCGTCTTCTGGGCGGTTCTCGAGGGCGTCGTCGCTGCGGTGCTCTTGTTCGCTGGCGGACTCAAGGCGCTTCAGACCGCCGCGATCACCACCGCGCTGCCTTTTGCCGTGGTCATCATCGCGATGTGCGTGGCGCTGGTTCGCGGACTCCGCAATGACCCCGGATTGCCGAAAATCTCGTCCGCAAAAACGGGCTGATCTCTGTGCGCGAGGGACGAATTCGACCCTTTTTGAGAGGCGAAATGCCCACAGGAGGCCGCCAGGGCATCCAGGATGCGCCGGAGGGCCTGGGGGCTATATCAATACATCTGGAGGTCGATCGGCCCGTAGAGCGGCTCTTTCACCGCATCGCCGATCCGCGGCGACGTCCGAGCAAGACGACGCCGTGATGCCCATCGCGATCAGCACGGCATGGGCCTTGTCGTCGGCGATGATGTGAAAGGGCAACAGCGTGATGCCGGCGATCAGCAGGCTGTAGAAAAGCGACACGAAGCCGTCTTGCTCTTCGCTCCCAGCGACGACCGAGTCGATGCGCACGGCGCCGTCGGCGTGAAGGCGGCGGTGCTCATCGTCGGCGGCTGGTTTGATGCCGAGGATCTGTACGGTCCACTGCGGCTGTATCGGTCGATCGAAAAGCGCAATCCCAAGGCCAACAACGCGCTCCATGGGGCCCTGGTCCCACGGCGGGTGGATCCGCACCAAGGGCGCCAAGCTCGGCGACACCAGCTTTGGCTTCCCGACGGCGGCGTATTACCAGAAGAACATCGAGCTCGCGTTCTTCAAGCATCACCTCAAGGGCGGACCCGATCCGAAGCTGCCCGAAGCGCTCGTTTTCGAGACCGGCGCCAACCGCTGGCGCGAGCTTTCCGCGTGGCCCCCGAAAGTGAAAAAGCGCACCTGGTACCTGGCGCAAGGCGGCGCGCTGTCCCGCACCAAGCCGACTCACAAAAAGGCGGTCGGGGACTCCTGGGTGAGCGATCCGGCCAAACCCGTGCCCTACTCGATGACGTTCGCCACGCCGATGGCCAAACCCTACATGGGTGAAGACCAGCGCTTCGCCGCGTACCGGCCCGACGTGATGGTGTATCGCAGCGCCCCGCTCGAGGAAGACGTGACGTTTGCCGGTCCGATCAAGGTGCGATTGTGGGTGTCGACGACGCGCTCGGCGGCCGACTTCATCGTCAAGGTGATCGACGAGACCCCGGGACGACGGCGCAGCAAGGGAAAGCCGGACGCCAAAGGTGGCCAGCAGCTGATGGTTCGCAGCGACGTGATGCGCGGTCGCTTCCGCAAGGGCTTTGACAAGGCCGTGCCGTTTGAGCCCAACAAGCCGTCCGAGGTGAGCTTCGAGCTGCTCGACGTCCTGCACACCTTCAAGCGCGGCCATCGGATCGTCGTGCACGTGCAGAGCTCGTGGTTTCCGTTGGTCGACCGCAACCCGCAGAAGTTCGTGGCCAATATCTACAAGGCGAAGAAGTCGGATTTCGTCAAAGCGATCCACACGTTGTATCGGTCGGACCGGTACGCGAGTCGGATCGAGGTCGGTGAGCTCTGAACAACCCGCGATGCGCCCGACCGCACAAAGATCCAAGTTCCTTGTCTGGCTCGGGCTAGCGGAGGCTATCGGCGCGCGTGACGGTCGACGATGTCCTGCGCGTAGCGTGCTGCCGGGCCAAGGGAAAGCGCGTCGAGTTTCGCCGTGACCCTCGGCACGGACGTTCGGCCGGTCAGCACATCGAGCGTCGCGTCGATCCCGTCCCGTAGGCCATCGAGGTCATAGCCGCCCTCGAGCATGAACACGATACGGCCGTCGCACACGTCGTCGGCGACGTTGCGGAGGTGCCCGGCGATGGCTTCGAAGCCGGCTTTGGTGACCTGCATCGTGGCGAGAGGGTCGTTGACGTGGGCGTCGTATCCGGCCGACACGAGCACGAGATCGGGGTTGAACGCGCGGATTATGGGATCCACGACGCCGCCATACAGAGCACCGTACACGTCGTCCCCGCAGCCGCCGGACAGCGGCAGGTTGACGGTCGCATCTTCCCCAGCGTCGCCACCGGTCTCCGCCACCGCGCCCGTGCCGGGATAGAACGGAAACTGGTGGCTGGACACGTAGAGCACGCTCGGATCAAACCAAAACGCCGCCTGCGTGCCGTTGCCGTGGTGCACGTCGAAGTCGACGATCGCGATCTTGTCCACGCCGGCATGCTGTTGCGCCCACCTGGCCGCGATGGCGACGTTGCTCAGCAGGCAAAAACCCATGCCGCGCTGCGGTTCAGCGTGGTGACCGGGCGGGCGAACGGCGACAAAGGCGTTTCGCGCGGCCCCGTCGAGCACGGTTTTTGTCGCTGCGATGCAGTTTCCGGCGGCGCGCAGGGCGGCTTGCCAACTTCGGGGACCGCCGCGGGTGTCGGGATCGAGGCGCAGCGAACGGCCAGCAAACGCAGCGAGCGCATCGATGTAGCGAGGATCGTGCACGAGCACGAGGTCGTCGGGATTCGCGTCCCAGCTTTGCAGCTCAACGAACGAGCGATCGGGATCGGTGAGCGCTTGTATCGCGACGCGCATGCGGTCGGGACGTTCGGGGTGGCCGGGGCCCGCATCGTGGTCGAGGCAGAGCGGGTCGGCGGAGACTGCGGTGTGGCTCATGAGTGGCGGAATACGCGGCTACGCGTGGGGCTGGGCGGCCTGGTCGCGGACCTCCGACTCGCTCGGCAGCACCGCATGGAGCACACCAAGGCCGACCAATGCCGCGACGATCGACCCGGCGAGGATGCCGATTTTCGCGTCCGCGACGTAGCTTGGGTCCGAAAACGCGAGCCCGGTGATAAACAGCGACATCGTGAAGCCGATCCCGCCGAGGATCGACGCGCCCAACAGGTAGCTCCACTTGCCGCCCGCCGGCATCTGCGCGAAGCCGGACTTCAGCGCGAGCCAGGACGCACCGAGGATCCCGAGCGGCTTGCCAAGCAAGAGCCCAAGCCCCACGCCGATGCCGGTCGGCCGCAACAGGGCATCGCCCACCTCGCCCATGGACACGGCGACGCCAGCGTTGGCGAGCGCGAAGAGCGGGATGATCACGTAGCTCACCGTCGGGTGGAGCGCGTGCTCGAGTCGATGGCTGGGTGAGTCGACGTCGATCACGGCCTTGTGAATCGCATGCAGCGCCTCTTGCTGGCGGCGATTGACGGGCATGGCGCCGGGCGAAACGGCGGCCTTGAAATGGTTGACCGCGTTGTTGACGTCGTCGGCGAACCGGCGGTGGTCCTTGCGCGGCGATGCCGGGATCAGCAGCCCCATAATGACCCCGGCGATGGTCGCGTGGATGCCCGACGCGTGCATCGCGAACCAGAGCGCGGTTCCGACCGCGAGGTATTTCATCGGACCGCGCACGTCCCGGGCGTTCATGACGACGACGACGATGGTGAGGCCCGCCGCGATCATAAGGGCGTCAACGTGGATCTGCGCGGTGTAGAAAAGCGCGATCACGACCACGGCGATGAGATCATCGACGATGGCCAACGCCGTCAGGAAGACGACCAGCCAGAGCGGAACGCGCCCACCGAGAAGTGACAGCATGCCCAGCGCGAACGCGATGTCCGTAGCCATCGGGATGCCCCAGCCGTGAAGGGTCGGGGCGCCGAGGTTGAGCGCCAGGTACACCAGCGCGGGGACAACGCAACCACCGATGGCGGCGGCGATGGGCAGGGCGGCCTGGCGCGGCGATGAGAGCTCTCCGGCCAGCACCTCGCGCTTGATCTCGAGGCCCACCGTGAAGAAGAAAACCGCCATCAAGGCGTCATCGATCCAATGCAGCAAACCCATCGAGAACGTATGGTTCGCGAAGGAAAGCGACAGCTCCCTGTGGAGCAGCTGCTCGTAGGAGTCGCCCCACGGGGAGTTCGCCCACACCAACGCCGCGGCCGCCACGAACATCAGCAACAAACCGCCCTTGGCGCGCGTGTTCAGAAAGTTGCGCAGCGGCGAGACGATGCGGCGGGCAAAAACGATGGGAGCGGGTTCGCGTGGCTTGGCCATGGCGGAACGATAACTTCAAAACCGCGCTAATGAAGGGCAGTCGACAAGAAAAAAACGCCGCGACGAAAAAAAACGTGATGGCCGGTGACAGAACCGCGAGGGCCCCCCCAATACCATGGTGAGAACGGGCCCGGCGGAACCATCAACGCCCCTCTCCCTAACACCGCCGGGCCCGTTTTTCTCATTTAAACCCGAAAGGAAAAGGCCGCGTCAGGTCTTCCGGGCAGCGACGGCCTCGGTGAGCGCTTCGGCAAGCTCGGCGGCGTCGGTGTTTTCGTCGCCGATGGCCTCGGTGAACTCGCCGGTCGGGCCGTAGAGCCAGCCTCGTCGAATGCCTTTGCGGTAGTCGTCCATGTCGTTGCAGAACACGAGCTCGGCGCCGCTGCGTTGGGCGAGGTGACGGCAGGCGGCTGCGCGGGCTTGTTCCGAAGCGCCGGACAGCAGCTTGAAGCCGATGAGCAGGCACCCCGGCTCGGTCTTCTTGACGATGTCGATGGTCTTGGGGGTCGGCGCCATGTGCACGTTGAGCTCGCCCTCTTGCGATGAGAGTTTGCCGTCAGCCCGCTGCGGCGCGTAGTCGGCGACGGCCATGGCGCACATCACGATATCGGGGGCGCTGGCGGCGACAACGGACTGCAAGGTCGCGGCGGCGTCAGCGGCGCTTTGGATCGGATGCAGGTGCAACGCCGCGTCGGTGAGGACCGGCGCGTGGGCGAGCTCTCGGGCGATGCGGGCCGTGGCGCGAAGGCGCTCTTCGGTTGTCAGCCCAATCAGCGAGATGTCGGCGCTGTACCGGCCGGGCACGACGGCTCCAGGCCCGTGGATGTAGTGAACGACCGCGCCGCGCTTGAGCCACGCGTCCCCGATGGCAGCGGGCAGGCGGCCAGACGCGACGTTGGCGACGTGGCGGACATCGTCGATCGGCTCGCGGGTGCCGCCGGCGGTGATCACGACGACCAGTTTTTCGTGGGATGATCCCGGCCCGGCAGACGATCCTGGCCCGACGGACGATCCTGGCCCGACGGACGATCCTGGCCCGACGGACGATCCTGGCTCGGCGGACGATCCTGGCCCAGAAGCGGCGTTCATGATCGGCAGCGCAGTTCAGATCATCGTCGCGGCGACGACGAGGCCCGCGATGATTCGGTAGAGGCCAAACGGCGCGAGCCCGACGGTCTTGACCAGCCGCAAGAAGACGGCGATCGACGCCCAACCGACCACGAAAGACGCGACCAGTCCGATCACCAGGGCGTCCGCGCCGACGTGTTCAACGAGGCTGTGCCATTCCTTCAGCAGCTCGTAGCCCGTGGCCGCACCGAGCACGGGGACCGACAAGAGGAACGAAAAATCTGCCGCCGTCTTGGCGTCCATCCCCGACACCATCCCGCCGACCATCGTCGACATGGAGCGCGACGTTCCCGGGATCAGCGCGAGGCATTGCCACAACCCGACCTTTGCGCCGACGACCGGGTGGATGTCTTCGACCTTGGTGACCGTGGCTTTGCGACCGAGCTTGCGGTCGACGATCAGCATCGCGATCCCGCCGACGATCAACGCGCCGGCGACCGTAACCGGGTTGAACAGGTAGAACTTGAGCGTTTTGCGGAGCAGCAGCCCAACCACGGCGATCGGAACAAACGCCATCGCGAGGCCGAGCGTCAGGCGCAGCGCCACCGCTTTCTTGACGAGATCGTCGGAGAACAGCCCGGTGACCGCGCCGATAAGCCGCTTTCGGTAGTAGATGGCGCAGGCGAGGATCGCGCCGCCCTGGATGACGATGTCGAACGCGTCCACCGCGTGTTTTTGAGCGACGGTCGCGTCCAGACCAAGCCAATGGCTGGTCAGGATCAGGTGGCCCGTGGAGGACACCGGGATGAACTCGGTGAGCCCTTCGACGACCCCGAGCACCAACGCGGACAGAGCGGAAACCGACTGCATGGCCGCGGGGGATATGCCAAACGGCGTCGGGAATCAAACGGACGCGCCCGGAAATCTGTCCAAGATCCGGAAATCTGTCCAAGATCGGGTGATCCCGTAGCCTGCCGCCATGACCGCGACCAAAGCCGTTCGCAGCGCCGCCCTGCTTCTCGCCGCGAGCGCGTTGATCAGCCGCTTTCTCGGTTTCGGCCGCGAAATGTTGCTCGCGTACCTCTACGGCGCGACCGCAGCGACCGACGTCTACCGCGCGTCGTTCACCGTCCCCGACCTGCTCAATTACCTGCTTGCCGGCGGCGCCCTGACCATCGCGTTCATCCCGCGCATGGCCGAGCTCTATGCATCCGCCGCGGCCGCTGCGAGCAATGATGGCGACGTCGACAGGGACGAGGTCAACACGGACGAGGTCGACGAGGTCTTCGCGATCGTCGCCTCCTCGCTGCTTTTCCTGGTCACGGCCCTGACGATCGTCGGCGAGGTCTTCACCGAGGAGCTTGTCGGCCTCTTCGTCAGCGGCTTCGACGACGCCAAGATCGCGCAGACGGCGCTGCTGACCCGCATCGTGCTGCCCGCCCAGGTCTTCTTCATCTACGGCAGCCTCGTGCAGGGCAACCTCCTGGCGCGGCAGATCTTCAGCGCGCGCGCCCTGACACCGGTGCTCTACAACCTGGGAATCATCGTCGGGGGCCTCGCCGGCGCGCAGTGGGGCGCGATAGAGGGCTTTTCATGGGGAGCGCTCGCCGGGGCGTTCTTCGGCGCCGCTGTTGTACCGACCTGGATCGCCCGCAAACAGCTCAAAGTGCGCCTGACCTGGCCTTCCCTGCATCCGGAAGTGCGCAGCTTCCTGTGGATCTTCGTGCCGCTGATGGCCGGCGTGAGCCTGCTGACCGTCGACGAGTGGGCGGGACGCTATTTCGGCAGCTACCTGGGTGACGGCGCGATCTCGTGGCTCGACAACGCGCGCCGCGTGATGATGGTCCCAGTCGGGCTCGCGGCGGTTGGGGCAGGGCAGGCGACCGCATCGTTCATCGCCAAGCGCTGGTCGTCGGGCGATCGCGAGGGTGTCTCGGAGCTGATCAGTCAAGCCGTCAGCGGGGTTGTCGGTCTGTCGCTCATCGTGGCCGCCTTCTTCGCCGCCGTTCCCGAAGCGATCGTCGGGCTGTTGTTCGAGCGCGGCGCTTTCACGCCCGCCGATACCGTCCAAACCGCCGCCGCGTTGGTCCCCTTTGCCTTCGCGATCGTGCCGTTCGCGGTGATGCCCGTGCTCAACCAGTCGTTGTTCACCACCGGCTACACGTGGGTCCCGATGATCGTCACGACGATCCTGACGGCGGCGACCATCCCGCTCTACAGCACCATGGCGGCGAGCGGCATCGTCGGGCTGGCCAGCGCCGGTGCGATCGGCATGACCGTGCAGTGCATCGCGATCGGGACGCTGGCCGAGCGCCGCCTGGATCTGCAAGTCGTCCGCGTGTTTTCGGCGTTGTGGCGCGGACTTGTGGGCATGGGTGTGGCGTGGCTGGCGGCTCATTCGGCCGACCACTTTACGAAGCAGGCTATCGTGGGGATCATCGGCCCGTCGTCGTTGGCCTACCTCGTACGGTTGGCGGCTTCCGGGATCGCCTGGATCGTGGCTGTTGCGCTCGTAACGGCAGCTTTGGGCATCCCCGGGCTCGACATCTTGGTGCAGCGGCTTCGGAGCAATCTCCGGCGACGTTGATGTAACGCGTTCCGGCAGGTCCATGACCGAACCCAAGTCCACCCCCCCTGGTTCGACAGGATCCACCCCTTCCAAGGGCACGCCGGCCAGCACGCCCGCGACGAAGGGCGCTGGTTTTGGCGCAAAGCCCCCGATCGACAGCTCCCAACGACCGAGCAAGCCGTTTGGCAACACCGGCTCGACGCGCCGTAAAAAGAAGCAGGATCTGCGCAAGACCTACACCGGCGAAGCGACGTTCTCGGCCGCCTGGGCCTACGCGCGCGGCAAGAAGAAGAAGGTCAAGAGCCCCCCGGTCAAGTACATCGAGGTCGACTCCAGTCAGCCGGTCGAGATGCAACAGCTCGACCACCATGGCCCGAAGCTCGGTGAGTGGCCCGCCACCGCGATCTGCGGCAACGACATCACGTCGTCGTGCCTGTACGTCTCGGCGCTCGCCATCCTCGTGTGCGGCAAACTGGCGCCGATCGCGCTGCTGATGGTCGCGGGCGTGCTCTACCTTTTTCGGAAGGTCTACGCCGAGGTCGGGGAAGCGCTGCCGCTCAACGGTGGCGCCTACAACTGCCTGCTCAACACGACGAGCAAGTTCCGCGCATCGATCGCCGCGTGCATGACGATCCTGTCGTACATGGCGACCGCCGTTATCAGCGCGGGCGAGGCCATGCACTACGCCCACCACCTCGCCGACTTCAACGTGATGATCGCGACGGTGGTGTTGCTGTGCCTCTTCGCGGCGCTTGTCATCTACGGTATCGGCGAATCGTCTATCGTCGCGATGGGCATCTTCGCGCTGCACATGGTCACGCTGACGATCCTGGCGATCATCGGCATCTACCACATCGCCACGGACCCCTCGACGCTCACCGCCAACTGGGAAATCGAGCCCGAACACGGCATCGGCCTGGCCCTGCTGTTCGGATTCGCGACGTCGTTGTTGGGCACGAGCGGCTTTGAATCGAGCGCCAACTTCATCGAAGAGCAAGACGAGGGCGTGTTCCCCAAGACCCTGCGCAACATGTGGGTCGCGGTGTCCATCTTCAACCCGCTGATGTGCGTCATCGTGCTCAGCATCATTCCCATCGGCGATATCGCTGCCCACAAGGAAGACGCGCTGGCCTACGCCGGTTCGATCGCCGGTGGTCGCTGGCTGGGCATCCTCGTGAGCATCGACGCCACACTCGTCCTCTCCGGCGCCGTCTTGACGTCGTATGTCGGCGTGACCGGCCTGGTACGTCGTATGGCCCTCGACCGCGTGCTTCCCCAGGCGCTGCTGCGCACCAACAAGTGGCGCAACACCAACCACCTCATCGTGATCACGTTCCTGGCGCTCTGTATCTCGGTGCTTTTCATCACCAAGGGCGACGTCACGTTGCTCGGCGGCGTTTACCTGGTCAGCTTCCTCGGTGTCATGGCGCTGTTCGCCATCGGCAATATGCTGCTCAAGGTCAAACGCGGGCGGCTGCGGCGCACGATCAAGGCCTCCTGGCCCGCGGTCATCGTCGCGACCTTTGCCGTGCTGACCGGTCTTGGCGTCAACCTCTACCGCGAACCCCACTACGGCAAGGTCTTCCTCGTCTACTTCGTCCCGACCGTCGCCGTCGTGGCGGTGATGTTCCTGCGCAACCACATCCTCAAGCTGGTCTTGCATCTCGGCCGCGAGCTGGTCGACCGGGTCACCGCGTTCAACGAGCGCATCAGCAACTGGGCCCGGGTCCGTTACGAAGAGATCCACGGTCAGAGCATCATCTTCTTCACCCGGGGCGATGACGCCGCCAACCTCAACCGCGCGATGATCTACGTGCGCACCAATGAGCACACCGACACCATCCGTGTCGTCCACGTCTACAAAGACAAGGACAAGATCCCCGACACCCTCGCGCGCGACATCAAGTTCCTCGACGACGTCTATCCCGAGATCCACATCGAGTTCATCGCCGTGAAGGGCACGTTCGGGCCCGACTTGATCGAACGACTGAGCCGCAAATTCGGCGTGCCACGCAACTACATGTTCATCGGCTGCCCGGGCGACAGCTTCCCGCACAACATCGCCGAGCTCGGCGGCGTCCGTCTGATCGTATGAACCAGATCCGATATGTGCTCGCGATGGCGGTCGTCGTTTCGATGGCGGCGACCGGATGTGCGACCGGTCAGCAGACGACGCAGCCCCATAAGCAACCCGTCCAGCAGCACGAAGTTGACGCTCGAGCCGCCGCAAAGGCCGCGCGATCGACCGACGGTGCCGCCAAACGATCCGCGCTACCGCCCCAGCTGGCGCGGGCGATGGCGTCCTACAAGTCGGTGCTCAACAACGCTGCCGAACGCGATCGTGAGATGGAAGGCATCATCCGCCGCTATCTCACGTTGACCCGCGGCGTGTTCCAGCATTTCACGGTGAACCGGCCTCGGCGTGGCCAAGCGCCGTCGATGTACGATCCGATGCCTGCGTGGCGCTACCAGGCCCAGCAGTCGTTTGAATACAGGCTCCTCGCCGCGCGCGCTGCCATGTTGCGCAAACACCTCGCTGCCATGGCCTCCGAGCAACAATTCGAGATCACGCGCCAAGCCAAGGGCGGCGACCGACAAAGCCGCGTGTCCCTGTACTCGCGCATCTTCGATTGCATCCGCGACGACGCCATGGCGCGCGCCAATCACGGCCGCCGCTACCTCGCCATCGGGGAGGGCACGCCGCCGCGCATGAAGGCCGATGCCCGCGCTGGACTGTACCGCGACGAGCTCCTGATGATGCGCCGGTCGGTTACCTGCACGACGCTCACGTCGATGCGGCGCAAGCGGATGGTCGGGCTCTGGCGTCGTCCCGGCTACCGGGCTCAGTAGACCTTTCTTCCCACGCACTAACGACCCGTCTCATGCCCGAACTCCCCGAGGTCGAGACCGTCCGTCGCTACCTGCAGCAGCGCGTCGTCGGCGCGACCGTTACCAGGATCGAGCTGCAGCGAACGGACCTGCGTTACCCGATCCCGGTCGCTGCGGTCCACGCGATCGAAGGCCGAACGATCTCCGCCGTTCGTCGCCGCGCCAAGTACCTCTTGCTCTGCATCGACAGTCCCCCGGCCGACGTGGTCTTGGTGCACCTCGGTATGAGCGGGCGCCTCTTTCTCGACGACAAACCCGACGGCTGGCGGCGCCACGAGCACTATCGAATCGGCGTCGACGGGCCACAATTCCGCGGGGTCATGCGCTACATCGACGCGCGACGGTTCGGGGCGCTTGATGCCTTTGAGGCCGCCGACGAACCCGGACACAAGCTGCTCGCAAGCCTGGGGATCGAGCCTTTCGACGAGGGATTCACCGGCGCCTACCTGCATCGCCGGAGCCGCGGCCGGTCGATCGCGCTCAAGAAATTCATCATGGACGCCAAGGTGGTCACCGGTGTCGGCAACATCTACGCGAGCGAGTCGCTTTGGCGCGCCGGTCTCTCCCCGCGAAAAGGCGCCGGCAGGCTGACCAAACCCCAAGCTGCGCGTCTGGCCAATGCGATCGTCGATGTGCTGACAGAAGCGGTGGATGCCGGTGGCACCACGCTCCGTGACTTTGTTGGCGGCGATAAATCACCCGGGTATTTCCAACAGCGTCTCGACGTCTATGGCCGCGCCGGGCAGCCCTGTCATCGCTGCGCCGATCGGACGGTCAAGGCGTTCACGATGGATGCGCGATCGACCTATTGGTGCGCCGGGTGCCAGAAAAGTTGAGCGCCTGCACGCCCACGAATCGCCGAGCACCCCGAGGTCCGCTCCATGCCGGTTGATCGCGACGCTTGGACTGCGCCGGACGCACCTGCTCGCGCTGCCAAGGACCGCGTGCCCGGCGCAATGGGCGGCAGTCGCCTGTTGGATCAGCCACAGCACACCGAACAGAGGCGCCGGATCGGGGCGTTCGTCGCTGCTGGTCCACCCCTGGCGATCGAGATCGGCTTTGACCACGGCATCAACTTGCTCGCCAATGCCCGCATGTTCGGCGATCAGCGCTGGCTCGGCGTCGAGATCCGCAAGCGTCGCGTCGCAGCCGTCGCCCCAAACGCGCCCGAAAACTGCCTCGCGGAGAGACTCGACGCGCGCACTCTCTTCGCCGTGCTGCTGCCCGGTCAGAGCGTGCACCGCGTCGACATCCTGTTTCCGACCCCGGCCCTCAAGGGCAAACACCTGCTGCTGACGCCAGCCTTCGCGGCCGATGTCCTGCGCGCGCTGCATCCCGACGGCGTGGTCCACCTGTTGACCGACGTGCCCGCGATCGCCGCGCTTTTCGACCACGTATTTGCCGCCTGTCCCGCCGCCGAACCCCCGCCGCGGGCGCCGGATCTCTCGCGCCGGGAGCGGGTTTGTCGCCGCGATGACGTGCCCATTGCGCAGCGCTGCGTCGGACGGCCGCGCGACGATGATTCGCGATGACGGCGTGTGACGAAGTATGTACAACGCGCGCCCGCTGTAACCAACGCGGCGATCGGTCGACTATCCCGTCAGGAGGCCGAACGCAGCGATGGCTAGCGGCCCGGGGAGATGACGCAAATGAACGACCTCAAGAAGATGCCCGTCGCGGTTTTCGCCGGCGTGCTCCTCGTCTCGATCGCAGGCTGCGCAGGCGGCACCACGACGACCGCGCCGACCGGCGGCACCACGACGACCGATACCTCGTCCAGCGGCGCCGGGACGGACTCGGGCGCAACATCCAACGACAGCGGGTCGACAGCTGCAGACACGGCAAGCACCAGCTCCAGCGCCGACGCAGGTTCTGTCGCCGTGGACGCCGGCCAGCCCGCTCCCGATATCCAGGTCGCGACGGATACCGGGAAAACCAGCGGCGGCAGCAAAGGCGGCTGGGGACCCGAGCACTGCGCCACCAAGGGCCCGCCGCTCGGCTACAAGCTCGGCAACCGCCTCGCCGACGTCCCGGTCCAAGACTGCGATACGGGCGCTGTGCGTTCGATCAAGGAAGTGTGCGGCGCACAAAAGACGTGGCTCTTCGTCGCGCACACCCACTGCCCCACCTGCCAGATGACGGCGAGCTACACCGCCAAGCTGGCCAAGGAATTGGCGTCCGACGGCGTGGCGGTTGTCCACGTGGTGCACGTCGACGATCACCAGACCTGCCCCGGTTGGCGCAAGCAATACGGCCTCGAGGGGATCGGCAACCTGAAGGTCTACCTCGACAAGACAGGCGCGGCCTGGTCGAAGATCAAGACCGCCCCCTACACGGCGGCCCACGCGATCATGGGCAAGGATCAGATCATCTCGTACAAGGGCCACGGTCTGTCGGCCGCCGTCGTCAAGAAGAAGCTCGCACTGGCGTTATGATCACGTCCCGGTAAAATGGCGCGACCGGCCACTCCCGGCCGTAGCAGCGCCGCCATGGATTACATCGACGTCAGCGCCATCGATCTCAAGATCGTCGTCCTTTGGGGCGCGATCCTCTGGCTCGGCTGGTACACCAACCAACAGACCCATCGTTGGTTCTTCGCGCTCGTGCTGACCGGCGGCCTGCTGTTCGCCTCTGCGCGTTGGAGTGGTGTCATCAACGACCGTCACATGGCCCAGATGTCGCGCGACGCGGGCGGCTCCCTCGATGGCGCCAGTCAACGTGCGCGCCTGATCGGCAACCAGCGCAACAGCACGTCCGCTGGCGGCGCGGGTGAGACGAATCGCCACTACAAGAAGCGCATCAAAGACGAATCGTTCACGCGCGACTGATTCGCCGTGTCGTCCCTCCCTGATGAGAAAGCCGGGCCACTCGTCGCCCTGACCTGCGCCCTGGAGCGCGCCGCGACTCAACCTGACGCTGTTTGGTTGCATCAACCTCGCGACGGCGGTGTGTCGACTTGGACGTGGGGTGAAGCGGTCGACGAGGCCCGCCGCATCGCCGCCTTTCTGCATCGGCTCGACCTGCCACCATCGAGCCCGGTCGCCATCTTTTCGCGCAACTGCGCCACCTGGATCCTCGCGGACCTGGCGATCTGGCTCGCGGGTCATGTCTCGGTACCCATCTACCCGTCGCTGACCGCCGTGACTGTGCAGCAAATCCTCGCCCACAGCGGCGCGCGTGCTGTCTTTGTGGGGCCGCTCGACGGCTTTGCGCAGATGCGCGAGGGAATCCCGCTCGACATTGTCCGCATACGAATGCCCGATGGTCCCGACCCCGAAGGCCTGAAAACGGACCTGGCGAGCCCGAAAGCGGACTTCCACGTTGGCGAATGGACGCAGATCGCCGACGAGGAATCGCCTTTCGAAGGCGTCCGCCGCAGCGCCGATGAGCTGGCAACGATCATCTACACGTCCGGCAGCACGGGGCACCCCAAGGGCGTGATGCTCAGCTTCGGGCAGATGATGGCTTCGGCCCGGGGCGTCACGGCGATGATGTCGATCTCCGACGCCGACCGGATGCTCTCGTACCTGCCGCTCGCCCACGTCTACGAACGCTGGATGGTCGAGACCGTGTCGCTCCTGACCGGGATGCAGGTGTTTTTCGGGGAGTCGCTGGCAACGTTCGCGGCGGACCGGCGCCGGGCGCGACCAACCATCTTCGTGTCGGTCCCAAGGCTGTGGCTGAAGTTTCAGCAAGAAGCGTTCACAGTCGTCGGCCGCGGAGAGCTCGATGCGCGTCTCGCCGATGCCGGGACCGCTGAAGACGCGCGAAACGTCGCCCTCTGTGCCATGGGCCTTGAGCATGTGCGCTTCGCGATCTCGGGCAGCGCGCCGATCTCCGTGGAATTGCTCACCTGGTACCGCGACCTCGGCATCGAGATCCGCGAGGGCTACGGCATGACTGAGAATTTCGCTTACTCGCACATCACCCGACCGTCCGACCAGCGCGTTGGTTTTGTCGGGCCCGCGTACCCCGACGTGCAATGCCGGCTCAGCCCCGACGGCGAGATCCTCGTCCGTAGCCCCGCCACGATGCTCGGCTACCTCGACGACCCCGAAGCCACCGCCGCCGCTCTGACCGCCGACGGCTTCTTGCGCACCGGTGATCTCGGCGAGCTCGATGCGGACGGACGCCTGCGCATCACCGGTCGTCGCAAGGAGCTCTTCAAGACCAGCAAGGGCAAATACGTGGCGCCTGGACCCCTCGAAAAGCGCCTGCTTGCAGCCGACGGGATCGCCACTGCGTGCGTCCGCGGTTCGGGTCGACACCAACCGCACGCGATCGTGACCTTGCTGCCCGGCGCGCTCGAAACGGCGTCCGTAGCCGGCGTCGAAGCCTCAATCTCCGCTTTTCTTGCACGCCTCAACGACGAGCTGGACCGCCACGAGCGTCTGGCATTTATCGCCATCGACCGCGAGGCGTGGACCCCCGCCAACGGCTTGCTGACACCCACGATGAAGGTCCGCCGCAGCGTCGTAGACGAGCGGTTTTCCGAGCGCGAGGACGATTGGTACGGCCGCGACCAAACCGTGATTTGGGCCGACTGACCGGCAAAGACGGATCCAACGCGTCGATCAGCCGCCGACGACGTAGTGGTGAACCGGCTTGCCGCGCTCCTTGAGCACGGTGATATCGCCCTGCATTTGCGCGCGGACAAGCTCCCCGGTGGTGAAGTCGCTGCCGGCAATGGCGATGTCGGCGACGTCCTTTCCGACCCGGTGCAGGTCCTCGACGACGATGAAGTGGCCCTTGGCCGGCCCGCCCTTGTGAAGCTGGCCGGTCGAGTGCAGGTAACGCGGCCCAAATTGCACGGTCACGGCGCCGCGGGTGCGTTGCTGGAGCGCTTCACGGAGGGATGCCGCGCGCTGTCGGTTGGAGCCTGCGGGGGCCACGTAGAGCAGCACGGCGAGGTAGTCGTCCGCAGCGAGCGCTTCCAGGTCGTCGGCGAGCGCGCGGGTCAGGTCGGCAAGCTTGCGCAGTTTGCCTTCGGAGTCGGCGGCGGCGGGCTCGATCTCACCGGCGAGGATGGCGTTGGTCGCGGCCTTGGCAGCCGACACATCGGGCTCGTCGAAGGGGTTGATTCCGAGCAGCTTTCCGCACAGGGCCGTCGCCACTTCCCAACGCACGATCTCCGCCCACAGGTCAGCGGCTTCGGGCATCACCTGGATGGTGACAGGCGCGCCGCAGTCCTCGGCCTCCATGCCGAACTCGTCGTCAGGATTATCGAACGTGGCGAGCGAGCCGATGAGGCTGTGCTTGAGCGACGCGTGCGCCTTGTCACCGGCGAGGCTGTAGCGGCCCGGAACCGGCAGGATCCCGGTGCCAAGCTTGCCGGTGCTCTCTGCGATCAGCTGCTCGACCCACGCCGCGAAGCCGCGCACGTCCTTGCCGAAGGACAGGCGCAGGTGCGACCGACCGAGGCGATGTCCCGTTGCCAGGAACGCGGCCAGCTGCGCTCCGGGGTTGTCGGCGGCAGGCGTCAGACGGCATTCGGCGAGGGCGTCGTCGAGCCGCGCGATCGCGTCCTTGATCACGACTCCGGCGAGCACGGCAGGCACCAAACCAAAGAAGCTTCCGGCCGAAAAGCGGCCGCCGATGTCGCTGGGGTTCTCGAAAACCTCGGTGAACTTCTCGCGACGTGCGATCGCGGTGAGCTTGCTGCCAGGATCGGTGATCGCGATAAACTTCGACCCGTCGTCGAAACGATCGCGAAGGATGCGGTACAGGCTCAGTGTCTCGACGGTGCCGCCGGATTTGGTCGCGATGATGAACATGGAGCTGCCGGCCGAGGCCCACGCGATGGCGTCGGCGATCGCTTCGGGGTGGGTGCAATCGAGCACCCGCAGCTTGAGGCCGCGATGACCCCCGAGGTGGCGCCCGACGACCTCTGGCCAGAGGCTTGACCCGCCCATGCCAACGATCAGCGCGCGGTCAAAGCCGCGGCGTTCCGCCGTTCGAGACAGGTTGACGAGGCGCTCGATCGCCGCGTGCATGGTGGGCACGCAGAACAGCCAGCCGAGCCGGTTGCGGATCTTCGCCGCGTCGCCCTCGTTGTCGACCCACATCTTGCCGTCGCGGCCCCACATGCGGTCGATCGCGCGCGCCTCGTCGAGCTCTTCAAGGCACTGCGAAGCGATCTCGGTGAATTGTTCGGTCATGGTGGCCTCGTTGACTCGTGTTCTTTCGTCGCCCTTCCGGGAGCGGGATGGGGAGCGGGATCGTCTCAGTATTTGCGCGGCGCGCATCTAGTGTCTCGTTGCAGAGGAAACGATCAGTTGACGGCAACGCGGAACAGCCGCGCAG
>CAZLMW010000003.1:0-1145 GCA_964560875.1 uncultured Enterobacteriaceae bacterium
CTCTGGGCCCACGCAGCCGCCAAGGACTTCCCCGGCGCGATCGGCGCGGGCGCCAAGAAGAAGGACGTCACGCTCACGGTCAATGGGACCTTCACCGGGCTGCACCACCGCTTCGGCTACAGCGGTGCAAAGGGTCACCGGCGCTTTTCGACCGGGCGGTACGCAGGTCCAGGGCAGGTGGTTCGGGTGACGATTGCCGCTGCGGTCGCCAACAAGGGCCTGCGCGTGCTCGTAGGCGCCCATTCCGACTCGTTGTGGGGCAAGACATCGTGGTGGCGGATGCCGCGGATCACCCGCTCGTGGCCGCTGACGAAGGCGGTCAATGAGGTCGGCAACGTGTTCGGTGGACCCATCTATGTCGCCGTTCCACCCGGGCTGAAGCTCGGCAACGTGAAGGTGACGATCAGCGGTGGCTACGAATCGCCGTATTTCAAAGCGGGCACGACGTCGGTCGCCCAGTGGAAGGCCAGCGTTCGGGCGCGTCCGGTGCCGTGGGCCGAGATCGAAGGCAAACACATGGTGTTGACGGTCCCGGCGTCCCTGGTTCGCAAGCTCGACGATCCCGCGGCGGTGACCAAGCTGTGGGACGAGGTGATGGTGGCCAGCTATGACCTGGCGGCGTTGCCCAACGGTCGCGCGCGCGGCGAAAGAACTGTGGCAGATCGGCAAATCAGCGCGGGCTGGCTGCACAGCGGCTACCCGATCATGGGCCACATCGCGTCTGCGGGCGGCTGGCTGAACGTGGCAAAGGTCCGCAAATCGGGCGACTGGGGCATGTTCCACGAGATCGGCCACAACTTCCAAAACCGCGACTGGGTCATCCCCAAGACGACCGAGGTGTCGGTCAACCTCTGGTCGGTGCATTCCTGCGAGAAGGTCGCCAAGAACGGCGCCTGCCACGGCAATGCGTTCCCGCCCAAGAGCACGCAGCTGGTTCAGGATTTCGTGAAAAAGGGCGCGACTTATGCGGCGTGGTCGACGTGGGGCTCGCTGCAGATGTACCTCCAGCTCGCGAAGGGCTTTGGCTGGAGCTCGTACAAGAAGGTGTTTGGCGGCTACTACACCATCCCGAGCAAATCGGTCCCCAAGAGCGCCCAACAGAAGCACGACACCTGGTGTGTGCGCTATTCGCAGGCGGTCGGCCG
>CAZLMW010000003.1:1245-109067 GCA_964560875.1 uncultured Enterobacteriaceae bacterium
CGGGTGCTCATCAAGACCGGCAAGGGCAGCTTCTGGTCGCCCAAGGCCGGCACGTTGACGACGCCGTAGAGCCCATTGGCAGGCCCGGACATTCGCATCAGCGACGGGGAACAACGCGAGGAGTGACGCGGTTTCTCATGCGGTAGGCGCGGTTTCTGGAAGCGGTCGGCAGCGCTGCTAGAGTGACCGGCACGCGCTTGCGGAGGCCACATGTACGCTTCGAAGATGATAACGCACGCTTCAAAGACGATCGGAATGACGCTCGTCGCGCTGTGTATCGGCGTGCTTGCCGGATGTGGATCGCCATTTGCCGGCGGGTGGTCTGGCACGATGGATGTCGGCCCATTCCTCGCCCACACGGTCACGGTCCAGATGCCGCCCGAGGGGTTGGAAGGCGACCTGGTCGTGAAGACCGTCAATGGCGAGCGCTCGTACCGCATCTGCGAAGGCGATCTGAAAGGCACGACGTTTTCGCTGACTTTCGACCTCAAGCACCCCGACTGCGCGGCTGCGAAGGACGCCAAGACCGACCGTCATGTGCTCAAGGGGACGCTGGGCGAATCGGTGCTGTTTGGCGAGATCTTCCGCGAGGGGCGTCGCATCGGCTTCTTTCGCGCGTACCGCAAGCCGCCACCGGTCGAAGTCAAGAACGGTTGATTCGGCGCATCTCGACCCGGCCTCTTATGCCGGTTGCGCGGTGACCAGCCACATGCCACCGACCACGATCGCGGTGCAGGCGGATACGATCATCAACGTGCGCACGGCGGATGGACTACCGCGTCGTGCGAGCACGCCGAGGATCCCGCCAAACCCAGCCATCGCAGCGACGGCGGCAACGACGTAGGCGACCAGGTAGATAATCGCTTCGTCTTTGGGCAGCAACAGCGACGGCAGCACCCCGAACAGATGGCCCGCGCCCGCGGCACCGTGAACGAGTCCGACCAGGAATGCGGTGCGGCCGTGGCGCGAATGAGCGTCGGCCGCGTCGTGGTCGGAGGCGGAAGCGTGAACGTGCAGGTGCGCGTGGTGATGCGAGTGGGCCCCCGAAGCGCCCTCGCTCGAAGTGGCGGCGTCATCGAGGGTATGTGGCGTACCGATGTCGTGCTCGTGACATCCGGCCTCGTCTGCAGCGTGGCGATGCACGTGGTCGTGGCCGTGGTCGTGGATGACCATACGACGCGCCTTCCACAGCGCCCATGCGCCGAGCGCGATTAGCAGGAAGCCGACGGAGTACTCGGCCCAGGCGGATAAGGCTTCGGTGTCGATCAGGTCGCGCGCCCACACCCCCAGGCCGCCGATGACAGCGACGCCGGCGCCGTGCCCGAGGCCCCAACGTCCACCGATTGCGGCGGCGCGTCCGGGATGATCGATGGCGATTGGCGCGAGCGCGGCCAGGTGGTCCGGTCCGCTCACCACGTGGGCGGCGCCTGCAGCAAGCCCGGAGAGGAGGGTCAGCATTGCGATGGCGCTTCAGGATGTCGGCAGGCGGCTGCGGACGCGGCCGACCCAGAGATCGGCGGGTACGTTGCCGAAGCTGCGGCTGTCGGTGCTTTCGGCGGGGTTGCAGCCGACGAGCTTGGCGCGGCCCTCGGCGTCGAACGCCTGCACGTGCTTGACGAGGTGGGTGGTGGCGATGAACGGATGACGCGCGACGACGACATCGCCGATCTGCCAATCAACGAAGCGGTCCGCGAGCACTTCGTCGCCGTCCGCGAGGAGCGGCAACATCGATCGGCCGCTGACCCGGACACGGATGCGCCGACGCAGCAACCACGCGATGAGCTCGCGCAGTCCGGCTGCGGGGATGGTGCCGGGAGCGGCGGGATCGGAGGTTGAATCGCGGCTCAGGAAGCGGTGTACCAGGCGATGTCGCGGCCCTTGGTGGCCCAGAAGATCTCGTGGATCTCCTTGACGGCGTCCATGAGCTCGCCCGCGTGTACGGCGCTGACTTCGACCTTGACCGACGAGCACAGCTTGGCGGCTTTCCAGAACGTGTCGTGCAGGTTCGGGTAGGCCTCGAGGTGGTGCGGCTTGAAGTAGTCGGTCCAGAGCACGAGCAGCTCTTCCTTCGCGAGGTGGGCCTGCTGCTCCTTGATGGTGACGTAGCGGGACAGCGTGTTGAGGTACGCGGCCATCGCGCCGGCGTCGGACGCGTCGGGCGGGGTCAGCGCGAGGATCTTCTTGGTCATCGACACCGCGGCTTCAGCGGCGATGCGGATCGAGGCCGGATCGTAGACGCCGCAGGGGCCGTCGCAGTGGGCCTCCGCGTGCATGACGGGGCTGTTCTTGCGCAGGTGATGCAGAGCTTTGTTCAACATGACGTTCCTCTTGTGGGCGTTTCAGACGGGTTGCAGGACGTATTTCGTGTCGGGATTGCGGCCCCAGCAAGAGCGCTCAAAGGCATCATCCCAACGGTCGGGCGGAACCTAGCAGGGCGCGCTGGGAGCGACAACTGGCCGCGGACGATAGTCGTGCCTCAACGCGGACTTGGGAGGCAGACGGGCCTCGAAAGGCGGGCCAAACCGTGCTTGGCCTCGATCGTGGTAGGCCTTGACGGGATCGGGCGGGCGCGGCACAACCGCAGGCCGATCGTCCACTCGCTGCGGCTCGACACAGCCGCCCACGCCAAAGGAGACGCCATGGCCGACATCGATATCAAGCGCAACCACTCGCTCGGCGGCGTGGTCGCCCTCTCGAAGCTGCAGTCGCTGATGGACGGCTTCCAGTCCCGCAAGCCCGACCTCGTCAAGACGCTCGATTGGAACGGCAACACCGCGACGGCGAGCGGCAAGTACTTCAAGGGCACGTTCACCGCCAACGAAGACCACGTTCACGTGCAGCTCAATCTCGTTGGTTTCGCCGCGAAGATGGCCAAGGGCATGGTCAAAGACCAGATCGGCAAGGCGCTGGACAAGGAATTCCCCGCGTAGCCGGCGATCCTCCCCGCTTTTCCACACCGCAACTTGGGGCCCATGTTCCTCCGGCGCCCTGACACGTTCATCTCTCGCTCCGACGCGCGCGCACCTGCTTGGCCGGCCGTTTCGTGGCCCGCAAACTTGTGTCTGCGTCTGCTCGCGTTCGCAATCGTGCTGTCCGTCGCCATCCCCGACAGCGCTGAAGCCGCCCCCAATGCGCTGAGCAAGGCGGCGCGCTGTTATGCGGCGGGCGACATGGTTTGCGTGATCGAGCGCCTCGAGAGCGCCGCGCTGCCCAATGACGCCACCAAGGCCGCCGAACACCACCGCATGCTCGCCGTCGCCGCCGCGAAGATGGACCGCCACGCCATGGCTCGTGAGGCCTTCTCGAGATGGATCGCGCTCAACCCCAATCGTCATCGCCTCGCCCGTTCGACGACCGCGCCCGCCGTCTACGCTGATTGGTCCGCCGCGTGGCTCAAGGTCCACGCAGGCAAGCTCGACCTGCAGCCCAAGAAGATGCCGAAACCGGCGCCCTTGCCCGAACCTGTGACGGCCGGTGACCTGCCGCGTTTCCCACCGCCGAAACGAAGCTCGCGGGACAAGGCCGGCGACGTCACTGTTGAACTTGGCGCGTTCGCGATCCCAACCGGAGGCGCCGTTGGCGGGACCATCGCCGCGGTCATGAACGCGCGTTCGGTGTTGCGGGTGGATTTGGTCGGGGTCGTCGGCACCCGAATCGGCAAGCCCATGTCGTTTGGAGCGGTCTTCGCCCGACCGTCCGTGCGCTTCTTGGACCACGGCTCCTGGTGGCTTCGCGGCGCCTTGGCTGCGGGTGCGATGACGTGGGGAGACGACGATGCGGAGATGTTTTTCGCCGTGGAACCCGGAATCCGCGCGGTGTGGCGGGCCAGCAAGTCTCTCGCGCCGTTCCTGCATTTGGGGTATGCCATTGTGGCGCGATCGTCGTCGCCCGGGATCGGGCCGACGGTGAACCTGGGCGTCACGTTCCTGACCCGCGACGACAAGCGAGCGGAGTAGCAAAGCATGGCTGACGTCACGCCCATCGATGCGGCCCGCCCGATCGATTCGGCGCGCCCCAAGCCGGCGCAGCACAGCGACATCGATCCCGCCGCGATGGACGATTTGCAGGCGCTCGATTTCGCCGCCGCTGCCGCCCAGCGCATCCGCGACGAGATCGCGCGCCACGTGGTCGGCCAGGACGAGGTCGTCCAGCTGCTCTTGACCGCGCTGTTCTCCGACGGACACGCGCTCGCCATCGGCGTGCCAGGTCTCGCCAAGACGTTGCTGATTTCGACCCTC
Organism: uncultured Enterobacteriaceae bacterium; assembly: GCA_964560875.1. Taxonomy (GTDB): domain Bacteria; phylum Myxococcota_A; class UBA9042; order UBA9042; family UBA9042; genus CAZLMW01. Next base: position 5,484 of record CAZLMW010000003.1, read on the forward strand.
GCGCGCGCCGTGCAGCTCGAGTTTTCACGCATCCAGTTCACGCCGGACATGATGCCGTCGGACGTGACCGGCACCGAGGTCCTCGAAGAAGAGCGCGCCACCGGCCATCGCCACTATCGATTCGTGCGCGGGCCCGTGTTCACGCACATCTTGTTGGCCGACGAGCTCAACCGGACCCCGCCCAAGACCCAGGCCGCCTTGCTGCAGGCCATGCAAGAGCGGGAGGTCACCGCGGGCGGCAAGACCCTGACTCTGGAAGACCCGTTCCTGGTGCTGGCGACCCAAAACCCGATCGAGCAGCACGGCACGTACCCGTTGCCCGAAGCGCAGCTCGACCGCTTCATGTTGGCCATCGAGGTCAAGTATCCAAGCGCGGAGCAAGAGCGCGAGATCGTCCGTCGAACCACGTCGGGACAGACCGCGACGGCCGAGCCGGTGATCCGTCGTGCCGAGGTCTTGCGGATTCAACAGCTCGTGCGCGCGGTGCCGGTCGCTGATCATGTGATCGATTACGCCGTTTCCCTGGTGCGAGCGAGCCGCCCCGAAGACGACCGGTGTCCGGCGTCGCTCAAGCCGTTGATCGCGCTTGGTGCGTCGCCACGTGCTTCCCAATGGCTGATCGTTGGGGCGAAGGCGCGCGCCGTGCTCGATGGCCGGGGCACGGTCACGCTGGACGATGTGCGCCAACTCGCCGTGCCGACAATGGCGCATCGCATCGTGCCGAGCTTCCGGGCCGAGGCCGAAGGGATGTCGGCCAGCGCCATCGTCAAGCAGCTCGTGATGCGGTCCTCACCCACCGGCCGATGAACGAATCGACGCGGGCGTCCGATCGGTTGGCGGCCGAAGCGGCGGCGGTGCTGGCCCGACTTGGCGGCGTGGCTCCTTCCCCGATGCGAACGGTCGACGGCGCTCCCGGCGGGGTGCATCGCGCGGCCCGACGCGGTGGTGGAATCGAGTTCGCTGAACATCGCGAATACGGCCCAGGCGACGACCTGAGACATCTCGACTGGCGGGCGTATGCGCGCAACGACCGCTACTACGTCAAGCGTTTCGAACAGGAAGCGCACGCATCGATCACGCTGCTGGTCGACACCTCATCATCGATGGACATTCACAGCGACGACTCGGGCGCCATCCGGAGCGCCGGCGGGTCGGGGGCAGACGGCGGTGCTGCTGTCGACAAACTCGGCGCCATCAAGCTGCTGTGTGCCGCGCTGGCGATGCTCGTGGTGCGGCGTGGTGACGCGATCGGGCTGACGTTTGCCGGGCGCCCGCTGGACCTCATGGCCTCGGGCGGCGAAGCGCACTTGCGACGCGTGCTCGATGCGCTGGCGGGACTGGAGGCCCAGGGCCCCACCGGCTTTGACGGGTTGGACAGGCGGCTGCTGCGGGGTCCGGAACGACGTGGCGCTGTGGTCGCCGTGTCGGACTTGCTCGGCGAACCAGCAGCCGTCTTGGCGCCCCTGGCCCAGCTTCGTCGCGTCGGGCCGCAGGTGATGGTCCTGCAATGTTTGCACCCGCGTGAGCTGGATCTCGCGTTCGACGGGGCCGTGCAGCTGCATTGTGGCGAGACCGACCGTCGCGACCTGATCGATCCCCGCGCCATGCGGGCGACCTACAGCGAGCTCATGCAGGCCCACATCGCCGACGTTCGAGACCGCGCCGTGCAAGCCGGGCTTCGTCACCAACTCGTCGATCTCGGCGTCGGGACGGACATGCACTTGCGCTCAGTTTTCCGGGTACTGGGCCGCGCCGGACGACAGCCGGGCGGGTGGCGGAGGCGCGCGTGATCGACTTCGCGCGCCCGTGGATGCTGGTCGGCCTGCTCGGCGCCTTGTTGCCGGTCGCGATTCACTTTCTGGGGCGTCGCCGCGCGCCAACGGTCCAGTTCTCGGCGCTCGCGTTCATCTTGGCCCGCAATCCCCAACGCGCTCGCGCCATCCGCCTGCGGGAACGCGCGCTGCTGGCCCTGCGAATCGCTGCATGTGCGCTGGTTGCGATCGTGCTCGCCAAGCCGCTGGTGCCAAGCCTGACGTCACCATCAGCGGCGATCGCCGGCAGCGAGCCCGTGGCCCTGGTTGTGGTGGTCGATGACTCGATGTCGATGGCAACGCGCGACGCCCGGGGCAAGACGCGGCTCGACGGCGCACGGGATCGGGCGGTTGAGCTGCTGCGCCTGCTGCCGCTGGGGTCGATGGCTGCCGTCGTGGCGTCCGGTTTTCCGGCCCGCGCGCTGCAACGCCGGGCAACAGCCGAGTTGACGGCGGTCGCAGCCGACGTGAGCCGCATGAAGCCCCATCCGCGCGGTGATGATGCCGCCAACGCCCTCGCCATCGCGCAACGCCTGCTCGTGGCGGCGCCTCTGTCGGATCGTCGCATCGTCGTCCTTTCCGACTTCCAGGCCCCCGCCTGGCCACCCCTGGCGCCACGCGGCGAGCTGCGTTCCGGGATCCAGCTGCTCGGCGAGGCGTTCTCGGATGGCCCGGCGAGCAACACCTCGATCGTCAACGCCACGGCCAGTCCTGCGCCCGAGCGCGGGCCTCATCACGTGCGGATCGCTTTCGGCGTGAAACACGAGGGCACCAAGGCGTTCGCCGGCCACGTAACCATCACCGCCGGGGAGCGCGAGGTGAAACGCTGGCTGGAGCTCGCCCCCGGTCAGACAACCGAGCGCTCCATTATCGTGGCGACCGCCGCTGAAACCGCCGCCATCACGCTGCCCGACGATGATCTGCTGGCAGACAATATCGCGCACGTACGACTCGCCGGTGACGACGCCATCAGCGTGGCGCTTGTCGACGGTTCGCCTCGGCCTGTGCCGCGCGAAGACGAGGTGTTCTTCGCCGCCAACGCGCTCCGACTCGGGGCTGAACGAGCGGGCAGCATGTCGGTGACGGTGCTGCAGCTGCCTGACCTCGCCAACACGGATCTGTCGCGATTCGACGTCATCGTCCTCGCCAACGTCACCGAGCTCGCAACGGCCACGGTCAAGACCATCGAAAAGCGCATGGAAGCGGGCGCCGGCGTGCTCGTCACCGCGGGCGATGGCATGCCGGCCGACGAGGCCGCGTGGCACACACGCCTGTTGCCCTGGGACGTGATGGGCAGACGAGAGACCGCCGCGAACACGGGCAGAGCACGCGCAACTGGCAAGGCCGCCGTCCAACTCGCCACCACCGGAGCGGCCGAGGCTCTGCGTGACTCCCTCGCCGACGACGCGATCGACGCGCTTGCCAAGGCCTCGACACGCGAACACCTCCTCGTCGTGCCCAGCCCCACCGTCGGTGAGGACACGGTCGCCCAGTATGCCGACGGCGCGCCAGCCCTGCTCGTCGGCCGCCGCGGAGCTGGACGGGTCGCGCTCTGGACCACAACTCTCGACCTCGACTGGTCGGACGCCGCCCTGCAACCCGGCTTCATGCCGCTCATCCTGCGCGTCGTCGAACACCTGGCTGGACGGGGAGCCGACGCGTCCCGCGGCGCCGTGCAGGTCGGAGCGACCGCCGTTTTCGACCGCCACGAGAGCGCTGAGAAGCTCGCCGTGCATCGCATCAACAGCGACGGCCCGGTGGTCATGGAGCTCGACGCCACGCAACAAGCTCCGCAACGCTGGCATGTCCGCAATCTGCTGGAACCGGGCCCGTACCGCGTCGTCGAAAAGGGCGCCAACGCCGTATGGAGCGACCGACCGCTCGCCGTCGTCGTCGATCCCCGCGAATCGGTGACCAGCGCCGTCGACGACCCGGCCCGTTGGCAAGCGCCAGCGACTCGAAAGGACGGCCAGAGTCGACCTCCACGCGCGCCCGGTTGGCCCCTCGCCCTCGCCCTTCTCCTCGCCGCATTGGCGATGGAATCCGCGGTGCTTTGGCGCAACGGACGCGCCCGGCCCGGCGACGCCTCCGAAACGACACCACGCACCGACCTGATCGCCCGCTTCGGCCGCTGAATCCAGGATCTCGGCCCAAGCTGCTGTGCCTTCTCCGGGTGCTCACGGTGCGTTACCTTGCCGCTGCATCGGCACGGGTCATCGACCCATCAACACGCAAGAAACGGACCACTGGTGTGTCGTTGCGTAGGAAACGAACAGTTGACGGCAACGAGAACAGCCGCGCAGCGGAGGTTGGGGTGAGGCACGAAAACGACGCCCACTGCCGCCAAACAACGCGGGCCGAGGGGCCTCCCCCGCGAGGCCCCTTGCAAATGAAAGTTAGTGGTCCGACGTACGACCGGCAATTCATCAACACGCAAGAAACGGACCACTAATGGCGGGCGGCGGCGGCGGCGGCAAGACTTGGATCGGCCAATTGGTCGGGGGCGGTGCCGTCATCGGGGCGGCTCACGCGCTCGGCCACAGCGCGCCGGGGTGGTTGCATGCGGGGATGCTGGCCGTCGGCGGGCTGGCGGTCGTCTTCGGCTCCTGCGAGGCGATGATCAAGGCGGTCGAGGGCATCGGCAAAAGGCTGCGGTGGAACGCGTTCGTCGCGGGCACCATGGCGGGACTTGCAAGCAACGTTCCCGAGCTCGTGATGTTGGCGTTCGTCCTGGCCGTCGAACCGCGCGTCGGCTTCGTCGTCACCATGCTCACCTTGCACGTCGGTGCGCTCGCATTTGGCGTCTATTGCCTGATGTTGCCGCGCGATGAACACGGCGATGCGCGCTTGCCCGAGCCGCTCGTCCGCCTGTCGACCGATCTCTACGCCGCGGCGGCCGGCGTCTTCCTCAGCACCGGCCTGTTGATGGTGCTCATCAACGTCTTCGAAAGCGGCGCGCACAAGGGCGAGGGCTTCGGGTCGCGCGACCTCTATGTGCTCGGAGGTGCGTTGCTCTTCGTCGAGGTCGTCGCCGTCATGCGCCTCGTCAAGCGGTTCGCTGGCGGTGGCGACGCCGATACGATCCAGACGGGTTCGGCGGACAACTCATCGCCACCGGCCGACGCACCTTCCTGGGGCAAGATCATCGGTTTTGGCGCGCTGGGTGTCGCGACGAGTGTGGTCGGTGGTCATGCGGTTGGCGACTTCGCCGATGTGCTGGTCAATGGCCTGACCGCTGCGGGCTGGTCGGAGATGGTCGGCGCCCTGATCCTCAGCGTCTTCGCGGCGTCCGGCGCGTTCGTCATGATCATCAGCGCGCACGCCAAGGGGACGTACGATATCGCCCTCGCAAGCGCCTCGGGACAGGTGACCCAGGTGCCGTTCGTGGTCTTGCCTGTCGCCCTGATCCTGGTCGCGATCTTCGGCGACACCGGCGTCGTCCCCACGTTGCCCAATGGCGGCGTCCTTGCCATCGATCTCGAGACCACCAGCGTCGTCTTGCTGGCCTTCGCGCCGATGCTGATGCTCTGGAAATCGGTGCAAGACGACGGCAAGGTCAACTGGGTGGAGACCGCGTCCCTGATCACGGTTTTCGCGCTCACGGTTTACTTCCTCGCCGCCCACGGCTAAGGACCCCGCGCGATGCATGTAGACGAAGCGATCCGCACCCGGCGCACCCACAAGCAGTACGATGGCACGCCCGTTTCGCGCGAGACGGTGCACGACCTGATTCAAGCAGCCGTCTGGGCCCCCAATCACCGCCACACAGAGCCGTGGCGCTTCGTCGTGGCGCTCGGCGAGCAGCGGATCGGCCTGGCCAACGCGGTCGGGGAAGCGCTCGATTCGATGCGCAAGCCCGACGTGGCGTCCGACGTGAAGTTGGAGACCAAGAAGCGCAAGTTCCTGCGACGAGCCGAACAAGCCGGCGCCATCGTCGTCGTTACGTACGTGACCTCGCCCGAAAACCCCGGCCTCGACCGCGAGGACTACGCGGCAACCGCCTGCGCCGTTCAGAATATGCAGCTCGCGGCGACGGCACGCGGCCTTGTCTGCCAGTGGTCGACGAGCAAGGTGTTTGAGCGCGACCCGGTCCGCAGATTCCTCGGCCAACCCGCGGGCGAGGAGCTTGTCGCCGCGCTCTTCATCGGCCACCCCGTCGCGCCCCTCGAGGGCCGACGCGGCAAATCCGTCGACGACGTGACGCGCTTTCTCGGCTGATCGGCCGGCCGCCCAAGCTCCCAGGCCAGACTCCGCATGTACCGATTCAAGCTCGACCACGTCTGCGCCCAATCGGGGGCCCGCGCGGCAACCATCGAGACCTCGCGCGGCACGATCCAGACGCCGATCTTCATGCCCGTCGGCACCCAGGGCGCGGTCAAGAGCGCTGTCCGTCCGCGCGACCTCCGCGACCTCGGCGCGCAGATCATGCTGAGCAACACGTACCACCTGATGATCCGCCCCGGCCGCGACACGATTCGCCACCTCGGCGGCCTGCACAAGATGATGGCGTGGGACCGCCCGATCCTCACCGATTCGGGTGGCTACCAGGTGTTTTCGCTAAGCCGCACGCGCAAAGTCACCGACGAGGGAGCCGTCTTTCAGAGTCACATCGACGGCCAACGGTTTGTGCTCGACGCCGAGACCGCCATTGGCCTGCAAGAAGACTTTGGCAGCGATATCGCGATGGCCTTTGACGAGTGCCCACCCGCGGGCGCCGACAGCCGCACCATGACCCGCGCGATGAACCGCACGACCGCATGGCTGGACCGCTGCCTCGCCGCCCGCAAGCGCCCTGGTGACGTCGCGTTGTACGGCATCGTGCAGGGCGGAACCGACCATGCGCTGCGCACCCGCCACGTCGAGGAGATCTGCTCGCGTCCCTGTGAAGGCTTTGCGATCGGCGGACTGAGCGTCGGCGAAGATATGGACACGATGTACGAGGCCTGCGCGCACACCGCAGCCCAGATGCCCACCGACCGCGCCCGCTACCTGATGGGCGTTGGCCGCCCCGCTGACCTGCTGCGATGCATCGCCATGGGTGTCGACCAGTTCGACTGCGTGCTGCCCAGCCGCAACGCTCGCCACGGCAAGGTGTTCACGCTCGACGGCGGCTTCTACATCAAGAACACGTTCTTCCGCACCGACGACCGCCCGCTCGATCCCTGCGGCGACTACAGCCCCGTGCACCACTTCAGCCGGGCCTACATCCGCCACTTGTGGTCGAGCAACGAGGCCCTCGGCCCGCACGTCCTCACGGTGCACAACCTGGCGTTTTACCTGCACCTGAGCCGCGAGGCCCGCCGCGCCATCCTCGAAGACCGCTACGGCGACTGGATGCGCGAGATGCTCGACCGGATGGCGACCGATCGCTGGAAACAGGAAGCCAAACGCCGGGTCTGACTCCGGATCGGACCGCCGCGGGTCACGCCACGAACAACCAATCGCGACCTTCGTGCCAGCCCATGACGGTCAGCTCGGCGCGGATCTGCTGCCGGGCCCCCTGCCTGACGATGGCGACCAACGTGGGCGAGCCGGCGAATTCGGACAAAAGACTGTGCGCCACGACGGGCACGCCGCGGACCTTGGCCCCGATGCGGCGCGGATTGACGTCGAAGAACCGGGCTACGTCGATTCCGTTGTCCCGCAGTGCGTCGCAGGTCCGCTTGGCGTCGTCGCCAGCGCCGATGATTTGAACGGCGCGGCTGGATGCTTGCGATCCGGTGGACAGCGCGGGCCAGTCCCGAGCCAGGGCGCCGGCCTTGAGGCGAATGACGTTGCGTCGCGAACACCGCGCGTCGGTGCGGGTGAAGCGGCCGCCGTGGTCGCGATACCAGTAGGCTCGTTTTGCAAGCTTGTGCAGCCGGACGCCGGCACCGATGAGGCGCAAAAAGAGGTCGTAGTCTTCCTGGAAAGGCCCATCCCGCCAGCCGCCGTGGTCGCGAAGCAGGCGTGTCGACGCGAGCATGGTCGGGTGGGTGATGGGCGTGTCGATGAACCGTTCGCGGCGATGATCCACCGGTGTCAGCAGGGTGTTCTGCCACCCGCAGAAGCGTGCAAACCCCGGACCGGGCTCTTCTTTGCCGTCACGACCGGCGATGGGGCGCACCTGGCAGCCGACGACCGCGTTCTCATCGGCCGGTTGCTCCCAAAGCGCGACCTGCTCGTCGATGCGTCCGGGGCACGACACGTCATCGGCGTCCATTCGCGCAATCAACCCGTGGTTGGCGACCTCGAGCCCGGCGTTGAGCGCCCCTGGCAGGCCTGTTTCGGGCAACGACACCACGTCGACCCGGGAATCTGCGGCGGACCCAACCGCGACCTCGACAGCGCCGTCGGTGGACCCGTCATCGACCACGACGACCTGGGCGACCGCAGCGTTTTCGAGCACGGAATTCAGCGCGACGGTCAGCCATGCGCCGCCGTTTCGGACGGGCAGGATGACGCTAACCCGGTGGTCTCTGGGCATTCAGCGGTGGTCCAGCATCCGTGGCGATATTGCGCGCAATTACGGTCAGCGGCGGCGGTCGCGGATCAGGCCCTCTTGCATCACCGAGGCGACGAGCGCGCCGTCACGGGTGAAGAAGCGCCCCGAAACCAGGCCTCGCGCGCCGCTCGCCGACGGGCTCGTCACGTCGTAGAGCAGCCAGTCGTCCATGCGAAACGGTCGGTGAAACCACATCGCGTGGTCGAGGCTCGCGACCTGCACGCCGGGGGTCAACCAGGACGCGCCGTGGGGCTGCAGGGACGTGGTCAGCAGGTGAAAGTCGGAGGCATAGGCGAGCAACGTGCGATGCACTTCGGGGTCGTCGGGCAGCTCCCCATTCGCGCGCAGCCACACCTGGCGATGGGCCTCTCGCACCGGCGGCTTGACCGGATCCATCGGGTTGATGGGGCGGATTTCGATGGGTTTTTCGGCGGTTGCCCGGTCGCGAAGGCCGCGTGGGATTTGCTTCAGCACCGCTTCGGGAAGCCGCGCGAGGTAGCGTTGGCCGAGCTCCCTTTCGTTCATCAGGTCGTCGGGTTCGCGTGCCTCGGGCATCGCCTGGGCGTGGTCGAAGCCGCCCTCGGTGATTTGGAATGACGCGGCGAGGTTGAGGATCGCCTTGCCGCCCTGGACGGCCACGACGCGGCGGGTCGTGAAGCTGCGGCCATCGCGGATCGGGTCGACGGTGTAGACGACTGGTCGGTCCGTGGCGCCGGGCCGCAGGAAATAGGCGTGCAGCGAATGGGCTTGGCGGCCCTCAGGCACCGTCTGGCGCGCAGCGGACAAGGCCTGACCGAGCACCTGGCCGCCGAAAACGCGCCCCCAACCAAGCTCCTGGCTGGCGCCGCGAAACAGGTTCTCTTCGATGCGCTCGAGCCGCAGGATATCGATCAGTTGATGCAAGACGTCGCTCACGCGCTCTCCCGGTCGAGGCAACGCCCCAAATTGTGCGGCAATGGCCTACCAAAATGGCCGACTGAAGCTGTACGGCCCTTTGCAGGTCGCGGTCATCATCACCGTGTCATCGGCATCGTCGATATCGGTCTCGAGCACCTTGGCGCCCGCCTTCTTGAGCCTTGCGATAACGCCGGCATCGGGGTGACCGTAGGCGTTTGTCACTCCTGCGCTGATGATCGCGTGTTTGGGTTTGAGCGCGTCGATAAACGTCTGCGAAGTCCCCGATTTGCTGCCGTGATGGCCGACCTTGAGCACGTCGATATCGCTGACCCCGAACTCGTTGAGCATCTCCTTCTCGGCGGCATTCTCAGCGTCGCCCGTGAGCAGCACCCACGACCCGGCACATCCGGTCTGGAGCACGATGGAGTCGTCGTTGTGGTTGCCGGAGAGCTTGCCGGGGTGGACGACCTCGACCTTGAGCGGCCCGAGCTTAAACGACTCGCCGCGCCTGGGCTCGATGAGCTTGGCCCCTTCCTTGGTGGCGTCGTCGAGGAACTCCATGAAGCTGGCCGTCTCCTTCTTCGCGCCGTTCCAATACACCGTGCCGACGTCGAACGCGTCGAACGCGGCTCCGAGTCCGCCGATATGATCGAGGTCGGCGTGCGAGGCAACCACGACATCGAGCCTGGTCAATTGCATCGACTTGAGGCGCTGAGCCAGCAGGTTTTCGGTGCGGCCGCCGTCGACAAGCATCGTGGTTCCGTCATCGGAGATCACCACAATCGCGTCGCCCTGACCCACATCGAGGAAGAGCACCGTGAACCCGCCGGAGTCGGGCATCCAAAACGGCTTGGCGGCGACGGTATCGACGGGCCCGAGGGCGTCCGAATCCCGGGTGACAACGTCGTGTGCGCTTGCATCGCCTGTGGCGCCGTCGTCGGTCGAATCGAGGACCGATGTATCGTCCGCGAGGCTCAAGTTGGCGCTGTCGTCGCTGCAGCCGCCGGCCCAGGGGCTGACGGACAAGAGGAACACGGCGAGCAGCTGGGGGATCCGACGCGTCATGGCGGCAACCTAACATCGTCCGTGGGCTCGCGCACCGGCTCACCGGCCGACAAGGCGCCAACAAAGATGTCCTGCTTCACACCAGCGATGTGTTTTGCAGCGGGACACGCGGTTTGATCCACTTGCACCTGCCAAGACCGTCGAGACAACTCCTGGACAGGCAACGAGATGAACGAGCCCGCCCCGACTTTCTTCCCCCCAGGCCGACTTTCATGCGTGGCTGGACGCCCATCACGCCACCGCGGAGCACCTCTGGGTTGGCTACTACAAGAAGGCGACCGGCAGACCCTCGGTCACGTGGGAGGAGACCGTCGACGAAGCGCTCTGCTACGGCTGGATCGACGGCATCCGCAAGTCACGCGGGACGGAGAGCTACATGATCCGCTTCACCCCGCGAAAACGCAGGAGTGTCTGGAGCAAACGCAACATCGATCAGGTCGAGCAGCTGATTGCCGCCGGGCGCATGAAACCTGCCGGCCTGGCCGCATACGCGCACAAAGACGTGCACCCCAACAGCGGCTACTCGGCTCAAACCTCCGACCCCGAGTTCACGGAGGCGATGTTGGCGAGATTCAAGGTGAACGCGGCCGCCTGGGCGTTCCACGAGGCGCAACCGCCCAGCTATCGGAGGCAGACCCGGGGCTGGATCATGAGCGCCAAACGCGAGCAGACGCGTGAGCGGCGCTTCAACGCGCTGATCGAGGATTCGGCCAACGGACTCCGCCTCAAGCAATTCCGACGGCGCTAGCTAGCCCGGCTTTCTCATCAAAGCGCGCTTTCAACGCACCCAGAGTTTGCTGTAGTGCGGCACGCGACCGTCGTAACCGGCGGCGGGGCTGTGTGTGTAGTGGTGCAGGTGCAGGTGCTTGCCGAGCGCGTTGAACGGCATCAGGGCGCAGTCGGTGCCAGCGCCGCATCCTTTGCGGAGCGTGTTCATCGTCGCCAGGCTGACCGGCGCGATCGCTCGCCACTGCGGTTGCGACACCGGCATGCGCACCCCGGGCGCGAGCTGCATCGACTTGGCGACCCATGCTTTGCCGCCCACGAGCCACGGCTCGAACTGGGTGTAGTGCGCGTCCTTCATCGTCTTGGCGTCCGGGATGACCTTGACCAGGCCGGCGCCGGTTTCCACCAACCACGCGGCGGCATGGCGCGACATGGCCGCGAGTCGGTTGACGTCAACGCAGGCCAGCGGGACCGAGACTTCGCCGCGCCCCATGTTCGCGAGCTTGTCGGTGAGGCGTGACTGGTCGATGCAGTGTTTGCCAGGCGCGTCGGATTTTCCGCCGAGGCTGCCCGGGACGCTCCAGGGGCTGAGTGCGACCAGCAACGTCCAGCCGCCGCCATCGGTGTCCATGTCGCAGGCCATCTTCATCGGCGCTTGTTTGAAATCGGGATGGCCGGTGACCCAGTAGGTTCCGGATTTGGCGCCGGGGTTTGTTTTCTTGATGGCGAGGCAGGACACGGCGGCCTTGTCCTTGGTGTTGAGCGGGCCACAGGTGCCGGTGCCGGGGATGACGGTGTGGGTGCAGCCCGTCTTGGTGTCGCACAGGTCGAGGGTGCAGCTGACGCCGTCGTCGCACAGATCGGGCCCGTTATGGGCGCACCTGCCGGCTTTCTTGCAGTCGGCATAGCCCCACGGATTGGTGCGGACCAGCCAAGCCTGGGAGTCGGGCGCCTGTCGGCTGCCAGCGAGCCCAAAACCGCCGTGGCGCAGCGGTACGATCGCGTCGAACCGCTCATCGCTCGATTTGCCGATGGTCCTGTCCCACCGGACCTTGCCTTGCTCGTCGGTGACCACGATCCATCCATCGCGTTTGCCAGCGCCCTTGGCAGCGGTGAATCCGGCGACAGCGAAGCCACCCAACGGCAGACGCGTCAACGCATGCCCTTCATCCCCGAGGCTCTTGCCGCCGAAGTTGCGCTGCCACGACAGGTCCCCTTCCTTGTCGAAACGCCACAGCATCGCGTCGCCAAAACCGAAGCCGAGCGAGCTGCCCGTCACCGCGAAACCGCCGCCAGGTGTCGCCGCGAGATCGCGGGCAAAGTCGTCCTTGGCCGTGCCGAAACGGCGGTCCCACAGGACGCTGCCGTCGTCGGCAAAACGCACCAACCAAACGTCGAAGCCGCCCTTGGCGCTGTAGCCCTTGTCGCCGCCGGTGGACTTGCTGTGGCCGACCGCGAGCAGCTCGGTCGCTTTTCCCTTGGCGATCATCGTCACGTCGAAGAGGTAATCGATGCTCTTGCCGCCAGCGCGCACCAGGGTCTTGCCCCAGCGAGGCGCGCCGCTGGCATCGGTCCGCACGACCCAGCCGTCCGCGCTCCCGGCGCTGCCTGTGCGGGTTCGACCCACCGCGGCGACGTCGCCTTTGCGCCCCACGGCGACGCCCCATAGCGAGTCTTCGTCAGCGCCGCCGAAGGTGCGCGTCCACAACATCGTGCCGCTGTCGTCGACGCGGGTGAGCCAGCCATCGGCGCCGCCGCGGTTGCCAAAGAGGGCGGACTTGGACCAGCCGGCGGTGACCACGCCGCTGCCTGGATGGCGGGCGATGGCCACGAAGCGATCGGCCTTGTTGCCGCCCCACGTCCTGGCCCAGATGGTTTCGCCCGATGGCGTCGCCTGCACCATCCACGCGTGTTCGGTCGAGCTCGAGCCCGTGGCTGTATAACCTGCGGCCTGGAGGCGGCCATCGCCAAGATCCACCAACGTCGTTGCGTCGTCGTGGTCGGCGGCCTTGCCGTAGAGCACGTCGAACTGTTCGCGCTGATCGGGAGGCGGGTCCTTCCAGCCCGTCGCCACCGGACATGACGGACGCTCGAGGCACGCGGTCGCCGACCCCGTGTGCACACACCCCTTGGCGGCGTCGCAGGAGTCTATCGTGCAGGGATCGCCGTCATCGCACGTGTAGACGTCCTCACTGGCGCAGGCGCCGATATCGGCACACTTCACTCGCCCCCACGGATCGGCCCGCAGCACCCACAGGTCGCGGTTGGTGGCCGTCGCCAGCGTGTCGCCGATCATGGTCAGCGAGCCGCCTTCGCCCACGTGTACGTCACTCAAAATGCTGCTGTTTCCGCGCGGGATGTGGCGCTCCCAGGTGGATCGCAGGTTGTCGTCGAGGCCAACTACCCAACCGACGGTCGCCGCCCCGGTCGACGCTTCGCCCACGGCCACGAACCCCCCGGTGGCGCCGCGAGCGATCGCGCTCAGCGCCTGGTCGCCCGGTGCGCCTACATGACGTTCGACGAGCACGGTGCCGTTGCGGGCGCGGACGATCCAACCGTCATGGCCGCCGTAGGGGCCGGCGCCGTCGACGCCAACACCGACGGCAGCCCCGGCGCGGGGGCTGGTCACACCCCGGAGCCGCGCCTTGCCCGACGCCGCGGTCAACTGTGCCCGCCAACGGATCTTGATCGTGCCCGGCCCGGTGTGGAACGCAAAGGTCCATAACGTGCTGTAGTTATCGCCGTACATGGAGGCGACGGCGATGTCGCCGCCATCCCCCGCTTTCATATCGACATCACGACCGAGGGGAGACGGCGCGTTGAACGGACGCCACTCGGTCTTGTTCGGGGCCACGCGGACGTAGATTTTTGCGAGCGTGGGGATGCCTTGCTTGACGCGCGAACGAATCATCAGCACCGGATCGCCATTGAGCGTCGCGGTGCAGTTGAGCCCGGAGACCAGGCCGCCGCCGGCGCCGAGCTTTTCGAGCAGGACCCCCTTGTTCGACAGGATCACGCCTTTCGTAGCTGATCCCGAGGTACCGCAGACCAGCCAGTTGTCGCCGACCTGGGCCGGTCTCATCGGGTTCGGATCGAGCGTGGTGTTCGTCCAGGCGACGCTCCCGCGGGCATCGAGCCGAGCCGCGAACCCCTTGACGGACTTGCCGACTCGAAGTTGACCGACCGCCAGGCCGCCGCCGTCGGACGCCACACCCCACCGAGCGAGGTTTTCCTGGTCGGAGGTACCGGTTGTTACCTGCCAGGACCTGCTGCTGCCGGCCGCACACGAGCCGTCCTTGCAGCGGCCCGCGAGGGTGCAGGCGTTGCCGTCGTCGCACTGGGCTTGGTTGTTGGTGTTGACGCAGCCCTTCTTGGGGTCGCAGGAGTCATCGGTGCACACGTCGTTGTCGTTGCATTGCGCCGGTTCGACGAGCGCGCACTTGCCGGCGGCGCCGCAGTCGGTATGCCCCCAGGCATCGACGCGCAGGTACCAGGGCCACTGCGGTTGGTTCAATCCGTGCTGGTGACTGAGCACGCCGTAGGTGCTGCCGGCCACCGGCGCGAGGTCGACCGGCAAATGTCCCACGCCATCGTTCTTGGGTCCCTGCCAGGTGCGCTGCCACAACACGTTGCCCTGCATCGTGACACCGGCCAGCCATAGCCGCCGGTACTTGTCGGCGGGCTTGGGTTTAACCGATCCGAGCAGAACGTGACCGCCGGGGCGGGGCGCGAAGCTGCGCACATTCACCCAGCCGAAGGTGTTGGGGATCGTCCCGGTGTCGATGAGGCGACCATCCAGGTGCAGCCTGGCCAACGACGCGCCGGTCGGGCCGCGGGTCAACACGTGGATAGCGGTCGAGTCCATGCGCACCGCTGCGATGCTGTGAGGCACCGGCCGTTGCCACGCAACAATGCCCGCGCTGGTCACCTTGACGATTCTCGGCTGCGTCCCGTTCCTGCCGACGATCGCGGCCCCGTGCGGCGTCGCGACCAAACCGCCCAAATACCCGGGGCCCAGCGCGGCGCCGGAGCGGATCGCGCCGTTACGGGTCACGTGATGCACCAACACATTCGTCTCGGAATTCAGCTGGTTGACCAGGCCTGTAAGCCAGCCGTCATCGGTCGCGGCCAGGCGCACCGCCCGCAGCGTCCCGGTGAACGTGAGCTTGCGGCTCGTGAGCGTGCTCCCGGACTTGGTGACGCGTCGCACTTCGACGGTGCCGGTGGGCTTTTCGGGCTCGATCAACATCGCGAGGTTTGGCCCGTCAACAACCATCGCCCGCGCGATCGTGCGTCCCAGCTTGTACAGCGAGGATGTCTTGCCGCCGCGCGGGTCGAGATAGCTGACGTAGTAGCTGTAGAGCAGGTTGCGGCCGCGCTTGGCGCAGACAGCGAGCGAACCGTCGGGCCACCAGGCTACGGCGGTCGGATAGTCGTGGTCGCGATAGCCCTTGCCGGTGAACATGGGCTCGGTCTTGATGTAGAGCTTGTTGAAGCCCGCTTTGCAGACACCCGAGGCGCACCGGTCGCCAAGTGAGCACGGTTGGCCGTCATCGCAAGCGGCGTTATGAAGCGCGCCGCCGTCGTATTTGCAGGCGCTGGCCTTGTCTTTCTTGGTGCCGTCGATACACAGGTCCTTGGTGCACGGGTTGCCGTCGTCGCACACCTTGGCGGGCGCGATGACCGCCTGGCAGCCCTTGACCTTGTCGCAGCCGTCCAGCGTGCAGAAGTTGTTGTCCTGGCAGACCTTTGGGGTCGAGCTGCACGCGCCGCCGATGCACTTGTCGCCCTCGGTGCAGACGTCGCCGTCCGTGCAGAAGCTGCCGCCGGGCTTGTGCTGGCAGCCGTTTACCTTGTTGGGGCCCGTTAATGCCTTGGCATCGCAGCTGTCTGTTGTGCACGCGTTGGCGTCGTCGCAGTTGGCCGGCGCGTGGAGCTTACAGGTGCCCGACTGGCAGCGATCCTTTTCGGTGCACGCGTCGCCGTCGTCGCATGGATTGACGTTGTTGCTGTGCTGGCAGCCGCCTTTCGACGTGCAGAAGTCGTCGGTGCAGGCGTTGCTGTCGTCGCATTGCGCCCCGCCGATCGCCGCGCACTTGCCGGCGTTGACGCAGCTGGCTTGTCCCCATGCCGTGACGCGCACCATCACGGGACGCCTCACGCCGGCCGCGTCGATCGTGCTGCCGACCGCGAGCAGGCTGCCATCGGCGGTCGGTTTGACCGCGCGCAGCTCTTCGTTTGCGCCGAGATCAAAGTCGCGCTTGAGGACCGCGTTGCCGTGCGCGTCGACAAACCGCAGCCACAGGTTTGCGATGTCATCGGTCTTGCCGGAGCGCCCCGCCACAACGTAGCTGCTGACCTGCTTGGACGTGCCGAGGACCGCCACGCCGCGGCCGATGTCGTCGCCCGATGATGCGAGCGTCCAGCCACCGCTGCCGTCGCTGCCGATCTTGACCAGCAGCGATCGTCGCGCCGCACCTTCCCGCCGCCAGCCGCTCATCACGAAGCCGGACGGATCGCGCGCCACCGCGGCGAGGACCTGGCCGCCGGCGCCGACATGATCGAACTTGCGGTCCCACTTGACCTTGCCGTCCGCGTCGACCGCAACGACCCAACCTTGCAAACGCGCGCCCTTGGCATTGGTCTGCCCAACCACAACCGCACCACCATCGAGGCGCACATACATCGCCGTCAGGCGGGCTTCGTACAGGCCCGTGAGAGACCAGCTACCGAGCGTCTTGCCGAGGTCGCTGACACGATAAAGCAGACCGCTGTGTTTGCTGTCACCGTCCTTGCGCCACCCGACCAGCCACCACGCTGCGGCCGACTGGCGCCCGACGGCCTCAAACACGTCATCGACCACACCCGGAGCGCCGTAGGACTGCTTGAGCGCGATGGACTGGCCCTTGTTGGACAGCCGCACGACGTAGCCCTGCAACCCCACGTTGTTTTGCGCGCGACGGGCGCCGACAGCGACGACCGACCCGTCATCAAGCCGCATCAAGCCCCGCGCTACGGCCGCGAGATCGGCGACGGGCATGTCGACATGGGTTCGCCACATGCCGCGTCCAGCCGCGTCGACCGCGGTCACCGCCCAGCTAAGCGCCGTTGGTTTGTCGGCGCTTCCCTGCCATCTCGCCCCGACCGCGATAAACCCGGTGGTCACACTGCCGTCGACCATTTCGACCGCATCGGCGAGCTGGCCGTGCCATTTGCCACCTTTACTTCCGACGCCGTCATCGAGCGCAAGCCGCCGGGCGAAGAGCTTGTCGTGGCTGCCCTTGCTGCAGACCCCCGATTGACACGTCGCGCCGAGCTTACAGACGTCGCCGTCGTTGCACGCCTTGCCGTCGGCGGCAGGCAGGGGCACGCATTGAAACGCCACCGCGCCGGTGGACAGGCAGGTATCGACGAGACACCCGGACGCTTTCTTGGGGCAGCTGTAGCGCGCGCCCGCCACACACTTGCCGAGCTTGCACCGGTCGTTGAGGGTGCAGCCATCTTTGTCGGCGTCGCAGCCTTTGCCGTCCAGCGGTGTGGCGTCGAAGACGCACGTGCCTGCGACGCATTTGTCGAGCGTGCATGGCTCCTGGTCGTCACACGGCACCGGCACATGCACGCAACCGGTTGCGCTGTCGCACTTGCCCGTGGTGCAGGGGTTGTTGTCGTCGCAGATGAGGGCTTTGCCGACGCACTTGCCCTTGGCGCAAGCGGTCTTGGTGGTGCACTTGTCGCCGTCCGCACACGGCTTGCCATCGACGGCGGGTTGCGCAAAGCACTGGCCGCTCAGCTTGTCGCAGACGTTTGTGGCGCACGTTTGGCCGGACAGCGCGGGGCATACGACCTGGCTCGCGGGGTTGACCTTGCACTTGGGGGCCGCGCCAGATTTGTCGCAATAGAGCGTGCCGTTGCAGGCGTTGCCATCCTCCTTGTTGGCGCAATCGGCGGTGGTGATGCACTCGCACAGCGACACCCCGGCGGCGCACTTGCCCGCGACGCAGAAGTCGTTCTTCGTACACTTTTCACCGTCGTTGCACGGTTGGCCGTCCGTGATTGGCGCGAGCAGACACTTGCCGGTCGCGGCCTGGCACTGGTTGGCGCGGCACGGGATCCCGTCGATCTTGGGACACTGCAGCGGCTGGGTGAGCTCGCATTTGCCGCTTGCGAGGTTGCAGAAAAGCACGCCGTTGCACTTATTGCCGTCATCGTCCGCGGCGCAATCGGCGCTGCTCTTGCAGGTGCAGACAAAGGTGCCCGCACAGCTGCCGCCGCTGCAGACGTCGCCCTTTGTGCACTTGTCGCCGTCATCGCACGGAGGCGCTGCCACGGACGGCGCGTTGGCGGGTTTGCGCTCCCATCGGCAGTTGGGGATGGGGTCGCCCTTCGCCTGGATACAGGGGCGCTGCAGCGCGTCTTCGACCGCGGTCATCGTGCATTTACCCGCCAACGGCACGCAGGCGTTCTTCAAGCAGGTCGTGTCGGTGGCGGAAGGGCAAACCAGGACCGTGGCCGGGTTGGTGGCGCAGGCGCCGGACTTCAACTCGCAATAGGGCAGGCCGTTACACTTGTTGCCGTCGTCCTTGCCGATGCAGTCCTTGTCGGTCTTGCACAGACACAGGTTGGTCGCGCCCTTGCAGCTGCCGCCGATGCAGATGTCACCGCCGGTGCAAGCGTCGCCGTCGCTGCAAGCCGTGCCGTGTTGGGGCTTGATGGCGCACGCGCCGGTCGAAGGATCGCACGTGTTCTTCTGGCAGGCCTTGTCCTTGGCCTCGCTGCACTTCACCACCGTCGCGGGGTTCACCTTGCAGGTGGAGGTGTTCTTGTCGCAGTAGGGCACGCCGTTGCAAAAATCACCGTCGTCGGCGCAATCGGCGGTCTTTGCGCACTTGACGACGATGGTGGACCCGCTGCACGTGCCGGCCATGCAGATGTCGTCGGCCGTCTTCGCGTCGCCGTCGTCGCAGGGCGTCTTGTCGGCCGCGTCGACGAGGCCACACGTGCCCGTCTTCGCGTCGCAGCTATTGGTCTGGCACGCGGTGTCCTGGTTTGACGCGCACTTGACCACGCTCTTGGGATTGACGCGACACAGCCACGGGAAATGGCTCTTGTCGCAGTACATCGTGCCCTTGCACTTGTTGTTATCGACGAACGCGGGGCAGTCGCTCGATGTCTTGCAATCGCACCACGACGCACCCGACGCCGGCTTGCACTCACCGGCCTTGCAAGCGCTGTCTACCGTGCACGGATCGCCGTCGACGCACGGCGTTCCGTCGGGCGCCGCGACCTTCTTGCACGCGCCATCGGTGGGATCGCACGTCGCCTTTTTGCAAGGCGTATCAGCGACGGCGGGGCATTGCACAACGGTCGACGGCTTGATGCGGCAGGCGGGTGGCTGCAGAGACAGGTCGCAAAAGAAGGTGCCGTTGCACTGATTGCCATCTTCGTAGATCGCGCACTCAGCGGTCGACTTGCAGCCCGAAGAGACGACAGGCGCGTCGACTGGAGCCCCGACATCCGCCGGCCCGACATCCCCGGACCCGACATCGACGACGAGAGCCGAATCCGCCGACTCGGCGCCGACGTCTGAAGCCGCGATGACAGCGTCGTCCGCGCCACCAGGAACATCGATCGCGCCGGTGGTGTCAGCGCTATCACCGGGCTCGGCAGGCTCGTCGCCGCAGCCGATGATCCCGCCGCTCAGCACCAGAGTGACGATCCATCGCGTCGCCGGTCTCATCGATCGCTCCGAGGTTGTTGTCCTACCGATGCCAGGTGAACTGGCCGCTGCTCAACAAGTGGTCGTCGTGCAGCGCGCGGGTGCGCTGAACCTGGCCGCGGAACGTCCGTCTTCCTGGCGATGGCGACGGCGAGCTTCTTAACCGACGTGTCGGCCTGCCGGGCGTCCACGTTGTAGAATTCGCAGAGCAACTTTCGCGCCAGCGCAGTTCCGACGACGCTAGCCGTCGGTTGCAGCTACTTGTCGGCGGGTGAGCGGCGCACGAACACGGCGTGGCCGGCCCAACTGTGCGTCTGGCTGTTGCCCGAGCCCCAGAAGTGCGCGTTGATGGCGTATGCATCGTCGCCGCTGGATGCTGAGCCGTAGCCGCCGCCGACCGCGAAGTCGGTGACGCAATACTGGGTGCTCAGGCCGAGACGACCGTAGTCCGACGTCGTCTTCCAGTGGTTGTGGTTGAAGATGCCGGCGCTGATGATCCCGCCCGCGTGGCCGGAGGTCCAGGTCATGACGCCCATGTAGCTGCTGTACGACTGGTTCCAGTCGCGGCCGTGGAAGCCGTAGAACATCACGCCGCAGTCGCGGTGGTAGTCGCGGTTGCCGAGGTAATCGAGGTTGATAACAGCGCCGAAGAGGCGGTTGCGCGTGAAGTAGCGGGCCGATCCCCTCACGACTGTCTTCATGTTCGTGAAGTGCTCGCGGTGGCGCCAGCCGAGGTTGCGGTCGGCGTAGCGCACGCTGCGAATCATCACGTCGCTGAACTTGACCGTGTTGTAGGACTGGCACAGCGCGTTCTGGTTCTTGATGGTCTTGCAGTCGCCGAGCAGCTTGCCGTCGTACCACTGGTTGCGGTTCTTGCGGTTCATGGTCGAGCTGTTCTGCGCGACGATGACGTTGAGGGTCCAGCCACCGCCTTCGGTTTGCTGGTCGCAGTAGATCTCGAACGGCGCGACGCCCTTTCCAGCACCGTCGGGGTCGATCCAGTAGACGCCCGACTTGGCCATCGGTGCCCAGTCCTTGATCTGCTTGCAGTCACGCGCCGGTGTCGTCTTGGACGTGCCGACCAGCCGCGGCAACCACGCCTTGCCGTTGCACACCTGGATGGCGTTGAGCGTCTCGTTGTAGCGGATGGCGCCCTTTGCGAACCGATCGCAGGTCGCCGTCTTGCTGCCGAGCACCAGGTTGCCTTTGACCTGCACCTTCTGGTTGCTGAGCGTCTTGAGGGTGATCGACCACTTCACGAGCTCGCCATCGGACTTGTTATCCTTGAACGCGTTGTCCGCGACGATGAGGCGCCACTTGCCCTTGGGGTTCTTGCCGAGCCACTCGTGCAGGTTGCCGGCGACAGGCTTGGTCTTGCTGGGATAGATCGTGTTGAGCACTTTGCCTTTGCCGCTCAACTTGTGCAGCAGGTAGTGCTTGTACGCCTTGGGCAGGGCCGGCTTGGTCGGCCAACCGGTCATGATGCCGGCCGCCATGGTCGGGCCGTAGAGCTTGCTGATCACCATCTTGGGCACGGCGGCGTTGGGCGGCAGCAAGAACACGGTGACCTTGCTGATGTCGCTGTTGGTCAGGTGCACGTTGACCTGCAGGTCCTGGGCGACGCCGATGTCCGGAAAATCGATGGTGTCGACGATCGGGTTGGGCGAGTTGTCGATGATGGTTCGCTTGCCGCTGTTGGCGACCGTGTCGAGGAACTGGTTGGCCAGCAGGTCGTTGCTGATCTCGTCGATGCCGTCCTTGGGCAGGCCAGCGGGGTCCATCGCCTTGATGCACTTGAGCGAGCCGTCGGGGTTGATGCCCTTGACGACGAATCCGGCGGTCTTGCATTCGCCGGCCGGGGTCTTGATGCCCGTGAGCTTGCTGCCGTCACCGACGAACTGCTTTGCGGCGATGATGCCGCCCGCGACGACGTCGCCCTTGACCGTGATCTTGCCGGCCGTGAGCGCGCGCCCGCCGAGGTTGACATCCTTGTCGAACTTCAGGTGCCCGACGGTCACGCAACCGGTGCAGTCGAGCGCTTTGGCCTTGGCGGCCGCGCCACCCTTGATGCCGGCCGCGGCTGCGGCGTAGGCGAACCCGACGTCGGACGGCTTGATGCTGCCGCCGGCGATTTGCGACGAGTTCACGCAGTCTTTGCAGTCCAGCTTGGCGGCTCGTCCCGCGACCAGTGCGTAGGGTGCGGCGTGAACGCGGCTGCGCGGTAGCTCCGGATCGGAGCCGATGGTCATGCCGAGCCAGGCGGTCTTGGTCGACGCCAGCTTGGCCGAGTCGATCGGCTTGGTGCCGCCCAGCGCGTAGCGGAAGCGGCCGCCGGCGACTTTGACCGACACCGGACCTTCCTTCCAGATCGATGCGCCGCCCGATTTGGCGCCGTAGATGGCGAAGGTGAGCTTGTAGTCTCCGTCCGGAGCGGCCCCGCCGGAGCCGAGCAAAACGCCCTCGACCAACATCGTGGCTGGGACAGCGAGCGCCGGCGTCGCGAAGAGCGAAATCGCGCACAAGGCGACCCCGAGTTGTGTGGTCAAGCGCATTTGTGGACTCCCGAGCTTGCGAAACCGTAGTCGTTCACTCGGGTTGATTCAAGCGGGCGCGCGCGCACGGGTCTCGCAACAAGGATCAACCGGCGACGCGCGCCGCACCTCGGCTACTGCTTGGGCTCAACTCCCGCCGGAGCTGAGGGCAACGCGAGCGCGCCTTCTCCGACGCGGTTTTGGTCGTTGTCGATGAAGGCGTTGAGCCCGATCGTCAGCTCTTTGCTCTTCTGCGTCACCAGCCCGAACGTGTTGAGGACGAGCGCATTGTTGTCCACCTTCACCCACTTGGCCTCGTGAATGAGCAGACCAGCGCGCTTGTTGTTGACCAGCAGGTTGCGGTCGAAACGGCTGCCGGTCGCACCGTTGGCTACGATCCCGTCCGCGAAGAGGGACTTGAACTTGGTCTTATCGCGTTCGTTTCGCCACTGCCCGGTCGACGGCACCGTGTCGTGCACGACGCAACCCGAGATCCTTGCGTTGGCTCCGACGAGCTGGACACCGGCCATGTGATTGCGGCGAAACACCGATGCGCTGATCTTGGCGCTGAGAAGCCCGGCGATGAGGTAGACGCCCGAGCCATACTCCGCCGTGGGCTTTTCGCCGGGCTTGGCGGCGCGTTGGACGGGCCGCGTATCCTCGACAATCAAACCGTGAAGGCCAACCACGGTCGCGGTCGATCCGGCCAGGATGCCGGCTGCGCGATTGTTGGCGAGATGACTGCCCGCAAAGAGGAGCGCCCCTCCCGAGTCTGCTTGGAGTCCGATGCCGAACCGCCCCTGCGGATCGGGTCGCGTCGCGTCGAT
Source organism: uncultured Enterobacteriaceae bacterium (assembly GCA_964560875.1). Taxonomy (GTDB): domain Bacteria; phylum Myxococcota_A; class UBA9042; order UBA9042; family UBA9042; genus CAZLMW01. The sequence goes on from CAZLMW010000003.1 coordinate 28,541, forward strand.
CACGACGCCGATGCCCACCATCGCGCTGCCTGTGCCGAGCACGCGCGCGGCCAGGAGCTGGTTGTCGACCAGTCGGGCGCCGCGCAGCACGAGCGTGCCGCCTGTGTGCGCGATCACACCGTAGCCCGGCACGTCGGGGTCTGCGGCGGGTGGACGCGTCCCATCGACAAGCAGGTGTGTGGCCGTTGCTCGAGCTGAATCGCCGCCGACCACCAGCCCGGCTGATCGGTTCGCGGAGAGCCGAACGTTGGTGATAACCGCGTTCGACTGCGGGCTGACATCGAGTCCACAGCCTCGGCAGTGGCTGCCAGACGAGGTGCTGCGGTCGACCAGGACGCGGCTCATCGACAGCTTCGCCTGGCCGACCGCTGTTCGCGCGCCAAAGCCCAGGTTGCCGCTCAGCCGGGCGTCGTCGACGGTTGCCTCGGCACCTTTGTAGACGCGCAATCCGCCCGATTTCGCAAACAGCGTCTTGCGCGTGCCGTCGACAATGAGGCCGCGCGCCGTGAGCTTGCTCCCTTTCTCCTGGACGTGGACGCCAGAGACGCGGTTGTCATGGGACCGCACCCCGATCAGGTCGAGCGACGCGCCGTAGTAGACGACGATGCCGTGGCCGCCGGGGCCGTCGGATCGATTCGGCCGCGCCCCGTCGACGATGACACCCCGCAACACCGCATGCGAGCCCAATCCATCGACCTGCACGCCGCCGGCCGAGCAGGCCGACACACGACCGGTGGTCATCTGCAACTTCGCGCCGTGGCGAACCGCGATCCCCGAGCCGCCGTCGGACTGCGGCAGGGCCTCGGTGTGCGAGATGACCACGCGCTCGGCTTTCACATCGGTGCCGACGTCACGGACGAGGAGCCCGCGAAAGACCCCGCGATGGATCCACACGTCTCGCAGCTCGGCGCGGGCGCCCTCGTCGACAAGGACCGCTTCGCCGTTGAATTTGGGCCCCTTGGAGGTGGCGGTGATGACGATTCCGCTCGCTTCGAGCGACGCGCCGGACTGCCACGCCCGCATCCCGATGCCACGCGCCTCACGAATATAGAGGCGCTCAGCGCGAACATCCGAATCGCCGCCGACGTGCAGACCGCGCGCCTTGCCGACGAGAGTTAAACCCCTGACGAGGACCTGCGCTTTGGGGTGCGCGGGGCCGGCCACCTGCAGGGTCGCGAACCCGCCGCTGCCGTCGATCGTCACCTTGGCTGCGCAGCGCCCGACGAGGGTGACCGACCGCGTGATGACCACCGACTCGGCGTAGACCCCAGGCCCCACGATGATGGTTGCGCCCGCCTCCGCTTCGGTCACGGCGGCGGCGATCGATACGAACGGCTTGGTCTCGGTGCCGTCGCCGCCTGGCGCAGCGTTGTTGTCGACATGCAGCAACGGTCCACCACCGGACGGCGGCCAGGGCCCGTCGCAGTCCTTGGGATCGGGTACACACGGGGCCAGTTTTCCGTTGGTCTTCGACACGAAGCCAGGTGGACACGTCCACGGCCGCCCGACCTTGATGCACGCGCCCGCTTTGTCGGGATTGGGCATCGCACCCGGACCGCAACCTTTCTCGTCGGATCCGCACAGGCGGATCGCGGCGCCATCACCACAAAAGCGCGTCTGGTCGAGCGGCGGCAGAGGGCCATCCCACGGCACCCCGACGGGTTTGACAGGGGCACCGAAGGGCTTGGCGCTCAGACCGGCCGGGACACACGGCCCGCCGGGTTCACGACGCCAGGTCCCGGCGTGACAGGCTGGGTCCGCGATAGCGTCGCTATCGTCGCAATCCGCGCCGACTTCGAAGCAGCTCGGGCCCGGGGTCGCGCAAGGCTGCCCGGCGGTATTTCGCAGGGCGCCACACCAGCGCGGGGTGCAAAGTACGCCCTTGGCCGCCGCAGCAAGGTCACATCCGGGCGGTCCGTGCGCCACGCACGAGTCGTCCTCGTAGTTGTAGACCTCGGACTTGGCGCAACAGGTCCCGTCGTCCCGTCGCGCAAAGCTCGGACAGCCGTCATTGACGGCGGCCGCGTCACTATCGTCTTTGACCTGGGGCTTGTCCGGCGGCGAACAGGCGGCCTGCGCCCCCGTGAACATGACTACGAAGACGACGAGGCGAGGCGCCGTCGGACCGATCATCCCGTATGGCATGGCCCATCATCGCACGGAACGACCCGTGCCAAGAGCGGATACGGCAGAGAGCGGATACGGCTGAGAGCGGTGACGGCAGGGAGCGGTGACGGCAGCGAGCGGTGACGGCAGGGAGCGGTGACGGCAGGGAGCGTATACGGCGGAGAACGGAGGCGGCCGGTTGCTGGCGGTTGGGTCTGTCTCTACCCTCGGCTCGCTATCGGCTTGGAGCCCCCGTGCGTCGCGTCACCCTGTTCATCGATTCCCTCGCCTCGGGCGGCGCTCAGCGGCAGGTGGTCGAGGCCGCGCGGGCGTTGCACGGCGACGCGTCGTATGCATGGCAGCCGTCGATCGCCTGGTACAACGACAAAGACCGCTTCGTGTCCCTGCCCGACGGCGTCGAGGCGGCACCGATCGCGCGCAGCGGGCGGTCTGACGTGGCGTTCGCGGGTCGCCTCCGCAGCCGATTTGGCACCGACCGAGCCGATGTCATCCACGCGTTCTTATCCGCGCCATCGCTTTACGCCGCCATCGCGCGCCATGCCGGGGGCGCTCCAGCCATCGTCGGGGTTCGCTGTTCAGCCGACGCGTTCGTCGACCACCGGGCGGACGCGCTGACCTACCTCGCCGCCGCTCACCTGGCCGATCACGTGACCGTCAATGCAACCGACGTCGTCGATTGGCTCGCCGAACGCGACATCCCGACCGAGCGCATCAGCTACGTGCCCAATATGCTCGCCGCGGCCGTCGCGGATCGGATTCCAAGCACAAAGGACGAGCGCGATGCCTGCCTGCGCGGCTACGGGATCGACCCCGAGACGCCACCGATCACGCTGGTCGGCCGCTACGACGAATACAAGAACCAGGACGGACTATTGCGCGCAATCGCGGGTCTCGTCGCGGCCGGTTTCGCGGTGCCGCCGGTCCTCTTTGTCGGGCGCGCCACGTCCGAACAGCGGTCGACCAAGCTGCGCGAGCTCACCGCCGCCCCTGGGATGCCGCAGGTCGTTTTCGCTGAGCCGACGCCCAAGATCCTGACGGTGATGGAGTCCTCGCGCCTCGTCGCCCTCGTCTCGCACAGTGAAGGGACCCCCAATGTCGTGCTCGAAGCGCTCGGTCTTGGCCGGCTCGTGGTGGCAACCCCGGTCGGACAGGTGCCCGAGTTGATTCAACACGGCGCAACTGGCTGGCTCGCTGCCGACACGTCCGACGAATCGATCGCGGCGGTGCTCTCGGACGCGCTCTCGGTATCCACGGAGCGAGCTGAAACCACCAGCAACGCGGCGCGTGCCGATGTCCTGCAGCGCTTTGGGCGCGACGCCGTAAGCAAACGACTCGTGGAGCTCTATGGCGAGGTCGCCAAACGCCCGCGCCGACCGCGCACAACGGCCGCGATCAAGGCGCTGATGCAGGTGAGCCAAGAGGTGCGCGCCGGTGGTAGCATCAACCGGTTCTGATCAGCGAAGCGGCGGTTCTGATCACGCGGAAAGACAAAGAAGAGGTGGCCGATGCGCCGATGGATAGGGATCGCAGCGTGTTTGGCCATCGCGATGGCGGCGTGCAGCGACGACGACGAAGGCAAGGACAACGCGGACGCAGCCGCAACCGACGAGTCCACCGACACCGGTGAAGGCGCCGACACGCCGACCGGCGCCGATGCCGACGGGCCCCTGCCGTGCCCAGCCCCGCCGGTTGCGAAGGGGAAGGTGCGTGCACGGCCTCTCGCGTGCGCTGGTGAACTCCCCAAGGGCGCCATGGCGGCGGCCCAGGTCGGCGATCTCGTCCTCGAAAACAGCGTCGCGCGCTTCGTCATCCGCAAACGCGCCGAAGGAGAGGCGGTCGTCGGGCTCGTCGGCGGCAACGTGATCGATGCGGTCCGCGTCGCGCCAGACGGCAAACAAATCGGCGTCGACAGCTTGCGCGAATGGGTGCCCATCGTGGCGATGTACCTGGTGAAACCGGACAAGATCGAGGTCACCAAAGACGGCAAGGACGGCACCGCGATCGTCCGCGTTTCCGGCGCACTGACGCCATTTCCCACCGTCTTTGCGTTCCTGTCGCTCGATCCACCCGACGCCACAGTCGCGCACGAATACCGGCTCGGCCCCGACAGCACGGCGCTGGAGATTCGGACCATCATCACACCGACCAAAGGCAAGCTGGACAGCCCGCTGGTGGGCGACGCCACGTTCTGGGGCGGCCAGCTCGGCATCTACTTCCCCGGCAGCGGCGACGAAGACAGCGGCATCTCGCCTACGGGCACCGCGAAGTTGTTCGGAATGGCCCCGATGCGCGCCGATCCGCTCCTCGTTCCGGCCGCGGTGGGATTCGCCAGGGAAGTGTCCAGCTTCAACGCCGGCGGCATCCTCGCGTTCATCCAGCCCAAGGGGGTCGTGACCGACAAAGGCGGCACGATCATCCGTCACCTCGTGGTCGGCGGCGACGGCAAACCGCAGCTGGCGGCGGCGATGGCGGCCGCGTCCAAGCTTTCCGGCGCCAAGAACGGCACGCTTGAGGGCACGGTTTCAGGCATGTGGGCGGGCGTGGAAGTCGAGCTCGTCGACGCCAAGGACAAGCCGCTATCTCGCTGCATGCCCGACGCAAAGGGCGCATTCACCTGCCCGGCGCCCGCGACGACACGCGGTGCGCGAGCGCTGTGGATCGGCAACGGCGCAGGACAAGGCGGCGGGCCCGCGCAGGTCGGCAAGGTGGTCAAGGTCAAGGTCGACGCGGGCAAGAACGCCACCGTGAAGCTCGATGCACCGCAACCAGCCAAGCTCACCATCGCGGCGCGATCAGCCGCTGGCGACAAGATTCCCTTCCAGGTCCGCCTGCTGCCCGGCCCCGGGATGAAATCGGGCGATCGCGTCTTCGTGGACGGCGATGGCGACGCGACCTTCCTGCTTCCCGCGGGCGCATGGACCGCGTGGCTGTATCACGGCCCGGAGTGGTCGATTCACAGCGAAACCGTGACGCTCGTCGCCGGCAAAGAGGCCAAGATCAGCGCGACCCTCAACCACGTTGTCGACACCACCGGCTGGATCGCCGCGGACACCCACATCCACGCCGAACACAGCTCCGACAGTGACATCCCCAACCGCGAACGCGTGCTCGACGCCGTCGCCGTGAGCCTCGATTACGCCGTCGCGACCGACCACGACTACGTCACCGACTACACACCTTTCCTCAAGGCCGCCGGCATCGAAGGCAAAATCACCGTCGCGTCCGGCGTCGAGGTCAGCACCGCCAAGTACGGCCACCACGGCGTCTGGCCGATCACGATCGACCGGCAAAAGAGCGGCAACAACGCCCCGCAATGGCACGAAAAGGATGGCGCCGGCCTCGTCGATGCCATGCGAGGCGGTGACAGCAAACGCATCTGGCAGGTCAACCACCCCCGCGGCTCGCAGAGCTACTTCGACGGCGTCGACTACACGCCCAAAGACGCGGCGAAAGTGGACAAGAAGCTGCTGTCGTTCGACGCGGTGGAGCTCATCAACTCCAAGCGAATGGACGACACCGAAGAGGTGCTGGTCGATTGGTTTGGGCTGCTCGAAAACGGCTACAAACCCACCGCGGTCGCAACGAGTGACACGCACAGCTTGAGCGCCGGGGTCGGCAGCGCGCGCACCTGGATCTGGATCGGCAAGGGCAAAGACGGCAAGGGGCTCGACCGGCAGGGCAAGTTCACCGCGGCCCAAGCCGACGCGGCGTTGAAGGCAGGCAAGGCGGTCGCGAGCACCGGACCGCTGATGGTGCTCGAGCTGATGGCCGGCGAAGCGACGCGCACGGTGGGCGAAACGCTCAAGGGTGCGAAGGGCAATGTCACGGCACGTGTGACCATCACCGCGCCAGCGTGGATGCCGCTGGGCAAGGTCACCATCTTCCGCAATGGCACCGAGGTGCACAGCGCCAAGCTGGGCCAGATCCCGCCCAAGGGTGGCATCCGCATGGTCGCGACATCGATCTCGGCCAAAGCCGCCGTCAAAGCAGGCTGGTGGACCGCGGTCTTGCGCCCGGCCGAGCAAGCTGGCAACCCGCCGGTGCAACGACGCCCCGTCTACGCGATCAGCAACCCGGTCTACGAAGCGCCCTGAGCACCACGTTCGGCTTCATCCGAGCATGGCTTCGAGCGTCGCCATCGCGGTCCACATCCGGAGCGCGGCCGTTTCGTGCACCCAGCTGTTGGGCCCATCGATGACCTCGTCGGTCACGACCACGTTTCGGCGAACGGGCAAGCAGTGCATGAACCCCGCGTTGTCGGTCGTCTGCATGTTCTCGGCGTCGACGGTCCAGTGGCCGAGCTTGGCGCGTTCGGTGGCCTCTTGCTCGCGCCGGCCATAACCCGAAAACCCGCCCCAGCTCTTGGCGACCACAACCTGCGCGCCGCGAAGAGCCTTGTCCTGGTCGTGTTCGATGCGCACCGAACCACCGGATGTCCCGGCGACGGACGATGCGCGGCTGACGACCTGCGGATCGAGGTCGAAACGCTCCGGATGCGCGACGGTGACGTCCATGCCGAGCAACGCGGCCGACAGCAGGACCTGGTGGCCGACAGCGGTGCCAAGCGCCTTGGGATGCGGCGCCCAGGTGAGCGTGATGGGCACACCCTGGAGCGGTTTTTCGGCGTCCGAGCGGCCGAGGTGATGCAGCCAGGTCGAGGCATCGGCGAGCCCCTGGAGGGGATGCCAAACAGCGGACTCGAGGCTGATGAATGGCGCCTCGGCGTGGCGCGCGAAGGCGTTGATGACCGTGTCGGCGCGGTCGGACTCGGCGTCTTTCAATCCTGCGAAAGCGCGAACTGCGACCAGGTCGTGGTAGTGCGAAAGGACGCGGGCGGCGTCGCTTACATGCTCGGCCTTGTCGTCGTCCATCACCGCGCCATCTTCGTATTCGAGCTTCCAGGCGTCCTTGCTCGCGTCGATCGCGCTCATCGAAGCGCCGAGGGCCTGGCATGCCGCCGCCATCGACGTTCGCGTGCGCAGCGACGGGTTGCAGAACAGGGCCGCGACGCGTTTGCCGGAAAGATCGAGGGGCGTGGCACCGGCTCGCAAGGCGAGAGCTCGGCGACAAAGGGCGAGCATCCCATCGGCGCCAAGCTCGGCGGCGTCGACAAGGCGGCAGAGATCAGCGACTGCAGCGGACGGCCAGGTGGCATCTGCCGGGGGGTGGGAAACCGGATACGGGCGCGACGACCGCGCGATGGCGAGGCTGTTGTAAGGCATCAGGCACCTCCGAGGAGCGCGGCGGCAAGGGCGGTCATCGCGAGCGGCTTGCGGCGGCGAGAAGGCTGGTTCTTCGTCGAATTGGACGAACCGGTGCACGACTTGGCGGCATCGGCGGCGGAGAACGCCTTGAGCACACAGTGGGCCAACATCGCGGCGTCGCGATGGGCGTTGTGGGCGGCGACTCCCGTGGCGCGCGTGACCGCTTCGCATCCCGCCACATTGTCGGTTGTTGGGCCGGTGACAACGGTCGTTTCGAGCCCGGCTTCCTTGAGCAGAGCGACACCACCCCAGGCGGCGACGGGATCAGCGGCGGACATCACAACGGCGGTGAACGCGGCGCGGATATCCGGCGCGGCGATGAGGCTGTCGACGCCGTAATCCCCGAGCAATCCGTCACCGAGTTCGGCAACGATGACATCGACGCCCTCGGCGGCCAACGCGTTGAAGCAACCGCGCGCGGCGGCCACAACATCGCCCCCAGCGCAGGTCGATGCGAGCCCGGCCTCGACGAAACTCGCTTTGGCCACGGCACCGCAGTCCTGCATCGCGTAGACGTCCTTGGCGGCGGCGACACCGGTCAACTTGGCGACACCGACGGCGTATCCAGCCTTCGACAACGCGCGCACCAGGGCACAAGCGGCGGCCGTTTTTCCGGCGTGCATACAGCTGCCGGCGATGGCGACGATCGGAGGCATGGCCTGCAAGCTCGCGGCGGGCGTGATCGGGCCGCTGCCCAGGGTGAGCGCATCGCCACTGCCATCGTCGACCGCGCCGAGCACCTGGATTCGTGGTGCCGTGTTGCCGCCGGTCGCCAGTCCGACGACCCCGCCGCGGTTGAGCACATGCAGAACATCGCCGGCTTGCACCGTCTGCGGCACTTCACCCGTGACGCCGCGAAGCGCCCGTCGCGCGCCGAGCACACCGGCCACAACATCGCCAGCGAACGCATCGACCTGGCGCCCGCCGACCGCTTCGAAGACAAACGGTGCGTCATCGAGCAGGCGCCCGACAACAACGACACCGGCGCGGGCCGGGATGCCGTGACGCAGACGCACGCTCGCGGAAAGCGGGACGTGGGCGGTCGCTGAAAGGCGCTTGTGAACGGTGGTGATCATCGTGATCTCTCCGGGGAACGGGTCAATACTCAGGTCGAGATGGGTTCGGGTCGAGGTCGTCTCAGGTTTCGTGGTCGCCGGGCGTCGCTTGGGAAACGGGCGTCGCCTGGGAAACAGGCGTCGCTTGGGACACGGGCGAGAGCGCTCCACGCCAACCCAGCAGCCGGTACAGGTCGCCCATCGCAGCCGCGGACCGCAGCGCAACAAACACCGTGTCATCGCCCGCGATGGTGCCGAGCACGCCCTTGCATTCGTCGCTGTTGGTGAGCTCGCGGTCGATCACATGCGCGACAACAGAAGCATGCGCAGGCGCCGTCCGCACCACCGCCAGGCTCCCCGCGGCGGACATCGAAACAGCCAGGATCGGCGCTCCAATCTCGGGGGGAGGCGCGTGGCGGTATGCGCCGTCATGTTTGGCCGCCCCGATCGCGGCGAGCTGCCGGGACACGGTGGCCTGGTTGATGTCATGGCCACGCGCCGCCAACGCCGCGACGATCTCGCCCTGAGTCCGAAGCTCCTGGGTCGCAAGCAGTTCATCGAGGGTGGCGCGCCAACTCATAGAGCCAGCATAGTATGTGCATATTATGCAATCAAGAGAACGACACAGGACCGCAACCTGTTGAAATTGCATAAAACGAGCCCGGACGGGCTATGCAATTTGTACGCATAGGATCGCAAAGCCTCCGATCGCAGTGGATCGGGGTTTGTTCACATGAAGCTTTGGTCAGACTTTGTCGCGGAAGCGAAACGGGACGCTGCCGATGCTGAAGCGTGCTTCGTTCTTCAGCCGCGCTTCGGTGACCTTTTCGCCCTTCATCTTGACCGGATGCAGGCGGCTCATGGCGACGAGGTGGTAGACGCCTTCGCGCTTTTCGAGCCGGGCGGCGTGGGCGGTGAACATCTTCGTGCCGGGCAGGCGGACGGCGCAGTCGTCGGACCAGCCGATAAAGATCACCTCGTCTTTCAGCTCGGTGTCGGTGCGCTCGCCGTCGATGATGAACGCGAGGTGGGCTTTGCGGCGCGCGGCGATGGCGGCGCGCATGGCGTCGCGTTGCACGGTCGTCAGCGCTTCGGTCGGCTTATCCTTGATGGCGGCGGCGAGGTCGGTCTTGAGGTTGTGCGTCTTGTCGCGCTGTTTCTCGAGGTCGGTCCGGGTCAGTACGGGCGCGTCGCGACGTGACAGACCACCGTCGCCGAGCTGCGGTGCAGAGCGGTGATGAAAGACGAGCACATGCCGCGCGACCTCGATCTTGTCGCCGTGGGAAAGCGCGTGCTGAAAGTCGACCGGGCGGCCGTTGATGGTCGTGTCGTTGGTCGACGCGAGATCTTGCGCGATGTACAGGTAGCCACGCCTCAGGATGACCATGTGCTTGCGCGACACCTCGGCGCTCGTCAGCGGCACGTCGGCCTCCTGGCTGCGTCCGATGACGGTCACTTCTTTGTCGATGTAGTGGTTGTATTGGAAGTTCCGGTCTTGGAACACCGCCAGTTTCGGCATCCCCTCCTCCACGCTTGAGCCGCGTTCCGCTCCCGATCCCGCTCCCGCTCCCGCTCCCGGACCGGGTTAGAACGACAGGCAGTATTTCAGCTGAATGCCGCCGAAGATCGTGCACTTGACGCACAGACCCTTGCAGCCGGGGCATTGGAAGCCGGACGGCGGGCTCTTGACCACGCATTTGCCGGCGGCGGTGCACTTGCCGGCCACGTATTGCGTCTTGCAGAGGTCAGCTTTGAACTTGGCCTGGCAGGTCACGTCCGGTTTGCTGACACATTTGCCGCCCGCGCAGATGCCGAGCGGGCACTCGCCGCCCTTGGTGCAGGTACCGGTCGAGAGCGGGCTGTGCTGACATTTGCCCTTGATGTCGCAGAAGTCCTTGGTGCACGGGTTGCCGTCTTCGCAGCTCTTGAACTTCTGCCCGGTGCACTTGCCACCGGTGCACTTGTCGTTGGACGTGCAGGCGTCGCCGTCATTGCACACCTTGCCGTTGGCGACCTGGCCGCACGCGCCGCCCTTGCACTTGCCATCGGTGCACGGATTGCCGTCGTCCTTGCAGCTGGCGCCGTTGGGCAACGCCTTGTGGCTGCAGACCTTGTTGGCGCAGATGTCGGACGTGCAGGGGTTGCCGTCGTCTTTGCAGTTGGCCGAGTTCGCCGTGTACTTGCAGCCGTTGTTGTCGCAGCCGTCGGTCGTGCACGGGTTGTTGTCGTTGCACTGCTTCTTGGACTTGCCGATGCACTTGCCGGCCTGGCACTGGTCGTTGGTCGTGCACGAGTTGCCGTCGTTGCAAAACAGGTTCACGTCGCCCTTGTGCACACAGCCCTGGCCCGCGGCGCAGTAGTCGGACGTACACTTGTTGGCGTCGTCGCACTTCTTCTTGGTGTTGCTCTTGCACTTGCCGAGGTTGCAGTACTCGTTGAGCGTGCACGGGTCTTTGTCGTCGCACGTCGCGCTGTTGTACGGGTGCTTGCACTTGCCGGCGACGCACTTGTCTTGCGTGCAGGGATGGCCATCGTCGGCGCACGGCATCCCGGACGCCGGTTTGTGGGCGCATTTGCCGTTTTCGCAGACGTCGTTGGTGCACGGGTCGCTGTCGTCGGCGCAGTTGACGCCAACCGCGGGTTTGTGGGCGCATTTGCCGTTGTTGCAGACGTCCACGGTGCACGGGTTGCCGTCATCGAGGCACTTGTCGCCGTTGCCCTTGGGCGTGTGGGTGCACTTGCCGGACTTGCAGACGTCGGACGTGCACTTGTTGCCGTCATCGAGGCACTCGTGCTTGCTGTCGAGCGCGAGGTGCGCGCACTTGCCGTCTTTGCAGATGTCGGCGGTGCATGAGTTGCCGTCTTCTTTGCAGACGATGGTCTCTTTGAGCGGGGTGTGGATGCACTTGCCGGATTGGCACTCGTCCTTGGTGCACGCCTGGCCGTCGTCGAGGCACTGACCGCCATCAGCGGTAGGTGGGTGGGTGCACTTGCCGCCTTTGCACAGGTCCTGGGTGCACGCGATGCCGTCGTCCTTGCACGGCCCGCCGACGGGCGTGTGGATACAGCCCTTGAGGTCGTCGCAGCTGTCCTTGGTGCAGGGATCCTTGTCGTCGCAGCCCAGCACGTTGCCGCCGACGCACTTGCCGGACTGGCACTTGTCGGTCTTGGTGCACTTCTTGCCGTCCTCGCACGGCTGGCCGTTGGCGAGCTTGATGTCGTTCTTGCAGGAGCCGTCGGTGTTGCAGAAGTCCCGCGTGCACGGGATGCCGTCGTCGCACAGGCCCTCGTCGGTCTTGCCGTCGCAGTTGTCGTCGAGGCCGTTGCATTTCTCGGGCCCGGCCTTGGGCGCGTCGCAGACCGGTTTGCCGTCGGTGCACGACACGTACTTGCCTTCGCACTGCCCCCACTTGGTCTTTTCGCCCTTGCACTTGCTGGTCACGTCGATGTCGTCGGTCTTGCCGTTGCAGTCATCGTCGATGCCGTTGCAGTCCTCGGGTTTGGGGTCGTTGGCGAGGCACTTGGACAGGCCGTCCGACGCGCATTTGCGCTCGCCAGGGCAGCTGCCGAGGTTGTTTTTCTTCACGCAGTTCGTCGCCAGCGATTGGCTCACCGCGAGCTTGCTGCAGCTGCACTCTTTGCCCTTTTCGACCATGCACTGCTGGGTCGACTTGCCGCTGTCGGGATCGACGAACTTCTGGCACGTGTAACCCTTCGGACAGATCGCTTTATCCGGCCCGCACTCAACGCCGCAGAAGCTGCCGTTGGCGCCAAATGACAGGCAGACGTTGCCGATGCCGCCGTAGCTGTTGCAGTCCTTGTTCTCCTTGCAGGGGTTGCACAGGTCGGGGAACTTCGGCGCGCAGATGTTGGTGAGATCGCTGCCGATCTTGTGAGCCACGCAGCGGTAGCCCTCGGGGCAGTCCAAGGTGCAGATCTTGGTGCAGATCTTGCCGTTGGGCGTCGGGACGCAGATCGACGAGTCGCACTCCTTGTTCTCGGTGCACGGGTAGCCAAACTCACCGGGCTGCGCGACCGCGTCCGCACCACTGCTGCTCGACGCCCCGCTCGACCCGGTATCGCCACCCGAAGACGACGTGGAAGAACCCGCCCCATCACCACCGGAGCTCGAACTCGACAGCCCATCGGACGTCCCAGCGGTCTCGAAATCAGGCCCGCCGCTGGTTCCCGCGTTTGCATCGGGCAGCTCGAGCGCCTTGCCATCGTCGCCATCGCCTTCGCTCGAGCAGCCCGTCAAAGCGAGCGGCGCCAGGCAGATGATGGATACGAAAAGGCCGAAAACACGGGCTCTTTGCAGCATCTTGAGCACCTCAACGCGCGACCAATGGGTCCACGCGGCATGTACGAACGAAAAACGCGCGGCCATCGTAGCAGACCCGCCATGGGGTTGCGTTTTTTCGGCCTCCTTCGCGACCAACACGGTTGAGTGCAGCACGTGAGGGAATCGCATACCCTGCGCGGGTGATGAAAAAGCTGACAGCCGCGACGGTGCTCATGCTTTGCGCATGCAGTGGCCAATCTACGACTCCCGGTTCGACCGGACACCCGTCACCCGCGACGGACACGGGCACGGTGTTCAACACGGACACCCAAGCGACGACGGATTCGAGTGCGCAACCCGACACAGCCTCGGCGGCGGCGGATTCGGGCTCGAAGGCGGATTCGGGCTCCCAGTCAGATTCGGGCTCCCAGTCAGATTCGGGCTCGGAGTCAGATTCGGGCTCGAAGGCGGATTCGGGCTCAGTCATGACGCCGGATGCGAGTGGTCCGGTCGACGCAGGTTCGACGGCGGATACCGGTTCAGTGACCAAACTCGGGCCGAAATTCGTCGTGGTGACGTTCAACACCGGCACGACCGATGGCTTGCAGCACGACAGCGACGGCGACAAGTACGGCAAAGACCAGGTCGGCATCTCGGACAAACACTACGGAAATGGCCTGTCGTGGTTGCCGGCGGTCGAAGCGGTCAAGACGTTCCTCGCCGGCGTCAAACCCGACATCATCGCCTTCCAGGAGATCTTCTACAGCGGCAACTGCGCGCAGATTCCGGCCAGCGCGAAGAAGGGATTCGTCTGCGAGACGTGGAAAAAAGGCGACCCAACCGTCGCCCAGGTGCTGCTCGGGTCCGGCTACCAGGTCGCGTGTCACCCCGGAAAGTCGGACAAGTGCGTCGCCGTCAAGAAGACCTTCGGCTCCATCAAGCAGTGCAAAAACGCCGACTTCTGCCTCGAGGGCCTCGACGGCAAGAAGATTGAAAACTGCGGCGGCGGGGCGCGTGTCGCCCGCGGAACCATCGCGCTGACCGACGGAAGCGAGCTCACCGTGGTCAGCGTGCACGGCACATCGGGCATCAAGGGCGACGACCAGAAGTGCCGCGAAAAGCAGGTCAAACAGATCTTCGTCGACATCGACGGCAAGCCGGGCGCAAACGGCAAACGCAACATCATCCTCGGCGACCTGAACGTCGATCCGAAGGTCGTCCCGGGCTCATTCGACAAGTCGGTCAAGGCCTGGAACGAGTACGTCGGCGGCAAACAGAAGTTCCAATTCGTCTCGGCCATCGGCAAAGGCGCACCGCCAACGTATGCCGGCCTCTTCAACATCGACCACGTGATCAGCGACGCCTTCAAGGGCGGCTGCTACGTACCGGGCGTGACCAAGGGCAAAGCTGCCGTCTACAAGAACGTCTACTTCGACCACAAACCGGTCGTCTGCACGATCGGCGACCTGTAGGTTCGGTTTGAGCAGATGTGACGCAGGACAGCTTCAGCCGCGAGGCGGCGACAGGCAGTAGCCTGGGGTGCCAACCCCAGGAATAGCGTGTCAGGATCCGAGCCGCGAGGCGGCGACAGGCAGTAGCCTGGGGTGCCAACCCCAGGAATAGCCAACCCCAGGAATAGCGTGTCAGGATCCGAGCCGCGAGGCGGCGACAGGCAGTAGCCTGGGGTGCCAACCCCAGGAATAGCCAACCCCAGGAATAGCGTGTCAGGATCCGAGCCGCGAGGCGGCGACAGGCAGTAGCCTGGGGTGCCAACCCCAGGAATAGCGTGTCAGGATCCGAGCCGCGAGGCGGCGACAGGCAGTAGCCTGGGGTGCCAACCCCAGGAATAGCTGGCGGCGTTGAGGATCACGTTCACCTCCTGCTCGAATGCAAGGCTGCCGTGCCGCTGTCGCAACTGGTCGGTCGCATCAAGGCCAACAGCGGCAAATGGGTGAACGGAGAGCGGAAGGCGAATGTCCGTTTCGAATGGCAGCGAGGCTACAGCGCATTCTCGGTCAGCAAGTCAACGGCAGCGTACGTGCGCCAGTACATAGAGTCCCAACGTGAGCACCACGCCAAGACGAGCTTCCGCGACGAGCTTGCCGCGTTCCTTGATGCCCACGCCATCGAATTCGATGAGCGGTACCTGCTGGGATGACCTCCTTTCGCCGCTTTGCAGCTTCACCCAATTCGTACCATTTCCTGGGGTTGGCACCCCAGGCTACTACCCGTCGCATCTTCGCGGCTGCAACACGCGTCGGTACTGCCACGGCCCGAATTCGAACGGGTTCCGGCCAGCCGAGACACCTGGCCAGTGCTTGTCAGTTGAACGCCACGTAGATCGCACCGGACAAGACAAAGTCGAGCACGATGACGGCAAAGGACGCGTTGACGACGGCGCGGGTTGTCGCCTGGCCGACCCCTTCGGAACCGCCCTTGGCCTCGAGCCCCGCCTGGCCGGCGATGAGCGGGATGATGCAACCGTAAGCAAAGGCCTTCAGGACGCCGGATAGCACGTCTTCAAACCGCACGAGGCGCATCGACAGGAAGGTCATCGGGTGGATGCCGAAGCCGACCAGGCCCGTCAGACAGCCGGTTATCTCGGCCACGAGCACGCCATAGATCGACAGGCAGATCATCATCAAACCCGCGGCCTTGAAGCGCGGAACGATGAGGTAATTGACCGGATGGGCGTTGCTCATGCGCAGGGCGTCGACCTGTTCGGTGACGACCATGGAGCCGATCTCGGCCGCGATCCCCGAACCGACGCGGGTGGCGATCATCATGCCGGCGATGGTGGGCGCGAACTCCTTGACCATGATCTGCGTGAACGCGGCGCCGAGCATCGAGAAGTCGGGCAGGATGCGTTCGACCTGCGTGGCGACCTGGTAGACGAGGATCATGCCCAAAAAGCCGAGCGTGACCGTGATGAACGGCACCGACAGGTTGCCGATGGCGTACATCTGGGCGGCCACCGCGCCCTTGGGCTGGCGGCCGCGAATGGCGTAATAGAGGGTTTCGCGCGTGAGGACGAAGAAGTTGCGCAGGTCGTTCATGGGCCGCGCATTGTAAGGGCGCGCGCTGCGGGCCCGTGACGGATCGACGTGGGGCTAGTTGCCGGACGTTTCGACGTTGTCCTGCATGGTTTCGAGCACGGCGTTGACGCTGGTGATCGAGTCGCGGGTGACGGTGATACGGCGGTGCCAGCGGTCAAAGCCGGGCTTCTTGAAGCGGATGATCCACTTGCGGGCGTGCAGGCGGATCGGGTCCTTCTTGGTGCCGGTGCCGGTGATCTTGCCTTCCTTGGTGGGCTTGGCGGCCATGCGATTTTGGATCGGCACGTCGTCGAGGAAGATCGTCACGCCGTCGGCAGGCTTTACGTTGATGACGAGCCAGCCAAAGTAGGGAATCGGAGTCGGGCGCAAGAGATGACGGTTCGCGTCGCCGCCGCGCACGTTGAGGAACTGGTCGATCGGGTAGTGGCCGGGACAATCGACGTGGACCTTGTGCTGACCGGCGACCGCTTCGATGACACCGGAGCCCTGGCCGACCCAGGCGCCGTCGAGGGTGATATCGCAGCTCGCTGGCTTGGTGGTGATCGTCACCTTGCCGGACGTGATGTTGTTGCGGAGCACGTGCAGGCGCTCGTTGGCCTTGGTCAGCCGGCCGTTGACGATCGCCTTGAAGTCGCTGTCGCCCGGTCCGAGGTTGGACATCAGGCCCTTGGCCACGACGAGGTACGACGCATAGGCGGCGAATTCACCCTGGTCGTTCTTGACGCCGCCGGCGAGCTGGGCGGTGAGGAACGCGTAGTCACGGTTTTGCGGATCGAGCAACCACGCTTCACGCATCAGCTCGTAGGCCTGCTTGTTCTTGCGGCGGTTGGCGGCGCCGATCGCGGCCTGCGCCTTGTTCAAGGCCGCCTGCGAGTTGCGCGACTTCTTTTCCATCCGCTCGCGCTCTTCGCGCTGCGCCGACGTCTCTTTCGCCTTGGCCTTGCGGAGGCGCTCGATCTGGGCGCGCTTGGCGTCCGCGGCCTTCTTCTTGGCTTCCATCGCGGCGCGATCCGCTTTGGGTTGGGCAACCGCGGGCGACACGAAGACCGCGACGAGAGCGGCGGCGACGAGCGACGTCGCGATGGGGTGGCTAACGGGGTTCATGGTCGCTCCAGTCGGGGGCGGGGGCCGTCGGACGGCGCCTCGGCGGGGACGGGTTGTTGTAGGCATTCGATCAACACCTTTCGATCCGCGATGGAATCCGGTCCCGCTCGGGCTCGGATTGTAACTGTGTTCAAGCCGGTGTCGAGCCTGAGCGCGGCAGCGAATTGAACCGCCTCGCGTCGATGCCCTGCAGTGTAGCTCTGCTTGGTCCCGGACACCGACACCGTGACGAAACGACGGGCCAGGTCGTCCGATTCGAAGCGCGCCTGGCCGCGCAGGGTCAAGGTGCACGTGCCCGCGGCCGGATCGACGCGCAAGGGGCCGAAGAGCGCGCCGTCGGGTTCGGGATGGGACTGTTCATCACCGACGAGGATGACCGGCGCGTGGGAGAAGCGATTACGATTGCGGTCAGCGAGCCGATCGATGCGGTCGCGCGTGGCCTTGATCTTGGCGCTTCGCAGCATCGCGCGGGTGCGGCTCCACGGCAGACGCAGACGGATCGTACGCCGGTACCCATACCGCTCATCGCGCAGCTTCAGACGCGCCTCAAGCAGCCCGGCCGCCACCCGCGCGCGACCGTTTCGAGGGGCGCCACGCTCGCCATGCACGACAAAAACCGCCTCGACGGACTTGCCGGGATGCAGCGGTCCGAGCTGAACGCGGCCTTCCTCCAGGTGAAGGCGCTGGCCCGACAAGCTGCGCAACGTCGCGACGAGCCCGCCCGCGACGCCGGTGCCGACGTTGTCGATAACGATGCGTAGCCGGCCGATCTCCTTGGGCTGCAGGTAGCCATCGCCAGGCGGGAGCTTGGCGGCGCGGGCCATGGCGGCGGTGACCTCGGTGCTGGCTTCGGCCGCGGCGAGCGGTTCGTCATCGAGCCAATAGCGAACCCGGAGATCGGGCTTCTTGCGGGCCAACACGGTCACGGTCACCTGCTCTTCTGCGCGGCGAATCGCGCCGTCCTGGGCCGCGACGAGCCGCATCGTCAACGGCGCTCCAACATGGCGACGCGACGGCCGGGCCGCGACCTTGACCGTGCGCAGCTCTCCGGGCGCGAGCTTGCCGACGACGGCTTCGCGTCCATCGAGCCCGTAGTCGGCGCTTCGGCTGACGATATGAACCCGATACAGCGGCTTGCGGCCCAGGTTTTGCACGGTCACCGGGAAGCGAATCGTGCGGCCGGCTTCGACCCGGAATCCGCCGTCCGGCGCGGTCACTGTGAGCTTGAGTTTGGGCGTCTCCGTCCGCGGTCCCGGCCGCCAATCGACCCCGGCACGGAGCAGCTGCGCGGTCAGCGCCCGGTCGTCAGCCTGCTGCATCTCGGCGATATGGGGGATCGCGTCGGTGAGCGTCTCGTCTGCGCGGCTCTTGCCGGCATAGCGCAACAGCCGAGCGGCGCGGCGGATGGGCTCACGTTCGCGGAACTGGGCGACCGACTCGTTGCGGGTCGCGGCCTTGGATTTGCCCTTGCGAGCGCTGCGGGGGCCGGGCAGGACGATGCGCAAGCGATGACTGGGCTTGGGCGGCGGCGCGTCGAGGTGAAGCCACTTCTTGCGCTTGCGGCGATGGCGGTCGTCAAACAGGCGGATGCGGCTGCCAGCGCTGAGGAAGTGCAACGCAACGTCCGGCGTGACGCCGACGTCCTGGATCGACATGTCACCTGGCACCAGGTACTTGGCGACGGTCAGCTTGAGCGCGCCCTTGCCGATCTCAAACGGCACCTGGACCGTGCCTTTGCCGAAGGATCGCTCGCCGATGACGATGGCCCGGTTGCTGTTGCGCAGGGCGCCCGCCACGATCTCGGATGCCGAGGCGGAACGGTCGTTGATGAGCACCGCGACCGGCAGCTGGCGGGGCGCGTTGTCGGTGTTGGCCTCCCGTACGTCGCGCCTCTGGCTCGCCCCCTCGACGGTCACGACGATGGTCCCGCCATCGAGCAGCAGATCGCAGACCTTCACCGCTTCATCGAGCAAACCGCCGGGGTTGTTGCGCAAGTCGAGGATGAGACCGCGCCGCCCACCGCTGCGATGGAGCTTGGCGAGGGTGCGCGCAAGCTCCTTGGCGGTGCCGCGTTGAAAGCCCTTGATCCGCGCGTAGCCGACGCCGGTGTCGAGCACGCGGGATTGCACCGACTTGAGGTGGATGATGGCGCGCACCACGACGATTTCGCGGTCCGGCTCGCCTTTTCGGCGGATCATCAAGCGCGCCGGGGCACCGACCTTGCCGCGCAGGCGGTCTACCGCGTCATCGATCGACATGTTGAGCGTGTCTTCGCCATCGATCTGCACGATCTGGTCGTTTTCGAGCAGCCCGGCGCGTTCGGCGGGGCTGCCTTCGATGACGCCGACGATCGTGAGCACGCCTTCGAGCGTGAGGATGCGGATGCCCAGGCCGCCGAATCGCCCGCCGGTGTGGGTCCGCATGTCGCGGTATTGATCGGGATCGAGCATGTAGGAGTACGGGTCGAGCGTGCGCAGCAAGCCGTTGACGGCGACGTATTCGACCGATGATGCGTTGACGTCGGGCGGGAGTTGATCGGCCACAAATCGCATCGCCTCGAGCAGCCGCCAGTTGAGGCGGAACAGGTCGGTGACCCCGGCCGTATCGAGCACTAAGCGCGCATCGGCGATGCGGACCTCGAGGGGAGTTGCGGCGGTGCCGTCGCCGCGGACAAGCATCTCGGGGACGCGGTGAGCGAGGGCCTGCAGGGCGGCGGCCAGCATGCGCGGCGGATCGATGCGGCGCGGTTCGACGTAGCGGCGGCGGATGTGCGAGAGCGCGCGGGACGTGATCCGCACCTGGCGAAGCGCCTCGAGCGCGGCGTCCCGGCCTTCTTCGATGTCGCCGCGCGCCTCGACGAGCAGGTCGTCATCGTCGTCCGACGAGGTCCAGGTCGACGCGGCCGGCAAGCCGGCGGCAGCGGATGCAACGAGACTGTCGGTACGCGGGGGTGGGGGCGCGATCCAGCGGTTGGCAGCGAGGGCGCCGCCGATGACCAGCACGGACATCACCGCCATCCATCGTCGGGCCCCGGACAACGGAGCGCGGCGCCATGGGCTGGTGATCGGCGGGATCGGTGACGGCATCGGACCTTGCACGAGGCTGTTTTGCCACCGCATGATGTGGTTTGGCCAATGGCGCTGTCCGGCAGCAGCTAGAGCGCCGATGAGGAATCGGCGGTCTGGGATGGGGAACGCCACGAAAACGACACTTTTCGGGGCGTGGGGACGCTCATAGTCCCCCAACGAAATAGAAACCATGCACCGAGAAGCATTGCTGTTCGGTGCTCTACTGCGGACCACAACACCGGGGCGGAACACGACGTTCCCGGCCGTGAGATCGACTTGATTCGTACCATCGCCCTCAACGCTGCCGTGCTCACCGTCGGTGCGGCGCTCTGTTTTCCGGCGCTCGCCGAGGCGAAAGTCGACGACGCGATCACCGCCGCGAGCGCGGAAGTTGGCGCATGTTTCGCGCGGGACAATCCCGAGTGCGCCAAGCCGTGGATCGACAAACTCAAGGCGCGTGTAAAGGGTTCGAAGGCCGTCGCGTACACCGAGGGCTATCACGCGCTGCTCGCCGGCGACTTCGACAAGGCCGCCCAGATCTTTCGAGGCGTGCAAAAAGCGACCGTGGTGCCCGAATCGCTGCGCAAACGTGCCAAGGGGTTCGCCGCCCTCGCGACCGAAACCGCGCGACTGACCGCCGCGATGAGCGATCACAAGCTGCTCGGCGGACGCGTCATCGTCACCGTCAAACCCGGCGCGGACGAGGTGTTGCTGCCGTGGATGGAAGCGGTGCTCAAGGCGGCGATCCCCAAGCTCGAGTCGGCGTTTGGCAAGCTCCCAAGCGCGCCGATTCGCATCCACGTGTACCGAAAGGTCGAGGACCTGGCGAAAGTATCGGGCCTCACCGCCGCGCAGATCCGCGACTCGGGGACCATCGCGCTGTGCAAGTACAACCGGCTGATGATGACCAGCCCCAACGACCTCGTCTTCGGCTACGGCTGGGCGGACACCATCGTCCACGAGCTGGTGCACTGGATCATCATCCGCAAGGCGGGCGGAGCGGTGCCGGTGTGGCTGCATGAAGGGCTGGCGCGCACCTTCGAAGCGACGTGGCGGGGCGTGGATCCGTTGGCGATGGACGCCACAGAGGTCGGCATCCTGCGACGCGCCCGACGGCGGCGAAAATTCATCCCTTTTCGCAAGATGAGCCCGTCAATGGCGCGCCTTCCCGACCAGGCGAGCACCCAACTCGCGTTCGCGGAAGTCCATCACGCATTCGCCTGGATGCTGGCCCGCACCCGCGACAAGAGCGCAACCAAGAAGCTCGACGTGACCCCGCTCCTCGCCCAGTTCGACAAGGGGGACAACGAGTCTGCGGCGCTCGCGGCATGGCTGCAGACGCCTCGCAGCAAGGCGCTGAAGCTGTGGCGCAAGGACCTCGAAGCCGGGTTGGGTCCCGATCGCAAGATGCTCGCCAAACGGGTCGCCCGACCGTCCAAACTCCGGTTCAAACGGGTCCGTGGCGCCGATCCATTTAAGGGACTGGGCTCCCAGCCGCGGCGTTGGATCGAGCTCGGGGACCGCCTGTTGGCCATCGACCGGCCGCTGGGCGCCGTCATCGAATACCGAAAGGCGCTCGGCAGCGGCGCGAAACGACGGCCCGACCTGATGCGCCGCCTGGCCCGCGCGCTGGTCGCGCTCAAACGCGACGAAGAAGCCCGCAAAGTGGCCGTCGACACCCTCGCCGGCCACGCCGAAGACGCCGCATTGTTGCTGTTGCTCGCCCGGGCCGAATACGGGCTCGGTCATCACGACAAGGCGCTCGCGGCGGCCAAGCGTTCGGCGTGGATCAACCCCTACGACCCCGGTCTGCACGCGTTGCTCGCGGCGGTGTACACGGCGAAAGGGGACGCCAAGTCCGCCGCGGTCGCCAAGAACGCGCTCGCTTTGCTCGACAAGTAGCTGTGCCGGTTGATTCGGATACGGAGTCGGCGGCCGCGGCCGATGGCGGACTCGGAAATGGCGGATGGCGGATTCTCGGAGCTCGGAGGGCGGGAAAGCAGGCCGGCGAACGTGCGCTGGTGCTGCTGGACCGGGCTGCTGCCTTGACGTCGGGGCTGTCGCGCGGAAGGTCCCCGAAGCCGGTATTCATCCACGACAACGGTGTTTTGCGCAGCGATGAGTTGGCCCTGGCGACCGCATGGGCTACGACATGAACGGCTCGCAACACCGGGAGGAACGAGCGATGGGCGATAAGAAGATCTACACCTACAAAGGCGCTGATGCCGACGTGCATTGGGATGGCCGGCTCTGCATCCACATCGGCGAGTGCGGCCGCTCCGACGGCGAGCTGTTCGAAAACGGCCGCAATCCGTGGTGCCAGCCCGATCTCAGCGAGACGCCCTATGTCCTCGACGTCGTGACCCGCTGCCCGACCGGCGCGCTGACGATTTCGCGCAAAGACGACGGACCGGTCGAGACAGCGCCCGCCGAAAACACGGTCGTCGTCGCCAACAACGGGCCGCTCTACGTGTCCGGAGACCTGGCCGTCGCGGGCGCCGCCAATGACATGGAAGGCGTCACGTTCCGGGCCGCGCTGTGCCGGTGCGGGCAGAGCAAGAACAAGCCGTTTTGCGACAACAGCCACGAAAAGGCGGGCTTCGTCGACCGTGGTGCCATCGGGTCGAGCGGGCCCGGTATCGAGGCGAAAGGCGGCCCGCTCGCCGTCAACAAGGCGCCAAACGGGCCCCTGCTACTCAACGGAAACGTGACCCTCGTGACGGCCGCAGGTCGCGTGGCTTGGCAAGGCACCAAGTGCGCGCTGTGCCGGTGCGGGCAAAGCAAGAACAAGCCGTTTTGCGACGGCGCCCACAAGGCCGCGGGCTTTGAAGCTGAATAGTGGTCCGTTTCCGAGAATCCCCTTGCTGGTAGACGAGCTCGTTGGGGAGCGGAGCTTTCCCGAACGCCGCTACAGCTCGGCGCCGCGGAGCTGACGGACGATTCCTTCGATGGTCGCCAGGCCGAACGTCAGCTTTTTGAAGAACGACGGCATGTGCGGCACGAAATGAAAGCGCGGGTGCTTCGACCACAGGTCGCGCAGGCGGCGGTCGAGCGCGATGGCCTGCTCGGTGTCCTCGTTGCGGATCGGGTTGCCGCCCTCGATGCTGATGCCGCCAACCGCGGCCGTTTCAAAGAAGATCACGGCGTCGTAGCGGGCCAACTCCACGTCCAGTGAGCTACCTACTTCCTTGAAGAAGCCGTCAGCCCCGTCGTGCCAGTACGCGGCGCCGTCGATGGTGCCGCGATCGCAGAGCAGGATGCGACCGGGATAGGCGGCGGATTGGGTCTGCTCGAGCCCGCGCTGAATGTAGTAGATGGCGCGCTGCACCCCGGACACGCTGTCGCGGTCGTCGCGGCGCGGGAAGCCACCGGAGAAGAGCAATGTCGCCGACTCGGGCACGATGACGACCTCGTCACCAAGCTCGCGCCGGAAGAGATCGGCGGCCGTGGTCTTGCCGCCTCCGGGACCGCCGGTCAGGACGAGCCGAAAACCGTTGCCGTTGTTTGTTGCCATCGCGTCCTCCGCGGAGAGTCCGGCGGTTGAAAGAGCCCGGCGGTTGAAAGAGTCGGGCGGCTCAAAGAGTCCGGCGGTTGAAAAGGGTCAGCCTGATCAAGATAGGTCGTCGTCGGCACTTTCCGCGTCGATAACCTTCGAAGCGATGCCGTAGTGAAAACCGGCGCGCGCCATCGCGGCGAGGTCCTTGTCGCGTCGCTCGGACCGGCCGTCGAACCGAAAGGGCCCGAATCTACGGCGTCTCGCGTAGGCCCAGGCCGCTGCGAGGTCGGGATCGCCCGCCTCTTCACCGAGCGCTTCGATCGCGGCGTCGATGTGGTCTCTATCGAGCCTTTTTTGGGCGAGCCGCATCCGAATCATGCGCATCGGCGTGCCGCGTGCGTGCAATCGGCGAGCGCGCTCGGCAGCCCAGTGGCGGTCGTCCAACGCCGAGGAGTTCAGCAGCGTGGCCATGACCGTGTCGACCAGCTGCATCGCGTCTTCGAGCTCGGTGTCGGGCCGAGTTGCCGCCTTGCGAGCGCGGCGCCGAAGGACTGTCGCGACCGCATGGGATGGACCGCCGTAACGTTCGATGTAGCGCTGGCCGGCCCGGAGCAGCGACGCCTCGGTCACCTTGGCGGGCGGCCGACGCTTGCGGTGCTTGTCAGCGAAGAGTTCGTAGCGCGGTTCATCCATGCCGCCACGTTGTCGCGATGCGGAGGGAGCGTCAATCGACCTTTCGACAGCAGGGACGCGTCGTGCTCTGGGCCCGCCGGTTCACTTCACCACGCAGGCACCGTTGTTGCAGATCTTCCCAACACCGCAATAGACGCCGTTGTCGATATTGGGGTTGATGCAGCATTGGGGTTGATGCAGCCGACGTCTTCGCGACACAGGTCCAAGGTGCAGAGGTTGGCGTCCGTGCACGCGGTGGCGACTTTTCATGCCCTTGCACTTGTCGGTGTTGGCGCACGCGAGCCGGCCCCACTTGTCGAGTTTGGCGATCCACGGGCTGCCCTCTGCGCGGACCAACACGCTCCGCGCCTTGATGTCAAAGTAGCTGCTACGTTCGAAAACGCCGTCGCCTTCGCCGCCCGACGCGCCGGATAGCCAAACGAGTCGAAGCCTGCCGGGCGCCCCGAACAAGGCGGAGAGCCTTTGGGCTCGCTTTCCGTGGTGGCGCCCGAGCACGCCGCTAGCGCGCCGTACCGGTTGGTTCGGATACGGAGTCGGCGGCCGCGGCCGATGGCGGACTCGGAAATGGCGGATGGCGGATTTTCGGAGCTCGGAGTGCGGGGAAGCAGGCCGGCGAACGTGCGCTGGCGCTGCTGGACCCGGTCGGCGGCGCTGTCCTTCACGGCCGACTGCGCATCTTTGTATCCTTCACCGAATGACGCGCGTCACGCCGAGGCGGCTGGCGATTGGCCCATTCGATGGAGGCGACCATGCTCAATGGCGTGCGAATACTCGCGGTGATTCTCGTCGCGGCTGCGGCATGTTCCCAGGCGCCGCCGTCGACCGACGCCGGGCCTTCGGACAAAGACGCGGCGGAAGAAGACGCGACCGAAAACGACGATGTGATCGCCGATTCCGCCGCGACGAGCGATGCGAGCGGTGCGGTGTGGGACGTGATGAGCAACCTTGACGTTTCGACTGGGTCGATGGACGTACCACCTGTCGACACCACGGCTCAGGACTCGGCGGCCAACAAGGATGTGCCGCCGCAAGTGGTGCCCTACAACCCGCCGTGGTCGACCAAAACCGAGTTCAGCCAAATTCCGCCCGTAACGGTCAAGATCCCCAAAGGCGATTTCTGGATGGGCTGCACGACGCACGACCCATTCTGCGACATCGGCAAGTATCCCCAGGTGAAGGTGACCGTGAGCACGTTCGAGATGGCCAAGTACGAGACGACGGTGGCGCAATACCACGCCTGCGTTCACAAGGGACCGTGCACTCCTCGCCACAAGGCCAACAGCTGCGAATCCGTGGGCGTCGGCCCCCCCTGGATCGGCGAACTGAACTACAGCAATGAGATCGCCCGGAGGCACCATCCTGAGCACTGCGTCTCGTGGAAACAAGCGCGCACCTTCTGCAAGTGGCTGGGCAAGGGCTGGGACCTGCCGACCGAGGTGCAGTGGGCGCGGGCCGCACGCGGCGGGTGCGAATTTCACAAGGGCAAGGACTGCAAGACGCAGATGCCGACCTATCCATTTGGCGAACTCCCCAAGGAGACGGATAAATACTGCGACTACATGGTCATCGAGAGCCAGTATGGCGGGAGTCAGCGACCGTCGGGGCCGACCAACAGTGGTTGCGGCACCGGATCGTCGATGCCTGTCGGCAGCAAACCGAAGGGGATCAGCCCATGGGGGGTCCATAACCTCGCTGGCAACGTTGCCGAGCGGTTGTTGGACGACTGGATCGCGCCACGCGACTCGAAGAAACATGCCGTCGGAAAGGCGTACGCTGGCGTTTGGCCACCGGCTGGCTCCACGCATGTCGATAGCATCGGTGTAGGACCATCCGCCCCAAAGCTGAAGGTTGGCCGAGGCGGCTCCTACATGGCGAGATGGGACCAAGCGAAGGGCTCGGCATCTACGATGTCCAGAGGCGAGAGCGCAATAGCTGGCAACAAGACCTTGATCTATTACCCGGGCTATCCGGCGTTGGGGTTTCGATGCGCGAAGAGCGGCAAATAGCCCCAGCGGCCACCTCGAGCGATGACGCCCGGTGCTGCAACGCTTGCGAAGACCCGGTTGAGCAGGTCCACGCGGTCGCGCCCAGGCTTCGAGCAGAGGCCGTTGGTTACCGCCCGCGGAAGGGAAGAGCGGAGCCGTTCTCCACGGTTTCAGGCGGAAGCGAACGACAATTCATCGGTTCACGTAGGCTGATGCCGGCGGCGCCGCACCCATCACCGCCCAGCCCGCAGTTTGCTGGTGTACCGTCTCACCGAAGCCCAACCTATAGACTTCCTGCTGCGCCTCCTGCGCCAAGGGGTCAGAAGCTCCAGTACGCCGAGAAGCCGGCGTGGCCCGAATGGCCCGCATGCGCGTCGGTAGCTACGACGCAAGGCCCCAAGGAACTCTGGGTCGGCCCGGACGGGGCCGGCAATGGGCTCTCGGCGTCCAGTCCGTTCCCGACCGTGCATGCTGCACTCGCGACCGCAACCGCTGGCACGACGATCCATGTTCTGCCGGGTGCTTACAAAGAGACTGTGGCAGAAGTGCGTTCGCGGTATCCGGCAGACACCCCAAGAAACAAGATTGCGCTGATCCACATCCGAGCCGCGAACACCGGTGCCCCAAACGCCCCCATCGTCATCCGGGCCACGAAGCGCTGGGCCGCGGAATTCCGCTATGACTTCCTGGACAACGACCTGCTAAGCGTCTGGCCAAGGTGGAGCCAAACCCCGTTTCCGTCGCTGGAATACATGTGTCTGGGCATCCGGGTAGAGCCGGGGGTCTGCAACGTGGTGATCGACGGCCTCAAGTTCGTCGGCGTGACAATCGGAGCGGACATCTGGAACGACACCCGCCACATCACCTTGCGCAACTGCTTGTTCGAACAGATCGGCGCCACAAAGTTCGGGTACTTCAAGAACGGTCGCAACTATCACCACGGTATCTTCACGGCCGCCACCAGCATGGACGTGACCATCGACCGCTGCGTCTTCCGCCACTTCGGCGCGCATGCCACCACAGCCAATCCGGCCGACTCCAACCCCAAGCAGTACGGCAGCGCCACCGAACTCGGGGGCCCGAAGACCAACGCGACCTATCACCACGCCTACATCCATTGGCACGCCTGCTACCTGCAGGGCTTTGGCCACGTCGTTCGCTCGTGCAGCTTCTCCGACATCACCCAAGGCGGATTCATCAAAGTCGACGGAAACAAGCTACTGCCGGGTACGCCCGACCGCGTCCTGGCGAAGCAGGAACTCAAGCTCCAGGTGCAGGCAGGTGCACGAAGTCACGTCATCAAAGACAACTGCATCGGACCGGACAGCAATCCAAACTCGGGCGCAGGGCAGATCATCTTGTGGGTCAACCCGTCCAACGCCGACAAACCGATGAACCCACCGAAGAACGTGTTGATCCAAGACAACATCTTCGAATTCGGCCAGGGCGGCTACAGCGGACTGGACAAGATCGGCGCCAATGAGCACTACGGCGACTGGGCCCCAATCACGGCCAGCCAGTGGAACGCGAATACGGGCTGGATATGTGCGCACGGGTTGGCGCTGGTCGGCAACGTGGCTCGGTCGCGATTCCTGCTTCGAGTGCGCGTGCCATGGTGCGACCTCAACGCGACCCCTACCAAGCTCAGTTGCTCGCCGAACAACGCCAAGAACGCGGGCAACAACGTTGTGAAGTACGCCAATGCGAAATGGGCGACGGCGATGCAGAAGCACTACGCAGCAGCTCCGTGGATGTCGCAGGCGACGGCGGCGATGAGCAGCCATGAGTGGTCGATGCTCGCCGCCGGGGGGTTCGTCACGACGTCGATCCGCTACATTGGCGCGTCCGGTGCGTTCCTGTTGCTTAACGATGGCACACTCGCGCTGTTCAAGGTTTTCCTGCGAACAGCCACGCTATCGAATGTCCCAGTGCCCGGCGGCATTCTCGCGGCCAGAGACATCACGATGGCGCTCAACAGCACGATGGCCAGCCCAGTCGCCGTCGACCAGGCGAAATCAAACGCCGCCATACCGACCGATTGCGGCTGAGCTGCGCGGCGAGCCAGTAGAGACGATTCTACGGGCGAATCACGTCGCCGCGGTCCAGGTCTCGTTTGCTCATCGTCACGGTTTCCACGCCGGAGCGTGTACCCTGCGATTGCTCAAAAAACGGACATTTCTATTGTGGTCATGATGCGTCCAACCTGGCTCCTCGTTGTCGTTGTCGTTGTCGGGTTGTCGCTGCCCACGCCAGCGCATCCCAAGGCCGGGGCCAAGCCGGTCCGCGTCGTCTCCAAGGACCGTCGCCTCTCCGCGCTGCAGCCACCAGGTCGGGGTCGTTGCCTCACACCTCCGGTCGCCGGCAGCGACGGATTCTCACAGTCCGACGTCATCTGCGAGCGATTGCGCGCCGATGGTGAGCTCCTGCTGCGCCTCGAACTCATCGAGCAGAAGTACCCGGCCGGCAAGGTCCAGCTCATCTACCTGCGAAAACCGGCGCCCGCCAAGGGCCATTCGTGGCGGTCATCCAAGGGGCGCGCCAAAGGCCATGCGGCGACGCTCGTGCGCTACGACTATCCGATCCGCAAAGGGCTTCGATACCGCGATGAAAGGCGGGTCGTGGTCCTCGGTGAGCGGGTCGTCACGTGGCGAGCAGTAGGGCCCAAGCGGTTTTTCGCGCGGCACGGTCGCCGGCTGTTAAAAAGCTGGATTCGAGCCTCGACGGCCGCGGCGTTGAAGCGGCCCGCCAAACCGGACAAATGAACGATGAACGCTCGCGCCCAAGCCGCTAAAAACGCCGCCATCCTCGCGATGGCCCATGACGTGCTCGCCGAGCAGCAAAGCGCCGATTTCGCCGCGGACGTGACAAAGGACGCCCTCGCCGAGCTTGCGACGCTGATGGAGCAGATCCCCGACCCTGAAATGATGGTCCTGCGCGGTTTCAGTCACGGCGCGATGCCCTACCTGGCGCTCTACCTCGCGCTTGCCAAGCGCGGTTGGTCCGCGCAACAGGTGTGGCCCATCGCCGAGACCGCGCTGCGCCGGCAGATCCGCAGCTACCCCGCATTCGCACGCAAATCGGTCGGCAAAGCGATGATCTACAGCTGGCCGATCAAGCGCATGTACCGCACCCACGCCGAGCGCTCCCAGCGCGAACGCCCCGGGGGATGGAGCTGGGAGTGGGTCGAAGGCGACGACGGCGGCTACGGCGTGAACTTCACGAGCTGCCCGATCCAGGAAGTCGCGAAGCAATCCGGCGCGGGGGAGTTCGGCCGGTATATCTGTCTGCTCGACAAGGTCATGAGCGAAGAGCTCGGCTGGGGACTTCGGCGCACGACCACAATCGCCGGTGGCGGCACCCGCTGCGACTTCCGTTTTCGCAAAGGCGCCGCGACCGACATTTCTGCGGAGTAGTGGGCCGCGCAGTAGTGGGCCGCGCAGTAGTGGGCCGCAGAGTAGTGGGCCGCGGGTTAGTGGGCCGCACAGTAGTGGGGCGCGGAGTAGTGGGCCGCGCAGTAGTGGGGCGCGGAGTAGTGGGCCGCGGAGCAGTCAGCGCCGGGGAGCCTGAGGCGCATCGACACCCGGCGGCACGAGGCTGCTGCTCTCGACCAAAGGGCTAATTGTAAATTGAATTGACAATTAGCACCAGCAACCTGACGATGGGCATATGGTCCCTCGAATAGCTGCCCAGCATCTGCTTGCGCTCGCGGAACGGTACCCAGTTGCTGTGGTGGCCGGGCCTCGTCAGTCCGGCAAGACAACGCTGTGCCGTGACGCGTTCCCCGGACATCGGTACATCAACCTGGAGGATCCGGAGCTCCGTCGGTACGCCATCGAGGACCCCCGCGATCTGCTCCGAGCCGACAAGCCGCTGATTATCGACGAGGTTCAGCGCGCCCCGGAGCTCACCTCCTATATCCAGGTGATGGTCGATGAAGACCCGACCCCCGGCCGATTCGTCCTGACCGGCTCCCAGCAGCTTGGCTTGCGGTCGACCGTGCAGCAGTCGTTGGCGGGGCGCGCCGGAATCTTGGAGCTGCTACCGCTGCAGTTGGCCGAGTTGAGGTGCTTTGAGAACCCTCCGACGGAGCTCTGGCAAACCGTCTTCGCTGGCGGATACCCGCGCATTCACGACCGAGGTCACCCGCCGACAGAGTGGTTCGCCGACTATGTGCGCACGTACGTCGAGCGCGATGTGCCGCAGCTCATCGATGTTCGCGACCAGCTGGCGTTCTCAACATTCCTGCGGCTATGCGCGGCAAATTCGGGACGCCTGGTCAATCTGTCCCAGCTGGGCGCCGACGCGGGCATCACGCACAACACCGCAAAGGCATGGCTGGGGGTGCTGGAGGCGAGCTTCATCACGTTTCGACTACCTCCGCTCACTGCAAATGTGCGCAAGCGCCTGGTGAAGACGCCCAAACTGCATTTCTGGGACAGCGGCCTCGTTTGCTATCTTCTCGGCATTCGCGACGCCGAAACACTGCGCCTTCATCCGTTGCGCGGCGCCATCTTCGAAACGTGGGCTGCGACCGAGATCGCGAAGGGAATCCGCCACACGCGACGACACGACGACATCAGCTTCTACCGCGATCGCAAGGGGCTCGAGGTCGATCTCTGCCTGGACCGAGGGGCTGTCGCGGTGGAGTTCAAGTCTGGCGCAACGTTCAGCTCCGATGCCGCGACGCCGCTGCGGAAGTTTCAGACAATCGTGGCCGACGACCCGTTGGTGCGCGCCAACCGGCTGATCGTTGTCACTGGCGGCGAGCTCAAGCAGCGAAGGGGCGAGGTTGAAGTGCTGCCGTGGCGCGATGTCGGGGATGTGCTTCGATGAAAGTGGGTCGAGGATCGGGGAGGTCGCAAGAAATTGCGCCCCGATCGGCCTGTTGTAGCTTCGGTCCATGAACGCGTTCGTGCTCGGTAGTTTCTTCGCGCAGGTCCAGGTCGACCCGGTCAGCGCCGCCATCTCGTCGCGCGGGATGGTGCTCGCGGTGCTTGTCGTCCTGATCCTGATGAGTGTCCTTTCGTGGTTTGTGATCGGCGCACGCGCCTGGGCGCTCTATCAAATGCGCCAACAAATCGATGAGTTCCGGCTTGCCTTCCGCAAGCATGACGACCTCGCCACGGCCGCCGAGGAGCTCAAGCGCTTCGTCACGCTGCCGCACTTCAAGCTGCTGATCGCGGTGCTCAAGGAGCAGGCACGCGACCCGTTTGGCGAAGACGATCCGGACGTTGAGTCGCTCGAACGCGCCATGCGACGGGCCTCCGAACCGCTGGTCGAGGAGATGGAGTCGGGTTTGTCCGTGCTCGGAACGATCGCGTCGGCGGCGCCGTTTATCGGCCTGTTCGGCACCGTTTGGGGCATCATGATGGCGTTTGGCTACCTGTCGGACACCGGCAGCGTGCTGCAGACCGTGGCTCCTCACATCGGCCAGGCGCTTGTCGCAACGGCGGTCGGCCTGCTCGCGGCGATCCCCGCAGTTATCGCGTTCAACACGCTTGGCCGCGTCGTGCGTACCTTGGTTAGTGACCTGGACGGATTTGGGCTCGACCTGCTCAACCACGTTCAGCGCAAGGCACGTACCCAAAGCGCGGCATAAACAAGAGACGACATGGGCTTTTCGACCGGTTCGAGCGGCGGCCGCAGACGTATCGCGAGCACGACGATCTCCGAGATCAATGTCACGCCGCTCGTCGACGTGATGTTGGTGCTGCTCGTGATCTTCATGGTCGCGTCGGCGATCGAAAGCGCCCGCTTGTCGCGTGAAGCAGAGACGCTGCGCCAGGTGGCGACGGACGACGACTCCGACTCGCAGAAGGAGGCGGTCAACCAGGTGCCGGTGGATCTGCCCAAAGCCAAGGCGGAGACGGTTGCCAAGGCCCAGCGCACCAAGAAACCGACCCTGACCTTCGACAAGTCGCAGCGCATCTGGCTGGGCAAACGTCAGCTCGCCGACTGCCGGCGTTATGCAAATCGCTTCGACGCGTGTCTCGACGAGTTTGAGAAGAACCTGCAGGCCACGACCGCCGACAAACAGGTCCGGGACGTGAACCTGCGGGCGGATCGGAAGCTGTCCTACGGTGAAGTGCTGCAGCTGATGGCGCGGATGCGACGGGCGGGGATCACCCACTTCGGCCTCATCACGCGGGCGCCGGTTGGGGCCAGCAAGTGAACACGCAGTCCGGTGCACTTGGCGCGCTCGGGGATCTCGAGGGGGCGCGGCGTCGCGTCGAGCTGCTGGCCGGAATCGGGGCGGTTGTCGCGGTTCACCTTGGTGTCGTCGGCGCGATCGTGATGACCCCGGCCCGAACGCGCACAGAGGTCGATTCGGGCATGGACGATGGGCCGTGCACGTCGGTTGTGAGCCCCAGCTGTTGCGGGGGGCGTGTGCAGGATACCGGCGGCGGATCGGTCGGTGAGCCGGGGACGCGTCGATGCCCGGAGCCGATGCGCAGGCGCCAGCGACGACGGCCTGAAGATGCGCCTGCGTCCACCGTTGACCTGCTGCAGGCCCAACTGATCGAGCGTCTCGGCAGCGAAACCGGCAAGCTCCCGCCGACCACACGCGCCGAGCACAAGCCGCAGCAAACCAAGGAAGAGCGCCGCCGTCGCAAGATCTCCAAGATCGTGCAGGGCGGTGAGCTCAAGAAGATCTTCAAGGGCGGCAAGACGTCACGGGCCCGACGCAGCAAGCTCGGCTCCATCCTCGGCAAAGCGACGGGACGCAAAGACGGCGACGCCCTCGTGTCGCGCAAAGGTTCGGCGTACGTGCGCGAAGTGCGAATCGCCATGCAGAACGCCTTTGTCCTGCCGGGCCAAGTGCCGGTGTGGCTGCGCAAAGAGCTGCGCGCGCGGGTCCGCATCACGCGCATGACAGCGACCGGACGGGTTCTCGCGTATCGAGTCGAGCGCAAGAGCGGCAACGACGCCTTCGACAAGACGGTGCGGTCGCTGATGGCCCGCTACAAATCCGGACTGCGCACCTTGCCGGCGCCACCGCCCCACATCCTGACCGAGATCAACTCGCGCGGGATGCGCATCAGCCTCCGCGGTGGTTGAGATGAGCGACGCGCGGACCAGCAGGCCGAAAAAGACGCTGCCGTGGCACATCATCGTGCCGGTGATCGCGGTCCTCGCCGCCGCAGCAGCGCTCGCCTGGTGGGTACTACATGACCCCGATCCAGCGCCCTTGCTCTATCCGGGCGTGGATGGCTGAAAGAGCGGCTCTCGGGCTGCTACCGCTGGTCTGCAACCCGCGCCGCGATGGCGTCGAAGTCGCCGGGTTGTGTCCTACTCGGCACGCGCCCGCCTCCAGAGGAGCTCCCGAGTCCGCAGCCAATCGGCGTCTTCCTCGCGCTCATTTGGCGATTGCGGCAGCGGCCAGCCCAGGAGCGACGCGGCGAGGTCGATCAACTCGAGCCGCACGAAGCCACGAGCAAAGCTGCGAGGATCAGGCAGACAAGCGTTTTCAATCGCGATCGCATTCGCCATCCGACGCGCTGTCCAGCCAGGCCGCACAGCGCTGCGCACGTTGGGTAGGTTGGACAACAAGTTACGCGGGACAGGCCGCCGCATCAACCAACGAATCGGCCATGCGGTTGAAATCGACGCCGGGGAGTGGCCGCGGCTTAGCCCGGCTTAGGGCCTGTCCCTGAATCGATTTTCTGGACAGGTGGATCGGCGCCGAATCTAACGTGTGCACGGTAGACTGTTACGGGACCAGCAATAGAACCCAGCGACAAACGGGTCGGATTGTGCGCAATTCAGGGACAGGCCCTGGCCCGAACGGACACACTGCTTGGCCGGTCTACTGCTTGGCAGGAATCCGTGACTCGTACTTGAAGCACTCGGGGCCAACGAGGCGCTCGATGAGGCGTCCGTCGTAGCCGTAGATATCGACGACAGGGAGGCCGGCGACCGCGGGGAGGTATTTCTTCATCTCCGCCACACCCCAATCGGTCGCGTCGACCTTCTTGACGACGACATGCTCGTTGTCATGCCCGTACTTTTCGAGGATCGGCGCCAGCTTCTTGCACGGCCCGCACCAGGTCGCCCAGTAGTCGATGACCGTCACCTTGCCGGGGACGATGAGGTCGCTGATGAGCTTGGTGCCCGGTTTTTCGCCCTGTGCCACGGACGTCCTGGGTGGCGGCGGATCGGCGGCCCACGACCAGCTGAGCGCGCCGAAGATGCCCATTCCCGGCACCGGCTGTGTGCCATAGACGTCGTAGTAGAAGGGCATGCGTCCATTGACGCTCACGTTGAGCCCCGCTGGCAAAACGACCTGGAGCGTGGCGGTCACCGTGCCCGTCGCGGCGCCGCCGTTCGCAAACGGAGCCCAGTCGTCGTCTGCGGTGAATCGCTCTTCGCCGCGCGCTCGGTACTGGTATTCGCCGGTGATCGAGCCGTTGAGCAGGCCCTTGACGATGACGCCGGTGAAGCCTGCATTGACCCGCATTTCCGGGCCCCAGGCAAAGCCATACCCGTCGTCGTTTTCGAGCGTACCAAACGGCGTCCTGCTCGCGAACTGAACGATATAGCCCAAGCGGTCGATGATGCGGCCGAAGACGTCGACGTCGGCCAACCCCCACCAGAGTCCGCGACCGACCGAGACGTAGCGACTGCTGTCGGTCTGACTGCCCCCTGTGGACTTGATGATGAAGTGACCGGTCGGAGCCACTGCGCCAACCGACAGCGTGATCCGCGGGATATAGCCGCCGCTGATGCCGAGCGGCGTGAGAATGTTCTGGCGAATGCGCATCTCGATATCGCCGAACCCGTCGTCGTTGGTTTCTTGGAGGATGTTGCCCTCGGAGTCGGTCGGCCCGTCCGAGGCCCAATCATCGACACGGGTGCTGCCTGCGCGAACCATCGGTACCACGATCGCTACGCCGGTCCCGCTGCTGAAATCGGCCGAGAAGATCGCGTTGATGAGATGCAGGCGCAGCTGCCACTCGTCGGTGCGGACCGCGTCGCGTTTTTGCTGGGGCGTCAGCAAACTGACTTCACCGGAGTCCGGGTCGCGGCGATAGAAGTCGGTGAACGCGGTGTAGCCGTAGACCAAACCCGCAGAAAGCCGCAGCGACGGAGGCTGTCCGCCGGCGAAAGCACGCCCGATATCGTTGTCTCCCGACGGGAGAGCGGGGTTGCCTCAGACAGCGCACTGAGCGGTCGCATCAACAGGCACAAACGCCATTGCAGCGAAAGTGACCGCGGCGGCTACCAGGTGGGCTGCAGGGACTCGTGTGATGTTCATCGCGGGCTCCATGGCTCCGAGCGGAGCGTGACGGTAACAGTGTCGCACAAACCCGGCCAGCGCTACTCGGCGCCACCACATTTGCGCCGATGACGGCCCTTTCAAACACCCAAACCCGGGTGGTTCACTCCACGAGGTAGTTCAGCTGGACGCGAGTCACGGACGGGGTGGCTTTGCCGTTGCCGGTGAGCGTGGCGCGGTAGCGGAACGGACCCTTCTTCCAGTTCAGCTTGCCGACCAGCAGCGTCTTCAAGCCGCCGGAGGACGCGGTGGTGCTGCCGTTCTTCTTGCCGTTGTGGTCGTACCAGATGCTGGCGTCTTGGCTGAACTGTAGCTTCACGGTCGAGCCCGACGGCAACGTGCCGAGCTGGTAGGCGAAGCTGTAGAATCCGATGACGTTCTTCTGGCCGGCGACCAGGTCCTTGCTGACGGCGTTGCCGCTGCTGTTGAAGGACACCTGCTGGGTCTTGTTGAAGCCCGGGTTGGTCTTGCCGGCGATCGACGATGCGTAGCGGATCGCGACACGACCGGTGCCGCCGTAGCCGCCGCGGTTTTCGTTGCGACCAGCGTGCCCGTCCGGGCCACCGTAGGCGATGACGCGGTTGGAGCCGACGTTGCCGGTCTGCGTGCCGATGAGGATGGAGCCGCCCGCGCCTGAGCCGCCGCCGCCGGTTTCGGAGTGGCCGTATGCGCCGCGGGTTCCGAGCGCCTGGACCGTGCCTGAGACGGTGAGGTTGCGCGCGAACACAATGACGATTCCGCCGCCAGCGGCCCCCGCGCCGCCCGTGTCTGGGTTGTCGCCGTCCACGCCGCCGGAGCCGCCGCCGGCGCCCATGTAGATGCGGGACAAGTTCGCGACACCGTAGGCGCTGCCGCCCTGCGCCGTTTTCCGGCCATAGTACCAGCCGCCCCCGCACTGGTGGAAAGCCGCGTAGCCGTTGCG
Organism: uncultured Enterobacteriaceae bacterium; assembly: GCA_964560875.1. Classification (GTDB taxonomy): domain Bacteria; phylum Myxococcota_A; class UBA9042; order UBA9042; family UBA9042; genus CAZLMW01. The sequence goes on from CAZLMW010000003.1 coordinate 64,870, forward strand.
GCCGTTGCTGCCGTGCCCGCCGCCTGCGCCCCCGTTTCCAGAGTGACAGTGTTCGGCATCGCCGCCGCCGCCCGCGCCGTGTGATTGCGCCCAGGACCGCGATGCGCCGTGGCCGATCGACGGGCTTTCACCGCGCCAGCCGCCGCCCCAACTCGTCTTGGTACGTACACCCGGCGCCCCCCGGTAGCCGCGACCGTTCATGTTGATGGCGCCGCTGCTCTGGATATTCAGGTGCCCGTTGACGCGCACCGCGAAGAGGCCGCCCGTCGAACCGTTCCAGCTATTGGCGTGTGCGCCGCCTGCGATGTTGAGGTTGCCGTAGTTGGGCACGCGCTGAACCATCACGCGCTGGCCGGACAGGTTGCTGTTGCTCGATGAGCCATAGGTCTTGGTCAGGTTCTTTTCGCAGACGATGGTCGAGCCGGACGCGGTCTTGACGTCGCAGAACTCCCACTGGCCGACGTTTTTCGTGTTGCTGCCCGGCGCCTGCATGTTGATGAGGATGACCTCGTCGCCCGCCTTGATGCTCTGCTGAACCTGGTTGGACGGGGTGCCGTCGTTGCCGTTGCCGCCGATGACGATCGAGTTGCTGCCAAGCGATTTGACCGGGAAGCCTTCGGCGTCGCCGCGTACGCGGCCCGAAACCGACTGCGTGTTGATGTTGTGCCCGCCGAGGGTGCGGTTGCCGTCTTTGCCGTCGCCGAAGCCGAGCTTGCTGTCGAGCTTGACCACGCCGCCGCTGATGACGATCGACTTGCTCTTGGCCGTGTCGGTGAGGTTGCCGTTGTTGAAGTCATCGGTGACGAGGTGGCGGGTGCACGCAAAACCGTTGCCCGAATAGCCCGGCTTGCACGCGCAGGTTCGCGAGCCGGGGTTGTTGGTGCAGATCGCGTCCTTGTGGCAGCCGCCGTTGTTCTTGGCGCATTCGTTGACATCCTTGCAGATGAAGCCGTCGCCCGTGAAGCCGCCGTTGCACTTGCACGCGAGCTTGCCGGCGGTGCTCAGGCACTTGCCGTCCTTGGAGCAGCCGGTTTTGCCGATCTGACACAGGCCGGCGCTGCACACATCGCCCTTGGTGCACGGGTTGCCGTCGTCGCAGGGCTTGGAGTTGAACACCTGCTTGCAACCGGTCTTGGCGTCGCAGGAGTCGTCGGTGCAGGGGTTGCCGTCGTTGCAGGTGAGCTTCTTGCCGGGTGTGCATTTGCCGCTCGCGCAGACGTCGCCGACGGTGCAGACCGAGCCGTCGTTGCAGGGCGCGGTGTTGTTGACGGTCTTGCAGCCGCTGGCCGGGTTGCAGGTGTTGGTCGTGCAGACCTTGCCGTCGTTGCAGTTGCGGGCCGCGCCGGGTTTGCATTTGCCGCTGGTGCAGCGGTCCTTGACGGTGCAGGCGTTGCCGTCGCTGCAGAAGAAGCTGTTGTTGGTGTGCTGGCAGCCCTTCTTGGCGTCGCACTTGTCGTTGGTGCACGGGTTGCCGTCGTTGCAGTTGAGCTTGGTGCCGGCCTTGCAGTTGCCGCTCGCGCACGTGTCGCTGGTTGTGCAGACGGACCCGTCGCTGCATGGCGCGGTGTTGTTGACCTTCTTGCAGCCGGTCGCGGGCAGGCAGGTGTCGGTCGTGCAGACGTTGCCGTCCTCGCACTTGCGGGCCGCGCCGGGAACGCACTTACCGGACTTGCAGACGTCCTTGAGGGTGCACGCGTTGCCGTCGGTGCAGACCGCGGTGTTCGCCACGTTCTTGCAGCCGCCCTTGGCGTCGCAGCTATCGGTTGTGCAGACGTTGCCGTCGTTGCAGTTGACCTTCTTGCCCGGCACGCATTTGCCCTTGGCGCAGGTGTCGCCAACGGTGCAGACCGAGTTGTCGGTGCATGGCGCCGCGTTGTTGACGGTCACGCAGCCGCTGGCCGGGTTGCAGAAGTGCGACGTGCAGACCTTGTTGTCCGCGCAGTTGGGGGCCTTGCCGGGCACGCATTTGCCCTTGCTGCAGGTGTCCTTGAGCGTGCACTTGTTGCCGTCGGAGCAAGGCGCCGTGTTGTGCACGTTCTTGCAGCCGCTCTTGGCGTTACAAGTGTCGGCGGTGCAGACGTTGCCGTCGTTGCAGCTCTGTTTGGCGCCGGCCTTGCAGGTTCCGCCCGAGCATCGATCCGCGACGGTGCAGACCGATCCGTCGGTGCAGGGCGCGATGTTGTTGGTCTTCTTGCAGCCGGCCTGGGCGTCGCAGGTCTCGGTCGTGCAGACGTTGGCGTCGTCGCACTTGCTTGGCGCGAGCGGCGTGCAGACTCCCTTTTGGCAACGGTCGCCGGTCGTGCACTTGTTGTTGTCCGAGCATGTGGACGTGTTGTGCGTGAAAACACAGCCCTTTTGCGGGTGACAGCCGTCGTCGGTGCAGACGTTTCCGTCGTCGCAGAGCAGCTTGCCGCCCGCCAGGCACTTGCCGCCCTTGCAGCGGTCCGAGGTCGAGCAAACGGTCCCGTCGTCGCACGGCAGGGTGTTGTTGGCGGTCTTGCAGCCGGCGGTGGGTGAGCACGTGTCGGTCGTGCACGGGTTGTTGTCGTTGCAGAGGATCTGTTTGCCGGGTTTGCAGGAGCCGTCGGTGCAGATGTCGCCGCCGGTGCACGCGTTGTTGTCGGTACAGGTCACCTTGTTGTTGACGTGTTTGCAGCCGCCGCCGTCTTTGGCCGCCTTGGGGTCGCAGCTGTCGGTGGTGCAGAGGTTTTCGTCGTTGCAGTCGACCTTCTTGGTGCCGAGGCACAGGCCGTTGCTGCAGGTGTCGCCGGATGTGCAGGCGCTCTTGTCGTCGCACGGCAGCGTGTTCTTCTTGGTCACGCAACCAGCTTTGGTGTCGCAGTGTTCGGTGGTGCAGACGTTGCCGTCGTTGCAGACGGTCGCGGGTCCGGGCAGGCAGAGGGCGTCTTTGCAGCGGTCGCCGACAGTGCACACGTTGTTGTCGGTGCACTTGATGGTGTTGGCCGTGTGTTTGCAGCCGGGTTTGCCGCCGCCGGACTTGGAAGCGGGCACGCAGGCGTCGTCGGTGCACGGGTTTTCGTCGTCGCAGTTGAGCGAACCAACGCCCTTGCAGGCGCCGGCCGCGCATCGGTCGCCGGTCGAGCAGGGGTCGCCGTCGTCGCAGGGCAGCTTGTTGGCCTTGGTGCGGCAGGCCAGCTTGGCGTCGCAGAAGTCGTCGGTGCAGAGGTTGCCGTCGTCGCACACCGTAGCCTGGCCGGGCAGGCAGGTTCCGCCCTTGCAGTTGTCGTCGGTGGTGCACGCGTTGCCGTCGTTGCAGGGCAAGGTGTTGTTGACGTTGCTGCAGCCGCTGGCAGGTTTGCAGGCGTCATCGGTGCATGGGTTGCCGTCGTCGCAGTTGACCTTCTTGCCGACGCACTTGCCGCCCGCGCAGGTGTCCGAGCCGCTGCACAGGCTGCCGTCGTCGCAAGGAGCGGTGTTGTCCGCGGTCACGCAGCCCTTCTTTGGGTCGCACGAGTCGTCGGTGCAGAGGTTGCCGTCGTTGCAGACCGTGGCGGCGCCGGGCAGACACAGGCCGTCTTTGCACGCGTCCTGCTTGCTGCACACGTCGCCATCGTCGCAGGCGGCCGTGTTGTTCGCGGCCATGCAGCCCTTTTTCGGGTCGCAGGAGTCGTCGGTGCAGACCTTGCCGTCATCGCACACAACCGCGGTGCCTCCACAAGCGGCCTTGGAGCACTTGTCGTCCTTGGTGCACTTGTTGCCGTCGTCGCACGCGGCGTCTGCGGCCTTGTGGTCGCACTTGCCGGCCACGCAGTTGTCGAACGTGCAGGGGTTGTTGTCGTCGCAGATGCCGGTCGCGGGCGTGTCGGTCGCGCCGTCGCAGTCGTCGTCGAGCGCGTTGCAGGTCTCACTCGCGGCGGCTGGGGCGTCGCACGGCGTCAGGCCCGTGTCGCTGCAGGACCGCTGACCTTTGCAGGTGCCGATGCCGTTGCTGGTCTCGCAGACGGTGCTGAGCTTGGCGTCGACCGCGCGCTTGGAGCAGCCGCAGATGCCCTTTTTTCGCACGCAGACCTTGGCTTTGTTGCCGCCGACGCCGCTGTGTTCTTTGCAGGCGTAGTCGCCGGGACAATCGGCGTCCTTTTCGCAGCTGGTGGCGCAGAACAGGCCCGCGGAGACGCCGCCGTCATCGTAGGACACGCACATCGAGTCGCCCTTGGAGACCGCGGTGTTGCAGTCCGCGTCGGCCTTGCACGGGTCGCACAAGCGCACGTGCTGGGGCACGCAGAGGTTGGTGACGTCGCCGCCGGTGCCCTTGTTGGGTGTGCACGCAAAGCCCTTGGGGCAGTCGTCGATGCACGTCTTGCTGCACACCTTGCCGTCGGCCGCCTCGAGGCAGAACGCCGAGTCGCAGTCGTCGTTTTTCTTGCAGGGGCAGCCGAATTCGCCCGACAGGCACTCGCCTTTGCCGGTGTCGGGGCCGCCGGTGTCGTCGCTACCGGTGTCGTCAGCGCCGGTGTCCCCGGCGCCTGGGTTGTCGCGGCCGGTGTCTTCGGAACCGGTGTCATCCACCACTGTCCCATCGCCCAGGGTAGAGCTGTCGCCGAGGCTGGCATCGACGGTCGACGTCAGGTCGTCGCCGACGTCATCGCCGCAAGCGGGCAGGACGAAAACGGCCGCAAGACAAGCGGCGGGCACAAGGGTACGGAGCAAGCGCATGGGAATTCCGGTCGCGGCGCGGGTCGGTGGAAGCCGCGATTTGGCGTGAGGAGGCCCAGCGATTGTAAAGATATCTGTGCGCCGCGCCAGTTCGACGATTCAGCACCGGGCTAACGTCGGCTCCAGCGGACGATATGTGCGTGCAGGGCCTCCACACCATCGGTCAGCGCGCCGGGGCCGGGTTGGAGGATGTCGACGGACGCGATCTCGTGCAGCTCGCCGTCGACGACTGCGCGTACGGACTCGAGGCCAGGCCGGGTGGCGAACGCATCCACATCGAAGGGTTTGCCGCACCACGACGCGAAGACGATGTCGGGGTTGGCAGCGGCGATCGCCTCGGCGTCGACAAAGCGCTCTTTGGCCATCGCACCGCGCGACTTTTCGGCGAACACATCGACGCCACCGGCAAGCTCGATCAGCTCGGACACCCAGCGGATTCCGCAGATGGTCGGTTCGTCCCACTCTTCGAAGTACACGCGCGGCTTCCTGGGCAGCTTGGCGGCCGCGGCGGCGATCGCGTCGAGACGAGCCCGGTAGCCATCCACGAGGGCCTGCGCGTGGGCAGCGCGACCGACCAGGCGGCCGATGGTCAGGATGACGTCTTGTATCTCGGCGAGCGAGCGCTGGTTGAAGATGAGCACCTGCAGCCCCGCCTTGATGAGCTTGGCGGCGAGCTCGGCCTGGATGTCCGAAAAGCCGATAACCAGGTCGGGTTTCAGCGCGCAGATTTTGTCGACATGGCCGTTGATGAACGCGCTGACGATGGGCTTGTCGGCTCGGGCAGCCGGGGGCCGCTCGGTGTAGGCGCTGATACCGACGATGCGGCGCTGTTCGCCGAGCGCGTAGAGGATCTCGGTCGGCTCTTCGGTCAAGCAGACGATCCGCTTGGGGCCGATCATGGGCACGTTCGCAGCATCGCCGTCGGCCCGGGCAAAGAGCCGGTCCGGGTCGCCAAACGCCTTGAACTCGAGCGCGTTGCCGCTGGGATCCCGCACGAAGAAGGTCGCTTGCTCGCCGGGTTTGCCCTCAAAACGCACCCGTGGGCCGAGCAGAAAGTCGACACCATGAGCCCTTACGCGCTCGACAAGACGGCGCCACGCCTGCATCGGCAGGATCACCCCGAAATGAGGGACCGGAACAGCGTCTCCGTCGACGGCATTGGCCGCCCGATCGCCTGTTTCATCGCCGAGATGCACGCTGACCTGGTGGCCATGCATGTCGAAATCGATCCAGCGCGGCGCCTCGCGGCCCAGGTCACAGCCGAGCACGTCGACGTAGAAGGCGCGGGTCGCTTCGAGATCCGACACCGCGATGGCGAGGTGGAAGGGCGCGGACATGACCGTTGTCCAAAGCTACGAAGATGAAGCGATCGCCAGGCAGGCCCACCCGGCGATGAGGAGCAGGCCGCCGATCGGGGTGATCGCGCCCAGCCACTTGGTGCCGGTGATGCATAGCACATACAGGGTGCCCGAGAAGATGACGATGCCGCCGCTAAACGCCCACCCGGCGCGACGCAGCCAGACCAGCGCCTGGGGCTCGTGCAGCGACCAGACGCCGACAACGAGCAGCACAACCGCGTGAACGAGGTGGTAGAGCACGGCCGTTTCGTAGGTTCCGGTTCGCCCGGAAGCTTCGAGGGTCTGCTTGAGCGCGTGGGCCCCAAACGCGCCGAGTCCGACACCGAGCCCGCCAAAGATCGCGCCGAGAAAGAGGAAGGATTGATGCATGGCCGCCGCATACACGACTTTGGCCAAAGCGTCGACCATCGGGCATCGTCGCGGCGCACAGAACGGAGGCAAGATGACGACGATTCGAGACGCGACACCCGCCGATAGCGAGCTCATCCTCCGCTTCATCGAGCAGCTCGCCGATTACGAAAAAGAGCCCGACGCGGTTGAGACCGATGCCGCCACGATCCGCGCCCAGTTGGCCGAAAGTCCGCCCCCATTTCAGTGCATGATCGCCCACGATGACGACGGCGAGGCGGCCGGATTTGCGCTCTTTTTCCACAACTACAGCACCTGGCGAGGCGCGCGCGGCATTCACCTGGAGGACCTGTTCGTGCTCCCTGAACGTCGCGGTCGTGGGATCGGCAAGGCGCTGCTGCAACGGCTGGCGGCCATCGCTGTGGACCGGGGTTGTCCGCGGCTGGAGTGGGCCGTGCTCGATTGGAACAAGCCGGCGATCGATTTCTACATCGCGCTGGGCGCCGAAGCGCTCGATGAGTGGACGACGTTTCGCCTGCACGACGAGGCGTTGGAGCGGCTCGCGGCGGACAGTCAGCTTAAGAGCGGACAGTCAGCTTAAGATAGGGGTCTGACTGATACCAGCCGGCTATCTGGCGACCAGGCGGATGATGTCGACCTGGGGCCCGCGGCGAATCTCGGCGCGCACGACGTTTTCGAAGATCTCGCCGTCGATGACAGGATTGAGGGGCACACCGCCAAGGCATTGCACCTTCACAACCCGGGCGGGCCGCTCGACGAACTGACCGATCGGCAGCTTCTTGCCCCCAACGGCCATCACCGGCAGCGCTTTGACGACCTCGAAGGCGGACGGGTTGCCGGCCTGGACGTGCATCACACCCTGCTCGCGGGCGTGCGGAAAGAGCCGAAAGACGCCGCCGAGGTTGATGTCGATGGCGCCCATGTTCAGCGCGCGGAAGCGGTCGAATGGCAGCGCTTCCCCGTCGATTTGCACGGCCAGGTGCATCGGTTCGAAGACGTGTTTGCCGTAGCGCAGCGAGTCGTCGGACCAGGGCAGCATATTGAGCCCGGGCGTGTTGATCGTCGCCGACGCGAGGATGCGGCCGACGGTGGCGACGAGGCCGAACGCGTTGCGCTGGTCCTGGGCGTAATAGTGCTCGAAATAGCGGTTGCCGACCCCGGCGAGGGCGCTGGCAAAGCCGATGCGTGCGAAGGGCTGGCCGGCGTTGGGGCCGGTCGCGCCGTGTTCACCGGTCACGCGCAGGCTGTCGAGCGCCACGATGTCGGGTGCGTCGCCGCGCTTGACGAGATCCACAAGCGCTTGCAGGAGCTTTTCGGCTTTGCCGGCCACGCCGGTCTTGTGCGCGATGAAGTCGATGGTGCCCGACCGAGTCGGCAAAATGGCAGGCACGCGTTCGCCACGACCGCGGCTGGCGACGGCGTCGTAGACCGCGTTGACAAGCCAGTGAAAGGCGCCATCGCCGCCGTCCGCGACGAGGTAGGGCACGCGATCGTCGAGGAAGCCGTGAACGAGCGCGGCGACCGCGTCGGGGGTCTCGGTGCTGACGACCGTGCCGACCCCTTCAACGATCGCGCGGAGCTTGTCGATGCGCTCGGGTTGGCGGCGATTCTTCTTGCTGTTGGGGTTGAAGACGACGGCGAGTCGTGGCGTTTGCGGCATATTGGACGAGGGTCTCGTTGCAGAGGAAACGATCAGTTGACGGCAACGTGGAACCGCCGCGCAGGGGAGGTTGGGGTGAGGCACGAAAACGACGCCCACTGCTGCCAAACAACGCGGGCCGAGGGGCCTCCCCGGAGGCCCCTTTGCGAATGAAAGCCAGGGCCTGTCCCTGAATCGATTTTCTGGACAGGTGGATCGGCGCCGAATCTAACGTGTGCATGGTAGCACGCAAGCAACTCGACGATCGTCAGTGGACGAAACTGGCCGATGTCATCGAACGACAGCGGGGCGCCGGCCGGCGCGGTCGTGATGAGCGGAATTTTCTTGAGGCGGTGCTGTGGATCCAGTGAACGGGGGCGCCTTGGCGCGCAGGGTCAGAGAGGGGCAGACGAGACGGCGCGCCGCAGGCGCACCCAAAGAGGAACGTCCGATGGGCGATGAAAGCTGGCTTCGAGGCGTCGCCAAAGAGCAACGCGCCCCAATGTCAGATGCTGAGCGCAAGATCTGGCACTCAGTTCGCGCGCGTCGGCTGGGCGGCCTCAAGTTCCGGCGGCAGCATCCGATAGGCCCCTATGTCGCCGACTTCTACTGTGGCGACGCTCGTCTCGTCGTCGAAGTGGACGGCAACCATCACGGCGAGCCGGCTCAGGTCGAGCACGATGAGATTCGAGACGCCTGGATGACGACGCAAGGCCTGAACGTCATCCGCTTCACCGTCCATGAAGTTGTGGAGAAACTCGACGACGTCAAGGCCCCGGATCTGGGTTGAAGCCGTCGTCGACGACTGAAATGGAGCGCCTGACGGCGCGCAGTACTTGTTTGCCCCTCTCTGACCCTGCGGGCCATCTCTCCCAGCGTAGCCGGTGAGACAGTAGTTATTTCAAACTGTTACGGGACCAGCAATAGAACCCGGCGGCAAACCGGTCGGATTGTGCGCAATTCAGGGACAGGCCCTGGCCAGGTGGTCCGACGTCCGGCCGGCAACTCATCAACACTCCTGAAACGGACCACTAAGCCCAAAGCCGCAGTTGGCGGTCGCCGTCGAGGTGCCACGTCTTGGGTGGCTGAGCGTCGCTTCCGGCGTAGTTGGCGGGGTCGTTGAGGCGCGCGCAGAGGGCCGCGGCGCCGTTTCCGTAGGCGACGACGTCGGCCGGTTGCAGGGCGTGGACAAGGCGATCGAGATCGGTGCCGGAGCTGTGGCGAGACATCGGGATGAAGCGCTCAGCGCCCACCTGGTCGGCCATGGCGTGGTCGGCGGACTCGGCGCATAGCGTCCATTGAAAGTCGTCGAGATCGCGACCGTGCAGCTCCAGCACGCGGCGGATCGGCCACAGCACGAAGCTCGCTGGTTGGCCGTGCCCGCCGAGCCGACGAATCCGCGGGGTGTGTACATCCGCATCACCGAACCGCCACGACCAGCGCTTGAAGCCGAGGGTGCCGTACAGGGGCGCCCGGCGACCGACGAGGAGCGCGACGGCGAGGGCAACGACCGGGTCATCGAACAGCCAAACGTGTCCGCGTGTGCCGTCCAGGAGCCGATGCAGCGCGTCGTCGACCTCGGCGCGAAGCTGGGCGACGGAGGCGTGCTCGACGTGACCGAAGCGCGCGTCGACAAAGAGCACGTCGGCGGCGAAATCGGGGATGGGGTCGGCCCCGGGCAGCGCGTCGAGGCGGGCGGCTCCGGCGAACAGGAGGTCGCGACCGTCACTTTCGACGGCGAGCAAAGCGGCACCGGGCGCAGATCCGGCTGGCAGCAGCTCGAAGTTTCGTTCGCCGAGCTTGAAGCGCTCACGATACGGGGCGGCGAGCGGCATCTTGCGCGCGGTTCGCGCCTTGGGACCGGCCGACGAATAGCCCCACATCGCGGCCATCTGGGCGCTGCAGACGATCCTCTCAGCGCGCGCGGGTCGGCCCCGGAGATCGCCGATAAAGGCCCTCTCCTTGCGCGGTTTGCCGTCGACCCAAAGGCGCGCCGACCGCAGGTACAGCCCTTCGGATGCGGTCACGCCAAAGGCCTCGGTCACAATGTTGTCCATCGCTCGCACAGCAACCCAAATTCCGCCGTCCCGGTGAGGTACCACACGGCGTGATGGATAGGCAGGTCATGGCAAGCGTCGCGTCCGTCACCAGCGCTTGGCAAGCGGACATGCCGCACGCTGTCTTGGGGGTGGTACGACCCTCGCGGAGGTGTCCGGTAGGTCACCGAGCAAGGTGCAGTCGCGCTTGCGCGACGCAGAAACGCAACAACGCCCCCAGGGTGTGACCCGACGGGGAAACGAAGTGACCGAAGCAGAGGTCACGCCCCTACCATAGCTTGCGCGCGGCGGCTCGTTGCGCAGTGTCCAGGGCCCAGCGGTCGCCGTGCTCTTCCAGCAGCTTCGCAAACCGCTTGTACGCCTTTTTCGCGCCCGAGACGTCCCAATAATCCTCTTCGTAGCCGAACAAGCTGTCGCCGGCGTAGATGATCTGGCTCATGCCTCCGAACGTGATCGGCGCCGCGTCGGGGCCGGCGGGGTTGTAGTACGTGTTGTCCATCCCGTAGGCGACGCGGTTGCCCTCGATCACGTACCAGTTCAAGGCCCCGTGGATGTGGCCGTGCTGGGCCATGGTCGACGTGATCCAGGCGCGCACCGTCTCGCGCCCATTCATCGTGCCGTACACGCGCTCGTCGTAGACGACGTCCTCGGTGAAACAATCCGCCCAGTCCGACCAGCGCTCCTCGACGTTGCCGACCTGCCAGTAACGACGGAATGCGGCGTCGACCTCCTCGCGTGGAAACACGTTGATGCTGGAGAGTACGCTGCTGAACAGGACATTGGCGTCGTCGGTCGTCGTCATCAGGGCCTCCACAGCGCCGTACGAACGAACGACTGCGCGGTCGTCTTCGGTTCGGCTCGGCTGTGCTACGATCGCAGCATAGACCGGCATTCCGCCGCTTTGAAACCGCCTGACGAGGCGCCGCTCATGGCCCAGACCGCGACAGACCCGGCGATCGACGCGATCCCCGATGAAGCGCCGCTGCCGATTGCTGAACCCGCCGTCGCGCCCGCCCCCCGCATCATCGCCAAGACCGCGCCGCCCCGCGTGGATGACGACTACAGCGACGCCGATCTCGAACACCGCTCGCGCATGACGCCCAGCTTCGGGCTGCTCATGACGCTATTGACGCGGATGTTCTTCAAGCCGGTCAAGTTCCCAACCCGCATCAACAACGAGCTCACCGAGGTCGCCCGCGAAGGCGTGCCCGTGTACGTCATGAAGACGGTCAGCTTGCTCGACTACCTCTACTTCAACTACGCCTTCAAGCGCGCCCAGCTGCCCATCGCCGCCTTCGCCAACGCGCTCGATCTGACCTTCTTTCAGCCGTGGCGGTCGGCGCTCAAGTCGTTTTTCCGCAAGGTTTTCGGTCGCAAGAAGGATATCCCCGACTCCGAGGTGGTGCGCGCGCTCATCCGGCGGCGCAAGGCGGTGCTCGTCTTTCTCCGCCGCGGTTTTTCCTTCGCGCAGCTCGTCGGGCAGAGGAAGGCCGATTCGCACCTTCGCGACCTGATCGCGGCCCAGCGCCAGTGCGATTTTCCGGTCTACATCGTGCCCCAGGTGCTGGTGTGGGAGCGCAGCCTCGACTCGGGTCGCAGCAACATCCTCGAGTCGTTCTTCGGCGACCCGCAGGCGCCCGGCATCTTCCGCAAGGCGTTTTCGTTCGCCGTCAACCACCGGCGCGCCTTTGCCCGACTCGGCGAACGCATCGATCTGCGCGCTTTCCTGGCCGAACACGACGAAGGCACGGACGACGCGCTGCTCGCCGAACGCCTGCGCCTCGTCATCAAGCAGCGCTTCAGCTCCGAAGACCGGGTCATGCGCGGCGCGATCGTCAAACCGCCGTCGATCGTGACCGAAGAGATCCTTGGCGACGCCAGCTTCGAAGCCACGCTCCAGCAGACCGCCGCCCAGACCAACCGCTCGATCGAAGAGGTGCGCGAGCAAGCGCGCGACAGCCTGATGGAGATCGCCGCGGACCTGAAGCTGTGGATGGTCGACCTCTTCTCGCTCGCCCTGACGCTGATCTGGGCGCGTATCTACGAGGACATCGAGGTCGACGACGAGGGCCTCGACATGCTGATGCGCGAGGGCCGTGATAAGCCGTTCATCATCGTGCCCAGCCACAAGTCGCACATCGACTACCTGATCATCAGCTACATCTTCCACAACAACGGCATCGTGCCGCCCCATATCGCCGCGGGCGCCAACCTCAACTTCTGGCCGATGGGGCCAACCTTCCGGCGGGCGGGGGCGTTCTTCTTGCGGCGCACGTTCAAGGGCCAGCCGGTCTACGCCGCGTCGTTCCGGGCGTACTTGCGCAAGCTCTTGCGCGAGGGCCATTGGCTGGAGTTCTTCCCCGAAGGCACCCGTTCGCGGACCGGCAAGCTGCTGCCGCCCAAGTACGGGATGCTCCGCCAGGTGCTCGCCGCGGTGGCCGACGGCGATGTCGAGGACGTGATGCTCGCGCCGGTCAACTTCGGTTACGAACGCATGATCGAGGAGGGCGCCTACCGAAAGGAGCTTGAGGGCGCCGAAAAGCGCGCAGAATCGGGCCTCGAAGTGCTCAAGGCGACGCAGGTGCTCGTTCACAAGTACGGCCGGATGCGCATCCAATTCGCGCAGCCGCTGTCGATCCGTGCGCTGCTTGAGGCTGAAAACGCGCTCGTTCCCGAACATCAACGCGACCGGGACACCTGGAACCGCGCCGTCAAGATCACCGGCTACACCATCTTGCACGGCATCAACTCTGCGGCGGTGGTCACGACGACCTCGCTCGTGGCCGCGATCCTGCTCATGAACGAGCACCGCGGCATCGCGCGCGACGACCTGCTCGCCCGCATCGGCTACCTGCTCGACACCTGCCAGCAACGGGGCGCCGTCTTGTCCGACCCGCTGCGCACCAACATGCAGATGCAGCGCCAGAAGCTGCAGGACGCTTCGACCCGCGACGCCATCGAGCTGCGTCAATCAGGCGGCTTCCCCGATCCGCTGGGCAAACAATCCGAGCGCGCCCGCGCCATCGGTCGGGCCGTCGAACCGCTGGTCGAAGCGTCGCTCGGCGAATTCGCCAAACCGCGCTGGATCACGCGCAAACAGTACGGGCGCGACGAGGTCTACGTGGTCAAGCGCGCCGGTCGCCTGCACCTGGACTACTACAAGAACAACATCATCCACCTGCTGGTCCAGGACGCCCTGCTCGCCGCCGCCATCCTCGCCGAGATGGACGACGCCGACGCCGTCGACCCCAACGATCTGCGCGAGAGCACGCGGTTCTTGTCGCTCTTGCTCAAGTTCGAGTTTGTCTACGACCCGCAGAAAGGGTTTGAGCAGCAGTACGAAGAGACCCTCGCCGGTTGGTTCGATCGAGGCTGGCTCACCACGGTCGAGGGCGGTCATTTGCGGCTGCGCTACAAGGTCCTGCCGGTGGCGCGCATGTACGGCAAGCTCATGCACAACTTCATCGAGTCCTACATGATCATGGGCCGGGCGCTGACGGTGTTGCAGGACGGCAAGATGACCGACAAGGAGTTTCTCGGTCACTGCCAGACAGAGGCGGACAAGCTCAGCGAGATCGGCATCGTTCGCTGCTACGAGGCCATCAGCAAGGTCAACCTGACCAACGCGCTCGAGATCTTCGTGGAGCAGCGCTACATCGTTCGCACCGTCGACGAAAGCGGCAAGAAGCCGGTGAAGATGCTCGAAGTGCGCATCGGCGAACGGACAAGCGCCCAGTTTGCGACCTTTGTCTCGCGCATCGAACGCTTCCACGCCCCGTGGCGCGTGTAGCGATGGCGACGGAACGTGCATGAACGCCCGAAAACTCGGCCTCTTCATCACCCTGCTCTGCTCTTTGTCCGTAAACTCGGGCTGTAGCGACCCGGTTGACGCGGACACCGGAAACGACAGCGCGACCGATACCGGCTCGACAGGCGATACCGCTGATGAAAACGCAGCCGATGCAGAACACGGCGATTCGGGCTCGAATGCCGGTCCGCGCCGCGTTTTGCTGCTGATCGCCGACGACCTCGGGGTCGACCAGGTGCTTGCCTACGGCGACAAGGACGGCGACGGCAAGGCCGATGACGGGCGCGCGTATCCGCCGATGCCGACGGTCAACGGCATCTGTGCGGTTGGCATGCGATTCGACAACGCCTGGTCGGCACCAACCTGCTCGCCGACGCGGGCGACCATCATCACCGGCCGCTACGGGTTTCGGACCGGTGTCGGGTGGGCCGTCGCGAAGAAAAACCAGCTCAAACTGGACGAGATCACGCTGCCCGAGCTCCTCTCCGCCAAGGGTGTCGCGACGGCGAACGTGGGCAAGTGGCACCTGGGCACCAACGCGGACATCGGCGGTGACGACGCGCCGCGCAAGGCGGGATGGCAGCACTTTTCGGGCCTGACAGGCGGCGTGCTGGACGACTACAGCAAGTGGCCGCGGACCGTGGACGGTAAGACGGCCGAAACCACCAGCTACGCGACGACCGCCAACGTGGACGACGGCCTGGCGTGGGTGAAGAAGCGCAAAAAGGACGAACCCTGGCTGCTGTGGGTCGCCTTCAACGCGCCGCATTCGCCGTTTCACAAGCCGCCCAACGACCTGCATGACAGCGACGGCCTGCCCGCGACGACGGGACACATCAAGAAGAACTCGGTCCTGTACTACAACGCGATGGTGCAGGCCCTCGATACCGAGATCGCGCGTTTGCTCGAGGGCCTCAAGGCTGACGACCAGGCGCCCACTGACATCATCTTCATCGGCGACAACGGCAGCCCTGCGCAGGTTGCGACGGCGCCGTGGGATCCGGACAAGGCCAAGGGCACCCTCTACGAAGGCGGAGTGCGGGTGCCGTACTGCATCTCGGGGCAGTCGACGGCCGGCAAATCGAGCACGACGGCCCTGGTGCACACCGCGGACCTGTTCGCGACCATCGTCGGCATGTTCGGGGTCGATATGGGGACCGCCGGGCAGGACAGCTTGGACCTCGCGCCGCTGCTCAAGGACGGCAAGGCGGCGTGGCGGGACTTCAACTACACGGATTCGTTTGGCAACCCCAAGGGTTCGGACGACGCCGAGGGCAAGGCCATCACCGACGGAACCTACAAGCTGATCCGGTTCACCAGCAGCACCGAGTTGTTCTTCAACATCGCGACCGACAGGCACGAGACCAAGGACCTCAAGGCTGCGGGGCTGAGCGGCGATTCGAAGAAGGCCTACGACGCGCTGATCACAAAGCTCGGGGAGTTGAAGTAGTAATGGTGCGTGCTGGGGTCTTCGCCGCGATCGTCGTTGGTGCCGTGGTTGTGGCCGCACCGATGACGGCGTGTGCGCATGGGATCGGCGGTGGGCGGCTGCATATCGAGCTCGATGGCGACACCTTGTACGTGTTGACGACGCCTTCCGTGGCGCTCTTCTCGGGGTTTGACCGAAACAAGGATGGACGGCTCACCAAGGCGGAAGTGAGGGGCCGGCGCGACGCGATGATCGCCGATTTCCTGGGCCATCTACAGCTGCGCGACGATCGCGGACGGGCCGGCAAGATCGTGTTCAGTGACCTCAATCCGCTGCATACGCATTCCCGCAAGCGGCGGGGAAAACACGTCCGTATGAACATTCGGCTGCGGTTTTCTGCTCCCCCCGTGTCCATTTGGTTGGCGTACGACGCGGCAAAGCGCGCGCCCCTCGGCTTGATGGCGGCAAGAAGCGAAAATGACCGCAAGCGACGCGGGCAGAAGGTGACGACCGGGAAGCTGGACCGAGACAACATCGTATTGACCCTGCTGCGACAGGACCGGCGCCCCAAGGCCGGCAAGACGCCCGACAAGCGGCGACGGAAGGCAAGATGAAGCAACGTTTATGCGCGAGGCACGCCGACCATGGGCGCCCTGCGACAACCGCTTGGTTCGGTGTGCTCGTCCTGGCCTTTGCATGCGGGGCCTGCAGCGCAGAGGTGACGACGCCCGCCAATGGGACCGACGCGGGGGCTTCTTCGTCGTCCAGCGGCGGCTCATCGAGCGGGACGTCTTCGAGCGGGGCCGACGCCGGAGCATCATCTGGCGGAACATCGTCGAGCGGTGCCGACGCCGGAGCATCATCTGGCGGAACATCGTCGAGCGGCGCGGACACCGGAGCGTCATCGGGCGGCACGTCATCGGGCGGAACATCATCGGGCGGCAACGCCTTCTGCACGGACGATTCGAAGGGCTCGGGCAAGCTGAAGACGCCGACAGGTTCGGGGGATCACACGTTCACAGCGACCTTGCTGGCGTGTTCGCTGTCGACCGCGGAAGTCGCGACCTGCTACGGCGCCAAGCACCAGAGCAAGGAGATCGTGACGGCGACCGAGCGCAAGATGACGAGCAACGCCATTCCAGATCACGACGCCGACCTCTTCCCCAACGCGGGCAACCCCAACGCGGTCAAGGCGCAAAGCAAGAGCTACACCGTCACCATGACGCCGACCCGCAACAAGGACAGCAAGTGGGCGCAGATCATCGGGTACGCCAACAACGGCATTAAGTTCGAGCCCGAGACGGCCGAGCGCTTCAAGGACGGCCAGTGGAAATACGAGGCGCTGACCTGGAGCGGGCGGTTGAAGGCCGACACGCTCAAGAAGCCGGGCGCGTCGCTGGGGCTCGACTGCAACTTCGCGCACGTGCAGCCCAATGGCGAATACCACTACCACGGCGCCCCGACCGGCCTGATGCCCGAAAAGCCCGCGTTTACGCACCTGGGCTGGGCCGCAGACGGCTTCCCGATCCTCGGACGCTGGGGCTATTCGAAGGCGGGCGACGACAAGAGCGGGCTCGCCGAGATGAAGGGCAGCTATGTGCTCAAGTCCGGCACCAGGCAGGCGCTCGATAGCAACGACAGCCCGCCGCCCGGCAAGTACGACGGGACGTTCGTGCAGGACTGGGAGTACAAGGCCGGCAGCGGCGACCTCGACGAGTGCAACGGCCGACAAGAGAAGGTGACCATCGGCGGCAAGGCCTACGAGTACGCGTACTACCTCACCTGGGACTACCCGTGGATGCCGCGCTGCCTGTGGGGCGATGCCGGCATCGGGTTCAAGATGGGCCCACCCGGTGGCGGCGGTGGACCCGGCGGCGGAAAGAAGCCTCCCCCCGGCGGCGGCGGCTGAGCGATCGACGAGCTACGCGCTCGATGCATGGCAGGCGCGATTGGAAGTCGCTGACTGAGCGATAGGCCGGGGCCGGGCCACCCGAACCCGAACCCGAACGCGAGCGCACACCCTCACGGGTTGCCGCTGGCTTGCGAACCAGGCCCGTGAGCATGGCCGCGACCTTGTCGGCCGCCGCCAGCAGCGCTTCGGATTCGACGGCAGGCAGCAGACCAGGCGCCGCGGCCAACTCCACCGCCACCGCGGCCTCGCACGCTTCGCCCCGCGCCTCGTTGAAGCGCTGCCGCTTCTCGCCTGCGTCGAGTCGGTTGGCCCCCTCGCCGATCAGCAGCGCCGGCGCCGTCAGGCGCGCTCGGGCGGGCCGGGATAGCGAACGGCAGTGCGGCAGCACCCGCGGACCCTCGCGCCCCGCGAACTCCGATCGAACCCGCGATGCATGGCTGACGGGTGGTCGGTTTGCGTCGATCCGGCGTAGGCTGTGGCGGTGTCTGCCAGCGTCCGACCCGATCGATACTGTCCGCTCTGCGGTGCCGAGACCGATAGCCGAGTCTGTGCCGCCGACGGCACCGCCACACTGCGCCGCGGCGCGCCACCTTCCGACCCGAGCCGCATCAAGATCGGCGACGTCATCGCGGACCGCTACCGCATCGAAGGCGAGCTCGGCCGCGGTGGTTTCGGCGCCGTATTTCGCGCGCGGCACACCGGGACGGGGCAGGAAGTTGGCCTGAAAGTGCTCGTTTCGGGCGCCGACGACACCGTCAAGCAGCGTTTCTTCCGCGAAGCTCGGATGACCGCGCAGCTGCGTCACCCCAACACGATCCGCGTGTTCGATTTCGGCCAATCTGACGACGGCACGTTGTTCATCGCGATGGAGATGCTGCGCGGATGCACGGTCGCCGAAGAGCTCGAAAAGCGGCAGCGCGATGGGGGCGCTTTCAGCGAGCAGGAGGCGGTGGAGATTGGGATCGCCGTCGCCGATAGCCTCGACGAAGCGCACGCCGCCGGGTTGGTTCACCGGGACTTGAAGCCGCACAACCTGTTCCTGCACGAGGACAAGCGCGATGGCCGCGTCGTGAAGGTGCTGGATTTCGGCATCGCCAAGGGCCTCGGCAAGTCGCTGACAGGCGACGGAATCCTCGGCACGCCGACGTACATGAGCCCCGAGCAGATTCGCAACCTGGACCTGGACGGGCGCAGCGACGTCTACGCGCTGGGAGTCGTGCTGTTTTACGTCGTGGCTGGGCGACCGCCGTTCGACGCCGACGAGCCCCTCGTCGTGATGATGGAACACACCACCAAGGCGCCACCACGCCTTGCCGATGTCGCCCCGGATCGAGCGTCGCGCGGGTTGAACGCCGTCGTCGCGCGATGTTTGGCCAAGTCTCCAGACGACCGTTTCCAGGACGCCACCGAGCTCGCGCGGGCGCTGCAGACGTTGAACAAGGGCGGTCGAACCGGTCGATATGCCGCACCGAGGCGCATGAAAAGCGGCGGTGTCGTCCGGCGACCGTCTCGGCGTCACGCGCCCGTCGGCGGGGTCGGCGATGAACCCGAAGCTGATGATGACCCATTGCCCGCGACCGTGGTGGGGCCGCTGCCGACAAAGGACGATGAGCTTGCTGAGCCGGTCGAGGTCATCGCCGCGCCGCCGATCGTGTCGATGAAGCCGAATTGGCCGTTGCGGATCGCGGTTTTCCTGGCGGTATCGTCGGTGTCCGCCGCGATCGTGGTTTGGGGCGTGTTAATCGCGGGCTGGGGGGCGGACAGCGGGCGGAAAGATGACCCAACGGTGGCCGCCGCGACAGGCGATGTCGCTGCTCCGTCGACGGCTGCCTCGACGGCTGCCGGTGCGAACTCCGCACGCGATGCGAACGATTCAGCGGATGCCGGTGCGACCGAGGCCAGTTCGGACGCAGGTTCCGGAGTGGATAGCGCGGCGGCTGCTGCCGAGGACATTGCGGCTGCCTCCCAGGACAATGCGGCTGCTGGATCGGGCGATGCGGATGATGTTACCGGGAGCGATGCTGTCGGGGACGCGGACGTGGCGGTGGATGGCGGGGCCGCGAAGGCGCGCAAATCCAAACGTCGGCGGTCCAAGCGCGGTCGCTACCGCGGCAGGTCACGGTCGCGCCGCAAGGCCCGCAAACCTCGTCGGCGCGTGATCGACCACGCGCTCGAGGTGGAAGTGAATTGACCGGTGCGCCGGTCATGTCGCACAGCTTCTGTTCGGCCGGCGCGCTGCCACCGCCGTCGGGATCGATCCAGTACAGCCACGAGGGCGCGCCGGCGTAGGCGTCCAGGATCAGCTTGCAGGCGCCGGCGGGTTTGGCCGTGGTGCAGCCGGGCCACTTGTCCTTGACGACCGCGAACACCGCTTACCGCTTGTTCTGACACCGCTTGTTCCGACGCTCCGTCAGGTCAGCGGACGCGGCGCATCCAGAAGCTGCCAGGCCACTCTGTCTGAGCGTTGTACGATTTGAGCGCCGCGGCCAGGGCGTCGGGGTGCTTGAGGTGCATCCAACTGCCGCCGAACAGCACCTCAAAGCTGTCGTTGAACTGCAGGAATGCCTGCAGTAAGTACTGCTCGGTCCAGAAGCGCTGGTGTTGCTTGACCCACTTACGCGGGTAGTTGGCGGGCAGGAAAATATCGTGCACGTGGACGATCACGCCATTTTGCAGGCGCGGCAGGATCTCCATGAATTCGTACTCGACATCGCTGCCAATCCGCAGCACATGGCTCGAATCGATGAACAGGATGTCGCCGTCCGCCAACGCCTCGAACGTCGCGAGCGACACGTCTTGCACGCGCTTTTCGACGAGCTGAGAGAGCCCCTTGAGCTCCTGGCGCAGCATCGGTCGTGGGTACGGCTCGATCGCGGTGAACTCGCACGTCGGCCCACCTTCAGCGGCGTTCTTTCGGAGCGCCTCGCAGGCCAGCATCGTCGAGTAGCCCGAGCCGATCTCGATCATCCGCTTGGGCTGATGGTCGCGCAAGATGCACCACAGCAGCTCGGCATCGCCCGACCGAAACGACGGGTTGCCATAGAAGAAGCGCCACTTCTCAGCCGGTGCGTCGGTCGGCAGCGCATCGTATTCCGCCTTGAACCGCGCCGCGTAGTCCGCCAGCAGCGCCACCTGCTCATCGTCGCGCATGTTGATGCCGACCATCTCGCTGGGTCGATCCCAGATGGTGTCGGGCAGCTCGCGGGTGTCGGGGATCGGCTCGTAGAAGCTCAGCGGCGTGACGTGGTAGCCGCGCTCTTGCCACAGGCCGAAGTAGCGCTTGTCCCTCATCACGGCGGATGGGATGGCGCCGGAAACGACCCGGGCGATGCCATCGGCGACAGTTCTCTTGATGCGTTTGACGATCATGGCGCGGATGCTACATGCGGCACTTGTCGCCGGCAACGGACCGCCATCGCGGCTATTTTAGCGCCATCATGGTGCTCCGCCCTTCCAGATAGAGGGTCGGCGTGTAGGCCAGGAACGCCAGCGGCAGGCGCACCAGAAACGGCACATTGTAGTGCTGCAGGCCGAGACACACCGCGCCCACAAACGCCGCACCAACCGCCGGCTTGAACCAGGACTGCAGGTTGAGCGGGCCGATCTCGCGCCGGTAGGTCGGCAGCGACACGAGCCAGCCGGCCAGGTCGACCGCGGCGATGGCGATGGCTCCCCCGAGCGCGCCGTAGATCGGGACAAGGGCAAATCCCCCGCCGATCGAGGTGATGGCCGACGCGCAGAGCACCACCAGCATGACCCGATCCTTGCCAAACCCGAGCAGGCAATTGGAGTAGCCGCAGATCGCGAAGTTGAAAAACAGCGCCAAGCTCATGATCTGCACAAGGATCACCGCGTCCTGGTAGGCGGCGCCGTACAGCAGATCCACCACGCCTTGCGCCTCGACGAGCATCATCACCGCGCCGAAGAAGGCGGGGACCATGTGCACCTTGGCGAAGAGTTGCGCCTCCTGAGCGGCCTTTTCGGGTGACTCTTTGGCCGATCGCGCGAGCCGTGGGAAGAACGCGCCCGACAGCACCGTGGGGATCGTCGCGGCCAGCTCAACCAGCCGGAAGCCCGCCAGGTATTCGCCGAGCTCGGCGGGGCCCATGTAGCCGCGGATGATGAGGTTGTTGGTGTAGTGCAGCACGACGTGGATCGCCGACATCACGCCCAACGGCAGCGACGCCCAGAGCGCGGTGAAGACCTGCTGGCGGGTTGGCCACTGCAGGCGCTTGCCGATCGCCATGAGCAGGATGGGATAGCCCGCCGCGGTGCGCGCCGTCGCCAGCACCAGCGCAAGGATCGGCATCGCGTAGATGTCGTCGGGCTGCCGTACGAAGAGCACGAGTCCGAGCGCGTTGCCGACGCTGTAGATGACGTCGATGCCGGCGTTGACGCGGATCAGCTCCAGGCCGTTGAGCGCCCAGTTGACCGATAATCCCTGGGTGATGAGGACCAGCGACGACAGGATGACGACGTTGCGCTCGACCGGGTTTTCGAGCCAGCCGTAGGCGAAGACCGCGGTGCCGACGATGCCGAGCGTCGCCAAAACGGTCTGGGTGCCGTTGATGATGACGACCAGCCGACCAGCCGACTCGCGCTCGCGAGCCACCTCGCGCACGCCCCACGTCATCAGCCCCGGCGACAGCAGAATCGCTGCGTATGCCGAGATCGACAGACCAAACCCAACGATGCCGTAGCCCTCGGGGCCCAGATGCCGCGCCGCCCAGCCGAGAATCGCCACGCCGATCGCTTTGGTGAAGAGCGTGGCGCCGCTCAACGACGCGAGGTTCTTGAAGAAGACCGATTGGCTCAGCCGCTTGAGCAGCCCGGTGGGGGGCGGCTGGTCGGGTGGCGGCGGCGGTGCGTCCGGCTCGGTGGGATCGCTCAACGCGCTACCAGCCGGCCTTCTCAGCGCCGTGAAGGAGCCCCGATTTCAGGCGCGCGTTGACCTCGTCGAAGGCGGCGGGTGCGACGTGCGACTCAAAGAGGTCGACGGACATGGGCTCTTCCTGGCGTTCGGGCGGGTGGCGTCCGCTTCGAGCGGCGCAGTATAGACCTACGTTGCACCGGAGCAAGGCGCCGTGTTTTCGGCTACAGTTGAGCTCTTCGGACGAGTCCCCAGGGGCCTGCAACGACGATGTCGCTGCGGAATAGAAATGTCCGGTCTTCTCCTCGATAGAAACGTCCGGTCTGTTGTTCTCCGTTCACTCATGTACCCGGTCGGGTCGGGCGGCACGTCCAACTCGGGCGCGCTGTAGGCGACTCATGGCCGGGAGCCCGCTCTTGGTCGCTTCGTCGTCTCGCATCCCTCGGCTTTCAATTCCATCGCCTTGGTGTTCTTCATCGCCTTCGGATCATGCGCCTGCCTCGCCGAATCCGAGAAGCTCATCTTCTTGCGCGCGACTCAGCCCACGACCGAGCCGATCAGGTGGCGCACGTGCGGCGTCGAGGTCCGTACACGGCCGATAGCGTGCTACCCTCCCGCCCCGCATCCGCAGCGAACCAGCGACGCCTTGAGATCCAGCCGCCGTTTCCGCATCGCGCTCATCGGGCTGTTCCTGGTCCTTTCGACAGTGATCCCGCAGCGCTCCAGCGGGCTCACTTCCGCCCAGGAAGCCCGCGCCAAGCAGGTTGCGAGCGACGCCATCTATGCCTACCGCGCCCGCCGCTACAAACGAGCCGCCAAGCTGTTCATGCGCGTGTGGAAGCTGACCGACAAGTCGATGCCGCGCATGTTGCGCAACGCGGCGCGGTCGTGGGAATCGGCCGGCAAGGTGAAGCGAGCCTTGACGCTGTGGGAGCGGCTGGAGCGGCCTCTTGGTGCTTCTGACCTGACCCGCAAAGAGGCGGCCTTGATGCGCAAGGAAGCGCGGATTCATGCGCGTGATCTGCGGTTGGTGATGGGGCAGCAGCTCTTCGAACGGGCCGAGCAGCACTACTCGAAGAAGGCTTATCGTGAGGCCGGCGACGCGTTCATTCGCGCGTACCAGGCGTCGGGGCGGCAGAGCCCGAGCTACCTGCGGTTTGCGGCGCGCGCCTACGAGAAGGGGCGCCTGATCGACGAGGCCTTGATCGGCTGGCGGCACTACAAGAAGGCAGCTGGGGTCGGCGAAATCGGCCGCGAAGAGGCGCAAAAAAGGCAGGCGGCGCTCGAGGCGGAGGTGGCGTCCCTGCATCGCAATCGCGTCGCCATGCAGTACTACCAGCGGGGTCGCTTCAAGCTCGCGGCGGACGCGTTCTTGCAGGCCTACAAACAGGCGCCTTCGCGACGGCTCTCCCAGCTGCGGATGGCGGCGTTGTCGGCTCAGCGCGGCAAACAATACGACCGGGCCCGCGGGCTCTGGCGACGTTATGGCGGGGCCAAGCAGGTGACGGCGCTGGGGCGGCAGGAGGCTGACGACAGGGTCCGCGACATCGAGATCCGCGCGCGGCAGCGGCAGGCCAAGCGGTTGATGCGCGGCAAGAAATATCGGGCAGCCGGCGACCTGTGGCTCGAGGTCTATGCGGTGAGCCTCGATAAGTCGCCGCGCTACCTGCACAAAGCCGCGCTGGCCTTCGAGAAAGCCAAGTCGTTCAAGCGCGCCCGCACGCTCTGGTTGCGCTACAGCACGTCACCGACCGTCTCCGATGACGAACAAGAGGTCGCGTTCAAGCGGGCTGAACAGCTGGATGCATCCCAGAAATCGGGCGCCGCACCCGTCGCCCAGCCGCCCTTGATGTTGGCCGTTGCCCGCCATGATCCGCGCCCGGTCGAAGGCCCGCGTCTCTGTGTGGGCTGCCTGGTGACCCTGGGGGCCGGAGCGGTGGCGACCGTCGGCGGACTCCTCGTGTGGTCCGACGCCGAAGACCGGTCGATGAAGCTGAGCGCGAAGCTCGGCGGCGATGTGGTGACCGGCATCGACAAGATGAGCGCGCAACAGGAGCAGGACGCGGTCAATACCGGCCGCACGATGGGCGCCGTGTTGATGGGGATCGGGGCAGCGGCGCTGATCGGCGGCGTCATCGCCGAGGTGGTCGTGCAGACGGGCGGACGTGACGACGAAGACGAAGACGAAGACACAGCATGGCTGATCGCCCCCGCGGGCAACGGTATCGTGGCGCGATGGAGTTGGCGTTGAACCGCGTGAGCCTGTTGCGGCTGTTGCTTGTGCTCGGAGCGATCGGCCTCGCTGGGTGCGGCGACGTGGACTTCAAGGTCGCAGAGAAGACCTTTGCGTGCAGCGAACCGGGCGTGTGCGTCGACATCTCCGGCGACGTGGACGAAACGTCAGACGTGTCCGCTGCGGGTGACGGCAGTGAGCTCGACGACGCCAACCAGCTCGCTGACGGGGCGACGACCGAAGAAGACGGCACGCTCGACATCCTGGGGCCACTCGACGCCAAAGAAAGCGACGCCAACGAACTCGACGCAAACGAGCTCGACGCAAAAGAAACCGACGCCAAGGAAACCGACGCCAAAGAACTCGACGCCAAAGAACTCGACGCCAAAGAACTCGACGCTGAAAAAACCGACGCCAAAGAAGACGTCGATACGTCCGATGCGGGCGTCCAAGACGCTGGTCCAGGCGACGCGGGCGATGTCTCGAGCAGCGACGGCGGGCCCGGCCCCGAGTGCACCACGGCCAAGCAATGCGACGACAAGCTGGTCTGCACCACCGACTCGTGCGCGGCCGGAAAGTGCACGCATAAACACAACAAGGCGCCTTGCGACGACGGCAACAAGTGCACGACGGGCGACACCTGCAAGGACGGCAAGTGTGCGGCTGGCGAGATCAAGTCGTGCGACGACGCCAACAAGTGCACGTACGACAAGTGCCTGCTCGGCAGCGCCCTGTGCATCCACACGCCGATCCCCGGCTGCGGCAACAACTGCACGACGACCAAGCACTGCGGCGTGAGCACCGACCCCTGCAAGAAGCCCTGGTGCGACGCCAAGAAGGGCAAGTGCGCGCTGCAACCCATCAGCGGCTCATGCAACGACGGCAACCAGTGCACCGTGTCGGATACCTGCCAAGAAGGCGTCTGCAAGGGCAAAGCCCGGGTCTGCAACGACGGCAAACACTGCACGACCGACACGTGTTCGGCGCTCATCGGCTGCCAGTTCAAGCCAAACGGCCTCGCCTGCGACGACAACAACAAGTGCACCCATGGCGACAAGTGCATCGGCGTCATCTGCAAAGGCACCTACAAGGCCTGCAACGACAAGAATCCCTGCACCAATGACACGTGTTCGGCGTCCAAGGGCTGCGTCTTCAGCCACAACACCTACAGCTGCAGCGACGGCAACGTCTGCACCGTGACGGACAAGTGCAGCGGCGGAACGTGCAAGGGCTCGCCCAAGGTCTGCAAGGATAGCAACCCCTGTACCTACGACAGCTGCCACAGCAAATACGGCTGCAGTTTCACTAAACTACCCAACAACACCGGCTGCGACGACGGCAACAAGTGCACCAAACCCGACGTCTGTTACAGCGGCAAATGTTCGGGCAAGTACCTGCCGTGCAACGACGGCAACCCCTGCACCAAGGACACCTGCTCGCCCAAGACCGGTTGCTCCCACACGGCGACAAGCGGCAGCTGCAGCGACGGCAACGCGTGCACCTCGTCGGACACCTGCAACAACGGCAAGTGCTACGGCGCGCCCAAGAGCTGCAATGACAAAAACGCCTGCACCAAGGACACCTGCAACCCGAAAAACGGCAGCTGCGGCCACGCGTGGATATCCGACGGCCATTGGTGCGCGTCATCGAGCACCTGCATCAGCGGCAAGTGCGTGTCGTGCGCGGCCACGTGCAAGGGTCGGTGCGGCAACATCTTGGGGTGCAAGTGCGGCGGCTGCGCGACCGGCTACAAGTGCCAGGGCAGTTATTGCAAGAAGGACTGCGCCGCAGTCTGCAAGGGCAAATGCGGGTCCTACAGCGGGTGCAATTGCCCCGGCTGCGCGTCGGGCTACGTGTGCAAATCCTCGGTCTGCGTCAAGAGCTGCGAGCCCGCCAAACACAAGCGCAAGTGCCAGAGCAACCAGGTCATCGGCTGGTACAACGCCTGCGGACAGTTCACCGGCGTCGCGACGACCTGCGGCAAATGCATGATCTGCGCGAACGGCATTCAGGGGCCTTCCTGTAAGCAGATCTTCAGCAACGACGGCGAGTGCGGCAAGCCGGGCGGCGCTTGATGGGGCCCGGGCGGCCGATCGCGGTGATCGTCATCGTGTCGATCGCGGCGTTTGTGCCGATGCTCGTGGCGGGCCTGGCCAACGGCGATAACATCGTCTTCAACCTCGCGTGGGAACAAGCGTTTTCCAAGCAGCTCTTCGCGGGTGAGGGCTATCCGCGGTGGCTGTCCGATCTCAACTGCGGGGCCGGATCTGCGGTGTTCTACTTCTATGCGCCGCTGCCGTTTTACGTGCTCGCGGCCGTGCGCGGTGTTTTGCCGGGAGACGTCGCCGGGACCACGGTGCTCGGAGTTGGCCAATGGGTGCTGCTGCTGGCGTCCGGGCTCGCCCTCTTCGCGCTGGCGAAACGTCGCACATCGGCCTGGCCGGCTGCCATTGCGGCGTGCCTGTACATGCTGCTGCCCTATCACTACGAATACGACCTGTGGCGGCGCCAGGCGATCGGGGAATTCGCGGCGTTCGCGGTGATGCCCATCATCGTGCTGTTCGCCACATCCGAGTCGATGCACCGTCGCGCCATCGCCGGTCTTGCGGTGAGCTACGGCCTGCTCGTCTTCTGTCATCTGCCGACCGCGCTGCTCTTCTCCATCGCGCTCGGTGCGATCTTGCTGCTGCGGGCGTCGCGCCACCGATCCGTACATGTCCTGGTCGGCCAGGGGGCGGGCATCGGCCTCGGGTTGATGCTGGCCGCGATCTACCTGGTGCCGGCTTTGCTCACCCAGGAGTTCGTCTCGATCGAGCGGCTCTGGAACGCCTATCACACCTACGAAACGTGGCTGCTGTTCGACGGCAAGAGCGCCCCCAACGCGCTGTTCGAAGCCGGTCTCGCACGCAACCTCATCTCCTGTACGGCCGCCGTCGTGATGTGCGCCGTTGGGGCCAGCCGTGGATCGTGGCGTCGGGCCGTTGCCGAGCTGGCTCCCTGGTTGCTTGTGACCGCGATGGCCGTCGTGCTGACAACCGGCCTGTCGACGCCGATCTGGGCGGCGGCCAAGACGCTGCAGAAAGTGCAGTTCCCGTGGCGCTTTTTCGCGATCCTCGACCTCGCCGTCGCCATGTCATTCGCCGTCGCGCTGCACGCCCTGTTGCAAACGCGCGCCAAGCTCGCCATCGCCGGCTGCATCGGGGCCGCCATCGCGATCGCCATCGGCATGTCCGGCTATCGGCAGATGGGCGTGCGCCACGAATCCCGGCGCCACCCCAACGAAATCGCCACCCGGGATCGCGATGTCGCGGGCGGCTTTTGCTGCACCTACGAATACGTGCCGCGCGGCTTCAAGCACGACATCTTCGCGTACCGGCCAACGCTCGCGAAGCTGCCGCGTGTCCACGTCGAAAAAGGCGACGCAAAGGTCGAAATCGACACCTGGCAGCCGCGCCACATCCGCCTCGACGTCGACGCCCGCGAGCCTTCAGTCGTGCGGATCAAGCAGTTCTTCTACCCGAGCTGGCGAGCGCGCGTTGACGACGGGACCAGCACGCCAAACGAGCTCAAAGTGGCGGCCACACCGGGCAGCGCGCTGCTGACTGTCGCCGTGCCAGCCGGGAAGAACAGCGTCGACGTCGTGCTGCAACCGCTGCCCGAAGAGCGCTACGGCCTCGCCCTGAGCGGCGTGGGATTGCTGGGCGTATTGCTGCTGGTCGGCTGGCGAAGACGAAAGCCGGTCGCTTCGACTACCAGGCGTCAGCGATCTTGTTGAGCTCGTGCTGGTGGATGCAATCGGCCACGACGCCGACACCGAAGAGCGCCGCGACGAGCGACAGGACAGGCAACCCCTCGGTCACCGGAAGTCCAAACAGCTCCTGGATCTCGTTGATCGCGCCGCCCATCTTGAATTGGTAGTACAGGTGGTACAGCCCGCAGGTCACGATCGAGAGCAGCAGCCACATGACGAAGCTGAATTCGTTACGACCCAGCATCTGGTTGCAGCTCTGTTGCTGCCGGTAGTTCCAATACAGGTTGAACAGCCCGGCGGTGACGATGGTGAGCACCAGGAAGAGCGCGATGTTGTTGCGATGGTGCGCGCCGGTGCTCGATGGCCTGCTCATTTTGCTTCGTCCACCAGCTGCCACGCGACGGTTTTGCCGGCGCGGAAGGGAGCGACCACGGTCTCGCCAAACGACAATGTCGCGGGCACGGCCTGTTGCTTTCGCACGAGCGTGACGGTGCCGGGATTGCGCGGCAAGCCATAAAAATCAGGCCCGTTGTGGGACGCGAAGGCCTCGAGGCGGTCGAGGCGGCCGATGGCGTCAAAAGCTTCAGCGTAAAGCTCAAGCGCGGCGTGGGCGGTGAACGAGCCGGCGCAACCACAGGCCGATTCCTTGGCGGCGATAGCATGAGGCGCCGAGTCCGTCCCGAGGAAAAAGCGCGGGTTGTCCGAAGTTGCGGCGGCCAGCAGGGCGATTCGGTCCTCTTCGCGTTTGAGGATGGGCAGGCAATACAGGTGCGGTCGGATGCCGCCGGCGAGCATCGCGTTGCGGTTGTTCAGCAGGTGATGGGCCGTAATCGTGGCGGCGAGGTTGTCCGACCCCTCGGCGACAAAGCGCGCCGCGTGGGCCGTGGTGATGTGTTCGAGCACGATTTTCAGCCCGGAATGTCGCTCGACGAGGTCGACCAGGATCGCGTCCACGAAGGCTTTTTCGCGCTCGAAGATGTCGACATGATCGGCGGTGACTTCGCCGTGAATGAGCAACGGCATCCCCACGGCCGCCATGGCTTCGAGCACGGGGTCGAGCCCGCGCAGGTCCGTGACACCGGCGTCCGAGTTGGTGGTCGCGCCCGCCGGATAGAGCTTGCACGCGACGACAAAACCCGACTCCGCGGCGCGCTCGATCTCGGCCGGCGTGGTGTTGTCGGTGAGGTACAGGGTCATCAACGGCGTGAACGACCGCCCGACCGGCACGTTTTCGAGGATGCGGCCGCGGTATTCGGCTGCCATGGCGGTGTTGACCACAGGCGGCTTCAGATTGGGCATCGCGATGGCGCGTCGAAACTGCCGCGCGGTGTGGGCCACGGTGTCGGCGAGCGCGGCACCGTCACGCAGGTGCAGGTGCCAGTCGTCGGGGGCGGTCAGCGTCAGTCGTTCGGGCCGGGATCGCGTCATGGGCACCACGTTACACCGCTTCTGGAGGATCCGCAGGCGATTGAGGGCCTGAAACGGAGGCGATGACAAATCGCAACCAACGCTATCTGTCTGTGGCAACACGCTGCAAAGTTGGGCGCGAATCTGACATGCTGCGGCGTCGATTCATCGGAGCTTGGATGGCCTCCCGTCGCGCCTTGTGGTCACGCCCACCGACCGTTTTTGCGGTCGACTTGTTGTGCTTGATTGCCGTGTGCTTGATGGCCGCGGCGTGCAGCGACGAAGCGAAGACGGGCGACGACAAGGACGCGAACGCCGTGGCCGAGGATGTTTCGGACACCGCCGGCGCCGTGGATGACAGCGGCCCAATCGACGTGGGCCCCGAAGATGTTGAGCTCGACTGTCCCGGCGGCCCCGGGTGCCCGTGCAAGACCGCGGCCGAGTGCGACACGCCCAAGTGCATCGACTCCCCCGACGGACGGGTCTGCGCCCAAAAATGCGTCGACAGCTGCCCCAAGGGCTTCCTGTGCGTCGCGGGCGTCGGCGATTCGCTGAGCTACTGCCTGCCCGAACACGGCCTGATTTGCCGCCCGTGCGACGCCAGCGCCGACTGCCAACAGGCCGGCATGACCAAGACGTGGTGCGTCGATTACGAGGGAAATGGCGGCTTCTGCGGGGCCTTTTGTACGGGCACGGCCGACTGTCCCAAGGGCTTTGTGTGCCGCCAGGTCGATACGGTCGACAGCGGCAAGCGCAACCAGTGCGTCCGAGACGATATCGGCGGCGGGTTCGGCGAGTGTTCGTGCAGCCCGGCGGCCAGGGGCGGCAAGCTCGCGACGACCTGCTGGATTCCGCAAAAAGACGCCGCGGGCAAGGTCGTTGGCCGATGCAAGGGGCAGCGCTTCTGTGGCGCCGGCAAGGACGGCGGGCTCAGCGCGTGCGAGCAGCTCAAGGGCAGCCAGGAGCTGTGCATGGACACCCAGTGCGACGGCAAAAAGGACGGCACCAGCTGCGAGGACGGCAACAAGTGCACGACCAACGACGCGTGCAAAAAGGGCACCTGCGCGGGCGGCGACGACGTCTGCGAATGCAAACAGACCGCCGACTGCGTGGACAAGGACGGCGACCCCTGCACCGGCGTCCCGTTCTGCGACAAGTCCGGCAAGGTCAACGTCTGCAAGGTCAACCCGAGCACCGTCGTGACCTGCAGTCCCGCCGGAAACACCGCGTGTCGCAAGAATGCGTGCGATCCCAAGACCAAGAAGTGCGCGTTCCAGGTCGAGCCGGTGTCCACCACGTGCGACGACGGCAAGCCGTGCACCGAAGGCGACCACTGCGACGGCAAGGGCAAATGCGCGGCCGGTACCGACAAGTGCCAGTGCGCCGTCACCGCCGACTGCGCCAAGCTCGAGGACGGCAACGCCTGCAACGGGACGCTGTACTGCGACAAGACCAAGCTGCCGTACACCTGCAAGATCAACGCGTCATCGGTCATCAAGTGCGACGCGAAGGCCGACACCGCGTGCACCAAGAATGCGTGCGATGCCAAGACCGGCACGTGCAAAGTCGGCCCGGTCAACGACAAGAAGGCGTGCGACGACGGTGACAAGTGCACCAAGGGCGAGGCGTGCACCGCTGGCAAGTGCGTCGGCGGCACCGCGACATGCCCCTGTTCCGTCCACGCCGAGTGCGCGGATAAGGACGACGGCAACCTCTGCAACGGGGTGATGTACTGCCACAAGGCGTCGAGCACGTGCCGCGTCAACCCGGCGACCAGGGTCTACTGCCCGGCGGCCAAAGACACCGCTTGTCTGCAGAACAAGTGCGCGCCTTCGACCGGGCTGTGCGGCCTGACCATCGTCAACGACAAGCTCGTGTGCGTCGACGGCGACCCCTGCACGAAGGGCGAATCGTGCGCCAACGGCGAATGCACCGGCGGTACGTCGCTGTGCGATTGCGAGAAAAACGCCGACTGCGCGGATAAGGGCGGCGGCGACAAGTGCCTCGGCGAGCTGTTCTGCGACAAGTCCTGGGCAAAGGGCGGCCAGAAAGCGCAGTGCAAACCCAACCCGGCCAAGAAGGTGCAGTGCAAGACGGTCGACGACACCGTCTGCGCGACCAATCGCTGCGATCCGAAGACGGGCAAGTGCGCGATGAAGGCCCGTAACGACGGCGCGAGCTGCGAGGTCGACGGCGACCCATGCACCGTTGACGAAACCTGTGTGGCCGGCGTCTGCAAGGTCGGCAAGTCGGTGTGCGCCTGCAAGACCAAGGCCGACTGCGCCAAGTTCGATGACGGCCTCGCGTGCAACGGGACGCTGGTGTGCGACACCTCG
Source organism: uncultured Enterobacteriaceae bacterium (assembly GCA_964560875.1). Classification (GTDB taxonomy): domain Bacteria; phylum Myxococcota_A; class UBA9042; order UBA9042; family UBA9042; genus CAZLMW01. Next base: position 96,713 of record CAZLMW010000003.1, read on the forward strand.
CTCAAGACCCCGACCTGCGTGGTCGACAAGGCCAGCGCAGTGACCTGCAAAGGGCCAACGAGTCCGTGTACGACGCGGGTGTGCATGGAGCCCAAGGGGACGTGCCAGCTGACCGGTCGACCCGATGGCGCGCCGTGCGACGACGGCGACCCGTGCACGAAAGACGAGGGCTGCTTCAACAGCAAGTGCAGCAAGAGCACCAAGATCTGCGGGTGCACCAAGGACACGGACTGCGCGCAGTTCAACGACACGACCAACAAGTGCGCCGGCGCGATGAGCTGCAATACCAAGGTCGGCAAGTGCGTGCTTGGGCCGCCCGTGGTCTGCAACGACAAGAACGTCTGCACGACCGACGCCTGCGATCCCAAGAAGGGCTGCGTCTACACGCCCAAGCCGTGCGTCGCCGCCGACAAGTGCACCATCGCCGCGTGCCACACGACCCTCGGGTGTCAGAAGAAGACCAGGGTGTGCCCGGACGACAGCAACCCCTGTACGGAGGAGTCGTGCGACAAGGCCAAGGGCTGCGGGTCCAAGCCGATCACCGACGGCACCGGCTGCAAGACCAAGGCGGGCGGCGACGGGACGTGCCAGGCATCGGTGTGCAAGCCCAAGGCGCCACCGGTCATCAACGACGCCGACCGCGACGGGATGAAGGACAGCCACGACGTCTGCCCGACCGTCTGGAACCCGAGCCAGGACCCGAAGGCGTGCGGCTCCTTCGACAAGAGCAAGTGGCTGGGCGGCGCGGCCATCAAGCTCGCGACCGCAGATGCCGGGGTCGGCAAAGCCAAGCAACGGCGCACCAACGAGGTCGTCGATATCCCGCTGGCCAACGGCATCGTCGATGAGTCGCTGCTCGGTCATTGGAAGCTCAACGCGACGTTGAAAACCCATCACGGCGGCGCGGCGGCCGGCACCGGGCAGATTGTCGGCACACCGGAGTTCAAGACCGGGCCGTTCCCAGCGATCAAGACCGCCTACGCCTTCGACGGCAAGACCGACGGTGCTGTGGTTGGCAAAGGACGCACCTGGCGGCTCGGCAGCCGCTACACGGTGTCGATCTGGGTCAAGGAGAAGGCGGCGGTTTCAGCGATCCAGCCGCGCTTTCTGCTCTCGAGCACCTCGGGTTTGAAGTGCAAGGGCAAGGGGGTCGCCGTCCAGATCACCAGCGACAAGGCGTATGGATTCTCGGGTCCCGGCGTGGCCGTTTTTGCGCCCCGCGACAAGGACGACAAGTGGCATCACATCGTGTTCACGCGCGACGGCAGCACCTTTCGAGCGTTCAAAGACGGCGTCTTGCACCAGCAAACCGTCAAAGCCACCGCGACCGCCGAAGATTGCGGCAACGCGTTCTCGCTGGGCTTTCGCTACGCCGACGGCAAGATCGACACGGGCAGCTTCCTGCCCGCGCACGTGGCTGAATTCGCGGTGTTCAAACGCGCGCTCGGTCCCGACGAGATCCGCGCCTACTTCACCAGCAAAGCCCCGTACGGCAGCACCTTCGCGCCCGGAGCTCGGCGGTCCTACTCGGACGTCCGCGTGGTCGAGTTCGGCAACAAGACCCCGCACCTGGTTCACCAGGAGCTCATCGGGATCCGCAAACACGACACCCGGGACACGGTCGGCAAGCACCTCGTGATGCTGCTCGACGGCCACATGACCGAGAGCGTGGCCAAGAAGTCGGGCGCCAAGCTCACGGGGGCGGTGAAGTACGCGACGGGTCGATTCGGAGCGCCGAAGGGAGCCGTAGAGTTCGACGGCAAGACCGCGATCGACACCAAGATCAAGCCGGTGCTCCGCGACAAAGACGGCTGGGCAATCGAGGCGTGGATCAATGTGCCAAAGCTGCCCGATTCGAAGGGCACGATCATCGGCGCGGAACCGGCGACGGGCGCGGTGATGGCGTTTCAGCTGCGGAGCGACGGCCGCATCAGCTTGGAATTGAAGACCAACACCGGCAAGGGCAACAACCACGCGCCCAACCCACAAGCGCACAAGGTCACGGCCGGAAGGTGGCATCACGTCGCCGTCAACTACGACCCCGGCGGCAAGGTGCGGCTGTACGTCGACGGGCTTCTCACCGCGACACCCGGCAGCCAGACCACCGGTGACAGCAGCCCGACCCTGCCGCTGGCGATCGGAGCACTGCGCCGCAACGTCGGGCCGACATCGCATCCCTTCGTCGGGCGCATCGACGAGCTGATCATCCACGCCAGGAGCCGCGCGCCCGGCTATTTCCGCCACCGCGCCCGCGGGCTTGCCAAGGTGCGTTTTCTCGCCTCGACCGCCGTCAAGAAGCACGCCGACGGCACGTTCCACCCGCTGGTCTACGAGCTGGTGTGGGGCAACCTGGGCTCTTCGAGCGTCGCGTCCACGCGGATCACCGCGCTCGACACCAAGACGACGTGCGACCACCTCGTCTCACACTGCCTCGGAACAGTGGCGTGGTGGCGCATGGAGGACCTCGGCAACGGCATGGTCGTCGACGACGGCGCTTGGGGTCAGCACGGGGTCGCGAAACTGAGCACGGGCCCGGCCCCCGGTGTCGCCGGCGGCGGTTTGCAAGTCGGCAGCGGGTACGTCGAGGTGCCGCACGACGACCGGCAATACCTGCCGAAGTACACCGTCGAGGCGAGCGTGCGACCCGTTGTCGTCGCGGTTAATCGGGCGATCGTCAGCCGCGGGTCGATGAAGAACAACGAGCGCTGGGCCTACCACCTCGGGTTCGATGGGCTCAACAAGCTCGTCACCTGGATGCACGCCAACGACTCCAAGCACCGCGTTCGGAGCCAGACGAGCTTCGCCAAGAACACGTGGGCGAGCGTCGCGGCTGGGTTTGATGGCAAGCAGACCTGGGTCGCATCCGGCGGTCAGAAGATCGCGACCGTCAGCGGACTTGCGGGGCCGTACAAGCCGACCTCGACGCTCGTATTGGGTTCGTCGCGCAACGATGCGGGCAAGGTCACAGCAGCTCACAAGGGCGTACTCGACGAAATTCGCCTGAGCAACCGCGCGCTGCAGCCCGACGAGATGCTGCATTTTCCGGCGTTCTCGCACGGTCTTGTCGCCAGGGATCCGACGTCCTGCGACGACGGCAACGTCTGCACGGTCGACGCGTTCAACGCCAAGGGTGTGTGCGCGAAGATCCCGGTCGCCGATGGGACCACGTGCCCCACCGGCAGCTGCGACGCGGGGGTCTGCAAGGCGCCGTGCACGCTGTATGACAAGGCGTTTAGCGACTCGAAGGGTAAGCAGTCATCGTTTGAAGCCGTGGTCCCGCTCGCCAACGATCTCGTGGCGTACTGCGGCGCGAGGCTCGTGAGCGGGTTCAGCTGGGCGGCCCGCGTCGGCGTGGTCAACAAGTCCGGCAACGTATCGTGGGAGAAGAGTTACGGCTCGACCGACCACCGCTGCAACACGGCGCGAGCGACCAAGGACGGCAATGTCATCGCGACGGGTTCCATCAAACCCCCGGCCGTCAACCACACCGACGCGTGGCTGCTGAAGTTCGCGCCCAACGGCCAGACGCTGCTCGAGGCAAATGTCGGCGGCTCCAACGACGAGATCGGTTACGACGTCATGGAGTTTGGCGCGGGCTATGCCCTGGCCGGCCAGCGGAAGCTGGGCTCGAGCGGCACCAACGCGTTTGGGTGGATCGCCAAGACCAACGGCAAGGGCGTCAAGGTCTGGGACGGATCCGTCAGCGTCGGCCACGTCTCGGTCATGGGGGCTTCCGTCTCGCAGGCGGCCAACGGCGGGCTCCTGGCGGCTTACACCTTCCGCTCGTCGAGCTCGACCAACCGATTCCCGCATGTCTTCCGGCTCGACGCCAACGGCCAGACCTTGTGGGACCGCAAGCTGGCCAAGGGCGCGGGCATCAGCGAGCTGCGCTTCATGGCGCTTCCGACCGGGACCTATCTCGGCTACGGGGCGACCAACCAAAAAGGCGCGGGCGGGCTCGACTGCTGGTTGCTGCAGCTGACGGACGTGGGCGACGTAACGTTGGACCGCACCTACGGCACGCCCCGCCACGACAGCTGCTCGGGCCTCGCGCCGCGCAACAAATCAGCCGTGCTGGCCGGCTACCAGACGCTCAAGACCGGAGCGACCGTCGGTTGGACGTTCGGCATCGATCAGCGCGGCGACACGCTGTGGCAAAAGACAGTTCACCCCTCGGCCGGCAGCGCCGATTTGCGCGCCGTGGCCGCGACCAAGAAGGGGCGGCTCGTGTACGCAGGGCACAAGTCCGCCAACAAGGTGAAATCGGGCTGGCTGCGGCACACCGACGGGTGGGGTGAGGCGGACTGCGGCAAGTCGGGCAAGTGCGCGAGCGTTACCGACCTCTGCGCGTTCAACAACGCGTGCATCAAGCCCGAGTGCGTCCCGGCGTCCGGCTGCGGGCCGCTGATGATCCCCGGCTGCAAAGAGGCCAAGGACATGGACGTCGACCGCGACGAGTTGGTCGGCTCCAAGGACACGTGCGCCACGGTGTGGAATCCGGACAACGACCCGAAGGCATGCGAGCCGGTCAAGACGGCAGACTTCCAAGAGGAACACCACTTGAACATCCACCAGCCGGGCTTCAAGGCGCCGTATTCCTCGCAGCGGCGCACCAACGAGCCGATCGACATCGCGCTGGTCAACGGCATCCGCGACAGCAGCCTCGTCGGGTCGTGGCACTTCGACAACAAGATCGCGACGCTGCCCGGCATGACGAACAAGCAGCTCGGCAAGATCGCCTACGGACCGGGCCCGTTCAGCCCCCTGGGCTTGGCGCTACAGCTCGATGGCAGCAGCGGCGTGCAGCTCGGCCGCAAGTTCAAATTCGCGGACGAGTGGACGGTGATGATGTGGTTTATGCCCACCAAGAACGTCAGCTCGGAACAGTGGCTCGTAAGCCAGCTTGGCAAGAGCGCCGACAGCAACGGCTGGAAGGTCTACCGCCAGGGCAGCAGCATCACCGTCCAGCTCGGCAATTTTGGGAGCGGCACCGCCATCAAGGCTTCCGCCACAGGCATCCAAAACGACCGTTGGCATCACGTCGCAGTCCGCCGCCACATGCGCAGCATCGAGCTGTGGCTTGATGGTGTGCAAAGAGCCGTGGCACAGGAGCCCAAGACGTATTCCACTCCGACCAAGGCGCCCAAAGACTTCGGCGACCCGATCGCCGTCGGCCACCGCAACAAGCAAAACGGTTCGCCGGCCAACTTCTTCGTCGGCCGTGTTGACGATCTCCTGGTGTTCAGTCGCCCGTTGTCAGCGCGCGAAATGCGCATCTACTTCGCGAGCAAAAAGCCGTACGGCAGCGCGCTCATAAGTGGCACGCGGCCGGACTTCGCGGGTCTGCGCGTGACGGAGAGAAACCGTGTCGGCGGTGGGGAGACGCATACGCACTTCGAGCTCCGCGGCCTGCGGCAGTTTGGCGACACCGCGCTGTCCGAAGTCTTCACGTACGCGCCGCTCGGGCCGAGCGTGAACGCGGCCAAGGGTCAAAACGGACAGTTTATCGGCAAGACCAAATGGACCAGCGGCCGTTTTGGCGGCGTCAACACGGCGATCCAGCTGGACGGCAATAGCTTTGTGCAGACGTCGTTTTCCAAGCGCCCTTCGGCGCTCGCGACCACTGCGGAGCTGTTCTTCAAGCTCGACGCCAACGCGGCGACCACCGAGGGGCTCATCCACCTCAAGCGGCACGTCGGAATCTCGGTGCGCCCGGTGTCCGGCGCGACGCGGCTGTACGGTGAATTGTTCTTCAAGGACAACCCGTCCAAGGCCATCCCGCTCGCCGGCGTGACCGATTTGGTAGTCGGACGCTGGTATCACGCCGCGGTGGTCTATGACGGCAAGGCCGGACGGATGTACCTCGATGGACGGCTGGAATCCCAGTTCGCCAAGAGCAACAAGCTCGGCATCGCGTCGGGAATCGCGGGCTACTTCTTCGGTTATCGCGAGGGCAAGAAGGTCCGCGGCGCGCTCGACGAGATCATCATCCACAACGTCGCGCGGTCGGCCAACTGGATCGCCAACCGTGCCCGCGGCCTGCCATCCATCCGTTTTCTGGCCAGCACCGAGCCCCATCCAAGCGCGCTTGGCGCCTACCGGTTCAACCAGTATCGGCTGCGCTGGAAGATGAAGACGCCGGTCGCCAAACCCACGTCGGTCGTCGGCCTGGATCAACAGACCACGTGCGATGGCGTGCTTTCGAAGTGCCTCGGATACGCCGCATATTGGCGATTTGAGGGCGAATTCCTCGAAGACGAGACGGCCTACCGGCACCGTGGGGAGCTCAAGGGGGCGGCGCGATTGGACGCCGGGCGCAGCGGCGGCGGCTTGCACCTCGACGGCAGCGTCGGCACGTGGGGCGAGGTGAAGGACAACAAGGCGCTGCAGCTCGCGTCCCAGTATACGGTCGAAGCGTCGTTCAGACCGGCGGTCACCAGCGGGCGTCGGTGCTTGCTGGCGAAGGGCACCGATCCGCACAACTACGCGATGTGCAGCCACTCCGGCAAACAGTCGGGCGACACGCTCGAGGTGATGCACAACAAGGCCGCGTCCAAGGACCTCCTGGCCGTCAGCCTGGCGCCGCCTTTGCAGGTCAACAGCTGGTACCACGTCGCCAGCACCTACGAAGCGGGCAAACTGCAAGCGTTCCTCGACGGGACCGTCGTCGGCAGCAAGACCGGGGCCAACAAGCCCGCCACGAGCGCGAGCGTCATCACGCTTGGCAGCCGGTTGGCGGCGGGCAAAAAACCCAACTTCGCAGGGCGCCTCGACAACGTGCGCATCATGAACCGCGCGCTGACCGCCGATGAGCTCCTCCACCACCCGCCCGCAGAGCCTCCGCGGTAGGTTGCTCCGCTCCGTTTACCTTCCCCAGCCGGTGTGCTAGGAAGCAGCGCTCTTTGCGCGCGTGGCTCCCTTTTTGTGGCCAGAAAGCGGCAAGGAATCACCTCCCGGAGGCCGTTTCAGGCCGCCCGGGGACAACATGGTGAGGGCCGGCAATTCCCTCGCCGGCCGGAGGACCACCGATGAGACTGTATGCGGGCAAGGTCACTGCGATTTCCACCGACATGGTCAACAACCTCACGGGCAGCGGCGCGGTCGAAGCCGAACCCGAGATGCTCGGCGAGGTGCTTCTCGATATCGAGAGCGTGCTGCGCGAGTACATCCGTACCGAGCGCGAGATCACCAACAAGGCGCGCGAGATCATCAGCCAGCAGCAGCTCGAGTACCGTCAGCTGCACAAGCTCAAGTCGAAGATCGCCGACGAGCGCGGCTTTGGCATCGGTGACAAGGCGATCGACTACCTGACGACGCAGATCATCGAGTGCTTGTTTCACAGCCGCCACGTGGCCGAGATCTACCAGGCCGACCACGAGCTTCGCCGCACGTTGCGCGACGTCCTTCGCATGCACTTGCGGGTGGAAGACGAGCTGGACCAGGAGGTTCGGCGCCGCATCCAGAACCTGCAGGAAGGCACCACGTCGTGGGAAGTCGAGTACAACAAGGTCATGGAGGACATCAAGCGCCTCAAGGGCCTCACCGACGCGCCCTGACAGCCGCATGAAGTCGACGAACGGCTGACCGACCAGCGAGGAGGTCCCGATGGCTTTGCATCTTCACCGCGACGGAAAGGCGGTGGAATTCGCCGTCGAAGAGCTGCGCACGATGGCGCGCAACGGCGATCTGCAGCAAGACGAGTACGTCTACGACGACGAAAAGGGTGAGTGGATCGGCGCCGCGCTGGTCCCGCAGCTCGAAGGCGCGTGGCACATCGAGGAGAACGAGGCGACGGTCGCCATGCAGCTGCCGCCTGACTTCTTCGACCAGTTCGATGAGCAGGAAGCCGCGGACACCAGCCTCGAGTCGCCGACCAACAAGGAGATTCCGGGTGCGAAAGCGCCCGCTCCCGAGCCCCAGGCCGCGGCTCCGGCACCCAGCGCGCCCGCACCGAGCAGCTCCGCACCGGGCAGCCCGGCTCCCGCTTCGCCAGCACCCGGCACCAACGAAGAAGCCACACGCGCGATGGACCTCGCCGAGTTCGAAGGTGCGATGGCGCCGTCGACCCAGCAGCAGGCTGAGCGCACGGTCGCGATGGATAGCCCCATCGAACACGAGCCCGCAGCCCAGAGGCGGCCACCCCGGCAAAACCAGCGCCCCGGACAGCGCTCCCGTGGCAGTGGCAGCGGCCAGCGTGCGGGGCGCGGCAACAAGCCGGCCGGCAAGATCGTCAACCCGATCGTCGCGGCGCTGCTCTGCTTCCCGACGTGCTTCATCTACCTGTGGGTGTGGATGTTCAAGCGCGGCGAAGAGGTCAACAAGTTCCTCGGCCACGAGTCGATCCCGCGTTGGCTCGTCCCCGCGGTCGTCGTCTGCGGGCTGCTCACCGGCCCGATGGGTGCGATCTTCGCGCCGCTCTCCCCGCTGACCTGGCTGGCTTCGATCGGCCTTGGCGCGTTGTACGGCTTCAAGCTCGGCGAGGCGGTGACGGCGATGAGCCAACAGTCCAACCTCGCTATCGGCGACCGCAAGATGGTGTACGCGCTCTGCTACGGCGCTTTGTTCTTCCTCGTGCCGGTGCTACCGTTCCTCGCCCAGCAGGATCTCAACGAGATTTGGAAGGCCAACGGCGCGACAGAAAGCTGAACAAAATCAAATGACTGTCACCAGTCGCCGTGACGGAACGCGAGAGCCGCCCCCAACCAATCTGCAGTCGCCACGAAAGAAGCAGGAGTCGATTCCATGAGAACCGCCGCGATCCTCGTCATCCTCGCCATGCTCGCGCCGCTCAGCGGTTGCTACAACACGTACAACGTGCCTTCGATGCAGTTCCGCAAGCTGCAGAGCAAGCAGGCGATCGGCGGTGACCGCCAGATGGCCAATACGCTCAAGCAAGCGGAGATGGAAAAGCTGATGACCCGGGCCGAAACGGACTCGGTCACCGTCAAGGACGAAAAGACGAAGCTCATCGCGGTGACGCGCAACACCAAGCTCTTCGTGCGCAGCCAGGGCGGCCGTCGCTACCAGATTTCGCCGTTCAACTTCTCGATGAACAGCAGCCAGCTCGTTGCCTCCGACCGTGACACGCTCATCCCCCTGTCCGATCTGAAGAGCTACGAGATCGACCTGCTCAGCAACGGCAAGACGATCGGCGTCATCGCGGTTGGTGTCGGTCTCGCAGTCGGCTTCATCGTCGCCATTATCCAGACCTCGGGCGAAAAGACGTTCGCCGAATAATCGAGCGGCTTGCCGGTCGCTCGCGGCACGTACCCCATCATGAATCGCTCCAGCAGCGGCCTCCGTACAATCGTGCGCGCGGTGATGCTGGCGATGGCGCTGCTCATCGGCGGTGCGCTCGGTTCCGCCTGGTACGTCGCCCCGCTCGCCATCCGCGGTGAGCTCACCGAACGGCTCAAGAACGCAGCGCACAAACGCGGCTTCGAGCTGCAGGTTGAATCGACCTACATCGACCCGTTCGAGCGCCTGGTTCTCGACGGCGTTGTTGTCCAGGATCGGACCCGACGCGGCGCTCCACCCATCGCCCGCATCGCCCGCATCGACGTCCGCTACCAGGTTCACGGCGCGCTGTCGCCCAAGGTCTTCCTGCAAGAAATCACGGTTCATTCGCCGCGGCTGCATATCCACCGCGACAAAGCGGGGCGGACCAACATCGACAGCGTTCTCAAGCGCGTCAAAGGCACCAAGAAAGGCGGCGGCGGCACCGGTGGGATGCGCAAGTACCTGTCCACCCATGTCCCCAAGCTTATCGTTCGGGATCTCGCCCTGGCGCTCGACGACGACAAGGGCGCGCCGCTGATTACGCCGGTCGGGATCGACGCACGGCACCTGCGCCTGAAGAACGCGTCGCTGACCATCGAAAACTCGTCGGGTGTGCGGGAGACGGCGCGGTTTGCGCTCAAAGGCCAGACCTCCATCGCCGGTTTTGGCGAGACAATGCAGGTCGAGGGGCAGCTCCAGTGGCCGCAGAAGGCCGGTTGGGTGCAAGTCGAGCTGCCGGGCGACTTCGCGGTGCAGGCCAAGGGCTTTTCGATCGCGGTTCGCAGGGTCACGGCTCACAGCAACGGACGCATCGGGCTTGGCGGTGTCTCGATCGAGCGCCTGCCAGCCCAGGACAGCCCGTTTGCCCTCGACGTGCGCCAGATCGCGGTGTCGCTCAGCGCCACGGCCGCGCCCCTTTCATCGATCCCCGACGCGCTCCGCAAACGCCTCCCCGGGCAGGCCATCGCCGCGCTGCGCCATATCGGCGAGGTCACCATCGAGTCGCCGGTCATCGTCGGCAAGAGACCCGCTGAACGCATCGCTGCAGCCGATCAGAAGAAGAAACGGCGGTCGAAGATGCTGCTGCCCAGGAAAACCAAGCGCACCGACAGCGAGGGCGAGACCAGCGGCAAGAAGAAAAAACGCGCCAAGAAAAAACGACGACGCAAACGTCGAACGGCCAAGGACAAGGCGCTCGGCAAGCAGGACAAGCCCAAGACCGACGGCAAGAAGGTCCGCGACGCGCTGGTTCGCGTGTTCTCTGGGGCGTCCGACAGGCTCGAAGCCCGGCTCGTGCAGCTGCGGAAGGCTGCGGCCGCCATCCCCGTGCGACGCATCGTGGTCCGCAACGGCCGCGCCCGCTACCGCGACGAACGGCTCGACAGCAAGGCCGCGAGCGAGGTGTCCGACTTCTCGGCCGAGATCGACCGCGGCGCTGACGGCATCGTGGCGATGAAGCTGCGGTTCGGTGTGCCCGGCGGCGGCGAAGTGCAAAACGCGGTGAGCGGCCGAGTTCACGCCGTGTCCGGAGACAGCCAGGTCAGCGTGCGCCTCGATCGCCTACCCGTCGCGCCGTATGCCGCCGTGATGCCGACCGCTGTCACCCTGCGCGGCGAGAGCGCGATCCGCGAAACGCTCGTGACCCTGCGCTACGACAGCAAAAAGCGCGTCATCGCGCTGGAAGGCCGCGGCACGATGGAGCACATCGACTTCGACCTGCCCGCCATCTCCCGCACGCGCATCGCCGACCTGTCGCTCAAGGCGCGCGGCAAGGTGCGGCTCGATCTCGGCACCGAGAAGGTCGCGATCGATGACGGGCGGGTGGAGCTCGGCAAGGTGCAGGTGCTCTTTGATGGCTCGATCACCAACTACCGGACGGCGCCGGTCTTCGACATGGCCGGCCGGATTCCGACGGTGCTCTGTCAACATGCCGTCGACAGCATCGTTCCCCGCTTCGCACCCGTCCTCAAGCGTATGCGATGCAGCGGAACCATGGCGTTTCGCGTCGGCTTCTCGCTCAACACGGCCAATATGCGCAGCCTGAAGTTCGAGTTCGAGCCGACCCTGCGCAAGCTCAAGATCGATAGCCTCGGCCGCTACATCGACTTCGCCGTGCTCGAAGGGCCATTCGAACACCACGCGCGCCAGCCCGACAGCACGCTGTACACCTTCGTCACCGGCCCGGGCGCCGAGCGTTGGGTGCCCATCGAAGAGATCAGCGAACACCTCGTCAAGGTCGTCACGACCACCGAAGACGGCCTGTTTTTCTACCACAAGGGCTTTTCCCTCAAGCAGATCCGCGGCGCCATGGTCGCCAACCTGCGCAAAGGCCGGTTCGTGCGCGGCGCGTCCACAATCAGCCAACAGATGGTCAAGAACCTGTTCTTCGTCGAGCGCGAAAAGACAATCAGCCGCAAGGTCCAGGAGGCCGTCGTCACCTGGGAGATGGAACACCGGCTGACCAAGCAGCAAATCCTCGAGCTCTACTTCAACATCATCGAGTTCGGCCCACGCATCTACGGCATCAAGGCCGCTGCCAACCATTACTTCAACCGAGCGCCAAGCCAGCTGACCTTGCTGCAGGCGATCTGGCTCGGCTCCATCATCCCCGGACCGCGCAAGTTCTATCACCAATTCGTGCGCGGCAGCTCGGGCGATACATGGCGCGAATACCTGTGCTGGATCGGCCGCATCATGCACAAACGCGAAAAGATCACGACCGAACAGCTGAACCGACTCGGCGGCTGCAACGTCATCTTCGGCGGCGCCCCCGACGGCAGCGAAGAGCCCGACGAAGCCGCCGACTTCGGACTCGGACACGACGGCGACCCAACCATCGGTGACGACAGCACGCCCCACGCCGCCGGCGAAGGTCAAGACGACGGCCTGAACGACGCGCTGCGCAGGATCGAGAAGCTCAAGCGCAAGCGAGCAGCGCCATCGGTCAGCGACGAAGACCAGCCATAAGGGCCAAGGGGTCTGTCTTGGCAGACGGCGCCTCGATCCAAGGTGCCTTGGGCATGTCTTGGCAGACGGCGCCCCGATCAAGGGGGAAGGACCCAACAGGGGAAGGCAT
>CAZLMW010000004.1:0-103192 GCA_964560875.1 uncultured Enterobacteriaceae bacterium
CTCGTTCCGCAAGACGATTCGCCCTGGGAACCCGGTGCGAATTAGCGATCTCGGGCACTAGTGGTCCGTTTCAAGGGTCTCGATGAGTTGCCTGCCGTGCGTCGGACAACTACCTTTCATTTGCAAGGGGCCTCGCGCCGCGAGGCGACCGCGACCTGGCCGATCAGCTGCGGCGATCAGCAACGGCCCCGGCGCTGCTGATCGGGGAGGGCGCCAACCGACTCAACGCAGGCGAGAAGCGGCAGCGCTTCAACGAGGCGCGGGGCGAAGCGTGCGAGGCGGCGGTGGCGGTGGAGCTGGCCGCGGCGCCTGGTCTGGTGCCGGCCGCCGAAGCCGAAGCGCTGCTGGCGGCGGCCGACAAGGTCGCGGCCATGCTCACGGGCCTGCTTCGCAAGCACTGCGGCACCCCGTGAGGGTGTGAGTTCGCGTTCGGGTTCGGGTTCAGGTGGCCCGGACCCGGCCTATCGCTCAGTCAGCGACTTCCAATCGGGCCTGGTGGGGGAGGCCCCTCGGCCCGCGCTGTTCGGCAGCAGTGGGCGTCGTTTTCGTGCCTCACCCCAACCTCCGCTGCGCGGCAGAATCTCGTTGCCGTCAACTGATCGTTTCCTTTGCAACGAGACACCTGGCGCACGCACACCAACTGAGAACGTGCGCTACTTCGATTCGGTGTGGTCGATCCGGCGCCCGTCGACGAACGTCACCAGTGCTTTGGCCTTGAGCCACTGACCTTTGCGGCCCCGCGGATCCCGGTCGAACACACTGACGTCAAATCGCATCCCGGGACGAAGCGTGCCGAGGTCCTGTTCGCGATGAATGGCCCACGCGGCACCGCTTGAAAAACCCGCGAGCGCTTCGCTGTCGGTCAAGATCTCATGCGCTTGCCAGCCACCGACTGGCTTTCCGGCGTGGTCCGTGCGCGTTGTGACGGCGTGAAGGCCCCAGAGGACTTTTTCGCTCTCAACCGGCGCGTCCGAACCGAGCGCGAGCTTGGCACCCGTATTCAGCAACGTTTTCCAGGCGTAGGCGCCTCGCAATCGCACGGGGCCGACGCGCTTCTCTGCCCACCGCATGTCGCTGGTTGCATGTGTGGGCTGCATCGACGCGGTGATGCCGTGCTTGGCGAACCGTCTCAGGTCATCGGGGTGCAAAAGCTGTGCGTGTTCAACCCGGTGGCGTAGCCCATTGCCGTTCTTGGGCTCCCCCTGGGCCAACACGATCGCGTCCAGAGCGACGCGATTGCCCCTGTCTCCGATCGCGTGTATCGCGACCTGCGCCTTGGTAGCGTGGATTTGGGCAACAGTTTCATTGAGTTTATCAACTGGTATGATGATCGTGCCTTTTGACTCAGGGCGATCTGAATACGCCTCCAGCAGCGCTGCCCCCCGACTGCCCATTGCGCCGTCCGCGAAGAGCTTGACCCCCATCACGGTCACCCGGGGCGATAGCGAGCGAGCTGAGGCCTTGTGGGCTCGCAGCCACGGCAGAGCTTGCTCGTCATCACCATCGAGGTAGACGAACACGCGCACCGGAAGCGGGCGGCTGCGGTCCTCGGCCACCATCGCGTTCACGGCCTGCACGGACGACCCCATGTCGTGAACGGTCACGAGTCCGCCGGACGCACACGCCTCTGCCCCCATGCGGAGCCACCGTCGTCGATCGCGGTGAGTCGGTTCGGGGACCTTGGCGCGAACCAGCTCCATGGCGCGGTCCACGAACACGCCGGTGGGCGCGCCGGACTTGTCGCGCAGGATCTCGCCGCCATCGGGCGTCTCTGTGTCTGCTGCAATCGCGGCGCGTTGCATCATCACGCGATTGGCGAGAGCCGCGTGGCCATCGACGCGTCGCACGAGCACGGGCTTGTCGGTCGCGCCCTCGATGTCGCGCCACGTCGGGAAAGTGCCTCCCCAGAGCGATTGGTCCCAGCCGCGTCCAGTGATGAAAGCAACCTTCGGGTTGGCTTTCGCGAACGCCGCGATCCTTCGTTTGACCTCTGCGACACTGGTCGCGCCACGCAGATTGACCCGCTCCTTGGCCCGACCGATTGCGATGATGTGCAAGTGGGCGTCGTGCAAGCCCGGCGTCGCCAGTTTTCCGGGCAACACGACCACGCGCGCACGGCCACGTAGCCCATCCCGGCTCTTGTGTGTCGCGACGATGCGACCACTCGCGTCCACCTCGATCGCGGCTGCTTGCTCGTTGGTCGCGGCGTCAACGATGAATGTCGGGCCCACGTATACAGTCGTCGACGCGCAACCGCCGAAAACGGCGCTCACCGTTGCCACAACCGCCGCGCGCGTGGCACGCCTTTGCCGACCGCGAAGGTCAGTCCAGGAAGAACTTCTTGGCATCAGGCTTGCTCCCTTTCGACGTCGGCTGCTCGGCCTTCGTTTTGTCGGCGCTGCCGCCGGTGCCCTTTGCCGTGCCTGGCTTCTCTGCGCCGCGGGGAGACTTGGACTTGCCGACGCGTTTGCTCCCGGTTGATCCGCGCGCAGCTTTGGTCCGTGGCTTGCGCGGCTTCATCGCGGCGGTAGACGGCTTCACGGTCACGTCCATGGCCGTTGGTCCCACATCCGCGGTCGCCACGACGGCATCTGCTGGGTGCGATGCATCCGTCGCGCCGCCGGCGTCGCTTGTATTGCCAGCTCGTGCCCCTGCGTCCTGCGTTTCTATTGGGCTCGTCGCAGACGTTGTGGGCGATCCCATTGAAGCGTTCGAGGCGGCCCGAACACTGTCAGGATTTTTCGCTTCAGTCGGTGGCGGAGAGGCCGGCTTCATGACGACGGCAACCGCGACGGCGGCCAGGAGCGCGGCGCCGACTGCGGCCGCGATTGTCGACATGTGGGTCGGTCCCCCCGACTGGGGTTCAGCGGTTATGGCAAGTGCAGGGTCGCCCGGTTTGTCGGGGGGCGCCGCGGCGACTGGGGCTGTGGCTGTCGGCGCAATGGCCGATGTCGCCACCGTGCCTTCCTCACTCGTCAGCGCGGCCGGCCCGGACGTCACGATCGTCGCGCCGTCGAATGGCGCCGCCGCGCCCGCGACCATCGTGTCGGCCGAAACGATGTCATCGTGGGTTTCCGCGCTGATCGGGTTGCCGCCGCGCTCCGTGGGACCCGGCACGCTGTTGAGTGAGTAGCTCTCCGTTGGTTCTTCGAGCGCCGTCTCAAGCTGTTCGGTGGGCACACGCATCGTGCCGCTCGGGGATTGCACGATGTACGGCTGGGTCCCCAAGAATGCCTTGCCTTCACGGGCCGCTTCGAGCGCACGTCGCATGTCACGTGCGTCAGCGAAACGTTCGTCCGGCGTTTTCGACAGCGCGCGCCGGATGACGCCAACGAAATGTTCATTCACCTCGGTCAGAGACGTGACCGAAATATCGGGGATGTCGGCCTGCAAGTGCTTGAACATCACCGTCATCGCGTTTCGATCGGCGAAAGGCGGCCGGCCGCAAATGCAGCGGTAGAGGATCACGGCCAGCGAGTACATATCCGCGCGACCGTCGATGTCCGCGCCCTGACACTGCTCGGGCGCCATGTATGCCGGCGTGCCGAGGGCTGTCCCCTGGCCGGTCAGCGAGCTCTCCTGCGACCGTGCGATGCCAAAGTCCAGCACTTTCACGACCGTCGCGTCTTCGTCCTCTTCGTGCACGCCGTCGATCCGACTGAGCATGATGTTGGCGGGTTTGAGGTCCCTGTGCACCAGCCCCTTGCTGTGCGCTTCGCCGAGACTGCGCAGCACCGGGATCGCGATTCGGATCGCCTCGGATTGAGGCAAGATCCGCCGGTCGCGCAACACATCCTCGAGCGTCGGACCCTGCAAGAGCTCCATCGCAATGAAGAGCGTCCCGTTGTCGGTCTGTCCGACGTCAAAAACACGAACAGTGTTCGGATGCCGTAGACTGGCCGTGATTTGGGCCTCTCGATAGAACCGCCTGATCTCGTCTTCGTCGCCATGGCTGGCGAGCATCATCTTCAGCGCGACGAGCTGTTGTGTGCCGGTATGTGCGGCCTGGTACACCGCTCCAAAGCCGCCCCTGCCGAGCAGTCCCTGGATGCGATAACGACCTGCGACGACATCGCCGGAGACCACGGCGATCTTGTCGGCCTCGATCCGCTTGCGAACGACCGTAGTGACGCCGTCGTCCGGACAATACTCGGCGTCGGTGTGCAGCCCGCACTTGGGGCAATAGCGTGTGCTCTCAGTCGCCATGCGCCTGCCAGCTGAATAGAGGCGCAGCGTCCGTCAACGCTTGCGAACCAGCAAGATGAACTCGATGCGCCGATTCTTGGACCGGCCCGCTTCGGTCGTGTTGGCAGCGATCGGCTTGGTACGGCCGTAACCAACCGCTTTCATTCGATCGCCAGCGATTCCACGTTCGATGAACCACTGCCTGACCGCCTCCGCGCGACGAACCGAGAGTTGCTGATTGTACTCAAGATACCCGGTGTTGTCGGTGTGTCCGCCGATCTCGATCTTCACACCCGGGAAGTCCTTGAGAACATCGAGCGCTTTTTCAAGCACCGAGCTGCTCTTGTTGTCGATGTCGGCGCTGTCCTTGGCGAAGAAGATGCCGTCTATCGTGCCGCGGAATTCCTTCGCTACCTTCTTGGGAACGGTGTCGGGGCAGCCATCGTCGTCGTCAAAGCCGTTGTGGGTCTCCAGCTTGTTGGGACACTTGTCGACCTTGTCGAAGATGCCGTCGCCATCGTTGTCGGGATCGGGGCAGCCGTCGTCGTCCTGGTAGCCGTCCTTGTCCTCGGCGTCGTCGGGGCACTTGTCTTGCTTGTCGAGTTTGCCGTCCTTGTCGTTGTCCGGCTCGGGGCACCCGTCCTCGTCCATGAACTTATCGAAGTCTTCAGCCTTGTTCGGGCACTTGTCGCGTCGGTCTTCGATCAGGTCGCCATCGGCGTCCTGGTCGGGGCACCCGTCCTCGTCGTCCACCTTGTTGAAGGTCTCTTTTTCGAGCGGGCACTTGTCGAGCTTGTCAGCGATACCGTCGCGATCGTTGTCGCTCTCCGGGCAGCCGTCGTTGTCCTCGAAGCCGTCCATGTCCTCCGCCTGGGCGGGGCAAGCGTCCCGGCTTGTCGCGATGCCGTCGTGGTCGGGGTCCTGGTCGACGAGGAACAGGTTGATCGCGCCGCCAAACAGGAACTCATAGCCGGTCAGGCCCATCGAGCCGGCCTGGGTTTCCGACACCATTGCGCGCGCGTCGAGCCGGAACGAGAGGCGATCAGTGATGTGGTACTTGACGCCGGCTCCGGCATGGATGGCCACATCTTCGTCCGCCTCGGCGTTGTTTAGCGGGTCGTTGGGGTCCTCCTTTTTGTCCCACAACTTCTCTGCGCCCACTCCGAGCAACAGAAACGGCCGAATCGTGCGTCGGTCGAAGTTGAGGTGAGCCAGTGCATTGAGGCGCGGCGCAACGATGGTGACGCCATGGACGGTGTCGCCGCCCTTGCCGCGACGGAAGACGGTTCGGGCCTGCTTGATCTCGAACTCCGCCGCGAACATCTCCGTGATGTTGTAGCCGAGTCGCATCCCGGTAAGGGGCGAGCTGTCGGGGACGTTGTCGGTGTAGTTCGGCGGGCCGTCGTCGGAGCCGAGGTTGATGTCCTCGCTGAGCATCGAGTAGCCGGTGAACGCGCTGAGCTCGCCCGTTCCGGCGCGGAAGACGCGGCTCTTCTCCTGCGTTCGGGTTTGCTGGGCATCCACCGCGGCAGGCGCGATGACGGTCGTCACCGACGCGAACAACAGAAACTGTCGCGCAATGGCGGGAGCGGCCAGCCAGTGGCTTGGTTTCGGCATCGCGGATTGCGTCGCGCTGAACATCGCGGCTCTCCCGGTTCGGTGGCGATTTTCTGTAGGAACCGGTCGCACGATATAGCGACGTTGGCAAGATTTGCACCCTCGGCTGCGGCCGTTTGTTGGCTTGTGGCGCCGATGGCCTAAGCTGCTTGCAATCGATTCGAGCCGGTCCGCTGCGCAGTTGTGAGGTGCGTCGCGCCGCAATGGAGATACGTATGAACACAAGAACACGAAATCTATCAGCGTCGAGCAGCCTCCGGGCCGCGCGGTGGGTCGCCGCAGTCGTTGCGATCGCCCTGGTCATGGGCTGCGGCGCCAAGAATGAGGCCGATGACGGCGCCGCGGATGCGTCGAGCGCCGATGGCTCAAGTAGCGGCGCCTCGAGCAGCGGCGGTTCAAGCAGCGGCTCCAGTGGCGGCGGCGCGGCTGACGACGTGACGCAGGACGATGTTGTCGATCTCGACGACCTGTTGGAAGAAAACACGGACGCAGCCGGCGCCGTAAAAGTGGGCAAACCGTCTACTGTGCTGTTGGCTGTGGGCGCGGCGCTGAAGAATCAGCGTGCATGGCTCAAGGCCGTGGTAGCACGTGTCAAAGCGGTCGTGACCAAGGCGCAGCCGGACGTCAAAGGCAAAACGGTGGCCGGCCAGCCCTTCGGCGTCTGGAAAGGCCAACAGGGTGGGGTGAAGTACCGCTTCATCGCCGTTCGGACGAAGGTCAATCGGCTCCGCTATTCGCTCTACGGAAGCAAAGACGGCGCAACATGGAAGGGTCTGATGACCGGCATCTTCGTCAAGAAGGCGCCGCGCAAGGGCGGCGGACGGTTGCACATGAATCTCACCAACATCACCGACCTGGTGCCGGCTTTGAACGTCGACGGCAAAATCCATCTCTGGTTTGCCAACGCTGGCAAGAAGGCCAAGGCTCGCCGCGTTGTTTACCGAAAGGTCAAGAAAAGGAAGGACCACACGGGACCAGCCTGGAACTTCGGAGCTGACTATGTGCGCAAGATCGGCGTGGGCGGACGGGCTCGCACGCTTATCGTAGGTGACATCGCCCCCAAGGTTGCCGGAATCGAGGGATACGCCGCGCGGATCGGATGGTTGGCCGGGAAGGGAGGCCGCGGCGTTGCCGTGTACGGACAAGTGCATCCCGCCAAAAAGGTCTACGCGGTCGTGAAGGAGTGCTGGGGGCCCGGCGCCAAGAACACCTATGTCGCGGCGGCGTGGAAAGATCCGAAGGCTGACAAGGGTGCCTGGGCAGCAGGCGGCGACAAGAAGGCATGCGTTGGAGACGAAGGCGGCGACCCGCCGGAGAGTTCGCTGGACGCTTCCGGGCACGACAAAGACCCGGAGGCGGACGCGGCGTTCAAGGACGAGGGCGCGTCGGACGTGTCGGAAAGCGACGCGGACAAGGCGGACGACGCCAAGCTGGGCGACGGTTGATCTCCCGCCAGACAAGCCCCTCAAGGGGCGCAGGTAGCCGCGCGATCCACCGGCTGGTTCGCGCGGCTACGCCGTTTTGGCAACGATCCGCGCAGCTGTTGGCCGCAATCTCGCTGCTGGTAAGCGTTGGCACCCCCCGACCCGCGGCCGCTTGGCAACGCGACATCTCCGACCATGGCGTCGGGCTGCACTGGAAATCCGTCGCACCGTACCCGGTTTTGACCCGGATGATCCCGGACGTACCTGGCGGCGGTCAGGGCGCTCTCGACGCGGCCTTGAAAGTCTGGGAGGCGCCGTGTGCCGCGAGCGTTTGGGCGGACCCGAGCACAGGGTGGGTGTTCCCTATCGTCTATTGGGGCGAGGGCTGGCCGCACGGCGCGGGCAATGCCGCGTACACCGAGCGCTTCTCGGACGCCGACAGCGGGCGGCTGAAGTCGGTCGTCATTCACCTCAACGGCGGGTTCTCCTTTTCTGGCCCGACCGCGGATGGAAAGGGAGCAGCATTGTCGCGGGTTCTTGCCCATGAGCTGGGGCACGCGCTCGGTATCGGGCATTCACGGCACCGAGAGGCGCTGATGTACCCCGCGATTATGGGTGCGGCTGCGACACGAACGCAGCTGGGGCGCGATGACAAAGAAGCGCTCTGTACAATTTATCCGAGCGATGTACGGCTATTGACTGCGTCGTCTGGCATCGAATACGCGGCGCCGCAGGGGAAGGAACCGAGAGCCGACAGCGACGATCGGGGGCGTCCGCTGGCAGCGCCATCGTGGCTATGGATCCTGGCCGGCGTTGTGGCTGGTCTGGGGCTGGTCTCCGCCTGGTGGCGTCGACGCAGTTGAGCTATGCCCGGCGACCACGAAGGGCCGCAGCCGTCACTCTGCGCAGTCTCCGGCCGCCGTGGCTCCGATGTTGCGGGCTGTCGGCGACGTCTTCACCGACCGCTGGTGCGGCAGCGTCCCGAGGATTCTGTCGCCCATGTGTGACGTGACGCCGTACCAGAAGTGTTCGTTCTTGAAGTGGTGCAGCCGGTGATAGCGAAAGATGCGCTTGTAAACCGTTGATCGCGGCTTGTACGTGGTGTGCACAAGGAAATGGGTCCATTCGTACACGACTCCGATCGACAAGGCGGTGATCAACGCCGACATCCACAGCTCCAGAGTTGGCGTGATCGCCCACCAGAGCGCCGTCAGCAATGGAAACAGCGCGAGCAACGTGCGCCGCGGGATGAACACGTCATCGAGGTTCCAGGGATCTTCGTGATGCGCTCGATGCTTCCAGCAGACTTCGGGGTCGATCATAAACCCAAACACGCGTCGGGGCTTCCAGTGAAGCACATAGACGTGAATCAACCACTCTTGCAGCGGCTCGAATGCGACCAAAGCTGCCGCCAACGCGACGTCGTGCCAGCTCAACGGCCCGAGCATTCCTCGGCCAATAACAGCGCCTGCCAAACCCGCCATGAGCAGCCAGGGATTGGCGTTGCTGAAGAACATACGCGCGGCTTGTCGCAGCGAGACTGCCCTGGCGCGCGCTTTGCGGGTCGCGTTCGTCGTGCTGCGAACCCGGGACGTGGCCGTCGCAGCGCGAACGGGTCCATTCGCCGCGGTGGACGCGACGTCGAGAGTGTTGGCGTGCATGTCAGACCCCGAGCGCTTCCAGCGCGGAAAACGCTTCGTTGATGCCATTGAGGCCGCGTTCAACCAGCGCGGCGGCCTCGCAGTGGGCGGTGAATCCTGAGCCATGGCTGATGGCGTCAGCGATCGCGCGGTAGCCGTCGGTATCCTTGAGCTCCGACGCCAGGACTTCAACGAGGGCCTCTCGGACATGGTCATAAACCGCGCGCAGGCTGTTATAGGCGAGCCGGTACCCGATGTTGTCGCTGCCCTCAACGACGACGTTCCAAAACGTCAACGCGATAGCTTGGAGCTTGAACAGATCAGTCTCGGCTTCCATCTCATCGACGAGCTTGTGGAGTGTTTCAGCGCGGCCGGCGTCTCTTTCTGCACAGAGTCGGGCGGCGTCCGGCGCGATCGCTGATCGCAACTCCATCACGCTCCGAACGACCTTGGGGTCCACATCCCCCGTCCCACGGAACAACAGCCGCGGCAGGAGATCGAGCCCGGCGCTCTGGCGATAGTCGAGCACCTTGTGGCCTGAGCCGTGATGACTTGCGACAAGCCCCGCCTGAGACAGCCGCTTGACGGCTTCCCGAATCGCGCCGCGGTTGACGCCCAGTGCCTCGCAGAGCGCGCGCTCTGATGGCAGGGACTGGCCCGGTTCCAGCGCCCCGGACACGATCTGTTCGGTGAGCCGGTCAAAGACGTGGTCCGAGAGCGATTTCTTGGGGATGGGCGTGAGTTCCATGGCTGCCTCCGACGCGCACCATAGAGCCGTTTTGGCAATTGGTCAATAGGTATGACCAATTCTAGTGGTGCCGTTGAGTCAGGCACATGCGCGCCTGGCTCATCCACCGCGAAGCTTGTTTTCGATCGCCGTTTGCCCCGTGAGCGAGTCCCAATTCGTGCAGCAACCGGCACGACGTAAGCCCCATCTTCCGGGCCTGCTCAAGGTCGGACACCGCAGGCGCCGCTCGGCGCAGCTGCAACAATGCGCGGCCCCGCAGGTGGTGCAGCATCGCTACGTGTCGGGTGTCCGCCGTGGGTACCGCCAGAAGTTGCCCGGCCAGTTTCGCGGCAGCAGGCCACTGCTTGGTGGCTGAAAGCGCGCTGAGTCGGTTGAACTGGCGGAGCGCGTCGGGGGGACAGTCGCTCGATTCTGTGGCCTTCAGCACAACCACCCAGTCGCGCTTGGCAACCCCGCGCACGATCTGACGATCGATGAACCGGCACGCGTCCTCCCGGCTCCGGAACTCCTTTGGAATGGACTCAAAGTCGAGGTCTTCCTTGTCGAGCAGCGCGATCTCGCTGGCATACATCCCGTGGCTCGTCGGTGCCATCACGATGCCGGCGACCGCCCACAAGCCGACGATCGCCGGGCCGAGTCTGGTGAGCTGACCGGGGACAATTCGGGCCCATCGCGCCGCTATGAGCGCGCTGGACGCGGCGCTGGCTTGTAGGAGCCATCGGTCTGCAAGCGGGAACTTGCCCTCGACATTGGGCACATTCATCTGTTCAACGAGGAGCACGGGGGCGATGGTTCCCGCGAGCCACATCAGCACGCCAAATGCGTCGGCGTCGCGGCGACGCACGGCCGCCACCACGAGACCACCGAAAACAGAGATCGCCGCAAGGGCTGCGACAAGCGCTGATGGCGAAGCCGCCTCGTCGTATCCGAAGTTGCGCAAGCCGGTTTCGAACTGCATGGGCACAAGCGCGGCCAGGTACCGGCCAGCGCCCACCACGATGCGCAGCGGGTCCGCCACGATCGATGGCCCAGGGCGGTCTGACAGCACAGCTGATCGAAGGCTGAGCGCCGCGATAACGACGATCAAGGTGGGCAGCAGGCTCGCGCCAATCTGTTTGCGATCTGCTCCCTGGAGCCACACCCGCGCAGCCCCCCAGAGAGATATCGCAGGCAGCAGCACGACGGAGGTCTCCTTGCTTCCCAGCGCCAAGACGAGCAACGCAATGTGAGGGCCCAACCATCGGCGGTGTCCGCTTGTCCAGCGGTGCCACGAAACGAGCACCGCGATGGATGCAAACGCGGCGGTCACGTCCGAGCGCGCCATCAAGAGGCTCACCGGCTCGACCGCGCTGGGGCCGAGGCCAAACAATACGGCTCCGCAGCCGGCAGCGACCGGGCCGCCGCCAAGCGTGACAACCAATGCGCCGACGGCCGCACAGGCGGCGAGATGCAAGGCGATCTGAACAGCGTGGTAGCCCGCTGCTGAGCCGCCCAGGAGTTGTGTTTCGGCCAGCCAGCCGAGTTTGGTCCACGGGCGCCAATATGGGATCGTGTTGCCGCTGCTGCTCCAGAAATAGTCGTGGGTTAACTGGTCTGACCAGGTCGACCACTCGCGCAAGAACGCGTTGTGCTCGAGCAAGAAACGCGCGTCGCCAAGGAAGCCGAAGTCCATGTTGCCGTAGTAGGCGGCGGCGACGGCGGCCAACGCGATGCCGAGAGTCGTCGCAAACGCCGCTGTTCGCGGTTTGTCGGGCTGGTTGCACGCCGTATCCGTGTGATGGTCGACCATCGACGGCGTGTCTACACCATTCGGCGCAAGGTGTCCGCGAAAGACCCGGCCTTGTCGAGCCATCCGCTGAACCGATCGGACGCCCGTGGGACACGCAGCGCCATCAAGATACGCAGCAGCGCCTGGGCGAGCTCGGTCATCGCCAGCAGCATCCGCATCCGATCGACGTCCCAGCGCACCTCCTCGCCGAGGCTCTGGCTGAATTCGACCTCTTCGATGGCGGCTTCCAGGGCGAGTCTCGCCGACTCGATCAACATCCACTCGCGCGCGCGAAGGACGTCGGAAATCACCGGCCACACGTCGATTACAGCCACGTAGGGAGCGTTGCGATGTTCTTCGACGCGGCGCAACAGCCCGTGGTCACACAGTTCGGCCACCGCTCCGCTGACAAGGGAGCGACTCACCGCGAGCTTCATCGCGATCTCCGTTTGCGGCATTGGTTCACCGCGCAGCGCCAGCAGCGTCCAGATGCGGCCGTGAATCGCTTTGAAACCCCAGTACTCGATGAACCCGCCGACGGCGTCACACGCTCGCACCACCTGTTTCGTCAGCCGCTCGTCCGTCCGGTCTCGTCTTTTCGCCATGAGAAATCGTAGCGCTTGTTCACGGGCGGGTAAACCGTCGAGCTCGACTGTCCGCCAGCCGCATTTCTTCGGCGCTGCTGGCGTTTTGTGCCGCGATTGGACGGCAAGAACTCATCCAACCGTCGCAAGCACCCCAGCCGATTCAGCCCGTGAAGGGGACGCCAGGCAGGCGGTTCGAAAGAAGCTGCTTGATCCAGACGCCGACAGTGACTATGTTAGCGCCAGTTGTTCATGATATGATGAACAACTCGGGAGCGCAGCACGTATCGCCCATGAAACATCGGAATTCAGCAGCTTACACGATGAGTACGGAGCGCACGAGATGGCCGTAGTCACGCAACCTGCCGGCGTTCAATTCCGCGGGCTCAATAGACCTCATGCAGCCGTTCGCTCGTCCGCAGATGCAGCCGGTTTCGGCGCTCGATTCGCTGGCCTGGTCCACGCTGGACGGACCGCGATCGGCTGGCGATCCAGCGGGGGCGGAGCGTTCATCGCCACGGTCCCCAATTCACATGACGTTGAAGACACGGCTCGGCCTCCCGCCGACACGGATATTGAGATTTGGGCGGTCCCGTTCGACCGCGACGAATCATCGACAATGCTCGCGTTTGAGCGCTGTTTGGCCCGCACGGTTTGGCATGTCGACGAGTCAGGGTATCGGGCGCTGGAGCGCATCGATTCAACGATCCATGGACGACGCGTCGGCCGGCGACGAGGGGCGCAGACGAATCCCACACCGGCCGTGGGCATTCAGCTCGTTCCCACTTCAGACGATGGCATGGATAGCCGAACATGGTTCGAAGAATGTGTGCGACGCGCTGAGCATGACTGCCGCGCCGGGCTGGTCGAGAAAGTGGTGGTCGCGCGCAGCGCCCGTTGGCGAGCTACACGGGGCACTTTCGATGTCGCCGCAACGCTGGAAGCGCTCGTTGTCGGCAACCCTGGAGCAACTGTGTTCGCGGTGACCGACGGCCGCGGTGACGTCTTCGCCGGCGCGACACCCGAACTGCTGGCTCGGGTCGACGGCGCTCAACTGACAACGCATGCCCTGGCGGGCACCGCCGCGCGAACCGGGCGTCCGCGGGTCGACGCCGTGGCTGCCGAGCGACTGCTGCATTCGGACAAAGACCGCCGGGAACACAAACTTGTCGTTGACGACATCGGCCGGCGTTTGGCGCCTGTGTGTCGCAGATTGCAAGTCGGGCCGGGACCTCGCATCCGGACACTCGCCGCGGTGCAGCACCTTGAGACTCCGTTTCGCGGACTCCTCTGCGACGGGATCGGGCTCCGAGAAGTCGTCGACGCCCTTCATCCAACCCCTGCTGTATGCGGACTGCCCCGGGCGGCGGCGCGACGCTGGCTGGCAACTCACGAAACCTGGGACCGCGGCCTTTACGCGGGACATATCGGATTCGAACGCGCGGATGGCTCGGGCGCCTCCGCCGTCGCGATCCGCAGCGTATTGATCACGGGCGCCGAAGCGACGACGTTCGCCGGCGCGGGCGTCGTTGTCGGGTCTGATCCGGCGGCGGAATGGCGCGAGACACAGTGGAAGATGCAGACCGCCACGGCCTGCTTGCGCGTGCGGGGCTCGGATGCACGGTGAGCGCCGGTTGATGCCGACTCCGCTGGCGCAGCTACAAGCTGATGCCACATGCCACCTCATGGCCGGCCTCGCGACTCGCTGCCACCACGTGGTGATGTCACCCGGTTCGCGGAGCACACCGCTTGTGCTGGCCGCGAGATCCCAACCGCGGTTGGACGTCGACGTTGTGCTTGATGAGCGTGCCGCGGCGTTTGTCGCGCTCGGGATGGCGCGGGCATCTGGCCGGCCCGCGGTGCTCGTGTGCACGTCGGGCAGTGCCGGCCTCCACTATGCGCCCGCGATCGCGGAAGCGAAGGCTGATGGCGTGCCGCTCGTCGTGCTTACGGCCGATCGACCGCCCGAGCTTCACGACTGCGAATCGCCGCAGACGATGAACCAGCGCGAGATGTTCGGCGTCCACGCGAAGGCCGCCTTCGAGCTGGACACACCCGCGCCGACCCAGTGGTTGCAGACCGGACGAACGGCCGTTGCGCTTGCTCTCGGCGGCCGCCCCGGCCCGGTCCACATCAATATCGCGTTCCGAAAGCCGTTATGGGACCCGGCGACCACATACCATTCGGTTCCGACGCCCAAGCCTAAACTAATCGATCGTTATATTCTGAGTGACCGCCCAATTGTGTCGCTAGCCCGTCATCTGCAAGAGCACGCGGATGGGGTGATTTTCTGCGGCGCCGGCCCGGCCGACGCGTCAACAGCCGCTTTGGTTCGTCGACTCAGCGTAGTTTCCGGATGGCCAGTTCTTGCTGCAGCCGCTTCCGGCGTCCGCTTTGACGACGACGGGTCGTCATCTTGTGTCGTCGGCTACGAAGCCATCATCCGATCCGGATCGATGCCGCAGCCGGCCGCATCGATCGAGCTTGGACGTCCGCCGCTCAATCCGCACGTCCTCGGCTGGCTCCAAGGCATTGAGTCGCGCCGTGTCATCTCGACGACGTCGGAGGTCCGCCACGGACTGCCAGGTGCTGTCGAGCTGATCCTTGCCGACGTCGACGACACCTTGCATCGACTCCTGGCAATCGCTGCGGGAACCGGTAGGCATGCCGCGGGCTGGGCCGCTGCTGAAACGATCTGTTCGCAGATAACCGAACAGTGTTTGAATCAGCACTGGGAAGGCCCTGTGGCTGCAGCAGTCGCGCAGACCATCGCGCCGGGCTCAACGTTGCTTGTGGCCGCGAGCATGCCGATCCGGGACGCGAACCAGTTCGCGCGTCGACGCACGGGTGCCATCCGGTTGCTCGCCAACCGCGGTCTCAACGGAATCGACGGGCTCATCGCGACCGCGGCAGGCATCGCACGTAGCGAGGGCAGGGCGACGCTGCTCATTGGTGATTTGGCGTTTCGGCACGATGTCTCCGGCTTGCTCGCCGCTGCAGAGCTCGGCGTTCGCCTCGATGTCGTCGTCGTCAACAACGAGGGCGGCGGCATCTTCGGTCTACTGCCCATCTCCGCCCATAGCGAGGCGTTCGAACCGGCATTCGTCGCGCAGCAGAACTCCCAAATCCAAGCCATCGCCGCCGCCGCGAGTGCGGCCTGGCTACCATGCTCAAGTCCCGGCGACGTCCGAGCGACTCTGGATTCCGAGGCCGAAGGGATTCGCGTCTTGGAGATCCGAACCGACCGTGAATCCAATCTCCGCGCCCATGAGCGCTACCTCGAGATGTGCCGTTCCGCCTTGGCCCGAATCGACGGCCGGAGTTGGGCGACATGAGTATTCGTGCGTGGTTCCTGGCGATTCGGCCGGCGACGCTCTGGGCCGGCGCGGTTCCCGTGATCGTGGGAGCGGCGCTTGCTGCCGCCGACGGCGTATTCGATCCCGTTATGGCGACGCTGTGCATGGTGGTCGCGCTCGGGCTGCAGGTTGGCTGCAACTTCGTCAATGACTTCGCCGATGGTGAACGTGGCGTCGACGATGATGGGCGCCTCGGGCCAACCCGGGCGCTGGCCGCGGGGCTGCTGACCGCCCGCCAACTCAAGATCGGAGCGGCCGTCGCCTTCGTTATTGCAGCAGCTGCGGGGACTTGGGCGGCGATGGCCGTGGCGCCCGAGCTGTTGTGGGTGGGATTCGCGGCGCTGATCGCGGCGGTCGGCTACACCGCAGGGCCCATCCCGCTGGGCTATCACGGCCTCGGTGACGTTCTCGTATTCTTCTTCTTTGGCGTCGTAGCGGTCTGCGGGACCTATTTCCTCCAAGCTGCACGGGTCGATTCGCACGTGGTTTTCGCCGCGCTCGCCGTCGGAGCGCTTGCGACGGCGATCCTTGTGGTCAACAACCTGCGCGACCGCAGAACCGATGCGAAATCAGGCAAATGGACCCTCGCCGCGAGGTTCGGCGGCGCGTTTGCCCGCTTCGAATACACGGCGCTTGTGGCCATGGCCTATGCCGCGGTGGTCGTCGTCGCCATGCAGGACCGCCTCGGCTGGGCGCTGGCTCTCATCAGTTTTCCGTACGCTGTTTGGCTAATCATCCGAGTCCGCCGGGACGACGGCATCGACCTCAACGCGTCGCTCGCTCATACCGCTCGGCTCGAGCTCGTTTTCGGCGCACTGCTCGCCGTTGGAGCCCTCCTATGATCCGTTCCGTCCGGGTTGTCCCCTACGGCGTTCGCGCACAGGTGCGCGGGCGCAGCCTCGTCCGTCACGGATGGTGGGTGTCGCTGGTCGACGACTGCGGCCTCGAAGGTCACGGCGACGCGGCATCTTGGCCCGGGTTTGGCGCCGTCGACGCCGAGATCGTGTCCGCTTTGCACCGTGTGGCGCCGAGTCTGCACGGCTTGACCCTTGCCGAGGCCCAGGCACTCGTGCGTCGGACACATGTTCCGTCCCCGTCTCGACACGCTCTGCAGCTCGCTCTGTGCGATCTCGACGCGCAGCAGTCGCGCGCGCCGCTTGCCGACATCCTGCAGCCGGGAGCGTCGCGTCACGTTGCAACGCACGCGCGCGTTCGGACCTCGGAGCAAGCGCACCGAGCTCGACTGCGCGGCTTCACGCATCTGAAGGTGAAGGTCGACGGTCCAGTCGAGGGCGCCGCGGCGCGTGTTGAAGAGGTCGCTGAGGCCGGGTTGCCTATGCGGATCGACTGCAACGCCGGTTGGGACGTGGACCGGGCTAACGCGTTTCTCAGACGGATCAGCGACCTGCCCGTGGACTACGTCGAGCAGCCCGTGGTCACCCTTGATGAGTTCCGCTCCCTGGATCGCTGTGGTGTGCGCATCGGCGCCGATGAGCTGGTTTGCCACGCATCGTTTGACGCCGTGTTGGACGTTGCCGACGTCGTCGTCATCAAGCCGATGTTCGTTGGAGGCCCGCTCGAAGCTGTCGAGCTGGCGAAGAGCGCGTCTGCCGCCGGCAAGGACGTGGTCGTCACCCATGCCCTGGAATCGCGTGTTGGCCGGCGCGGGGCGTTGCATGTGGCCGCGGCGGTCGGTCGGGGCGTCCATGGCGTCGGTCGCATCGACGCCACAAACCCGCTCGTCGAGATTGGTCACGACAGCGGTCTCGGCATCGCCGCGCTGGAGTCGGCGGCATGAATGTTCGTCCGCTCCGCAACCCGATTGTTGCCCACGCCGCTGCCCGGCCACATGGCCTGGCGTTGTCCGGTGAGGCCTCGGTTGCGTGGGCAGAGTTGCTCGATTCGGCGCGGATTCGAGCCGGTGGGTTCGCCAGCCAGGGCGTGACCGCGGGCGATGTGGTGGGGCTGGCTGGCGGCGTCGACCGAGATTGGCTCGTCGATTTCCATGCGTTGCAGTGGCTCGGCGCGACCGTTGCGCCGTTCGACGGCTCGCGTACGCCGCAGATGACCGTTCAGGAGCTGCGCGCTCTGACCGTCGATTGGTGTGTGTGCGGTGACGGACGTACGGATACGGATGGCGCCGTACGATCGCTGTCGCGGGTCGATGGGCCTCCGGCTGACGAACGCCCATGGCCGCTCGACGAAACCCGGGTCGTCCTGCGCTCCTCCGGCACATCGGGCGCGGCGAGCGTCGTACCTCTCAGCACGGCGCAGGTCGCTTTCTCAGCCTTCGCATCGGCGATTCGGCTCGGGCACCTGCCGACAGACCGCTGGCTCAGTCCGTTGCCGGTCCACCACGTCGGCGGCCTTTCAGCGGTGCTTCGCTGTTTCTTCTACGGAACTTGCCTGGAGCCGATTCGATTCGATCCGCGGCAGGTCGCGCGAAAGCTGGCAATTGGATCGATTACGCATTGCTCCGTGACTCCTCGCATGCTGGCGGAAGTCGTGGAAGCCATTGTTCAATTGAATTTGGGCAGAAAGTTTCCAAACAGTGTTCGTGCGTTTCTCGTTGGTGGTGCGGCATGCCCTGATGCGACACGGGAAGCGGCAGTTACGCTCGGGCTTCCGATCGCTCTGACGTGGGGTATGACCGAGGCAGCATCTCAGGTCTGCACCGCGATGCCCGGCGCATTCGAGTCGGCATTCTTGCCGCCGCTGCCCTTCATTTCGGTCGTCGAAGGCGCCAACCACGAGTTGATCGTCGATGGGCCGTTCGTGTCGCGGCGTACGGTGACGGCCGATGTAGGCACCGTCGGGGCCAACGGGCACGTCCGCGTCGTCGGCCGTCGCGACGACGCGATTGTGAGCGGAGGTCTCAAGATAGATCCCGGCAAGGTCGAGGTCGCTTTGCGAGCGATCAACGGCGTGGAAGACGCCGCGGTGGTCGCGCGCCCGTCGCCCCGATGGGGACAGCGCCCGGTCGCGTATGTCGAATTGTCGGGCGACCTCGAACACGGCCAGTGGCGCGATTGGCTCGGCCAGCAGCTGCCGCGCCCGTGGATTCCCGACCACGTTACCCGCGTCGACAAATTGCCGCGCAACGCCCTGGGCAAGCTACGGCGCGACCTCTTGCGGCAGGACGCCAAGTCGGCGCATGGCATCGAGGAACTCTTCGGGCACCGCGCGCGGTTTGAACTCCGGAAAGCTGATGAACGCGTGCCGAAGGATCACGACGCAGCGCAGATCATCGAGCGAAGCGGCCCCGCGGATACGGTACTCGTACGTGACGCTGCGATTGCCGACCGCGACGATTCGAGCCCCGACCAGCAGCCGATCATGCAAACGAATGGGGCGGCTGTAGCTCGCCTCAGCGTGGACCAACGGCATACCGAACCCGAGGTCGCCGAGGTCGGGCGACTCAAAGCCCGCGATGAGCAGCTCATCGAAGCAGTCGTGGGCGAACTCGAAAGCCTTGGCGAAGAACACGATTCCGGCGCGATCGACGTGATGAAAGCGCGCGGTGATAGGGATTTCGAAACTCACGTGGGGCGGCTCCAGCCGGTTTCCCGCAATGGGTTCGGAGGGAATGGGTGATGGGAGAACATCTTGCGACGGTTAGCGTCGCTGATCATGGCGGCCTGCACAGTGCCGGTCACGCCGACGACATCATGCCGACGCTGGCGTCCGTCGCCAAACGGCACGGTATCGACGGCCTTGCGGCGCGATTGGGCGGCGTCCAAACGTGGCTGGCGAGCGATCTCGGCGAGCTCGAGATGAAGCTGCGATCGGTCGGTTCGACCGGCGATAACCTCGGCTGGCGATCTGCCAGTTACTTGTTGGCGAGACCCGGTAAGCGGATTCGACCCGTCTGCGTGGCCCTCGCGGCACGTTTAGGCGGTCGCGCGTTCGATAAGCAAGTCCAGGACGCCGCCGCGGCATGTGAGTTGGTGCACACGGCGACGCTGCTACACGACGACGTGATCGATGAAGGCGACCTGCGGCGGGGTGCTCCGGCTGCGCGACGGGTGTACGGCAACTCGGCGAGCGTCCTCGGCGGCGACCACTTGCTTGTTGCTGCGCTCCGGTGCGCGGACGCCGTACCGACCATGCGCCTGGCGTTGCTCGATACGTTGACGGAAATGGTCGGCGCCGAGGCGCTGCAGCTGGCTCGCCGTCGTCAGTTCACACCGGATCGGGAGGTCTACGAGCGGATCGTCGCCGGCAAGACCGCCGCCCTGTTCCGCTGGGCTTTGGAGGCCGGCGCGACTATGGGCGGGCTCAGCAGGGACCACGTTTCGCGACTTGGACACTTCGGGTTGGAGCTCGGCGTCGCCTTTCAGCTCGTTGACGATGCGCTCGACCTGGATGGCGATCCGGCGGTGACCGGCAAGAGCGCGCTGACGGATTTGCGCGAAGGAAAGCTCACCTGGCCGCTGCTAATCGCGTCGGAGCGCTGTCCGGACGTCGCGGTTCGGCTCGCCGTCATGGCGTCCAGTGAGGCGGATATCGATCCAGAAATCGCGGCTTTGTTGGTCGCTCAAATCCGCGAGACGGGGGCGGTCGCGGCGACGCACGAAAAGGCTGCTCAGCACGCAGAAAGCGCCTGTGAAGCGCTGCGCCCGTTGCCAGATGGCCGCGCGAAAGCCGCGCTTCTGACCGTTGTCGATGCGGCGCTCCAGAGGAGGCACTGATGTTGTTGACCCTTGAGCCGAGCGCAAACGTGCGTGATATCCAAGGCCGTCTTCGTGGGCTTGGCTTGTGGACAGAGGTGCTTACCAGCGGCGACACCGCAGCCATCAAGGTCTGTCAGCGTTCGCCCCCCGTCGACCCGGATGTGCTGCGTCGTGTCCCCGGCGTTGCGGCCGTCTTTGAGCAAACGTCCCCGCACCCGCGCGTCGACAAACAAGCGAATTGCGCGGCACGTATTGCTGGCAGGACCCTCGGGATCGACATCCAGCTGATCGCCGGCCCGTGCTCAGCCGAAGACGAATCGCAAGTCCATGCAGCGGCGGGAATCGCCGCACGACACGGCGCGGCTATGTTGCGGGGCGGAGCGTTCAAGCCACGAACGTCCCCGTACTCGTTTGCCGGTCGCGGCCAAGAAGCCCTTGGATGGTTGCGCGATGCCGCCGACGACCACGAACTACTCCTGGTGACCGAGGTCATGTCCGAGAGGCACGTCGAATCGGTCGCGCGGGTCGCCGACATGCTGCAGGTCGGATCCAGGAACATGCAGAACTTCGCGCTCCTCCGCGCGATTGGCCAGGCGAAATTGCCAGTGATGCTCAAGCGGGGCAGGGCGGCGACGTTGGACGAATGGCTCCAGGCCGGGGAGCATTTGCTTCACGCCGGGAGCGAAACCGTCGTCTTCTGCGAGCGCGGCGTTGCCGGCGTGGATGCGAGCACACGGAACATGATTGACCTCGGCGGCGTGGCGATGCTCAAGCACACGTTCGGCCAGCCCGTCATCGTGGATCCCAGCCATGCCGCCGGTCGCAGAGACCTGGTTGCACCCCTGGTCCGCGCAGCGCTGGCGGTCGGGGCGGACGCTGTGATGGTCGAGTGCCATCCCGACCCGAGTGTCGCGTTAAGCGACGGTGCGCAAGCGCTTGACAATGCTGCCATGTCGTCCGTTGGCGACGCCGTGGCGAAGCATCGGCCTCCGCCCCGCAGACGAACGGGACAAGAACCACACCTTGCAGCCGTCTGCTAACGGCGCAGCGATCTGATCATACCAATGGAGAGCACCATGTCTTCGACTCAGGCAAACGGCAGCGGCGCGATGTTCGATCGCATCGCGTCGCGCTACGACCTTCTGAACCGGGTGTTGAGCCTTGGTCTGGACCAGGGATGGCGGCGCGCGCTCGTGGAAGCGGTCACGGGCGACGGGGCTCGGCGAATTCTGGACGTCGCGACGGGCACAGGCGACGTCGCAATCGAATTGGCCAAACATCGTTCGGATATATCGGTGGTCGGTCTGGATCCGAGCTTGGCGATGCTCGATGAAGCGCCGCCCAAGATCGACGCAGCCGGGCTTCCGTCACGTATCGAGATGGTCGAGGGCGACGGGTGCGCCTTGCCTTTCGCGGACGACGATTTCGACGGCGCCTGCATCGCTTTTGGAATTCGCAACGTGCCCGACAGGCCCGCTTGCTTGCGTGAGATGATGCGCGTGACCCGACCAGGCGGTGTGGTGGCCGTTCTCGAGCTCGCCGAACCGTCGGAAGGGTGGCTCGCGCCGTTCGCCCGTTTGCATGTTCGGCACGTCGTGCCGCGTATCGGCGCATGGATCTCCGGCGATGCCGAATACCGGTACCTGCAGTCGTCGATCGCGGCTTTTCCGTCGCCTGACGATTTCGCCGCGATAATGCGCGACGCCGGCCTGGTCAGTGTCGGATTCGAGCGGATGAGCTTCGGCGCGGCGCACCTGTATGTCGGAACTGTGCCCACCCCAATCCAAGCCTGAAGCAAGGGCTTGCGTCGGGCCCCGTTCGCCGCCGCGCCACGATAAAGTCGCCGCTTGGCTTGGGCCTCAGGCCACAACCTGGGGCTGCTTTGCGGCCCAATCTTGCAGCGCGAACCGGTCCAAGTTGCCCGATGCGCGCGCCTGCATCGCCGAAATGGCCGCTTCAGCACCCGTCAACGTGGTGATGACCGCGATCGCCCGCTCGCTCGCCGCGGTGCGAATCAGCTTCTCATCAAAGCGAGAAGCGCGGCCGAGCGGCGTGTTGATGACCATCGAAATGTGTCCGTTGCGCACGAAATCCACGACGTTCGGGCTGCCTTCGTTGACCTTGTAGACCAGCTCCACGGGGATGCCGGCGTCGAACAGCGTTAGCGCAGTCCCCCGGGTTCCCATCAACGAGAATCCGAGCGAAACGAGCTGCCGAGCCAGCGGGATTGCGGCCGCCTTGTCGTGTTCGTTCACGCTGATGAACACCGTCCCGTCGTGCGGCAGCCGGAGATCCGCTCCTTGCATCGCCTTGAGGAACGCCTCGCCGACCGTATGGCCGATGCCCATGACCTCGCCGGTCGAACGCATCTCCGGGCCGAGCAGCACATCTGCACCGCGGAACTTGCGGAATGGGAACACCGGCGCCTTCGCGAACCAGTGCTGAGGCTTGGGATCGTCGACCAAGCCGATGTCGACCAGCTTCTCGCCCAGCATCACCCGCGTGGCGACCTTCACGAGCTCAAGGCCCGTTGCCTTGGCAAGAAACGGCACGGTTCTCGAAGCGCGTGGGTTGACCTCGAGCACGTAGAGCTGCCCGTCTTTCTCGGCGAACTGCACGTTCATCAGACCGCGCACACCCAGCTCCAGCGCCAACTTGCGCGTGATCGCTTCGAGCTGCTCGGCCAACCCAGGCTTGAACTTGTAAGCAGGGAAAATCGCTGTTGAATCGCCGCTGTGGACGCCAGCCTCTTCGACGTGCTCGAGGATCCCGCAGATCAGCACCCGATCACCATCGCAGATCGCGTCCACGTCATATTCGAAAGCGTCTTCCAGGAATTGGTCGATGAGCACGGAGTGTTCCGCCATCTCGGCGCCACTCAGCCATTCGGCGAGCGGCGCGCGTGCATAGAAGATCCGCATCTTCTGGCCGCCCAATACATACGATGGTCTGACCAATACCGGGTAGCCGATGCGTTCTGCGATGGCGATGGCTTCATCGACCGTCCGAGCGGCGCCGCTCTTGGGTTGCTGAACGCCCAGGCCGCGAACCAGTGCTTCAAACCGCCCACGGTCTTCAGCCAGATCGATGGCGTCGACGGGGGTGCCGAGGATCGCTACGCCCGCGTCTTCGAGGCCGTGAGCCAGCTTCAGAGGTGTTTGTCCGCCCAGCTGCACGATGACACCGCGCGGCTTTTCGCGCCGGTAGATCGCCAAAACGTGTTCCAGCGTAAGCGGCTCAAAGTAGAGGCGATCGGCGGTGTCGTAGTCGGTCGAAACCGTCTCCGGGTTGCAGTTGACCATGATCGTTTCGAGGCCGACGTCAGACAGCGCGTAGGCAGCGTGGCAGCAGCAGTAGTCGAACTCGATGCCCTGGCCGATGCGGTTGGGGCCGCTGCCGAGAATCATGACCTTGTCGCGGTCCGTCGGATTGCTCTCGTCGGTGCTTTCGTACGAGGAGTACAGGTAAGGCGTGTCCGACGGGAACTCGCCAGCACAGGTGTCGACCCGCAGGAAGGATGGTTCAACGCCGGCCTCGTAGCGCATCTGGCGAATCGCCGCTTCGTCATGACCGGTCCAGCTCGCGAGCGCCACATCGCTCACGCCGTCACGTTTCACAGACGCCAACAGATCGGCGGGGATCGGTTGTCCTTTGAACGCTGCCATCTGCCGCTCGGTTTGCGCCATCAGGTCGAATTGCGTCAGGAACCACGGGTCGATCCCGGTCAGTTCGTGGATCTCGTCGATGGGCCTGCCGTTTCGAACGGCACCGAAAACCGCGAAGATGCGGTCGGGAGTTGGGCGTGTGATGAACGCGTCGTCCCATGGCGTGTCGAGCGCGGGCGGGCGCTGTTCGAGTGACACGATGGCTTTTCGGAAAGACTCGCGGAACGTTCGGCCGATCGCCATCACCTCACCGACCGACTTCATTTGCGGGCCCAGGCCATCGCTGGCGTCCGGGAATCGGGCGAAATCAAAGCGCGGGATCTTCACGACCACGTAGTCGATGACCGGCTCGAAACACGAACTGGTCGTCAGGGTAATGTCGTTAGGAAGCTCATCGAGCGTATACCCGAGCGCCAACTTCGCCGCGATCTTCGCGATCGGGAAGCCGGTGGCCTTGGACGCGAGGGCCGAGCTGCGCGACACCCGAGGATTCATCTCGATCACCACGAGTTGGCCATCTTTGGGGTTGACCGCGAACTGGATGTTGCTGCCCCCGGTCTCGACGCCGACCCGCCGAATGATGCGAAGGGCTGCGTTGCGCATCTCCTGGTATTCGCGATCCGTGAGGGTCTGCGCGGGCGCCACCGTGATCGAATCGCCGGTGTGCACGCCCATGGGGTCGAGGTTTTCGATGCTGCAGACGATGACCACGTTGTCCTTGTGGTCGCGCATCACCTCCAACTCGTACTCTTTCCAGCCGGCGATCGACTGTTCCACCAGGACCTGGCTCGAGGGGCTCTCTGCCACACCGCGTGCAACGGCTTCCCGGAACTCATCGGGCGTGTGCGCCATCCCGCCGCCGCTGCCGCCGAGCGTGAAAGAAGGTCGGACAATCGCCGGAACGCCGACGTCCTCGAGCGCGCCTTCGATCTCGTTGTCACCGTTCACAATCACGGAGCGCGGTGTGTACAGCCCGATCTCGTCCATGGCCCGCGCAAACCGCTGCCGATCTTCGGCGAGCTGCATGGCGTCGATCGAGGCGCCGATCAGCTGGACGTTGTGCTGATCGAGCACGCCCATGTCATGCAGCGCTGTAGCGAGGTTGATGCCCGTTTGCCCGCCAACGGTCGGCAGCAGCATGTCGGGCTTCTCGTGGGCGATGACGTCGGCGAGCGCCTCGGGAATGAGCGGTTCGATGTAGGTCCGGTCGGCGGTAGACGGATCCGTCATGATCGTCGCGGGATTGCTGTTGACCAGCACGACTTCGGCGCCTTCTTCGCGCAGCGCACGGCATGCCTGGGTGCCCGAGTAGTCGAACTCGCAGGCCTGTCCGATGACGATCGGCCCGCTGCCGATCACCATGATTTTCTTACCGCGTCCGCGCATGAGGCGTTCCGTAGCCGGCCTCGAAGAGCCGGAGATTGTCGTGCTTGGTGGTGTTCGGTGGCTGACGGCAGCCGGCGACGGGCCGCAGCATTTCGTGATCGCTGCGGCCGTTCATAAGGAACCTAACGATCGCCCTACGCGGCCCGACCGCGCACCATCTCATCGACGAATCGATGAAACAGGTAGTGGCTGTCGTGCGGCCCGGGGGAGGCTTCGGGGTGGTATTGCACGCTGAAGGCCGGATGGCGGCGGTGCGCGAGGCCGGCGACCGTGTCGTCGTTGAGGTGCAGGTGCGTGATGGCCACTTCCCGACCGTTGAGCGAGCCTGCATCGACGGCAAAACCATGATTTTGCGCGGTGATTTCGACCCGACCGCTGGTCAGGTGGCGCACCGGGTGGTTGCTGCCACGGTGCCCGAAGGCGAGCTT
Organism: uncultured Enterobacteriaceae bacterium; assembly: GCA_964560875.1. Taxonomy (GTDB): domain Bacteria; phylum Myxococcota_A; class UBA9042; order UBA9042; family UBA9042; genus CAZLMW01. The sequence goes on from CAZLMW010000004.1 coordinate 25,475, forward strand.
GTAGGTTCGGCCGCCGCACGCGAGACCCAGAAGCTGATGGCCCAGGCAGATTCCGAAGATCGGCACGTTGCCGAGCAGCGCCCGAATCGTATCGACGGCATAGGCCACGGGCTCAGGATCGCCCGGACCGTTCGAAAGCAACACGCCATCGGGATTGACCGCGAGGATGTCCGACGCAGTCGTCGTTGCTGGCACAATGGTCACGCGACATCCGCAGGCGACCAACTGGCGCACGATGTTGCGCTTGATCCCGAAATCCAGCGCCACGACATGAAGGTCGGCGTCTTCCGGGCCTGCAGTCCACGACTGTCCACACGTGACCGCGCTGGCGAGGTCCTGGCCCGCCATCGACTTCACCGCCTGGGCTTCCTGGACCATTTCCGCGATGTCAGGAACGTCGATCACGGCGCCCTGGTTGCCGACCCGCATGGCATCGGCCGCGCCGACAAGTGGACCGTCGTAGCCCGCTGTGGCGACCCGTCCAGCGACCGGTAACGGCTTGTTGCGCGGATCGAGCGGACGGATGACGCCTCGTAGCGCGCCCGAGCTGCGAAGTTCCAGCACCAGTGCCCGCGTATCGACGCCGCAGAGCCCGGGCGTACCAATTTCATCGAGCCATGCGTCCAGCGGCTTGTTCGAACGCCAATTGCTGGGAACTGGATGGTGGTCGCGAACGATGAGGCCTGCGATGTGGGCCGAGCGGGACTCGATGTCTTCGGCGTTGACGCCGTAGTTGCCGATGTGCGGGTAGGTCAGGCACACGATCTGACCGGCGTAGGACGGATCGGTGAGGATCTCCTGGTAGCCCGTCAGCGATGTATTGAAGACGACTTCGCCGTGACCGGGTTCGTTGCGACCAAATAGCGTGCCGCGAAAGAACCGGCCGTTTTCGAGGACGAGGATGCTGTCCATCGGTGATCCCATGCGCGCAGTTGGCTCGCGAGGAGTCGATCGGCGCGGAACGTAGAGACGATGATGCACCGCGTCAAGAGCGAAGCTCACGTTTGCCCCGAGACGCTCTGCGCGCCCTGTCATCGGGCCGGTACTGGCCTGTCAGCGGGCCAACTCCAGCACGATCTCGGGCGCTCCCGGCGGACCGTAGGGGCCCTCAAACCGCAGGACGCGATAGGGTTTTCGCGTCTCGAACCAGATGTCGTAGCGAGGAATCAGCGGCTTGACGAGACGGGTGACCACGTTGCCCAGCGCGATCCAGTCGTTGAGATCGGGATACATCCACACGAGGGCAGCTTCGAAACGGCCCGCTGGTACGTCGATTCGCACGGTCTTGCGCATTTCGTAATACACGCGGGCCACGAAACGATCGTTGGTGTACGACCACGCGGCGCGGGTCTTTCCGTCGCGGGGTTGGCCGCGCATCACGAACGGCAACGTGACCTCGGGGTAGGTCGTTGTCGGCAGCTTCACCGCGCCCTGCTGAAAGCGCACCAGCTCTTCGCGACTTGGATCAGCGGCCGTCCCTTGCTGTCGGCGCAGGGTTTGCGCACGAACGCGACCGCCTTGCATCGATAGCTCGAGGGTCTCGCGCAGCTCCTCCGTGCCAAGCGTGTGCCTCACGTCCAGCACCTGGCTCGTCCCGTCCGCGGCGACCGTGGTCGTCACGCTGGTTTCGGCATGGCCGCCACCGAACAGCTCCCGCGCATTGAGCAACGTCTTGAACTTGCTCTTTGGCCGCGGCGACACGCGGTAGTGGAGTGTCTCGACCAGGCCGGCTTCAGTCTGCTCGACGCCCGGGTCGCCGGGCCCAAACGGAGCTTTCGCGAAGATCTCTTCCATCTCGTTTCCTCATTTACCGGTGCTGATGTTCGACGGCCAGGCCCAGATCGCCAGGCCACTGCCGGACACCTTGGCGCCCGAACCCGCGTATTTACCCGGCAACACGACTCGTTTTCCACCGGCGAGCCAGTCAGCCGGAACAGTGAACGCGGCGTCGTCGCTGAAATTCAGCACAACCAGCGCCCTTTCGCTGCTGACCTTGTCCCAGCGACCCAACTGCATGACCGCGACATCCATTCCGTCGTCGCCGGGCACGTCCAAGAGGCGAACCGGCCCACGGCGGAGGGCCTCGCAATTGCCGCGGATTCTTGCCAACTCACGCACCAGCGTCAGCAGACTGTTAGAGTCCTTACTTTCATCTTTAACCGCGTGTTTTACGTAGCTTGCTGGGACTGCAATCCATGGTTTTCCGCCGAATCCGAGGTTTGGCTCGCCGCTGCTCCATGGCATCGGCAACCTGTACGCCCGGTCCCCGCCGCCATCTCCCGACGGGACGCCAAGCTCGTCGCCGTAGTAGATCCACGGCATGCCGGGCACGAGCATGACGGAGGCCAACGCGAGCCCCACGCGCGTCTTGTTTTCGGCGATGTCGGCGATGCGTCGCATGTCGTGGTTGCCCGCGAATCGGCCCCACACGGCTTTGTCGATCGCGGCGGTCTTGCAAAGCGCCTGGCGGAACATCGCGGACGTGCGCAACTGCAGCCCTTTGCGGATTCCGGCCGCGAGGTCGAAGTCGAAACACCCATGCAGCTCGTTGCCCTGCAGATACGTCGCCACGGTCGTCGCCTTGGTCCAGACCTCACCGAACAGCGCGATGTCGCCTCGCGTATCCGCCAAGTTCCGCCATTTCTGCCAAAATGCGTGGGTCGGTTGGGTGTCGGCCTGCCCGGGGCCCCCACCGGTTTCCACGAGGTAGCGGGCGGCGTCCAACCGAAAACCATCAACCCCGGCGTCGAGCCAATGCGTGAAGATGTCGGTGAGGGCCTTGGCCACATCCGGGTTTGCGACGTGTAGATCGGGCATCTGCGGCGTGAACAGCCCGTAGTAGTAGCTGCCGTTGCGCTCGTGCCAGACACCGTTTTTGCCCCACGGTTGCGTCCAACCCGGGTCGTCTTTCCGCCACACGAACCACGGCCGCTTGACCGACTTCTTCGACGCGGCCGCGTGCTTGAACCACGGGTGCTTGTCGCTGATGTGGTTGACCACAAGATCAAGCATCACTTTCACGCCGCGTTTGTGTGCGGCCGCGAGCAACGCCTGCAGGTCCTTGGGCGTGCCGTATTCGGGCTGGATAGCAAGGTGGTCGGTGGTGTCGTAGCCGTGGTCGCTGGGCGACGCGAAGATGGGGCTGAGCCAAATCACGGAAGCGCCGAGGTCCGAGCCTTCCGGTTTGCCGTCGTTGATGTAGTCGAGCTTCGCGCGAATCCCGTTGAGGTCGCCGATCCCGTCGCCGTCGCTGTCGAAGAAGGAGCGGACCCAGATTTGATAGCCGAATCCGTCGCGCAGCCATCCTGGGCCGCCGCCACCCGCCGGACCTTCGCACTGGGCCGTCGGCAGCACCGGCTTCTTTGCGGCTGATCGCTCGCCCGCAGCTGTCCCGTCATCGTCGCCCGGTGCCGGAGTTGCCGCCGAGCACGCCACCATCGCTCCGGTCGCAACAATCGCGGCTGCGCGGGCAAAGCGGGTCGTCGAGCGGCGGCGATCCATGGTTCAGTCTCGGGTTCCGATAGGGCGGTCAAAGAGCCGCCGCGATGCCTACCACAAAGCGTGAAGCGGCGCTTTGCTTGCGATCATGGGCCCTGCTTGCTACCAACCGCGCCCGCCTGACCCCAATCGCCGTGTGCGCGGCCGTGACCGCGCGCAAGGGAGACACGATGCGCATGATTCTCGTCGGCCCGCCCGGGGCCGGAAAAGGTACGCAAGCTGCCCGACTTATCGATCGGTTCGCGATCCCTCACATCTCATCTGGCGACATGCTCCGCTCGGCGGTGAAGGCCGGCACACAGCTCGGCAAGAAGGCCGACGGCTTCATGAGCAGCGGCCAGCTCGTGCCCGACGACCTGGTGATCGCCATGGTCGTGGAGCGAATCGGTCAGCAGGATTGCGCTGACGGCTTCATGCTCGACGGTTTCCCGCGCACGCGTCCGCAGGCTGAAGCGCTCGATGTCGCGTTGTCGGCCGCTGGCGTCGCCCTCGATGTCGTGCTGCTCATCGATGTGCCGGACGAGCTGATCGTGGGCCGCATTACCGGACGTCGCATGGATCCCGAAACGGGCGCCATCTACCACGTCGAGTTCAAGCCGCCGCCCGCCGATGTCGCCGACCGCGTCGTGCAGCGCAAAGACGATACCGAGACCGCGTGTCGCAAGCGGCTCGAGAAATATCACGCCGAAACTGCACCGATCATCCCCTACTACACCGAACGCGGCATCTTGCGGCAGGTCGACGGCAACGCGGCCCCGGCCGATGTGACGACGCGGATCGAAGCGGCGCTGGCCGCCGAGTAGCCACTGAGCCCGCTCCCAGACTTCGCGTCACGCACCCGCGCTGGATCGGCTCCTCGCCGACTGTGCCGGACAGCGGGCGGCCTTTTCGGGCTGCTCATCACGTCAGCGTTGTGCGTGACGCCCGCCGTCGCCGTCGCGGACGACGCCACCGGCACACCAACTGGCTCCGGCCGTCACGTGCCGACAGACAACACGCGCTCGCGCCTTGTCACCCCGCCGACAGAATCCGCGCAGGTGATCGAGCGCGGACGCGAAGACGACGTTGTCGGCCTGCTCGCGGACGTTGGCTTCGAAAAGCCGCTCGCCGGGAACGTCGTGTTTTCGGGTATCTCGATCGACCGCGGCACGATTGTGATGCGCCTGACGCGCGTTGGTGCCGACACGCAACTCGCCACGCTGCGCCTGTTTCATCGCGACAAGGCTCGCGACGGCCACCCGCGTTCGCGCAGCTTCGGAATCGCGACCGAGCTCCATGTGGACGAACCGGCCGTACGGAGCGCCGTTTCGGCAGCGATCGAGTCGATTCGCGCCCACGACGACGGCGGCTTCTACGTGGTGCGTCGCGCCGCCGGTGACGGACAGCAACGCCACTCGCTCCCTCCCTGGGGCCGAATCGGGGCGCTCCTCGCGTTGCTAGCGACGCTTGCCCTCCTCACCTGGCTGAGTCTGCGCCACCTGCCCTGGACCGACCTCGCGTCGGTCTACGTCAAGCCAACGCACCTGCTGCCAACCGCGATCCAGGTGCTCATCTTCGCGTATTGGGCGTTGTACTGGCGCGAGCTGCCCGCGTATGTGCCCGAAATCGGACTCCAGATCGCTTACGCCTACGCCCTGGACATCGTGCTGGCCCTGGCCGGCCGCAGGCATTGGCGAGCAACCGCGGGCCCCCTGCCGATCGTCGGCAGCATCAACCTGTTTGTGCAGTTCCACGCCGGCGAGTGGCCGATGCAGTATGGGATCATCACGGTCGCCATGCTTTCGAAGGTGCTGTTGACCCGCGGCGGCCGTCATATCTTCAACCCGAGCGCTTTCGGTATCGCGATCATCGGCCTCGTCAACCTCGCCTTCCCGCGCATGGGCCTCGGCGATATTGCGCACCAATTCGACCTGCCGCCGAATATGACCGAGGTGATCTTGCTTCTCGCCCTCGTCGTGCAGGCACGCGTGCCGGTGGTGCTGGTGTCCTTTGCGTGCGCGTTGGGCCTGCTTTTGCACGGCACATGGCAGCCAGAGATCAACTTCTCGCCCTATTGGTCGCCGGTCGCCCTGGTCATCGTCCTTTTGGCGACCGACCCCGCGACATCGCCACGGACCGGCCTCGGGCGCGTGCTCTATGGCGTGGTCCTCGGCGTGCTCATCGGCTGGGCGGGCGAAATCCTCGTCTCCCTGGGCCATAGCGACTTCTACGGCAAGGTGCTGCCCCTGCCGCTGTGCAACCTGCTCGTTCCTGCGTTTGATAGGTGGTCACAGGCGATCGTGACGCGTCTGCGCTGGCTTGGTACGGCGCTGGCCCCCCGCTTCAACGCGGTACACATGGCTCTCTTCTTCGCGATGATGGCGTCCGGCCTGATTCATGGCGGCAAGAGCGGTCGATTTGTCACCGATTCTCACGCCCTGAACGCGACACAGTTTCTGCATTGGGCCGATGACGGCACCCTGAGATGCGAGGAAAACAAGCTGTTTTGTGGCGGGTTCACGCTCGCCGACGAAGCGACTTGTTGGTGGAATGAAAGCACGCAGCAAAATTGCGGCAACGACCGGCCCAAGGCCACGGGCAACCGACCCGACAGCCCGGATCCCCGCGCGAGATAGCGCTCTAGAAACATCATGAATAACTGCGCAGACAAACTTATAAACCTCTGGTATCACATCATATTTGTGTTCGTTGTGCTTGCTTTGGTTGGAGCTTGCTCCGACGACGCTGACGGCAAGAAAGACGGACCGGTCACGCTCAGGAGCGCCGGGCTCGAGATCGGGTTCGGCGACAAGCTCCAAGACGTCGTCGTCACCCGCGAATCCGACGGCAAGGAGCTGCTGCGCTGGAACACGCTGGGCGCCGTGGACAAGACGGCCGGCGACCATCCGCGTGTCGGAATCGCGCTGCGCAACGCCACGGCCGACATCAAGATGAATTTCGGCTCCTACCACATCCAAGAGAACGCGAAGACAGCGTGGGCGGGCATCGAACGCATCACATCCGTCGCCGAAGACGGGTCCGACCTGGCCGTCACCACGTCGACACCCGAAGTTTCGATACGCGCTCGGAAGCTGGCCACTGGCGCTGCTCTCACGTTCAAATCAACGAAACACAACCGCGTCTCGATCGCCTTCAAGTGTCGCCCTGGAGAGCATTTCATCGGCCTTGGCGGGCAGAGCTTTGATGTCGACCACCGCGGCCAGACGGTGCCGCTTTGGGTCAGCGAGGACGGGCTCGGCAAGTACCCGGACAACAAACATCGCGCCGATTGGGCGGTCCGTGGCAAGCGCCATAACACGCACACACCGATGCCGATCATGATCAGCAGCGAGGGGTACGCCATCGCGCTGCACACCCACGCCTACACGGTGTTCGACTTGTGCGACAAACACGACGACACCGTCCGGATCGAGGTCTGGGACAGCAAGCTCGATCTGCACGTATTCACCGGGGACAACCCGGCCGAGATCATCGACAACCTCACGGCAGACCTGGGCCGTCCCAAACGTCCAGCGCCCTTCGCGTTCGGACTCTGGCTCGACGCGCTTTACGGCAGCAAGAACGTGCGTCGCGTCGCCAAGAAGATCCGCGATGAGGGCGTCGCAGCCGTCGCGATTTGGTCGGAGGATTGGCGCGGTGCGGACAAGGACGGGGACGGTTACACGCTGCACGAGGACTGGAACGTTGACCGCGATCTTTATCCGGATTTTGAGAAAGTTGCGGAAGATCTACATGCACTTGGGATCAAGTGGCTAACGTATAACAACACCTTTGTTACGGAGTCCGCGGATATTTATCATGAAGCGACTCAGAGCGGCTACGTGATCACGAAGAAGAACGGCGATCCGTACCTGTTCACGATGCACAAGTTCGAGCCCGCGTCCCTGCTGGACCTGACCAACCCCGCCGCAGTGAAATGGGCCGAGGCGATCTATCGCAAAGGCCTTGAGCAAGGCGCCGACGGGTTCATGGCCGACTTCTGTGAATGGATGCCAACCGACGCGGTGCTTCACTCCAAGGAAGACGCCCTCCTGGTGCACAACCGCTACCCGATCGACTACCAGGCCCTCAACCGGAAGATCTTCGACGAGCTGAAGAAGAAAGACGGCGTGGACCGGTCTTGGTTCGTCCGTTCGGGTTGGATCGGCAGTCAACCGCTGGTGGATGTGGTTTGGGCGGGCGACCAACAAACGGATTGGAGTGTCGGCGACGGAATGCGAAGCGTGATTCCGATGGGCCTAGGCCTGGGCGTGACAGGATTTCCCTATTTCGGTCACGACATCGGCGGCTACGCGGACCTCTTCGCTGAGGACGCCACGACCAAGCAGCTCTGGTTCCGGTGGGTGACGCTCGGGGCGTTTTCTCCGGTCATGCGCACCCATCACGGCCGCGCCGCGTTCGCCAACTGGAACTGGGAGACCGATGACGCCTCGACGAAGCACATCGCCCGTTGGTCGAAAGTCCACATGCGCTTGTTCCCGCTGCTTTGGCGAGCGGCCACCGACGCGACGAAGACCGGGATGCCGATCATGCGTCCGATGGCGATCGATCACCCCGATTTCGAGCCGGGCTGGACGAGCACCGACCAGTACATCCTCGCTGGCTTGTACGTGTCGCCTGTCGTCGACAAGGACGTGAAGAAGCGGTCGGTACGCCTGCCGCCCGGTCACTATTTCCCGCTGTTTGGGGGCGCTCCGGTCCAGTCCAAAGCGGGCGAGGCGTTCGATGCCCCTGCGGACATGGCCGAGATTCCGGTCTTCGCGGCCGCTGGGCAGGTCCTGGTGCTCTTGCCGGACACGATTCAAACGTTGAGCGACGTCTACACAAAGCCGATCGTCGGCGTGAAGGAAGTCGGCGACGACCGGTCCGTCTGGCTTTATCGTGGCGGCGAGGGCGCGTTCACGGAAGTCGGCGACAAGCTCTCGTACACGTGGTCATCCCCGCCCGATGCGATCGCGAAGGACATTCCGACCACAGCGACCTGGAACGGCAAACCCGTCACCGCCAAAGCCGGCGCATTTGATGTTGTCGGCAGCGGCAAGTTCGAGGCCGCAGGCGCAGGCACGCTGCAAGTGAAGGGCGGCGATGCAGGCCGCAAGCTGCGGATTGTGATCCGCTGATTCTGCGAAGTTGTGGCCGAATCGGGGCCGACCGATCTACGCGCCGGTCAAGACGACGTCGGATTTGCGGCGCTTCTGTGGCAGGTAGTTGCGGCGCACAGCCGGCAGGTAATTGGACCGACGCAGCGCCGGCAAATTGTCGGACTGGACGACCGCGGGCAGATAGCGTCTGCGCGCAGGGATGTCGCGGGCGGCATCGGTGTCGTAGCCAGTCTCGTGCATTTCGGGGCTGCGGTCGTCGGCGGGGATCATCGCTACCTCCAAGTCGTGAACGACTCCATGTGTCTCAGATAGAGTAGCAGCAAGTAGCTGCGATACAACGATATTCGTACGGCCCGTCTCATGCTGAGACATGCACGTTGCCGACCTGGTTCGGAATTGGGCAGTTGCTCCACGCGTCCGAACGACGGTCGCTTGTCGCGGTCCGAAGCAGCCGCTACCGTGCGCCCCGCTGGAGGTGAGAGCGTGATCATGAAGCGATTCACCGTGTTGTGCGCGGCATCGATACTCGTGGCGGCGTGCGGCGGGGACGAGGACGGCAACGGCGGCGATGAACCGGCCGTCGACACGACGGCGTCTGACAGCGGCGAAGATGCTGGCGGCACCAAAGCTGACGCGGGTTCCGGTGGCGCGGCAGACATCGGGGCTGACGTCGATGTGGGCTGCACGAAAGCGAGCGACTGTCCCGCAGTCGCCAACCCGTGCTTGAGACCCACATGCGACCTGGGGTTCGGTTGCAAGCTCGACGTCCTGCCCGACGCGACCGCCTGCGACGACGGCGACAAGTGCACGACTGGCGAAAGCTGCGCGAACGGCACCTGCACCGCGACGGGTTCGGCGGCATGCGACGACAAGAACGCGTGCACGACCGACGCGTGCAACCCCAGCGATGGCAAGTGCCTACACAACGCCAAGCTCGATGGCGCTGCCTGCGACGACGGCGATCCGTGCAACGGCACCAAGGACAGCTGCAAGACCGGCGGCGACGGCAAGTCCTCGTGCGAAGGCGGCGCCAACCTGTGTCAGTGCGACAAGGACGCAGACTGCGTCAAACACGAAGACAACGACCCGTGCAACGGCACCCTGGTTTGTGTGAAGAGCGGCGGCATCGGCACCTGCAAAATTGACAAGAATACCATCATTATTTGTCCTACAACTGGCGAAACAGACTGCATGAAACAGACCTGTGACGCCGGAACTGCGAAGTGCAAACTGGGACCGGTCAAAGGCGTCGTCGGCTGCAACGACGGCGACGTGTGCACGGTTGGTGACACGTGCCAGGCGGGCAAATGCGTGGGCACGAACGCCTGTCAGTGCAAACAGAACGCCGACTGCAACAAACTCGACGACGGCAACCCGTGCACCGGCATCCACATTTGCTCAGCCAACAAGTGCGTCATCGACAAAAAGACTGTGCCAGCGTGCTCCGGAAAGAAGCTCGGTCAGTGCGCGGTTGAGGGCTGCATCAAGGCGACGGGCAAGTGCGGCAAGGTCGATATGCTCGACGGTAACCCGTGCGACGATGGCAACGCCTGCTGGTCGGGCGAGACGTGCCAAAAAGGCGTGTGCACCAAGGGCAAGACGAAGAACTGCGCGTGCGAAAAGGACGCCGACTGCCCCGACGACGGCAACCTCTGCAACGGCAAGCCAGGCTGCGACAAGAAGAGCAACAAGTGCGTGGTGGACCTGTCGTCAGCTGTGTCGTGCACCGACAAAGATGGCAACGTCTGCACGGAGCCCGGGTGTGACCCGAAGACCGGCACCTGCTCAGAGAAAGACGTTGGCAACGGCCTGCCTTGCAGCGATGGCGACGCGTGTACGAGCGGTGAGTCCTGCCAAGGCGGCGCGTGCGGCAAGCCCAAGAAGACCGTCGACTGCAACGACATGGACGCCTGCACGTCGGACTCGTGCGACGCCAAGAAGGGCGTTTGCGCTCACACGAACATCCCGGGCTGCAACGCACCGGCCCCGATCCCGCAGGAAGCCAGCACCATCTTCAATTGGCTCGTGAAGAAGACGTACAAGTCCTACTACAAGGGCGAGTCGATGGTGCACGGCGGCAGCATTCATGCGCCCGTCCGCGGTTGGTTCAGTCCGGCGCTGTTCAAGTCCCTTGCGGCCGGAAACAAGAGCCATCCGGTTGGCGCAGCGGCCGTCAAGGAGCTCTATCAAGGCGACAAGAAGACGCTGAAAGGGTGGGCGGTCAACATCAAGGTCGACAAGGACACGGCGGGCGGCAAGGGCTGGTACAGCTACGAGGTCTTCAGCACGACGAACGGCGCGAACCCGGCGGTCGACGGCAAGGGCGTGCCGCTCTGCGTTGGCTGTCACAAGGGCGGCAAAGATTTCATTCTGAGCAAGTGGCCTTTGCTGTAGACGAGTGCTTTAGACAAGCGTGGCGTGTTGGCGGCGTAAACGTCGACGGAGACAACGATGGTCAGGTTCCGAACGATGAGTCGAAAAGACCATGTTTTCGCACTTCTATGCGCCGCGACGATCGCGTTCGCCGGCTGCGGTGATCCGCCGTTGGAGAGCGGCAAGTCCGTCGACGTCGGCGGTGGCGGCGGGACCGACGGATCCGCGACCGTCGATAGTTCGAGCTCGGCTGGCGACGCGGCGGCGAACGACGCTGTCTCGGCTGCTGACGCCGGCGCCGTGGTTGACGCGGCTGGCACCGCCGATTCGTCGTCGGTTCAAGACGCTGCTGGCGCGGTTGATGCCGCTGCGGGGGGCGATTCAAGCTCTGCGGCGGATGCCCCTTCAAGCGCAGATGCCGGCTCCGCAGCAGACGCGCAAACGCAAGCCGACTCGGCCTCATCCGGCGATGCTGGAGCGCCCGTCGACGCCGGACCGGTCAAGCCGCCGTGCAAGTCGTGCGCGTTCAACAAACAGCCCACCGGCAACCACCCGGGCGCCAAGGGCACGATGTCTTTGCTGGCGCCGCAGATTCACAAGTACGGCAGCGGCTTTGGCAGCGGTTACAAAGAGATGCGCGTGTGGATGCCTCTCGCTGCGGGTTCGCGTCCGGTGCTCTTCTTCGTGCACGGTTTCAACCTCTACAAGACAGGCGGCCTGTTCAGCAGCGAGCTGGGGCACGCGTACAAGGCGATGCTCGAACACGTCGCCAAGCGTGGCTACATCGTCGCTTTCGTCCGCGTGCAGGCTGGAGCGACGTCGTGCGACCACAAGTCGATGGCGCAAAACCTCGTCGACGCGACCACCGTGCTGTTCAAGAAGATCAGCAAGGCCGACAAGACCCGAGTCATGTTCGCCGGCCACAGCATGGGGGCGAAGATCGCGCTGCTCGCGACGCGACGCACGATCAACCAGGATCCGAAGAACGAATGGGTCGATCCCCAAGCGGTGCTGCTCTTCAATCTCGACAACGCCAAACCGCCACTGTGCTCGCTTGTGGACGCGCGCAAGGCGGCCAGTGAGCTCCAACCCGAAGAGAAGGTCCGCATCACGTTCGTCCATACCGACGACGACAAGGTCTCGCCCTGGGGCCACAAGACCAACGGCGCGATGGCGGTGTATGACGCGCTGAAGCTGAAGCATCGCCAGTTCATCTTGCTCAACGGCACCGGGAAGGGAGACGCCAACCCCGTCACGAAGCCCGAACTGCACGACGACCACGCGGCGCCGCTCACGGTGAAGGGCAAGATCGGCGGGATCGCGGACCTGGCGATGCCCGATAGCTACCTCGATGGCCTCGATTGGTACGGCTACTGGAAGGTCCTGGTTGGCGCGCTCGACTTCCACTACAGCAAAGGCGACGCCGCGTGGGCTTACGGCTCGATGCGCACCCACGGTGGCGTTCACGCTGGCAAAGTGATCCAACACAAGGTCCTCAAGCAGGGCTGGTAGCCGCAACCCGCGTACACAGCGGCACTTTCGAGGCATTTCTCAACACAATGTCGACGGCGAGTTGCATTCCAATCATTACTTGACACAGTGTCGATAAATGATTACTCAACACAGTGTTGAGGAATGGTATCGGGTTGAGGAATGGTATCGGGTTGAGGAATGGTATCGGGTTGAGGAATGGTGTCGGGTTGAGGAATGGTGTCGGGCCATTCAGGGAAGGGGTGATGGCACGAACGGTCGACAAGGCGCGACACGCAGAGCTCGCGAACAAGGCGTTGGAAGCGATTCGAAAACGTGGCGTCCACGGCGTCACGATGCGCGACATCGCCGAAGATCTTGGGATCAAGCGGTCCACGCTCTACTGGTATTTCAAGGGCCTTGGCGACGTCTTCGATGTTGTGCTCACCGACCTCCTCGAGCGACAGACCGCGTTCGTGATGCAGCGCCTTGACGGCGTCGACCACCCGATCGTGCTGTTGGACGCGTGGATGCGCGCCATGCTCGATTTCTACGCCGACGACCCCCAGCTCATCCAGGTCCTCGCCCAGCTCTGGGCAGCCGGTCGCTCCGACTCCACCGATGGCGTCGTCAAAGCCGCGCTCGATGAGTTCCTGCCGCTACGAGATATGGCCGTACACGCCATCGAAATGGGAATCGATGCCGGTCAGGTTGCGCCGTGTGACGCCGCCGGGCTCGTCGATTTGTGCGCGTCCCTGGTCGACGGTGTGCTCATCCACCAGGTGAGTCGCAACGTGCAGACAGCGCCGATGCTCAGCGTATTCCAGCGGCAGGTCCTACAGCCGCTCCATCTCGGTGACTGGACGCCCGAACCGATCGGTGCCTGCCCGCCGCCATCTGCGCTGTTTGCTCAAGCCGTCACGCGTCCATCGGGGGCGGGAATCGAAGCCGGAGACGTCGTGCTTGATGACGAAGTCGCGCCTCAGCAAGTGGTCAGACCACGCGGCAACTGGCTGGAATTGGATTAGATTTGCCCGCAATGGGCTGGAGGTTCGCCATGTTTACGAACATCCCTGCGAGTTCACAAGCGCTCACGAGCCAAACGGCAGCGCCTACCGACGCGCCACGTGCCGACCGACGGCCCCGGCCGATTCGCGCGGTTCACCTGGCCGGAAGCCAAGCGGAAATGGGCGCCCAACATGGGTCGCTCGCGGCCGAGATGGGCGATTGGCATCAAGCGGCAGCGTTCTATGGCCTGATGATCGAAAGGCTGCTCAAGGGCAGCTACGCAGATCCGATGGAGAGGGCATGGCCGATGTTGCTTCGACCCGCGTTCGACGTCGCGCTGCGTCGCCTGGAAGCCGCCCGCCCGACGGAGTTCCGCGCGCGCACGGAGGCTTTCTTCAGGTCGCTCGGACTGCCCGCGTCACGCTCCCGCCAGATGCAAGTCATGGACGTGTTCCAGAACATCGTCGGCACCGCTGGGCGTCTCGGACTGGGGCCGTTCGCTGCCCGGATGGCGACTCGGGTGCCGCCGGCCTGTTCGTCGTTGGCCATTTGGAACGATGGCACCGCCGATGGCCGCTTGTTGCACGGCCGAAACTTCGACTTCCCGGGCACGGGCATCTGGGACGAGCGTCCGGTCGTCGTGTTCTGCACACCCCCAAGCGGTCTGCGATACGGATTCGTCAGCACGTCCGGGGCCGACACGCCCGGCGTCACCTGCTTCAACGAGGCCGGCATCGCGCTCACGGCCCACACCCGATTTCATCGCGACGTCGCGTTCTCCAGCAGCTCGATCGTAGACATGGGCCACGACGTGGTCCGGCGCGTGTCAACTCTGGCCGAAGCGATCAAAGTATTATCCGAACACCGTTCGGCTTCAAGCTGGGGACTGCTGATTTCGTCCGCCAGAGAACGGGACTCCGTTGTCGTTGAGCTGACCGCTGCCGGACAGGCCGTGATTCGACCGGAAGCAGACGCGAGTGGCCGCCCAAACCCCTGGCGGAGCTGCACGAACCACTACCTCGACGCCGGCCTCGCAGAGCGTGAGCTCGTACCGTCGCCCGGCTTCGAGATCCATTGCCGCGGGCGCATGGCTCGGTTGGAGCAGGTCGCGACCGATGGACTGGAACGCGGTGGCGTGACCTTGCAGGAGGTTCAAGCGTTGCTGGGCGACCATATCGACGCAGAGGTGCCCGGGTTCGAGAGGGCCGCCGGCGCGGTGCTGGGCCAGGCGACCAGCGTGCAGTCCGTGGTTGTCGATGCTGAACAGTCGGTCATTCACGTGGCGAATGGCGCCGTGCCGACCGGGCGTGGTCCGTGGGTCGCTGTGCCTTTCGAGTGGTCAGACCAACCGGGCTGGCATCAGCTTGAGCTGGCGGCAACCGAGGCCCCATCCACGTCGCGATTCCTCAAGGGGCGGCCCGCTGATGCGTACGCGTGTTACGTCGAAGCGGCCCGTCGCGAAGGGCTCGGCCAAACCCCGGATCGCGTCTGTGGGCCGCTCCGCCAGGCGGTGACGCTCGACCCTGACGAACCCAGCTACCGCCTGCTGATCGGCGGCATGTGTCTTCGCGACGGGGCGGCCTCCGAAGCTGTCGACCACTTCGCGACCGGCATCGCCAACGAACCCAACCGCTTTTATCGCGGCCAGCTGCAACTCTGGGGTTCGCGCGCGGCCGAAATCGCTGGACGCCCTGATACCGCCCGGCAGTGGCGGCGGGCTGTTATCGGCAACGCACACCCTTTGCTCGAACGCTATCGCCGATCGGCCGAACACGAGTCGGTTCGCGGATTGTCGCAGAGCCGGTTCCGCGCGATGCCCGTTCATGTGGCCATGGGTGATGTGGGATGACCCGCCCACGGCGCGGTTGACCTGTCCAGCCAGCGTGCGACGATGCGCGCGACCATGAAAACGCTGCACCACCCGCCAATTCGCTCGCTATCATCCGTTTCGCCGCGCAACCAGGGGTCGGCTCCGTGGTCTGCCGGCATTATCGCCAGTTGCCTCGCTTTGCTGATGATGGCGGCTTGCTCAGACATCGTGCCCGATGCCGCCAAGTTCGCGCCCGGCTTCGGTGGTCCTGACAGCGGTGGCGAGGCGGACGCAGCCGACGCAGGTTCAGCAGACAGTGGTTCGGCAGACACTGGGACAACGGATGCGGTTCCAAGCGACACGACGAGCGGGGACGCCGGCGCCAAGGAATGCACGACCGCCGCGGATTGCGAGAAGACCAAGGGCGCGGCCCCCAAGTGCCAGGAGCACGCGTGCAGCCAGGCGGGCGTTTGTTCGTTCATCAAGGTGGCGGACAAGAAGCCGTGCAACGACGGCGACGCGTGCAGTGGAGAAGACCATTGCGTCGACGGGAGCTGCAAGGGCACGCCCGGCAGCAAGTGCGACGACAACAATGCGTGCACGACCGACACCTGCGATCCCAAAACCGGCTCATGCGACAACGACACAAAGCTCGACGGACCCAAGCACAAATGCGATGACGGCGACTCCTGTACGACTGGCGACGTCTGCAAGAACGGAGTATGCGCCCCAGGCACCGACACGTGCGTCTGCAAGATCGACGCGGACTGTGCGGGCAAATCGAAGGCTACCAAGTGCCTTGGCACGCTCTATTGCGACAAGACGGTCAAGGACCACCAATGCCAGGTCAACCCCGCGACGGTCGCCTTTTGCTCGACGCTCAAGGACACCATCTGCAAGAAGAACGCGTGCGACAAGGTGACCGGGTCGTGCGCCAAAGTGCCGTGGTACCAGGCAACCGTGCAGTGCGAGAAGCTGGCCCCTGGGCTCAACTGCATCGGCGAGAAGGACGGCGACCAGTGCTGCTTTGTCGGCGTCGACCTGACCAAGAAGTTCCCGACGAAGGCCCATCCGTGCACCGACGGCGACTCGTGCACGGTTACCAGCTGCAAGGCGGACGGAAGCTGTGTGCCGCAGACCAACCTGTGCAGCTGTTCGACGATCGCGGACTGCGCCAAGAAGGAAGACGGCGACCCGTGCAACGGCACGCTTTACTGTGACATCACGCAGGCGAAACCGACGTGCGTGGTCAACCCGGCAAGCGTCGTGAAGTGCGCCGACGTCGACAACACGGTTTGCAAGCAGAACGTCTGCGACAAGCAGGACGGCACGTGCAAATGGGTGATCACGAAGACGAAGTTCAAGGCCTGTACGGACAACAACCCGTGCACAGTGGGCGACACGTGCAACAATACCAGCGGGGCGTGCGATCCTGGGACGGACACCTGCACGTGCAAAGCGGATAGCGATTGCGCGTCGTTCGATGACGGTGACCCGTGCAACGGTACGTTTTTCTGCGACAAGTCCGGCAAGCAGCCAGCCTGCAAGGTCAATCCCAAGACGATCGTCGTGTGCAGCGTGGCCGACGATGACAGCTGCAAGGCCAACCGCTGCGACAAGAAGACGGGCAAGTGCGCGTTCGACCACAGCGACAAGTTCACGACGTGCAACGCGGACGGCAATCCGTGCACGTCCGGCGACTACTGCGACGGCAAAGGCAAGTGCATCGTCGGAACGCACATCTGTACGTGTGAGAAGGACGCCGACTGCGCCAAGAGCGACGACGGGGATGCCTGCAACGGCACCCTGCAATGCGACACGAAGGTTGTGCCCCCGCGGTGTGTCATCAACGACAAGACGATCGTCAAATGCGACGGCACCAACGACACGACGTGCGCCAAGAATGTGTGCAACAAGAAGACTGGCAAGTGCGGGACCGTCAACGCGTCGTCGAACGTGCTGTGCAGCGATGGGGAACCCTGTACGGTCGGCGACAGCTGCGATGCGGGCAAATGCGCGCCGGGGACGGACACCTGCGTTTGCAAAGAAGACGCCGACTGCAAGGACGATGCGAACCCCTGCAACGGCGTGGATTTCTGCGACAAGGCCGCGGGCAAGTGCAAGGCCAACCCCAAGACGGTCGTGACCTGCGACACCTCCAAGGACAAGGGATGCGCGAAGAACACGTGTGACCTCAAGACAGGCAAATGTGCGCTCGCGGGCGATGGCAGTTGCGCCAAGAAGTCCGCCTGCGCGTTCAACGCCTGCGACACCGCGACAGGCAGCTGCAAGGAGACGGGTAAGTTTGCCGACGGAACGGCGTGCGGCAGTGGCGGCGCGTGCGTGGCTGGGGCGTGCAAACCCGCGGTGGCGGGCATGGTCCTGGTCGCAGGTGGAGAGGCCTACATCGGGTGCAACAAGGAGCTCGACGCCAAGTGCGCGGCGAATGCGGACGAAAACGGCCAGGCCAAGATCCAGCTCAGTCCGTTCTACATGGACGTTTTTGAGGTCACAGTCGCGGAGTTCGACGCGTGCGTCACGGCTGGCAAATGCAAGAAGCCGGCGGCGACGGGTGCGAAGTGCAACCACGGCAAGACCAACCGCGGCAACCATCCGATCAACTGTGTCACGTTCGCGGAAGCTCAGGGCTACTGCGCCGCGCAAGGCAAGAACTTGCCAACGGAAGCCCAGTGGGAAGCCGCCGCGCGCGGAGTGTGCTCGCATTGGGGCGTGGACTGCGCCAAGAAGGTCGCGACGTGGCCGTGGGGCGAAGTCGCCGCCAACTGTGCGATGGCCATCGTTAAAGACGGCGGGAAAGAAGGCTGTGGAGCCGATTCAACCCACCCTGTCGGCGCGCGGCCCAAGGACGAAAGCCCGCACGGCGTCCGCGACATGGGCGGCAGCGTCAGCGAGTGGACGCTCGATTGGTATGACAAGTCGGCATACGGTGGCTTCGCCGGGAAGACGGACCCGCAGCACACGACGAAGGTTGCCGCCCGCGTCATCCGTGGCGGCAACCTCAAAGAATCTGCGGACCGAGCACGCGCTGGCAATCGAGAAGCCCACGATCCAGCGTCGTCGGACTACACCATCGGATTCCGCTGCGCGAACATCGCCAAATAGTGCGCTTGTCTGCCCTGGCCCAGCGGTAACAGTCGCTCAGGCGCCGTACCTTTCGGCGTATTCGTCGTAGGGACCCTTGAAGTCGATGATCTCGCCGTCGCGAATCGACCAGATGCGATTGCACGCCTCCGACAAGAGCGCGCGGTCGTGGGTCACGACAAACAACGTTCCCTGGTAGGCCGCGAGGCCATCCGCCAGTGCGGCGATCGATTCGAGGTCGAGGTGGTTGGTCGGTTCGTCGAGGACGAGCGTGTTCGGTGCTTCGAGCATCATCTTGCACATCAACATACGGACGCGCTCGCCACCGCTGAGCGTGGCCGTCGGTTTCGTGCCCTCGTCGCCGCGAAACAACATTCGCCCTAACAGTGCTCGGATAATCTCGAACTCGGCGCCCGGTTTGAAGCCGTGCAGCCAGTGATCGATCGTGTTGCCAGGCTCGATTGTCCCCTCGTGTTCCTGGGGCAAGTAGCCCATGTCCACGCCGTCTGACCATTCGTAGCGGCCGTCGTCGGGTTCGTACTCGCCGAGCAGGACTTTCACCAACGTCGTCTTGCCGACGCCGTCACGGCCGATGATTCCGATGCGATCCCCGCGGTTGACGTGCGCACGGAACCCGCTCCAAAGCAGCTCTTCGCCAAAACCTTTGCTGATCTCCTGGACGTCGACGATGTGCTTGCCGCTCTCCGCGCCGACGGGAAACCGAATGTATGGCCGCGCGATATTGCTGCGTTTGATGTCGGAGGTCTTGAGCTTCTCGAGGCGCTTTTTGCGCGATTGCACCTGGCTGGCGCGCGAACCGGCGGAGAACCGCTGAATGAACTCGTTGAGCTGCGAGATCTTCTTGCGCTTCTCGTGCTCCTGCTGGTCGAGCCGCGAGCGGATCTGCGCCTTGGTGCGCACCATGTCGTCGTACGCGCCCGGGTACGTGATGATCGTCTCGTAGTCGATGTCGGCGATGTGCGTGCAGATGCTGTTGAGGAAGCGGCGATCGTGGCTGATGACGACGAGGATGCCGCGGTAGCGCACGAGGTACTCCTCGAGCCATTCGATCGTGTCGAGGTCGAGGTGGTTGGTCGGTTCGTCGAGGAGCATCGCGTCGGGCTTGCCGAACAGCGATTGGGCGAGCAGCACGCGCACCTTCATGCCGCCCGATAGGTCGGCCATCTTCGCTTCGAACAGGTCTTCGCCGATGCCGAGGCCGCTGAGCAACGCTTCGGCTTCCGATTCGGCCGTGTAGCCGTCCTCTTCGGCCACCACGACCTCGATCTCGGCCAGACGCATCCCCATCTCGTCGGTGAACTCGGTCTCGGACTGCGCGTAGAGCTCGTCGCGTTCGACCATGGCGGCCCACAGCGCTGCGTTGCCCATGAGCACGGTGTCGCGCACGCCATTGGCGTTGAATTTGCTGTGGTCCTGCTCAAGCACCGTCATCTTCCGGGGCGTGCGAACCGTGCCTTCGTCCGGCTCGATCGCGCCCGAGATGATGCGCATGAACGTCGATTTGCCCGAGCCGTTGGGGCCGGTCAGACCGTAGCGGTTGCCGGGAGCGAACGAGGTGTTGACGTTCTCGAAGAGCTTGCGCCCACCGAATGCCTTGGTGACGCCGGCGACCGTGATCATGGGGGGCTCCTGGAATTGGGGACGAGTGCGCCGCGCCGATCGCCCGTTTCGGGACGCGCCGTCTCTGCGTTGACGGTGCGCGGATCCGGCGGCGGCCGCGCGTCATAAGGCTTTTGCCGTCGACAATCAAGCGGCGCGGCTTCGTGGCTGAACTTACGCGCACGTGGCGCTTGCGATCTCGGCGCGGATCGGGCATTTGCGGCGCGGATCCTTTGGTCGGTCCGCCAGCCAGGAGAGCCGATGAATACCCGCCTACGCGTTCCGACGAGCCCCCACCTGCCATTTGGCGACCGACGTGACGCGCCGTTCTACGGTAAGCACATCGTCTCGGTGAGCCAGTTCCGGCGGGCTGATCTCCAGTACATCTTCGGCGTCGCCCACGAGATGCGGGAGATGGTGCAGCGCGTCGGTTCGTTCGATCTCTTGAAGGGCAAGATCCTCGTGAATCTCTTTTACGAGCCGTCCACGCGCACCGCATCGAGCTTCACGGCGGCGATGGAGCGTCTTGGCGGTAGCGTGATTCCGATCAGTGAAGTTCGCTATTCATCTGTTTCGAAAGGAGAATCACTTCCGGACACTGTTCGGACTTTGGAGTGCTACGCCGACGTTATCGTGCTGCGACATCACCGCGTTGGCGCTGCAGCCGAAGCGGCCAGGTATCTGCGTAAACCGGTGATCAACGCGGGCGACGGGCAGGGCGAGCACCCAACGCAAGCTCTGTTGGACCTGTTCACGATCGTCGAAGAAGCCGGACGCGTAGACGGCCTGACGATCACGATGCTCGGCGATCTCAAGTACGGACGGACAGTCCATTCGCTGGCGCGCTTGCTGACGTTGTTCGACGTCAAACTGAACTTCGTTTCGCCCGACATCCTGCGACTGCCTCAAAAGCTCATCTCGGAGCTCGACGAAGCCGGCACGCCCTACCAGCAGCACCGCGATCTCGAAGCCGTGCTTGGACGAACCGACGTGCTGTATGTAACCCGCGTGCAGAAAGAGCGATTCGAGGACCCCGCCGCCTACGACGACGTCAAGGACGCGTACGTGATCACGCCCGAAACGATGCGCCAGGCCCGTCCGGGAATGGTCCTCATGCACCCGCTGCCGCGTGTTGGCGAGATCAGCATGGATGTGGATTCCGATCCGCGGGCGGCGTATTTCCGACAAGCGGAATACGGCATGTACGTCCGCATGGCTTTGCTCGCGATGGTGCTCGGCAAGGCGTAGTAGCCACGGAGCTGAAATGGCACACCCCGGCACGTTCTTCGCGCGGCTCGAGGCTCGGTGCACGTCGATAGGTTCGCTGCTTTGCGTGGGGATCGACCCGCACGAGGCCGACATTGGCGGCGGAGGTGCTGACGCTGCCCTCGCTTTCGGTCGCCGCATCATGCGTGCAACGGCGCCCTACGCCGCGGCCTTCAAGCCAAACGCCGCGTTCTTCGAAGCGCTCGGGCCCGACGGTGTCGCTGCGCTTCACACGCTGATTTCGGAAGCGGACGGTGTGCCGGTCGTGCTCGACGCCAAGCGCGGCGATATAGGGTCGACGTCAGCCGCCTATGCCCGGGCCGCATTCGACGTCGCCGGCGCCGGTGCGATCACGTTGCAGCCGTACTTGGGCTGGGAGGCGATGGCACCTTTCCTGACCGATCGTTCCAAGGGATGTTTCGTGCTTTGCCGCACGACGAATCCCGGCGCTGAGCGTCTTCAAGAAGCCGAACTCGCGTCCGGAAGCACGGTTTTCGAGGCGATCGCCGCTGAGGCCGCCGCACACGCCGCCTCCGACCAGATCGGCTTGGTCGCCGGAGGCACCGCGCCGGAAGCGATGGCGAAGATTCGCGCAGTGGCTCCGCGTTCTTGGCTGCTGGTGCCCGGAATCGGAGCGCAAGGCGGGCGTGCCGACCGAGCGGTGGCCGCCGGAATCCGTGCCGACGGACTGGGCATGCTGGTCTCCGCCTCACGCTCGATCGCCCGCGCCGACGACCCGGCTGCTGCCGCAAGAGAGCTCCGCGACATCGTCGAAACGGCGCGAAGAAGCGCCCGCCGACATAACGCCGAACAGCGTTCAGACGCGGTACTGAAAGGTCGCGGGGCTGAAGTTGCCCACGCCTTGCTCGAGATGGGCTGCGTGCAGTTTGGCGGCTTCACGCTCAAGTCGGGTCTGCACTCGCCGATCTATCTCGACCTGCGCCGCCTGTCCGGCTCGGCCGCTGCCATGAAGACCGTCGCCGCCGCCTACGTGGATCTCTTGAATCCGCTGCAGTTCGACCGCGTCGCTGCGCTGCCGTACGCCGGTTTGCCGCTCGCTACCGCGGCGTGCCTCCAGGGCGGGTGGCCGATGATCTACCCGCGCAAAGAACGGAAGGCGCACGGCCGCCGCCAAGCGATCGAGGGTCCGTTCGCCATGGGCGACAAAGCCGTGATCGTAGATGACCTCGCGACCCGAGGCACCAGCGTCCTCGAAGCCTTGCCGTCTCTGACCAGCGCCGGACTGACCGCGACGGACGTCGTCGTGCTGGTCGATCGCGCGAGCGGTGCGGGGCGCGCGCTGTCCGAAGCGGGCTTACGGCTTCACTCCGTCGTTGGCCTGCGCGACCTGCTCGGACATTGGCGGGTTACGGGCGCGGTGGCGGCAGAGCAAATCGAAGAGGTCGAGCAGTTTCTTGACGGTGGGGCTCACTGAGATGGGCGGCCTCATGTGGCGCGGACTTCGGCCGCTGCTATTCCAGCTTGACCCGGAGCGCGCACATCACATGTCGCTCCGCGCGCTCCGAGCCGCGTCCAATACACCGGTCGGTCGATCGATTCTCCGAACAATGTTTGGGCCATCGAGTGCATCACCTGTCGAGGTGTTCGGGCTGCGATTTGCGCACGCGGTTGGGCTCGCCGCCGGCTACGACAAGGACGCGACTGCATGGCGTGGGCTGGCATGCCTTGGGTTCTCCCACGTCGAAATCGGCACCGTTACCCCGCGGCCGCAAGCCGGCAACGCTCGTCCTCGCGTGTTTCGTCTGCCCGCCGACCGCGGCGTGATCAATCGGCTCGGGTTCCCCAGCGCGGGTATGGAAGTGGTCGCGGCAAACCTGGCGGGACCGAGACCCCGCGACGTGATCCTGGGCGTCAACATCGGCAAGAACAAGGAGACGCCGTTGCCGGACGCCGCGGGCGATTACCTGGTCGTGATGAAGCGCCTCTACAGTCTCGCCGACTACGTCACCGTCAACGTCAGTTCGCCCAACACGCCCGGGCTGCGCGATTTGCAGGGCGGCGACTACCTGGGCGCGCTGCTGTCCACCTTGGTTTCGAGTCGCGACGAGCTCGCAGGTAAACACGGACGCAAGCCGCTGTTGGTCAAGCTGGCGCCCGACCTTGACGAAGACGCCCTCTCCGAGTCGTTGGATGCTGTGCAAAGCGCAGGGGTCGACGGCGTTATCGCGACAAACACCACGATCGCGCGTGATGGACTGTGTTCCCCGGCCCGCGGCGAAAAGGGCGGCCTGAGCGGTGCGCCATTGACCGACATGAGCACGACGATGGTGGCCAGGATCTGCGACCGATTGGGCGATTCGATCCCGGTTGTTGGCGTCGGCGGGATCATGAATGCGGACGACGCAGCAGCGAAGTTGGCCGCTGGCGCAAGGCTCGTCCAGATCTACTCAGGCATGGTCTACGCGGGGCCGTCGATGCCCGGCAAAACCGCGACGGCGTTGGCGCGACGTGTGCTCACGGCCTGAACAAGCGCAGCACAAACCCGATTCGGAACCCCATCCGCAAGCTCCACTGGCTGGGGAACTCGTCGCGCCCCGTGATGTATTCGACGTTGACCGAGTAGCCGGCCCAGGGCAGCAGCGACCGGATTCGTAGCGACGTAATGCCCAACATCATGCCGGCGCGCACGCCGGCGCGGAGCTTGTCGCGCCATGGAACGCCCAGACCGATCGCCGCGACCTCGAAGTCGTAGTTGAAGGTCGGCGTGATGTAACGAAACGTCACCGGGAGCGCACCGAAAAAGTCGACCTCGACCGATTCGGCCCGCAGGTCCGGTTTGACCAACGCCGCGCCGCCCAACTCGGGACCAAAACGGATGCTCCATCTTGGATCGAACCCATACCCAAGGGTGATGCGTCCGGATCCGCCGCCGCCGACCGTATAGCGGCTGCGCAACTGTCGCACGGTGAACAAGCCACCACCCTCTGCGGCGATGACACCGTAGCTGTCGTCTCGGTGCCGCGCTGAGAAGGTCGGATCGGTCTCCATATAAAACGGACAATCTGTCGGTTTGCGGGCGTGCGATGTCTTGAGCAGGAGTTTGACGCGGTGCAGCGTCAGCAAGTCGCTGAGGTCATCGAGCGATTTGCCATGGGCGAGCCAGGCGCGCTTGAGGGGGCCGCCTTCGCGCAGGATGCGTATCTCGACGAGTTCGGCGGCTTTTTCCAAAACTGAACGATCGGCCAAACATACGCTCATCAACGAATCGGTCAGAAGGCCCTGGATCATGTGCTTGTCGATGGTCCAGCCGCGCTGCTCGCGCAGGTAGACCAGCTTCTCGAGGTCGAAAAGCAGCGCCTCTGCCGCGTCGACGACGGCAGAGCCTTGAATCATGGCCTGAGTCGGTGCACTGGCCGGACTTGCGGCAGTCGGGATGCCGGCCGGGTCAGCAGAGACCGTCGCGGGTGTCGTCGCGATGTACATGAGGCACAACAGCACCGTCGTGATCCCGCGGTGGCGCCACGCGCTCTGTCCCGTGTCCATCATCGTTGCTTTACCGTGCACATCGACGCCGCACGATCGCGACGAGCGGCGCCAGCCTACACACTCGGGCGACCTAAGGCGAAAGGAGTCCTGGCCGGCAAGAGCGACCGACAACGCCTGACTGAACGGCTTTTTGCAGAAAATGTAGCTCCGCCGATTAACGTCCGCCGCGGCACTGGCATCTGGATAGTGAACGAGGTCGTCGCAAGCAGCGGCCCCTCCAAACGACCCCCAAATCGCTGCACGGGCAGCCCTCTGGAGTTGACATGAAACGGACCACATTCATCGCTGCGATCGTCTGCGCGTTGGCCATCCCCGCCATCGCATCGGCCGTGCCGCCGGGCGACGACTACAAGAACGAGCGCAAGGCCAAACGGGCCAAGTTCATCAAAAAGATGAAACAGCATCGCGCCAAGATGCTGCGCACCAAGATTGGCCTCAGCGAAGCGAAAGCGGCGCGCGTCGAGCGGGTTATGGACAAGTTCCACGTCAAGAAGAGGGAGCTCAAGAAGGAGATGCGCGCCAATCACCAGGCGCTTCGCCAGCTGCTCAAGTCCGACAGCCAGGACCAGCGCGCCTACGGAGTCGCGGTCGACGGGATCGTCGCGTCGCGGGCGCAGCTCGCCAAGCTGCATGACAAACAAATCGCCGCTCTTCGTCGCGTCCTGACTCCCAAAGAGCAGGCGAAGATGCTCATTGCGATGCACAAGATGAAGCGTCGATTCCGCCACCGGATGCACAAGCGATGGCGCAAGCACAAGCGCGGCAAGCGGCGCGGCGCGTTTGGCGATGGCCCCGATGCTGACGGTCCGCCGCCGGGCGATTTCGGTCCGCGCGGTGACGGTCCACCGCTGGCACAGCCCGAGTAATCGCGGCTACCAATCGCGCACTGAGCCCCGATCGCAAGGTCGGGGCTCGGTTGTTTTTTGTCATCTCGAACCCAACGCACGGGACCCAAACGCACGCGGTCTGAGCCCGTTTCGCGCGATGGAGCAGGCGTGCTCCAAGGCGTTGCCGGTGTTGCTGACAGCCAAGGGGATCGCTACGTTTCGCAAAATATGGACGGCTTTCTTCGAGCGGCTAGCCTCGCCCTCAAGAGTCCGTCGGCCGGCAAACGCCCGGTTCTTTGGCGCGCGGCTGTGCTGGAGTTGCTCGGAAGTAACCTCAAGGAGTTAGATACATGCGATTCACCCGGAACATGATCGCGTTCGCCGCGGTAAGTGCGCTCGTCATGGGCGGCTGTGCTGGCGACGACGGCGGCAGCGACGACAAGAAGACAGAGGACGCTGGTCCCGCTGACGCCACCGCAGACGGCGGCGCAAGCAGCAGCAGCGGCGGCGACGCTTCGGCATCCAGCAGCAGCGGCGGCGACGCCTCGGCATCCGGCAGCAGCGGTGGCGACGCAGGCGCGTCCAGCAGCAGCAGCAGCGGTGGCGACGCCGGCGGCAAGACCTACAAGCACAACACATGCCCGGCTCTCGGCGATTGCGTGATCATCGAGTGCGCCAAGGCCGGCTTCAAAGAAGGCTGCCATGCCGGTTGCGTGACAGACGCGGCCCCGGCGGTCCTCCAAGTAGGCACGCCACTGCTGAGCTGTTCACAAGACAAATGCATCAAGGGCAAGTGCAAGGACGCCAAGAACAAGGCGGAATGCGTTGGCACGTGCATGAACGAAGCGTGCGGTGCGCAGCTTCTTACCTGCCTCGACGATCCCAAGGCCAAGGGTGACAAGACGTGCTCCGACATCGGTGGTTGCATGGAGAAGTGCGACAAGCCGTCTGACGGCAAGGTGTTCTCGTGCAACGCCAAGTGCCTCAACAGCGGCGACGCCGCCGCCAAAAGTGCGGTCAAGGCGATGTTCAAGTGCATGGTGGACAACCCGGTCGATCCGAAGGACCCCGCGTCCAAGAAGAAGCAGGAAGCTGCGTGCACCAAGCCCCTGGTTCAGTGCCTCAACAACGGTACGTGGGGCAAAGCGACCTGCGGCACCACGTTCGTTTGCTTCGAGAAATGCGACAACGGCAAGGACGATAAGACCGATCCGAAGCCCCCGCCGGGCGGTGGCAAGAGCCCGGGCGGCGACAACCATGGCGACAAGGGCGACGAAATGGACGGTTGCACGATGAAGTGCCTCGCCGCGTCCAGCGAAAAGGGGCTCGACCTCTTTGGCAAGCTCGGCATGTGCCACGGCAAGAAAGGCAAGGACGGCAAAGATCCCGATTGCTCCGCTGAGTTGATCGCGTGCATCGACCCGCAGGGCCCGAACACCTGCGGCGAGACCTTCGGCTGCATGGGCAAGTGTGTCGAAGACGCGGTCAAGGCCGGTCAGAAGAAGGGCGACGCTGAAGGCGCCTGCTCGATCAGCTGTCTCGGCAAGGCCACGAAGGACGCCGCAGTGGCGTTCTGGGGCCTCGGCAAGGCGTGCGAGGACGGCGGCGACAAATCCGGCTCGGGTGGCTCCGGCGGCGGCGCTCCCATGCCTGGTGGCGCCACGCCTGTTGACATGGGCCCGTCGCCGATGTGCGTTGACGCCGTAACCAAGTGCGCCAACCCGTCCGGCAAAGACACCTGCACGCAGATGCTCGGCTGCATCGACGGCTGCGAGAAGAAGGGCGGTGGCGACGACAACACGCTGCCGTGCGCGATCGGCTGCGTCGCCAAGGCCGACAAGGCCGAGGTGGCCTCGTTCAAGAAGCTCGCCGAATGCCAGCACACGTGCGCCAAGGGATGCATGAAGGACAAGAATCCCAAGACCTGCACCGACACGTGCATCGCGAAAGACAAGGGTTGCGCGGACGCAGCGAAGAAATGCGTAGCACCCAAGAAACCGTAGCGCCGTGATGGCGTTGGCCAGCTGAGAAGCCGGTCACACAGTCCCTGCGCGGATGGTCGCGCCCAACGACCATCCCTTTCCAACCTGCAGCCCGTGAGCCCCCTGCTCGCGGGCTGCAGGCCTTTTTGGCGGTGTGCGGCCGCTGGGGCCTCGGGTGCGGATCGTTTGAGTCGGGTTGCCGGAGCAACGAGGAAGCTGCAAGGCACAGCTTTTGAGCGGAGGGCCTCGGGGTCGATGGCAGTCATGGCGCCCGAGCACGCCGCTAACGTGCCGGTTGGTTCGGATTCGGATTCGGATTCGGAGTCGGCGGCCGAGTGACGGACGCGGAAATGGCGGACGACGGATTCTCGGAGCTCGGAAGGCGGAACGGCGCCGGGGAGCGTGGATCGGCAGCTCGTTGGGACTCGCCCTGGGGCTCCGGGGCCGGCGACGACGCTCGCAGCCCCCCATGCTGTGCTCGACCTCCAAAAAGGCGCTCGGCCCGTAGAATCGTCTGTACGGGCTGCGTGGACATGCACATCATCCCGCCCGAGACCAACGAGTCGGGCGTCTTCGCGGACGTTGTCCAGCGGCTCGCGACCGAGTACGGCGAGCTCTTCCGCGTGGTCACGTATGACAGCGGCGCCAACAGCCGCGCCAACGCCCGGTTCGAACTCGACCTCGGCCGCCATCCGATCGAACCTGCCTGGAGCCGCCCTCTGCTTGCCTCGGCGGCGAGGACGTGTAGCCTTGCGGGCCCTGGCCGACCATTCGTAGCGGTCCAGCATCGGAGTTTCCCATGAGCGAGCAGCCCTCTGTGGCGGCGTCCGCCGACGTCGCTGATCAACCACCTCAAGCCGACCTTCCCGATATCATCGATGTCGTCGCCGAGTTGCGCTTTTCCGGCAACGAAGCACCGGCGGATGAATCGCGCGCCGACCGCCTCTACCGCCTGCGCCACTCGACGGCGCACATCATGGCGGAAGCGGTCGTACAGCTCTTTGCGGGCGCCAAAGTCGCGACCGGACCGGCGATCGAGCACGGCTTCTACTACGACTTCGACCTGCCGCGACCGCTGACGCCCGACGACCTCGGCGCGATCGAGCGGCGCATGAAGAAGATCATCAAGCGGAACTGGCGTTTCGAAGTCGCCACGGTCGGCATCGAAAAAGCCCGAACGATGTTTGAAGAATGTGGTCAGGCGTACAAGGTCGAGGTGATCGACAGCATCATCGAGCGTCAGGGCGTGCAGGAGGTCACGCTGTACCGACAGAACAAGTTTGTCGATCTGTGCGCGGGGCCGCACGTCAGCCGCACGAAGGCATGTCGCCACTTCAAGCTCTTGAAGGTCGCAGGCGCGTATTGGCGCGGCGACAACGACCGCCCCATGCTGCAGCGAATCTATGGCACTGCGTGGGAGAACCCCGACGATCTCGCCTCCTACCTGGAGTTCCTCGAGGAGGCCAAGAAGCGCAACCACAAGCGGATCGGTATCGACCTCGACCTGTTCACGTTCAGCCCGCTGGCTCCCGGTGCCGTCTTCTGGTCGCCGCGCGGGTTCACGGTGTACCAGCAGTTCCTCGACTACTGGCGCGAAAGCCACAGGGCACGTGGATACCAGGAGATCTTCAATCCGGTCCTCTACAAGAAGGACCTGTATGAGCGCAGCGGTCACTACCAGCACTACAAAGAGAACATGTTCATCCTCGAGGCGGACGACACCGAGTACTGCCTCAAGCCGATGAACTGCCCGGACACGTTCCTCTTCTACACGAGCCGGAGGCGCTCATTCCGCGAGCTGCCGCTACGAGTCAGCGAAGGGGGAATCCTGCACCGCAACGAGCTGACGGGCGCGCTCAACGGTCTGTTCCGCGTGCGTCAGTTCACGCAGGACGACGCACACATCTTCGTGACCGAGGACCAGGTCCAAGATGAGATGGCCGAGCTGATCGATATTTCGCGAAAGCTCTACGATCTCTTTGAGATCCAATACGATTTTGCGCTGTCGACGCGGCCCGACGACTTCATGGGCGAGCCGGAACTCTGGGATGAGGCAGAAGTGGCGCTGGCCGCCGCGCTGGATCGCCACGTTGGCGAAGGCAACTACCGAATCGAAGAGGGCGACGGCGCTTTCTATGGACCGAAAATCGACATTCAACTGACCGATTGCCTCGGTCGAAAGTGGCAGTGCGGAACGCTCCAGCTCGACTTCCAGCAGCCGATCAATTTCGACATGAAGTACGTCGGCAGCGACAACCAGGCCCACCGCCCGATCGTCATTCACCGCGCGATCTTTGGCAGCTTCGAGCGCTTCTTTGGCATCCTGCTCGAACATACAGCTGGCGCGCTTCCGACATGGCTCAGCCCCGTTCAGGCGGTTGTGATTCCGATCTCCGACAAGGTGCTCGACTACGCCAACGAGGTGCACGGCAAGCTGGCCGCCGCCGGAATCCGTGTCGACGTCGACGATCGCAACCAGAAGATGGGCTACAAGGTGCGAGAAGCCGAGCTTCGCAAGGTGCCGTACATGCTTGTTGTCGGTGAGCGTGAGCGCGAGTCCGGTATCGCGAACTTGCGCACGTACCTGGACGGCAAGCGCGGCGAAGTCACGCTGGATGCGGTGCGAGATGAGATTGTCGCGGCGATTGCCAGTCGCACGTTCGACATTGAAGTGAAGCCGCTTCGGGCGTTTGACGACGCCGACTCGACGGCCGGCAACGAAGACCAGGACTACTAGGCATTGCGATGAATCGGCATGATCAGATGATGATCATACCAATTGGGCGGCTCGCTTCCTTTGGGGCTATCCCAGTCGCGTGAACAGCAGCAATCCGGCCAGGCCGAGAGCCACCAGCAACAGCCCGATGGCGACCGCGCGGTACGCCCCGCTCGTGCCGTTTTGGGCCGTGGGTGCGTTTGTCGCAGTGTCCGGCTTCGCTTCCGCTGGCGGCGCCTCCAGGACAGGCCCCTTGGATGCGTTTGCGGCCAACGCGGCCTCGGTCACCGCTGAGTACTTGGCGGTTGTGGCCACCGTTCCGACCGGAACATCCGTCACTTGCGGCGCAGCGGCCGTAGCTTGGGCGCCGCGGTCACCGGCCCCCCATTGGCCCGTCGAAACGCGCGGACGAGAGCGCTGCGGCATCGCGATACTGGCCGAGCTGGGGCGACGAACAGCGCCCTTACGCATCTGAGCTGCGCGCGAACGCGTATCGGCGATCGCCGCAAGCATCATGTCCGCATCCTGCCAACGGGCGCCGGGGTGTTTGCTGAGGCCGCGCATCACGAGGTGCGCGAACGACTCGCTGAGCTCTTGCTTGGTGTGTTTGCGTGGATCGGGGATGTCGGCGCTGCGATGCTGGTCAATGACTTCCCAGGCGTCGTCGCCAACGAACGGCGCACGGCCGGTCACGAACATGAACATCATCGCCGCGAGGGCGTAGAAATCGCTGCGGGCGTCGACGTCCTGGCACGCGCACTGTTCCGGGCTCATGAAGTCGGGCGAGCCGAGCGTGATGCCGCGCTGGGTAATGCGCTGTCCAAGCAGGCGCGCAATACCGAAGTCCAGCACCTTGATCATCGTCTCGCCGGCGACTTCGGCGCAGAAGATGTTCGCGGGTTTGAGGTCGCGATGAATCAGTCCCTTGCCGTGGGCCTCTTTCAGGCTGCGCAGCACCTGCTCCGCGACATCGAGGGCTTCGTCTTCGCACATGCGCTCGCCGCGCTTGGACATGCCTTCGAGCTCTTCCTCGAGCGTATGGCCGCGTAGGCGCTCGGATGCGAAATACAGCGCACCGGCGTCCGTTCGTCCCACGTCGAAAACCCGAACAGTGTTTGGGTGTTCCAGCGCCGCCGTCGTGCGCGCCTCTCGGAAGAAGCGTGCCTCGGCCGCTTCGTCGCCGCATGGCAGGTCCGCCAGCAACATCTTCAGCGCCACTTGTTGTCCGGTGCGGAGATGCTCGGCGTCGTAGACCACGCTCCAGCTGCCGCGGGCGATCATGTCGCCGACCCGGTAGCGGCGATCCACGATGGTTCCCGCGCTCGCATGATGTCGGGCGGACGGCCGGCGAACCGGCGCCTCGACGTCGCTGCCCGCCTGGACAGACGCGCCAGTCTCGAGGGCGTTGACGTTGTCCGGCGCGGCGGCGGCAGGACCGGTGTCCTCGACGACCGTTGCCGCTGCGGATTCGTCAACCGGCGTCGATTCAGCGGCGCCCTTGAGCGCGACGGCGTCGGATGGATCGGCGTTGTCTGGGGCAGAATCAGCCATCGAAGTACCCGCTACGTACAGCATGTTGCTCCCCGATTATGCCACAAGCGGCGCGCCCGAAAATCGTCGCAAAGACTGGCATACGCACAACGCCCAGTTGTGTTGATCTCGCGATCATTCGTGAACGGATGTGTTGTGAGCCCGAACTTCCTCGGTGATCCGCGCTAGTTGGGAAGCGAGCGTGCGCAGCGGAAGCCGATTGTTGCCGCTCGGTGGTTCGGGACAGCGAAGTTGAAGCGCATCGATGCGCGTAGCACGGCCGGAACGTACGACCACGCGCCGCCTCGGAACGCCTTCTTGCCGGTCGATGACGGGCCCAGCGGGTCGGACTTCGGTGACTTCGCGTAGTAGCCAACGTCGTACCAATCGGACGTCCACTCCGCGACGTTGCCGAGCATGTCACGAACGCCGTATGGGCTCTTGCCCTTGTCGCGGCCACCAACAGCCGCGGTGCCTCCGTTGGCGCACGCCGCGTCCGTCCCGGTCATGACTGCATGACTGCACGTTGGAGCGGCCGATCCCCATGGGTATTTGCGCGCGGAGAGTTTGCAGTCCAGGCCCGGAAGCGTTTCACAACCACCGCGGGCGGCCTTCTCCCACTCCGCTTCGGTTGGCAGCCGCTTGCCGGCCCACGAGCAGTATGTCGCTGCCTGGTTCCAGTCGACGCAATTGACGGGATGCTGCGCCGCTCCCGATCGTTTGTAGTTGCACCAAATCAGCGTGCCGAACGCGGCGTTGTGCGGGTTGGGAGCGTCACATTTGCCGGCTGTCATGCACTTGGCGTAGTCGTCTACGGAGACCTCGTCGACATCGATCCAAAAGCCCGAGACGGCCACGTTGTGTTGCGGTTTGGCGGCAGCCGCGCAGGACTCATTGGCGGTGTTGCAGCCCATCCAGAACGCGCCGGACGGAACGACGACCATGCCCTCGGGCGTCTCGAGTTGGCAGGTCGCGCTGCAGCCGTCACCGGCCTTGGTGTTCTTGTCGTCGCACTGCTCGCCGCCTTCGAGCTTGCCGTTGCCGCACGCCCCGGAGCCGGCGCCGCATTTGCCCGCGATGCACGTCTTGCCGGTGGCACAAGCGCTGCCGTCTGCCCTCGGCACGTGCTGACAGGACCCGGCCTTGCCGTCGCATTGATCGGCCGTGCACGGGTTGTTGTCGTCGCACTTTGCCGCCGCTCCGCTCTTGCAGGCGCCGCTTTCGCAGCGGTCTCCTGTTGTGCACAAGCTGCCGTCTTCGCAAGCGATCGCCAGGTGTTTGACGATGCAACCGATCGTGCTGTCGCAGCCATTCGCGGTGCACGAGTTGCCGTCGTCGCAGGTACGTTTGCCGGACTTGCACGCCCCACCGATGCACGCGTCGGGCTCTGTGCAGGCATCCCCGTCGTCACACGCGGCACCTTCGGCAAACTTGCTGAACACGCACTTGCCGGTTTTCGGGTCGCAAGAATCCGCCGTACACGCTTGACCGTCGTCGCAGGCTGTCGCTTTGCCGGCGCAGATGCCGAACTGGCACGCGTCTGCGGTCGTGCACATGCTGTTGTCGTTGCACTTGGTTGCTGCGCCAGCGGCTGTGAACGCGCACAGGCCGTTTGCCACATCGCAGGCGGCCTTGGCGCACGGTTGGCCGAGATCACAGTCGGCGTCAGCGCTGCAGCCGCCACACGTTTCCTGTACATCCACGCAACAATCGCCGTAGAGGGCGCAAGCCTTGTCGCACTGGCACGCCGCGGCCGCGTCGTAGGCCCCGCAGTGTCCCTGGCAGGAGCCGCCCTTGAGCGACGCCTCGATGCGCAGGTCGTCGATGAACCAGCCGGGCCCGAAGTTGGACGATGCATCGAGCGAGTCGAACGAAAACCGCACCTGGATGATTTTGCGGCGCCATTTCGCCAGGGAGATCTGCACGGTGGACCACTGCGCAGCCATCTTGCTGTTATCGAGCCGAACGCGCTCGACCCGCTGCGCGAACCCGTCGTCGGAGACTTCGACCCAGCGGAGGTCGTATTTCGGGTTGAGCTCGACACCGTTGTACGACTTGAAGATGAGCACCGGCGAAGGCGCGTGCGGCAACGCCACGGCGGGAGACGTCGCCTGACCGAGCGCCCGCTTGCCGTTGCTGTAGTCCTTGCCGTCGTTGAAGTTGAGCGAGCAACCCTTCGAGAACGAACCGGGCAGACTGGGGGTGCCGTCGACGTGCCAGGCGATCTGAGGCTCGGCGCCAGCGGGGGCGAACGTGAAACCATGCGGCTTACCACAATCGAACGAACGTTCGAGCACGATGCGTGGCTTGCAGACGTCGACGTGACCACACTTGCCTGTCGTTGGCTGGCAGACGGCCTGCTTGCAGGTCCCGGCGTCTTTGCAAGCGGCCGCCGCTTTGGACGGCGTGTGTTGGCAGCGCGCCGAAGCCGGTTTGGTCGCCACGCACGCGTCGATCGTGCACAGGTTGGCATCGTCACACGTGTCGGGTGTGCCCTTGCACGCCCCGGCCTGGCACGCGTCCTTGGCGGTACAGACGTTCCCGTCGTCGCACTTGGTGCCGTTCGCGGCCGCCTTCGCGCCGGTGCACGCCCCGTTCTTGCAGGTCGCCGTCACGTGACATGGCGCGGAATCCGCGCACGATGAACCGTCCGCGAGCTTCTGTCCGACGCACGCGCCACCGCTGCAAGCGTCAGCTTTGGTGCACGGATTGCCGTCGTTGCAGGCACCGGCCTTGGCCTGGGTGACGCAGCCTTTGGTCTTGTCGCAGGAGTCCGCGGTGCACGGCTTGCCGTCGTCGCAGCTGCGGGGTGTACCGCTGCAGGTGCCGAAAACGCACCTGTCCGATGTCGTGCATGCGTTTGCGTCCGCGCACGTGCCGGAAGCGAACGCGTGCAGGCAACCGGTCTTTATACTGCTCTTGGCCTTGTTGCAGCTGTCTGTCGTGCACGGATTCGCGTCGTTGCAGTCGCGGTTGTTGCCAGCTGCACAGACTTTGGCCGAACAAGCGTCGCTCACGGTGCATGGGTCGCCATCGTCGCACGCAGCGCCATTTGCCTTGTGGACGCAGCCGGTTTTCGGGTCGCAGCCGTCGTCGGTGCAGGCGTTGCTGTCGTTGCACGCCTTCTTGGGCTCGATCGCGGTCCCGGTGCAATTGCCCTTCGCGCACGCGTCCTTGGTTGTGCACTTGTTGGCGTCGTCACACGCCGCGCCGTCGAGGTTGCTGTGCGCGCACGCTGCACCTGGTTTCGCCCCGGGCTTGCACGCGTCTTTGGTACACACGTTGCCGTCGTCGCAGAGCTTGCCGGGCGCCGTCGCCGTGCCTGCGCACGAGCCCGATTTGCAGGCGTCGTCCTGCGTGCACGCGTTGTTGTCGTCGCAGGTGCCTGCCGCGGGAGCGTGCTTGCAACCGGGCTTGGTTTGATCGATCGGACAGGTATCGGTCGTGCACACGTTGCCATCATCGCAGGTCTTCGTCGCGTCGATCGGGGCGCCCACGCACGTCGCCGTGATCTTGCCGCCGACACACTTGTCCCCCTGCGTGCACTTGTCGCCGTCGTCGCAAGCAGCTCCGGCGGTCTGCAGATGCACACACCCTTTCGGTTTGCCGCCGCCCTTGGGAATCGCGCCATCGCAGCTATCTTTGGTGCACGGGTTGCCGTCCTCGCACGCACCGGCAGCGAGCGGCGTTCCCGCGCACGTCTTGTTCTTGCAGATGTCCTGCTGTGTGCATGGGTTGGTATCGTCGCACGGGACGTGGGTCGCGGCGTGCACGCAGCCTTCCTTCGCGTCGCACTTGTCCTCGGTGCACGGGTTGTTGTCGGTGCACGATGACGCGGGCACCGCAATGCCGACGCATTTTCCGCCGGCGCATCCATCGATGACGGTGCACTTATCATTGTCGTCGCATGGCCCGCCGATGTTCTTGCTCACGCAGCCGTTCTTTGGATCGCATGAATCTGCCGTGCAAGCGTTGGCGTCGTCGCAGAACGTCGCCGAGACCGGCAGTCCGACGCACTTACCGTTGATGCACGAGTCGGACTTCGTGCATGCGTTGGCGTCGCTGCACTTGCCGTCGACGGGTAGATGCACGCATCCGGTCTTCGGACTGCAGGCTTCCTTTGTGCAGGGCGAACCGTCGTCGCACCCCTTCGGAATTCCGGTCTTGGTGACGATGCAGCTTCCGTCCGCGCATTGTGCGGCCACGGTGCACGCGTTGCCGTCATGGCAGGGCCCGGGCGCGACTTTGTGTCGACACCCGCCCTTGTGAGCACCGCCTGGCTCGGCGCAGCTGTCCGTCGTGCACGCGTTCGCGTCGTCACACGAGATCGGCTTGCCGCCGGTGCATGTCCCTGCTGCGCATGCCTCGCCTTTCGTGCACACCTTCCCGTCCGAGCACGCGCCGCCTTCCGCTGTGGGCTTTGCGGTGCATTTTCCCGCGGGGGCGACACACGAGTCGATTGTGCACGGCTTCCCGTCGCTGCAGGACCTGACCGGACCGGCCTTGCACGCGCCACCGGTGCATGCGTCGTTTTCGGTGCACGCGTCGCCGTCCGAGTCGCAGGGCTTCCCGTCCGCTCCCTTGGCATCGAACACGCAGCCCTGCTTCTTGTCGCACGAGTCGACGGTGCAGGGGAGTTTGTCGTTGCACGTTGTCGCGGCGCCGGGCAGGCACAGCCCACCGTTGCACTTGTCGCCGATCGAACAGACGTTGCCGTCATCGCACGGGTTCGTGGCGTTGGGGTTGGAGCACGGGTTCACCTTGACGATGTCAGCTTCGCTCGCGTCCGGGTTTGCTTCGACGTCGCCTGTCTCCGTGTCCTTGGGACCGCCGTCGGCCGCCGAGCCAGCGTCGGCTTTGGTTTGCGCATCCACCGGTACATCGGCGTCCGCCGTGTCTTTCATGGTCGGAGCATCGATCGCTGCGATGTCTTTTGATGCTGCGGCGCTGTCTTTCGTCGTATCTGCGACGGCGGTATCCAGGCCAGCATCTGCCGCGCCACTGTCATTGACGGCGTTTTCTTTCTCGACGGGTGTTTGGAATTCGAACCGTTCGGGCGCAAAGATGTCGGCGCCGCAACCTGCCAGCAATAAGACGCACGCGAGGGTGCAACGCGAGACGGCGACCATCTAGAACCGTCCGCGAACGAGCAAGCCGCGGCCGCCGAACGCCGGGCCGATTGCGACGTCGGGAACAGCCGGGCGACTGATCAGGAGCGCGCTGCCGGTCACCAGGGCAATGCCGCCCACGACCGTGCCTGCCGTCCCGATCATCGCGCTACGATTGAGCTCTTCCTGCCGCGATTTGTAGGTCGCGTAGTCGAGTCCTTCGAAGCGACCGGCGCTGTTTTCGTCGCCGAGTTCCGCGTTCAGTGCAGCCTGTTCATCGAAGTACCCGGTCAGCCAGTAGCCGGCGCCCGCGCCAATGACGACCCCGCCCACGAGCAGCGACCAGCCAGCTGTTCCGCGCCATTCCGATTCAGCCCTCAGCCGCGCAGCTGTCTCCTCGAGGCGTTCTCGCTTGCGCCGTGCAGCGTCCTCGGCCTTTCGGCGCGCCAACGCGAGCCTCGCGTGGGCGACGGCTTCTTTCTGTTCCTGCGCTGCACGTTGGCGGCGCGCAGAGCGCTCCTGTCGGTCCGCTTCCTCTTGTGCGAGTCGCTTTGCGTTTTCGGCTTGTTTGCGCTGCTCGACCGCCGAGAGGTAGGCGCCCTCGATCTTGTCGAGCTTCTTGCGGGCTCGCCGCCGCAGGCCGCGTTTGGCCTTGGGGTGCGCCGCGACCTTCTCGAGCCGTTTGTACGCCGCCTCATAACGCCCGATCTTCGCCTCGATCATGGCGCGCTGGTACAGATAGCCAGGAGAGTCGCTGAGGTCGTAGGCGGTCTGGTAGTAGTCGATCGCCTTGTCGTTGTCGCCGGCGCGAGCGGCTTTCTTCGCGACGCGGGCCGCGTTTTTCGCTGCCTTGGGAACACGTGCGTCGGCGTTGTGGGCAGACAGCGCAACGACCGCGATGGCACAGGCCGCGGCAGCGAATCGAAGGTGGCGGTCCGAAATACGGGGCGCGGCACGAAGCATCGCGTCAAGGGTGCTCGATTCGGCAGCCCGGTTGCAACCGCACGTCGAAGCGGCCGTCAGCCAGGCCTGGACAAACAATTATCCGAACGATGTTTGGAAGAATTATCGAGCGACTTTGAACGCGTGCGCGATCAGCGCGTTCTTGTGCAGCTTGAACGGCGCCGGCACGCGAACAGACGGCCGCTTCTTGCCGGGCGCCCACAGCCCGATGTGGAGCGCAAGCGACTGTCCCGGCCGGGCTTTGCGCGGGATGGCGAAGCTGTGCTCGTCAACGATGAACTCGCCCGGTTGCCATTTCTCAAAGGTGTAGGATCCATCGACAGTCTTATGGTCCAAGTTGGCAAAGACATTCGGCTTATTGCCCCGTAGGTGCACGAACAGCTGCCAGTGCTTGGGCACCTTCTCCTTGCACTCGAAGACCCAGCGGATGGTCGCGCTGCCGCCCTTGGTCGCTTTGGACGTATCGAGGTCGAAGCCGACAAGGCGGATCCACGGCCCGAACATGGCGTCGACGCGATGTTGGACGGGCGGTTCGGTGCGCGAAACGGCCTGGTCGGTGCGCAGGAAGCGGCGCATCTGGCGGCGCAGGCGATTGACGCGCAGTCGGCTGTTCGTCGGGTCGTTGTCGACCTCTTTGTCTGCAATGGTCAGCCGCTTGGTGACCTTGAGGCTGGCTACATCGCCGTCCCGTTCAAGCCAGAGCTTGTCGTCTTTGCCAATCAGCGCCATGGACGACCCGTGATATGGATAGCCGACTCCGGTCACCACGACGTCGCGATCGAGGTTGCTTTCGCGCGTATGGGGATGCAGCAGGGAGATTCCGTTGGACCAGCCTGAGGCCGGAAACGGCGTGGTTGGCTCAAGCGCCTCGAGGATGGTGGGCCACACGTCGACGTGGCTGGAGACCGCAGGGACCGGCAATTTTCGTCCCGGCACGCACATGAGCAGGGGAACGCGCGTCCTGGCGTTGTAAAAGCGCGGCGCACCGTGACCCAACAGCCCGTGATCCCAGAATTCTTCGCCATGATCACCTCCGAGCGCGACGATTGGCTTGGTGGCGCCGGCGGCCTTGTCGGTGATGGTCATGATGTCTGCGAACACCTGGTCGGACCAAAGCACCGCATTCTTGTATCGATTTACGATCTTGTCCTTGAAGGCCGCGAGCTTCTTCACGTCCATGAAGTGGTTGTAATTCTCGGGCATCACCGGCTTGTGGCGCTCGAATTCGGGCGGGTAGTGGTAGTTGTGGTGCGGCGAAACGATGAACACGAACAGCGCGAAAGGCTTGGACTTATCACGTTGGTCTGACCATCGTGCCAGCCACTTGACGACGTCTGCGTCGTTTTCGTGGCCCTTCTTGGACGTGAACTCCTTGTATGTGTCGAAGTTGTCGAGCATGAAGTCGCAGTTGTCCCATCCGCGCAGCTTGGAGCCGGACACGCCGACCAGCTCGTAGCCGTTCGCCTTGAGCGCTTGCAGGGGGGTCGACATCAACGCGCGCCGCGCAAAGGGCAGGAAGTGATAGCTGTTGAGGGCGTACAAGTAGGAAAACACACCCCAGGACGTGGCGTGCCCACCCGAATGATGGTTCGGCGCGAGCAGACAGTTTTGATCTTTCGCGCGCGCGTACATGTGAGGCATCAATTCGGGCGTCGCGTGGTCCCCGCGCAAGGACTCGACCAACAGGAATACGACGCTCTGCTTCTTGGCGAGCTTGATGTCTGGCGGGCCGGCTGTGGCTGGGTGGCGCAGCGCGATGTGCCCGATCGCGGTGTGATTGCTGAGCAAGGTGTCGCGCAAGGGCAGGGCATCCAGCACCGGATCCGCACTCTGGAGGGCGGCCGAAAGGGAGGGCACGGCGGCTGCTCCGGCCGCACCGAAGATGCAGACGATCACGACGATCACTGCGGCAAGCGCGCGGGGCGAGGCTTCTGCGGACCGTTGAGCTACGCCAAACAGCCACCATTGGACGCCAAGTCCGACCGTGAGCGCGGCAGCGATAGACAGGTGCGTTCCGACACCCAGCTGAGCTTCGCGGCCGATACCGCCGGCCGTGAATGCCCCAACCACGAAATAGTCGTCGAGTCGCACACCCAGGATCGCGAACACATGGCAGTCAGCGGCCATCACCGCCAGGGCGAACGTAGCAACCACGATTGCGGCGATCCGCAGCGGCCTGGGATTGAGCACCGAGCGGAGACCGGCGAAGACGGCCGACGCAGCGACCGCCCAGCCCAGCACGATCGCGGCCGTCCAGCCGTGGGTCAGGCGCATCGGGGCGTCGGAGATCCCCTGCAGCTCGAGCGCATCGGGCGTCATCCACGCGTACGTGGTGAGGTGCAGCACGGCGTTGACCGCGAAAAACGCGGCGATTGCGGCTACGGACGGGCGGTTGGCTTGTGCGTTCTTCGTCAAATCGTACGCTCCGGGCCGCGCAGACTACTCGCGACGCAGGATTGTTCCCAGCGCCGCAGCCGGGAGGCGGTGATGCGGCGGCGATGGTCGACAGCGGCTGTGATAACGATGGCCGGTGGCCCACTGGGCGGGTTGCTGCTCGCGGCGGCGATCGATCGCAGCATGGCTCGTTGGACCGCCGACCGTACATTTGCGTTCGCCGACGAGTTGCCTTGCCTCGATGTGGCGATCGTCCTGGGGGCGCAGTGCGAGGGTGGCTGGCCAAAGCCCGCGCTGGCCGACCGACTCGCCGGGGCCCTCGCTGCGTGGCAGTTGGGGCGCGTGCGCCGGTTCATCGTGTCGGGCGATGATGGCGCGCGGCGTCAGGATGAGGTCACGCCGATGCGCAGATGGCTGCTCCGTCACGGTGTGCCGGCTGGCGCGATCATCGACGATCGTGGTTGCTATCGAACGATCGACTCGATCGACCACGCGGCGGCGATGGGCGTCACCAACGCGTTGATCTGCACGCAGCGCAACCACCTTCCGCGCGCGCTCTTCCTGGCGGCTGATCGCGGAATCCACGCCGTGGGCCTTGTCGCGAATCGTCGCATGTACAGCAACGCGCGATACGACCGGTTGTACGAGGCGGCGTCTCGTTCACTTGCGCTGTTCGACGCGCTCATTTGGCGCCGATCCGGGCGGTAGATGTCGCTTTCGGCCGTTCAGCAGCCGAAGTGAAAGCTGAGTTTGTTGCCCTTGAGCTGCGAACACGACGCGGGACACAGCACCGCGGCGGTCGGCTTGGCGTTGTTGTCGAAGTACCAGCCGTGGCTCGATGACGGGCACTGACCGACGCCCTGGACCCGATTGACGGTGCTGTCGGTGCCGTCTGACTTCTTGAACGTGAGCGAAACGGTCGCAGGGTCCACAGCCTTGCCGTCCTTCTGCGCCGGCAGCGCGTATTGGCACACCACCTTCACGGTCGAGACGACATTGTTGCCGATCGCCGCGAACAGCTTCGACCAATCCGGGGGGACGCCGAGCTGGGTGGCACAGATGGACGCAAGCTCGCCGCCGGTCTTCTTGGACAACTCGATGTACACCGTTCCATGACCCGCGGCGCCGATGCAGCCGATGAAAGGTACCGGGCTGGGCGCCCAGCCGACGATGGAGTGGAACGTGAAACCACCCGGGAATCCCGGGTTTTTGAGCTTGGCGAGCTCGGTTGTGAACCAGTTGGCGTCCTTCTTGCTGTTGTCGTCGGTAATCATGATGAAGTGTTTCTGCGCGCCGGCCCGCAGAAAGCCCTGCCACTGCGAATAGGTCTGCACGATCTTCTGCAGTCCATCGTTGCTCCCCACCGACACATTGATGTGCTTGAACGACTTGGAGTTGCCGCATCCGGCGCTCGCCAACGGAGGCGGCACGCACATCCCCTTGCCGATGAGAACCACGTGATGATCGATGTTCTTGGACGTGATCAGCTTGGCGAAGGCGTTGAGGTTGGATGAGACCGCCTTCTTCTCCTCTTTCATCGAGCCCGATGAGTCGATCGCCAAGATGATGTCGACCTGGCCCTTGGCAGCGCTTGCCTCGACCGAAAATGCCGACTTTCCGGCGACACATGGTTCGGCCTCGACGCGAACGGGCACCTTCGTCAGCGCGGCGTTGGGTGCGTCGGAGTGGATGAGGATGGTCGCGACCTGCGCCGACGCCTTGGGCAGGGATTTGTCGCCCGTCAGCGTCACGTCGACGATCTGACTGGTGTTCGGCTTGAGCGTGATCGGTCCCGATTCGTTGATGAACAGCTTCTTGTAGGTGCTGGTCGGGTCGAGCTCGATCTTGCTGATATGCAGGTCCGCCTGACCTTTGCTGAAGATCTTGAAGCTGCGCTGCACCTTGGCCGCGTCCGCGACCTGTCCGAAATTCAGTTCGGGAGGCACGATCGCGATCAACGGCCCGATTTCCGAACCCGTGACGGTCACCTTCAACTGACCACCACCGGTATGGCCGACGACGATGTGGCTGGTGTCGATGCCGCCGTTGCTGGGCGAAAACTCGACCTCGACTTCGAACGATGCGGACGCCTTGAGCTCGAAAGGAGCCTTGGGCGCCTTGGTAATCTTGAAATCCGGGCTCTCGTTGGCCGCCAGGTCGATTGACGTGACGGTGAGGACTTTGTCGCCGGTGTTGAAGATCTTCGTGCTCTTCTTCGCGCTCTGGTTGCTGGCCACGGGGCCGAAGTCGAGCGGATCGGGTGTCGCGTTGAGCACACCGGCGGCCGCCTTGACCT
The DNA here is from genome assembly GCA_964560875.1 of uncultured Enterobacteriaceae bacterium. Lineage (GTDB taxonomy): Bacteria > Myxococcota_A > UBA9042 > UBA9042 > UBA9042 > CAZLMW01. Next base: position 68,047 of record CAZLMW010000004.1, read on the forward strand.
GCAGCGGCACGCGGAGGGCGCGCTTGAACTTGTCGGTGCTGTTGTTGGTCAGGTTGAGATGGATCGTCCGCGCGCCGGTCTTCAGCGGCTTGTAGCGAATCTTCCACTTCACGTGCTTGCCCGGCGGCAGCTCGACCGGTTTGTAATCGATCAGCGTGAACTCGGTCGTCGCTGGCTCGAACGTCGCGGCCGTGATCTTCAGCGTCCCGCGGTCGCCCACGTTGATGACAGCGATCTCCTGGGTCTGCTCGGTTCCGGCCGCGAGGTCCGCGTACGCCAGCTTCGCCGGAGTCACCTGGATGTTCTGGTTGTCTTCGAGACAGAAAACGCCCTGGCAACCTGCGCCGCCGCTGCTTCCCGCGCCGGTTCCCGCGCCATCACCGCCGGCCGTGTCCGAAGAACATGCCGCCAACGACAGGCAGAGGGCCGCGAAAAGCGCGATCGGCGCGACATCGCCCCGGATCTGTGCGATGGACACGCGTACGCGTCGCCAAAGTGCCTGGTTCATGGTCGCTCCGCCTCGGTTTTCTCAACGAGCGCGGGAGGATAGCGGCGCCCCGGTGGGGCGGCAAGGCGCATTTCACTCAACGGGAGGCGGTTTCCCGAGCAACCACGACGTGTCACCATTGTCGCGTTCTGCTCGCGTTGTCAGCCAGGAGACGCCATGCGCGCCATTTGGAACCGAACAATCGTCGCCCAAAGCGACGACACGTTGGTCGTCGAAGGCAACCACTACTTCCCGATAGCTGCTGTGGATCCGGCGTTCCTGAAGGACTCGGACACCCACACGTGGTGTGGCTGGAAAGGCCAGGCGAGCTACTACCACCTCGTGGTCGACGGTGAGATCAATCCCGACGCCGCATGGTACTACCCGGACCCGAAACCCGCCGCGGCCGAGATCGCGGATCGCGTAGCTTTCTGGCGCGGTGTGATCGTCATCCCATGAGGTTGAATCGGCGTTTCTGTCGCCTCCTCGCGCCGATCCTGTCCATCGGAGTCGGCGCCGCGAAGTAGCCCGCCCGACGAGCGTCGCGTCGCTCATGGGAATCGGTGGCGGTCTTGGGATCGTCGACGTCGGCGCCTTGCTGCGTCTCGACCGCATCGGCGGAATCCACGGCCTGGCCGTCCTGTACGCCAGCGTCGGTCCCCGCGTCGTCGCCCTCTGACCGTCCCGGTTTGTCGGTTGGAGAGCAGGCCAACGCGCAAAGAAGCCCCAAGACAAGACCCAGCAGAAGGGCTGTTTTGTTTTGCTTTGCTTTGCTTTGCTTGCTTTGCGCGCGAATTCGTCGCACCAGGGGGCTGCGCCCGCGCGATGTCATTTAGCCAGCACCGCATCGGCGGCCAGCGCGCCGGCTACCAAGCGGATGCCGCCGCCCGGATGAATGCCGCCTCCCGCCAGGTACAGCCCATCGATCGGCGTTGCGCCCGACGCGCATTCCGGGGATGGACGGAAGCTGAGCAGCTGGTCAAGCGCGGATTCTCCGTGCCAAAGGTGCCCGCCCGCGAGTCCGAACACGTCCTGCAGGTCTTCGGGCAGCCGCAACTCGTAGCCGACGATGGCTTCGTGCACGTCGAATGCGACGGCAGACAGCGCGCCCACAATGGCATCGTAGGCGGCGTCGGCGCGTTCTTCATAGCTGTCGTCGTCGTCACTGTGCGCGTATCCGGTGGCGAGGATGTGCACCACTTGGCCACCGCCCGGGGCCAGCTCAGGGCGTTCGAACGTCGGAATATGAACGTCGAGCCACGGTGCGCTGGTGCCGCCCCGGTACTTCGCTGCATCGAAGGCGCGCTCGAGGGCGGCGTGGGAGCTTCCGACCTGCACCCGACCGAACGCTTCGCCCGGACGATCCGCCCATTCCACGGGGCGATCCAAAGCCAGAGCCAGCGTCGCCACGACACCGCGGGTTCGGTAGCGGGACACTTGGCGCTCGAACCTCAGCGGCACCTGCCAGGGGCGCAGCAGCTCCAAGATGGTTGTCTTCGGATCCAGCGCGCTGACGACCATATCGGCGGTCACTTCCGTGCCGTCTTCGACCACGACGCCCGCCGCGCGTTCGCCGTCCAATACGATCGCCGTGACCTCGGTCTCGAGATGGATGTTCACGCCAGCCGCGCGACACGCCGACTCCAATGCGGTTGCCAGCGCCGCCGAACCCCCGACCACGCCCGGGCCGCGCACGGCTTCACGCAGCAACAAGCCGGCTGTTGTGGCAGGCGACCAGGGGCCGCCCCACGTGCCGAGCAGCGCTGGACCTTCGAGGCCGGCTTTGAGCACCTCGTTTTCGAAGAAATCGTCGACGAAATCGCGCACGGACATCGGCATCGCGCGGAGCAGCTCCATCATGTCGGCGCTGCCCAGGCGCCTGACAGTCAGCGCCGCCGTGACGACCTCGGCCATGGTGCGCAGCCCGCGGCCGTTGAGAACGTCGGGCGGCGGCCGGTTGAGCAGGCGGGCGAGCGCGGGCGACACGGCGTCTACGAAGCGGCGGTATTCGACGTAGCTGCGGCTGTCCGCGGGGCTTACCCGGGCGATATCGGCGGCCGTGGCGGCCGTGTCGTCGGAGATGACGATTCCGGCGTTTGGCCCGGCGATCCATCGAGGCAACGAACGGTCGCGGAAGCTGAGACCGTGGCGCGCCAAACCCAGCCGATCCGCAACCTGTTTCGAAATCAGGGCGTCGTCGTGGAGCGTGCCGCCGGTTGTGAACCCGGGATGAAATTCTTCGGCCGCCGCGGTGCCGCCGAGGAGGTCGCGCGCCTCGAAGACATGCACGCTCGCGCCCGCCTGGGCGAGCAGCGCCGCCGCGGTGAGCCCGTTGTGGCCACCGCCAATGACCGCGATGGTCTTGCCTTCAGCGCTCATCGATTTCGCCTCGCCTCAACATTGTCCAGACCGCAGCAGTTCGTTGGCCGCGATTTTGCCCGAAGCGCCCATGATTCCGCCGCCTGGATGAGCCCCGGATGCGCACAACCACAGGCGACGTATCGGCGTTCGGTAGCGCGATGAGTCCCAGGTCGGGCGGAGGAAGAAGAGCTGTTCGAGGCTCAATTCCCCGTGGAAGATGTTGCCTTCGGTCAGGCCGATCTTCTGCTCGAGATCCCAGGGTGTGAGCACCTGCCGGTGCAGGATCGATTCCTTCAGCCCGGGCACATATTCGGCCAGCGTGTCGACGACGGCGTCGCCAAATGCCTCGCGTTTGTCCGGCCAGGCTTGCGGCCCTTCCGTGAGATGGTATGGCGCGTACTGCACAAAGCACGACACAACGTGCTTGCCCGGGGGCGCCAGCGTCTTGTCGGTGAGCGACGGGATGACCACGTTGAGGTACGGGCGCTCCGAGAAATCACCGTACTTCGCCGCATCGTACGCGCGCTCGAGGTAGTCGATACTCGGGGCGATGGCGATGTCGCCCCGAATGTGGGGGCCATCGCCCGGACGCGCGCTGAACTCGGGCAGGCGGTCGACAGCGAGGTTGACCTTGCCGCTGCTGCCGCGTAGTCGGAATCGCCGCAAGCGCGCGACGTAGTCGTCGGGGAGCAGGTCGGCGCCGGTGAGTTTGAGCATCGTCAGCTGCGGCTCGAGGCCAGAGCAAACCGCCTTGGCGCGGATCTCGTCGCCGTTGGCCAGCACCACGCCCTCGCACTTGCCGTTGCGGACCAGGAGGCGGCTGACCTCGGCCTCGGTCCGGATCTCGGCGCCGGCCTCCGCAGCGGCGCGCGCGCACGCCATGCTGATTTCCCCGGTTCCGCCTCGCGCGAATCCCCAGGCCCGAAAAGCGCCGTCGATCTCGCCCATGTAGTGGTGCAGCATCACGTACGCGGTGCCCGGTGAGCGCACCCCGAGGAAGGTGCCAATGATGCCGCTGACGGCCATCGGCGCCTTCAACTGATCGGACTCAAACCACTCATCGAGCAGGTCCGCGCTGCTCATCGTCATCAGTTTGACGAACTGCAGCAGGTCATCCTCGCGCATGTCGACGACGCGCTCGCCGAGCTGCATCAACGCGACGAGGTGTTCGGGCGAAAAGGACGTCGGGTCGGGCGGTGGGTTGTCGATGATGTGTTTGACGAAGCGACCGAGGTGCCCCATCGCCTGGCCAAACTGGGGGTAGAGCTCGGCGTCTCGGGGCGAGTAGCGGCTGATCTCATGGCGCGTTCGTTCGGCGTCGCCCCACCGGCACAGCGCGCTCCCGTCGGGGTACGGCGAAAACGAACACTCCAAGGGCAGCAGCTCGAGGCCATGCCGCGGTAGATCCAGCTCGCGGATGATGTCCGGGCGCATCAAGCTGACGACGTAGGAACACACCGAATACGTGAAACCCGGGTAGATCTCTTCGGAAACGGCGGCTCCCCCGAGCACATGGCGCCGTTCGAGTACGAGCACCTTGCGGCCTGCGCGGGCCAGGTACGCCGCGGCAACAAGACCGTTATGGCCCGCTCCGACAACGATCGCGTCGTAGCTACTGTCGGCCGCCGGGAGCGGCGCGAAAACGTCGGAATCGGTCATCGTTGCAGGTTCCGCGGTCGGGTTCAGTCGCGTCGGCCGCGTCCGGAAAGGGAAGGTGCCAGCCGTTGCACAGCGGGCAGGGCGGGTGGCGCTTCGGGCATATCGCCACTGGTTTGGGATGGAGGGGCCGAGTCGGGTGGAGGGGCCGTATCAGCGGGCCGCGCGTTCTTCGTCTTGGCCCTGTTGCCTTTCTTGCGCTTCTTGATGCCTGGCGTCGTGCGTTTGCGGGGCGGATCGAACGCTGGCTTCGGCACGACCGTGGCCGTGACCCGATGGCGCACGAACTCGACGGTTTGCTCGATCTTCACCTGGGTACCGAGCGCTGCCCACGGCGTGTAGATCGACGCCAATGCCAGGTTCTTCTTGAGGGTTGGCGACCAGGTGCCGCTCGTTGCCTGCCCGATCTGCCGCCCATCGTCGGCGTAAACCGGGATAGCTGTGCGCCAAGCACACCCCGAGAGCGCCGGCGGCAGTTCGTGTGCGTTGTAGAGCGCTTCGAGCTCGTCCCAGTCGATATCCAGGCAGACGAATGCCCACAGTGAGCCCTCTTCGAGCTCCCGGCGGAGGGCTCGTTGGCCGATGAACGGGTCGCGATCCAGGTCGATGGTCCAGCCGAGATCGAGCTCGTACGGCGTGCTCTTGCGCGGCTCAATGATCTGGGTGTTCGCGGCGAAGTAGTCGACGCCGGCGAGGATGAACCCCGCTTCAATACGCGTCATGTCGAGGGCGTCCAGGCCCGCGGGCAGGATCCCGTGGGGGGCGCCATCGGCAAGCAGCGCGTCGTAGACACGGCCGGCGTTTTCAGCGTCGACCCACACCTCGTAGCCGAGGTCTCCGGTGTAGCCGGTGCGCGAGATTTGCACGGGGCAGTCGTCGATCATCCCGGCCTTGACGCGGAAAAAGCGCATCTTGTCCACGTCGACGTCGGAGCAGTCTTTGAGGATCGCCCGCGACGTCGGGCCCTGCAGGGCCAGGGCACCAATCTGTGAGGTGACGTCTTCGATCTCGACATCGAACCCGCGCTGGCACCGTTGAAACCATCGAAGCGTCGGCTCGGCGCTGGTGACGCGGTACGAAACGCCGGGCGCGAAGCAACTAACCGTGCCGTCGTCGAGGATCTTGCCGTCGTCGTCGCACCAGCAGCAGTAGGTGACGCGACCTCTCCGCATCTTCGCGATGTCTTTGACCATCACGCGCGACAGGAAGGCGCCCGCGTCCGGACCTTCGACGCGGTATTTGAACAGGGGCGTGACGTCGAGCAGACCCGCGCTGTGGCGAAACGCGTAGTACTCGCGATCGTGACAGGTGTCGAAGCGGGCAACGGCGTGAAATCCGGCCCAGTCTTTCCATTGATACGACACGCACTGAGCCACAAGTCGATCGTGAAACGGGCTCGGAATCGGCATGGCGACAACCCGCTGCGGGTGAAGGCTGGTGGTAACGCGAAGAAAGAAGCTTTGCTGCCCGCGCGCCGGGCGTCAACGTCCGCGTTTTCAGCCCGATTCAGGCGGGTTTGTGTTAATTCGTGTCAACGAGAAACAGCTTGAAGGCAATTCCGTCGCCGGTGTATATAAATGAGACAGCGACCACACGAGGTCGACTCGTGCCCGCCTCAAGACCCACGGTTTTCAGCCCCCGCGAAACGACGCGAGGAGGAGTGTGCAATGGGCTACCCCGGCGACAACAGCAACGGCCGAGGCGCCGCTGGCGACTCGGCCGAAAGAACAAGCCGCTACCAGAGCGCTCGACACGACACCGGCGTCACCGATTCCAGCCCGATGGCTGGCGTTCGCCGCCGCAAGTCGGGCGGCGGTCCGGTCCGTCCGCCAGAGCGCTCGCCCTCGCGACGCAACTCGGCGTTGAACGGACTGCCGGTCACCATGCCGCCGCCCCGCTCCGGCGATGCCAACGAAGCGAGCGGCGTTGAGGGTGCGCAACCGGCGACGCCTGACGAGAAGGGACCGATCGCAATGGGCCGCCCCGGCACGCAATCGTCGCCGCCGCAGAGCGAACCTGTCCAGCGCCGCCGAAGCAGCGGCATCACCCGAAACCTGCGCCGCACCGGCCGTGCGCAACGGGCCGTCGTTGCCGATACGATCGCGCCTCGCGCCAAACCGGGGACACGCACGAGCGGACCGCGCCCCAGCGTGAGTCAACGATCGACGACTGTGGCAAGGACAACTGGCGGAACCCGTGCATCGCGTCCTGACAATGCGACCGCGCCGGCCGCTCCGCCCAAGACGCCTCCTGCGTCAACGGCGCCGCCCGCGGAGGGGTCCGCAGCCACGACAAGCGGTCTCAACCTGAAGCCGCCTCGACGGCTCGGCTCGCCGCGCTACAGCGCCGTTCTCAAGAATCGTTCATCGATCCTCGGCAGCCGGCGAACCGCCGCCGCTGCTCCGCCGGCCGCGCCAGAACGTTTCGGTTCCGGCCGCGAACCGACGTCACCCATCCCCGCTCCCGTCGGACGAACCTCGCGATCGGGCCGTGAACGTCCACCGCCCTCGCACAAAGTCGAGTGGCAGATCCTGACCAGTGGCGGGGCGACGATTCCCTGCGACAGCATCGAAGAGCTACGACGTTGGAAACACGGCAAAATGGCGGTCGTCGGTGTCAGCTTCCGGTGCCAGGCGTGGCGCGATTGGGAAGACTTCCGATCGGTGCTGCGCGCCGGCGCGAGCGGCGAAGACGCGTTCAAGTCCGCTGGCCCGATCTAGCGCGATTGAGCCCGATCTAGCCTGATTCAGCCCGCCTTTCTCTCGGCGGCGATCGGCTACTCGTTGATAAACAGCAGCTTGGACGCGGGTCCGTGCCACGCGAATTCGATAACCGGGTGATCGTCGCTGGCGATCGGCGTCTCGGCCTTGATCAGCCCTCTCAGCTCATCTATGTCCCACAGGCCCGCGAATAGCTCGACGGCGTCGACCGGCGGCAGGATTCCAGCCATCGCGAGCGCGCGTTTCACCGACGGCGTTGCCAGCTCGACCGACGCCTTCTCACGGTCGTAGTCCAGCGGTGAATCCGATGCTACGGCGTTGAAGCCGTTGGCATAAGCGCGCATCAGCCGGACGTGTCGATAGGAAGCGCGCAGCGTCTTGAGCACAACCGCCGTGTCCGATCCAAAGGCGTGCAAAAGGACGACGCCGCCGGGGTTGAGGTGATCCTTGACCAGGTCGAGGAAGTCCTTGTGAAAGAGCGCGGCGCCGCCCGGCAGGTGAGGGTCGGAGACGTTGATGCTGACGATGTCCCACTTGCCGCCCCGCGCGACGAAATGGCGGCCGTCGTCGATGTGAATGCGCATCCGCGGATCGCGGTGGTAGTCGAGGTTGAACGGCGAGAAAAGCGGCGCGGCGCGGATCAAGCCCGGCACGATTTCGACGGCGTCGATCCGCGACAACCCGGGATGCGCAGCCAGCGCGCCAGCGGTGATTCCATAGCCCGAGCCAAGCACGAGCGCGGTCTTTGCCTCCGGGTGGTAGAGCACGCCGAGGTGGCCCTGCATCTGTTGGACGTACGACGTCGAGAGCGCGCCGAGGCGGAAGATGAGCTCGGTCGCATTGAGCCGCGCGACGAGCTGGCCGTCGGGCCGTTTGCAGATCTGGAGCACGCCGGTTTGATCCTCTTTGCGGACCAGCAACTCTTCGCCCGGATCGACCCGCACGAGCATGGGCGGCAGCAAGGTGATCGCGACGCCGATGGCGATTGCCGGCCACAGCAAACCTGCGCGCGCCGACGAGACACCGCCGCGCCACGCAGACCACGCGACGCCGAGCGCCAACATGGACGCGACCGCCACGATGACAAACGCCACACCGACCGATCCGATGGTGTCGAAGCCGAAAAAGCCCACGCCGAGCGACCCCACAACCGCTCCGAACGTGTTGACAAGGTAGAAGTTGCCGGCAGCGCGCCCGGTTGCGTCCTCGGTTCGCCGCGATGCGACCAGTGCAAATGGAAAGAGGGTGCCCAGCGGCAACAGCATCGGCGCGAGGAGCACAGCGGTCTGGAGCACCCGGTACAGCAATCCCAGGTCGTCGCGCAGCGGCAAACCGGCCTCGAACGCTTGTTGGGCGCCGATCCACCGCATCGCGAGGGCGGGTGAGAGGGCGCATCCAACCGCGGCGACGCCCGTCAGGATGGAGAGCACGGTCGCTTTTCGATGGGCGAAGCGGCGGAGCAGCACCTCGGCGAGCCACGATCCGGTCGAAAGCATGGCGAGAACGCACGCGAGCAGCGTCGTGAACGCGTAAATGCGGTTGCCGAGAAAGAAGCCGGCCAAGCGAGTCCAGAGGATTTCGCCGCCCAGGACCAGCATCCCGCTGAGCATGGCGACGGTGAGCAGCAGGCCATCAGGCACGGTTTCAACCGCGCTGGATTCGGCGGCTGCCGGCGCAGTTGTGTCGACGTCTTCGGCAACGTCGCCCTGATTGAGTCCGCGCAGCAACAGGACGGCGGCGACCGCGGAAGCGATGTTCAGACCCGCGGCGAGCGCCATGGTTCCGGAAAGACCGAGCGTTCGGAGCGACCAGAAGCCGGTGACCAGGCAACCGATGGAGGCCCCGGCGACGTTGCCGGCGTACACCCGACCGATCGCGAGCGTGGTGCCGCCGGCTTGCCGCGCGAGGCTCACGATAAGCGGGAATGTCACGCCCATGAGCATGGTCGGCAAAACGACGAGGCCGAGCGCGACGCCGAAGCAAAGCAGCGCCTTGGGGATCAGCGTGAACGAATCGCCCAACAAGGCGGCGAGGTCGTTGGCGTGTGCATGCAGCAGCCACGCGACGACCCATGCGAGTGCAGCGATGCCGATTTCCACGACGGCGTAGGCGCGAACGAGACCGCGACCGGACCACTTCCAACGCGTGGGCACCCAGGCGCCCAGCGCGAGTCCGACCAGGAACGCCGCAAACGTTGCCGCGGCCGCCTCGACCGTGGAGCCGAGGATCACGGCGAATGCGCGGGTCCACAGCGTCTCCCAAGCGAGGGCGGCGCCGCCCGACAAGAGCGTCACGATGATCAGCGGCAGCAGCGGCGAACCGGTCACTTGGTCCCCCGCGTGGCGGCGATGGGCAGGCCGGCGAGCAGCCTCTGGCGCAAAGCGAGATCCCGGCGACGCAGGCCCCCTCCTCGGTCGAGCGCCTGGATGTGGCGGAGCGCGTTGGCGCGATCGTTGGCTCGGGCGGACGTCAACGCGAGAGCGCGCCGAAGTGTGGCGTTGAAGGGCGCGTAGCGGTACGCCTCGGTGGCGATGTCGACCGGGACCTGGCCGCCTTTTCGGACCGCGATCGCGGCACGTATGGTCCACGCACCGGCGCGGATTTGCAGGGCACTTGTCGCCGGAAGCTTGCGGGCCTTCTTGAGCAGGCGCGCCGCGATCTTCTCGGCGCCCGCGAAGTCGCCGTGATCCATGCGCTTCATCGCCAGACCCAGGGTCCAGGCGGCGACATTACCCTTCGGTTCGATAACGCCGGTCGTGGCCAGGTCGACCAGTCGCTTGTCATAGGAAGCCGGGATGCGGCCGCCGGCCGCGCGCGCCAGGGCGTCTGTGCAGGCCGCGGGAACGCCGGTCGCGACGGCGGCGAGCGCGATACACCGATCTTCCAGTTCTGCCGTCCCCAGCGGGCCCTGGTGCAGCGGGCTGGCGTCGAAATCGAGCTGCAACATGCGGTGAATGCGGGCGTCTTCCGGTTTGTCGAAAGCGCGACTCGCCATCACGAACTCAAGATGGGGGCGATCGAAGGTGTGCAGCGGCGCTTCCCACTTGGTCGTGTGCAGCCCGTGCTTGGCGAATGCGAGCGAGCCGACAAGTCGCTGAACCGACATGCCGCCGGCGCCCTTCTCAAGCACGGCACGAATCGGCGCTGGCAGGGATTTGAGCGCGGCCGCGTTCGCGTGAACCTCGCCCGTACCGCAGATGAGTTGGTAGTAGCCGGTCTTGAGCATCAACACCGTGCACGCGTCGAAGACGTCGGCCACCGTGCGGAAGATGGTGCGTGCGCCCTCGGCCGTGACGCGTTGGTCAAACCACATCGCGTACACACCGCCGGGTTTGAGGTGTTCGCGCACCAGCTCCAGGAATTGCTGGGCATAGAGCTTGCTGGACGAGAAATACAGCGGGGTGGTGACCGTGTTGACGATGGCGTCGTAGCGTTTATCGGTTGCGGCCAGGGCTGCGAGCCCATCTTCCAACAGGACGCGAACGCCCTCGCGGTCGGCGAGGTGGTAGTTGGCTTCGGCGAACGTGGTCAGCAAGTCGACGATAGCCGGATCGATCTCGACCACGTCCGTCCGCTTAAACAGGGGAGCGGTTCCGGCTGCGGTAAGCCCGGTGCCGAGGCCGAGAACGAGGGCGTCGTCGTGGTTTTTCGCGAACACCGCGGGCGTCACGCCGTACAGAAGCTCATGCAGGTTCGGGACGCCGTCGCCCCGCACGACCATCGACCGGTAGCCGTTGATATGGAGCGTTCGCGTACCGTCTTTGGCGGTGAGGATCGCGACATGACTGTCGAACTTCTTGTGGATCCAGACCTCGTTCATCTGGCCCTGTGCCTTGCGAAGCGCCGATGGCGAGATGAGATCGCGGTAAGAGTGCGTGAGCAGGTGCGATGGCCAGGTCCACGACAGCAATCCGATGGCGAGGACAACCGCGGCCGTCTTTCGCCGTGCCAGGACGTTGCCCGAAGCGATGAACCCGGCGATTGCGCACGTTGCGGCGACAAGTGCGGCGATGCCGAGCGATGAGAGCGCTGCGTGCAGGACCAGGGCTGTGGCCAGGTAGCCCGCGCAGTTGCCAAACGACGACACGGCCAGCGCGCGACCGGCATCGATGTGTGCCCACCGGGCGTCGGCGAGGAGGGCCGGAACGGTCGCGCCGACCACGACGTAGCCGGTCCCGGCGATGAGCGACAGGACGGTCAGCTTGGCAAGCAGCGGTAGGCCGAGCCCCATCCCCAGCACGCCGTTGATGTAACCCCAGCCCGGCACCCAGAGAAAGACGAGACCGAGCGAGACCGCGATGGCGATCGACCCGCCGTACAGCAACGCGACGAAATCGCGCCGGCCGCGCGCCACCAGCCAGGAACCGGCGGAGATGCCGAACAATCCCAGCGCCAGCACCAAGGCGAAGTTCTCGTGATAGGGGCCCAGGAATGTCTCGACGAGCTTGAGGACGAAGAGCTGAAACACGCCGCTCGCTGCGCAAACCAGGAAGAGCGCGGTCAGGGCAGGGCGGTCTCGGCCGTCGGATGGCTGCGGTGGCGCGGTGTCCGATTCGAAGCGCGCGTCGCCGTCAAGGTAAAGGGCCGCACCGATGAGCAGGTTGATCGCCGCGATCGTCAGCAGGGCGCCGCTGATTCCGAGCGTTCGAAGGATGGAGTACTCGAGCGCCAGGACCGCGAGGCCCGCGCCGATGTTGTAGCGGGAATAGGTGCGGTGAAACCCTTGGAAGAGTCCGGCGTCGCGTGCGGCCGCGCTCATGCGGAGCGTGAAGAGGGGGACCGAAAAGCCGACGAGAATCGCCGGGATCCCCAGAAGTGCCATCACGGCGACGACGACCGCCGACGGAGATCCGGCGGTTGCCGGCGTCAGGATGGTCAGCAAGTCGCCACCGAGGGCGCGCGCGACCAAGGCCGCTGCGATCGCATAAACCCCGATAAGCCCCTCGATCAGCCACAAGAACCGGGAAAACCGCCGCGCGAGCCAGGCGCCTGTGCCCATGCCCAGCAGGAACACGGCGAGGATGCCGGCGGACACGTAGAACATGTCGCCGAGGTACGTGGTCAGCAGCCGCGCGTAGAGCAGCTCATACGCGATGCCGCACACGCCTGACAGCAACGACAGCCACAACAGCCGCCGCAACCGAGCCGCTTGTTCGACTGAATTCGGAGCGCTACCCAGCACGGGTGGGCGCGCGATATCGGCTGCGGCTGACACGCCGCGAAGATAGCGCAGCCCGCCGGGTCCGTGAACGGGACCAACGAAGTCGCGGGAAGGTGATGAGAAATGGCAAGATTATCGGTATACTGCAGGGAGTTGACGACATCTTGCGGCGCGCCTTGCGAGGACACGATGCACATATTTGATCGCCCCGGCCACCCGGGTCGGGCTCGGCTTTCGGTCATTTTCGTGGCGGGGCTGGCCGTTTTCGGCGTGTCTGGCTGCGGCGGCGACGACACGACGACCGACGGGCCAGCAACCGAAGCGGACACCAAGCAAGAAGATACGAACGTGCCCAAGGACACGGACACGGGCGGCGGTGACGGATGCAAGGTCAACGACGACTGCAAGGGCGACGTCGGGGTCTGCGAACGTTGGACGTGTGACACCGCGACCAAGACGTGCGTGAAGTCGAAGAAGCCGACCGGCGCGATTTGCGAGGACGGCGACCTGTGCACAACCAACACCTGCACCGACGCGGGCGACTGCAAGATCGACGTCAAGGTCTGCTCACAAGGCGCCAACCCGTGCGCGGTTTCGGCATGCCAAAAGGACACCGGCAAATGCGGAATCGTCGACGCCAAGGACGGAACGACCTGCGACGACGGCAACAAGTGCACGCAAAACGACAGCTGCGCCGCGGGCAAATGCGCCGCTGGAACCGACATCTGCGCGTGCAACAAGGACAAGCCCTGCTCGGACGACGACGACAACCCGTGCACGGGTGTCTTCTACTGCGACCAATCCAACACAGACCCGACGAAATGGGGCTGCAAGCTCAACGTGGCGACCGTGGTCAAGTGCAAGGACGACGGCAACGAGTGCACGACCAACAGCTGCGACAAGAAAACGGGCAAGTGCGTCGTCGCCGACGTTCCCGACAAACCCGCCGCCAAGTCGTGCGATGACGGGCTGAACTGCACGACCGGCGATTTCTGCAAAGGCGGCAAGTGTGTCGCCGGGACGAGCACCTGCTGCCAAGCCGATGCGGACTGCGCCAAGTATGAGGCGGGCATCAAGGACAAGTGCAAGGGCGCGAAGATGTTCTGCAACAAGACGTCCGGTCAGTGCGTCGTGAATCCCGCGAGCACGGTGGTTTGCGCGACGATCAACGACAGCGCGTGCGCGACAAACACCTGTGACGGCAAGACCGGCAAGTGCTCGATGGTCAATTCGACCAATGGCACCGGCTGCAAAGACAACAACCCCTGTACCGGTGGCACGGTGTGCAAGAGCGGCAAGTGCACGGGCGGCATCAACATCTGCACCTGCAAGAGCGACGACGATTGCACAAGCAAAGAAGACGACACGCTCTGCAACGGCGTGCTCTTCTGCGACAAGAGCCACGTTGATCCGAAGTCTGGAAAGCTGACGCCGAGCTGCGTGGTCAATCCGGCGACGATCGTGAAGTGCTCGAGCAGCGACGAGATCTGCAAGACCAACATCTGCGAGGCCAAGACCGGCATCTGCAAGCTCACCAAGGACGCGCCAAAGACGACGTGTCTCGATGGCAACCCCTGCACGACCAGCGATGAATGCGACAAAGACGGCAAGTGCATCGGCGGCAAGAACGTCTGCGAGTGCGAAAACGACGTTGCGTGCGCGAAGTTCGAAGACGGCAACAAGTGCAACGGCACGCTGTTCTGCAACAAATCCGCGAAGAACGACAAGGGCAAGGTGTCGCCGCGCTGCGAGATCAACCCGGCGTCGGTCGTGTCATGCAAGAGCGCGGACAACACCGAGTGCAAGAAGAACATCTGCGACAAGAAGAGCGGCAAATGCGGCGTCGAGTTCTTCGAGTTCCAGGGCGATTCATGCAGCGACGGCAGCCCGTGCACGCTCAACGACACCTGCGATGCCGGCAAGTGCAAGGCTGGGCCGAACCTGTGCGAGTGCGAACCGGGCACCAAGACCCAGACGTGCGACACGTTCGAGGACGGCGACCTGTGCAACGGAACGATGTACTGCGCCGCCAAGGTGCTGCCGTACAAGTGCAAGGTGAACCCGACTACGGTCGTCAAGTGCAAGAAAGACAAGGACAACCAGTGCCAGGTGAACGTCTGCGACGCGGGCACGGGGTCGTGTGGATTGGTCTTCAAGAACGTCGATCAATCTTGCGATGATGGCAACAAGTGCACGACGACCGAGGTATGCAAGTCCGGCGTGTGCGGCGTGCCCGGGCTCGGCACCAAAGATCCGTGCAACGACGCGAACACGTGCACGACCGATTCCTGCTCACAATCCAACGGCTGCACGTACAAAAAGCTGTCGGGGCCTGCGTGTACCGATGGCGACGCCTGCACCGACGGTGACAAGTGTGCCGATGGCGGGTGCAAAGCGGGCAAGAACAAGGACTGCAGCGACGGCAACGAGTGCACGACCAATATCTGCAACAGCAAGGCCGGGTGCCGGAGCTTCCTCAACTCCAAGTACTGCGAGGACGGCAACAAGTGCACGCAAAAAGACGCTTGCGTGGGCGGCAAGTGCACCAGCGGCAAGCTCAAGACGTGCCAGGATTCCAACCTCTGCAACCTCGACGTCTGCAACACGGAGACCGGCGCGTGTGAGTTCAAGGCAGCCGCGGCGAGCGTGGTTTGCGACGACGGATTCTCATGCACCGTGGAGTCGTGCTCCACGAGCGGCGGATGCAGCTGGAAACCGCAGAGCGCGGCGTGCAGCGACGGTCTCGATTGCACGGTCGATCTGTGCGAAATCGGCAAGGGCTGCACGTACGCGGCCAACCACAAGGCGTGCGACAAGAACGAGCCGTGTCGCGTGTACTCGTGCCAACTCGGTGTGGGTTGTAAGGCAGCTAACGAAATCGACGGCAACGGGTGCAGCGACGGTAAGAACTGCACGTTCCCCGACAGCTGCAAGGGCGGCAAATGCCAGGCCGGCCCCAAGGTCCCCGGCTGCGACGCCGACCCCGCGCAGTGCAAGGGCAAGGCCATCGGCACGGCGTGCAAGACCGGTGATCAGTGCACCGTGGGCGAGTGCGTCAATGACACCTGCCGGGCCAAGACGGCCAGCGCGCACCTCGAGGTCGTCACCGGCAACGGCTATTCCAGCCCGATGTGGGACGGCTACAGGGAGCGCGTGCGGCACGGGGGACCGATCGACGTGGCGACGACGGCGGACGGGCGTATCTTCGTGGCCGAACACTTGTCGCACCTCATCCGCGTCATCGATGCCAAACAACGGGCACGCATCTACGCCGGCAGCCCGCAGCGGCTGTCGGGCACCAACGATGGCGTCGCGCCGGGCGCACGGTTCAACAACCCGTGGGGCATCGACATCGACACGAGCGGGCGCGTCTGGGTCGCGGGCCACAGTAGCCATCGCATCCGTCGGATCTCGAAGGGCACCGACACGACCCGCGTCGTCACCACCATCGCAGGCTCGACGTCCGGTTACGTCGACGGCAAGGGCGCCAACGCCAAGTTCAAGCGACCCGCCGGCATCGCGATCCGCCCCGATGGCAAGCTGCTCGTCGCCGATCGAGACAACCACGTCGTTCGTTTGGTCGGCGAGGACGGGACGGTGACGACAATCGCCGGCAACAAGACCGACGCGTACAAGGATGGCAAGGGCACCGCCGCCGCGATCGGACGCCCGAGCACGGTCGCGGTTGGGCCGAAGGGCAACGTTTTCGTCGGCACGTACGGCAATGTTGGCCGCATCATGCGGATCGATCCTGCGGGCAACGTGACCACGCTGGCGGGTGGCGCCCTCAAACCCGCGAACGGCAAGGGGGCCGCGGCCGGTTTCGAGCAGATTCATGGCCTCACAGTCGACAAACACGGGGTGCTGTTCGCCAGCGACGCCAAGTACCCGTTTCGCACCGCGCGGATCCGCACCGTGTGGCCCGACGGGACCGTCAAGCCGCTCTACGGCAAGTACTCGACGTCCTTCAAACCCGGGCCCATGAAGGTCGCGGGCCTGTACCGGCCGTTCGGTTTGGCGGTTGATGCCAAGGGGGACCTGGTCGTCGCGACCTACAACGTCCACCGCGTCGCGCGCATCGAGCTGCGGCGGTCCAAGTGCGACGACGGCAAGATCTGCACGATCGACCGGTGCGATCCGCAGACCGGCAAGTGCAGCGTCAAGCCCGGCACGATCTGCGATGACACGCTGTTTCCGTGTCGCAAACCAGCCACGTGCAGTGAATCCACCGGCGGCTGCAAGTGGACATCGCTGCCCAACGGCACCAACTGCGTGGACGGGCTGGCGTGCACGACAGTACACAACTGTCAGGGCGGCCATTGTCAGCCGGCCGGCACGGTGTCGACGTGGGCCGGCAGCAACGGTTCGAAGACGGGCAGCGGCGTGGGCCACAACGACGGCACGCGCAAGGCAGCGCTCTTCCACAGACCGATGGGAATCGCGAGCGACGGGCAGGGCGGCGTGATTGTCGCCGACTCCAACAGTCACGTGATTCGGCGGATCACGCCTGAGGACAACGTGACGACCCTCGCCGGAAACAGCTTCGTTGGCGGCGGGTTCGCAGATGGCAAGGCGCACGCGGCGCGGTTCAACAGGCCGATCGGTGTGGCGTCCGGGCCCGGCGGGGTGATCTACATCTCGGACAGCAAGAACCACCGAATCCGCAAGATGACCCCCGCCGGTGTGGTGTCGACGCTGGCAGGATCCAATGTCCACGGCGCGAAAAACGGCAAGGGCGCCACCGCATCGTTCAACCAACCGCACGGCATCGCGACCGATCCGGCCGGAAATATCTACGTTGCCGGCTACTACAACCACAAGCTCCGTCGCGTGACGGCCGACGGGACCGTCTCGTGGTTTGCGGGCGTGTCCAGCGGGTGGGTCGACGGCCCGGTCAGCGCCGCGCGGTTGCGCTATCCGAGCGATGTCGCCGTTGGGCCTGACGGAGCCCTCTACTTCTCCGAGTCGTCGAACTACCAGGCGTCGGTTCGCCGCGTCAAAGGCGGCATCGTTTCCACAATCGTCGGCGGCACTTCGTTGGGCAACAACCCCGGAAACGGCATCGGTCACGCGTTGGTCAAGGGCATCACGGGCATCGACGTCGATCCCACGGGCATCATCTACGTCGCTGAGTTCCACAACTACCAGGTGCGCGCCATCTACCCGAACGGAGAGGTCCGAACCCTCGCCGGCGCCGGGTCGTACGGAACCACAAACGGCGCTGGCGTCGCGGCCAAGTTCTACGCTCCGTGGGACGTTCTTGTAACGAAGTCGGGGATCCTCGTAACCGACTACTACAACCACCGGATCCGCAAGGTGACGCTGCCGACGAAGGTTTGCGACGACAAGAACGCGTGCACGGCAGATTCCTGTCACAACCGCCAAGGCTGCATCCATCCGCCGCTGCCCACGACGGTTGAGTGCAACGATGGAAAGGCTTGTACCGTCGGTGACTTCTGCAGCGGCGGGCAGTGCAAATCGGGCAAGCTGACGCCCAGCTGCAAGTGCAAATCCGGGCCGACCGGCGGCTGCACCGACGGCAACTCGTGCACGGTCGACGGCTGCGATCCTGTCAAGGGCTGCACATTCGTCGGCGTCAACGAAGCCACCGCGTGCACCGACGGCAACGCCTGCACCACCGGCGAGTCCTGCCGCAACGGTAAATGCACTGCGAAGGAGCGCTGGATTGTTGAGCGCTGGACGTTTCACATCGGGCGACGCGACGGCCACCGCATCCCGATCGGCAGCATCGACACGAAGGTGAAATCCAAGCGCGCTTCGTTCCAGGTGACGTCCCCGCGCGGGATCGCGACGAGCTCGGACGGGACCCTGTACCTGGCGCACGAGGGCGGCCATAACATTCGCCGTCTCGACACAGACGGCTGGGGTACGACAATCGCCGGCGTACCGTACAAGAACTATATCAACGGCCATCGCAACGGGAAGGCGACCGGAGCCAAGTTCAGCGCGCCGTTCGATGTTGGCGTGGATGGCACCGGTGCCGTTTACGTCGCCGACTACGGCAATCACGTGATCCGCAAGATCGATGGCGGCACGGTGACCACGCTGGCCGGGATACCTGGTAAGGCTGGACACAAAGACGGCAAGGGTTCCGCAGCCCAATTCTACTACCCGATCAGCGTTGCCGCGGACCCCGTCGGCAATGTGTATGTCGCCGACCGCAGCAACTGCTTGATCCGGCATATCGCACCCGACGGCGTGGTTTCGACCATCTCCGGCAAAAAGGGCGTCTGTTTCACCTATGCGGGCGATGCGACGGCCGCCCGCTACCGGTATCCGACCGGGATTCGACTCGGCCCCGATGGTTACCTGTATGTCGCCACCGACGGGCACGTCATCATGCGCGTCTCGACCACGGGCACATCCGAGCTGATCGCGGGGATGCCGGGGACCTACAACAAGGGTGGATTCCGCGACGGCATCGCGCCGTACGGTGCGAGGTTCAACAACCCGCGCGGCCTGGCGATCGACAAGGTCGGAAACATCTTCGTGTCTGAGGGCGGCGGGCGCCGAATTCGAATGATCACCGCGCCGTCACCCACAGGGCGTCGCGTCATCACGCTTGCGGGCAGCGGCACCTATGGACACAAGCTCGGTTTCGGGGACAAGGCGCTGTTCCGCCGGCCTGATGGCCTGGCCCTCGCACCCAACGGCAACTTGTATTTCACCGACCGCGACAACAACTACATCGGCCGTCTGCGGCGAGTCGGCGCGACGTGTGACGATGCAAACGCGTGCACCAAGGACATTTGCGATCCGAAGAAGGGGTGCAAACACGAGAAAGCAGCAATCGCGGACGCCTGCCCGGATGGCGGTGCGTGTTCTGTCGCGACCTGCGACGCAAAAACGGGCGCGTGCAGCTACAAGATGAAGCCCAACGGCACGGTGTGCGACGAAAAGGGCAAGTGTGGCCGGCAATGTCACGGTGGCCACTGCCAGGCGACCGGCGTTGTCACGTCGCTCATCGGCAACGGCGCGTACACGTACAAGGACGGACCTGCCGACGCCGCTTCCTTCCGCTCACCGACCGGCATCGCCGCGGCCGCTGATGGGACCCGTTTCGTGGTCGATCACATCGATCATGCCGTGCGAAGAATCGACACGAACGGCGTCGTGAGCACGTGGGTCGGACGTAACGGTTATGGCTACGTCGAGGGCGGCATCAAGCAAGCCAAGTTCCGCAACCCATGGGCTGTCCAGGTCGACGCGAAGAACACCCTGTACATCACCGACCGCGACAACCACCGAATTCGCCGCGTTACGCCAGACCGGATCACGGTGACACTCGCCGGCGGGATCGGCGGGTTCAAAGACGGGACCAAGACCGCGGCACGGTTCAATCGGCCCCACGGGATGCGATTTGGGCTCGACGGTGCGCTCTATGTCGCGGACACCAACAACCACGTGATCCGTCGCGTGGACGTTGCTTCAGGCAAGGTTACGACGTACGCCGGGACGCCGAACGGATACGGTTGGGTCGATGGGCCGAAGGCGACCGCAAAGCTCAACAGCCCGGTCGCGATCGACTTCGCCAAGACCGGCGACGCGTTCGTCGTGGACAGCTCCAACCACGCGGTGCGGAGGATCTCCAAGGACGGATTCGTCACGACGCTTGCTGGCTTCTACACGGCCGGAATGGTGGTGGGGAAGGGGCAGTACGCGTCGAGCTTCACGTATCCGACCGACGTCCTGGCGCTCAACGATGGCTCGGTCCTCGTGGCGGATCGGGGGGCTCGCGTACTCCGGCGCGTCTGGATGAACGGTTCCACGAGCGTTGTCGCCGGCCGCCACCAATTGCAGGGCGGCACGAACGGCCAGGGGCACGAGGCCCGCTTGGGCGGTCCAATGATTCTGCTCCGTGATGGCTCGAGCAGTCGCATTTGGTTCACCGATTACGAAGGCCGCCGAGTGCGTGAAGTCGATCTCGGGCTGTCGACGTGTTCAGAGCTGCGCGGTGTCAGTCGCCACAACGCCGGTCTGTCCTGCAAGTCCATCAAACCGCTAGCCAAGTACGCCGATCCCGGCGCTTACTGGGTCGATCCAGACGGCGGTTCGTCCGACAACGCGTTCCGCACCCAGTGCGACATGAAGACAGCCGGCGGAGGTTGGACGCGCGTACACGAGAACATCGACGGCGAGGTCGTCGACAAGCTCCGCGGGAAGAAAGGCAAGGTGCTGTACAAGTGCCAGCACAAGGGCACCGAGCACGCGATTTCGCCGAGCAACACGGTCAAGTGGTCCTGGTTTAAGAAGAGCGCCGTGAAGGGGCAGTGGACGGTCAACGGAAAGCCGGTCGCGTGCGGTGACGACAAGCCGTCGTTCACCAAGACACAATGCGGGTTTGGCATCGGGTGCAGCGACGGGCCCGGCAAGGACGACGCTCAGTTGCTGCCAGGGCTGCGGTTCACGGGCAAGGCGTACCAATGCGTTCAACCCAACGCCCAGACGACCAACTGGAACACGACGATGACGTCGCGCGCCGCGATGGTGTTCTGCAAGAAGGACGCGAAGACCGACAGCAACGGCAACTACAACCGCTACTGGATCTACGTGCGCGACGACAATTGACAGCCCTCAGGAGCCGCGCAATTTCAGGATGTTATAGCTTCGGTGTCCGCAAATGCCGGACGGAAGTTGAAAGGCCTCCGGAGTTGCGCGAACCTTCCTGTCCCGGACGTTGTTCCAACGGGCGGAATGCGGACCGGAGGTGGCCATGCCCAGCAAGCGCATCACGCGCGTTCTTGTTGTTGACGACAGCGACACCGACCGCGCGCTGATCGTGGCGAAGCTGCACAACGCGACCTTCGGTGATTTTGAAACGACCGAAGCCGACTGCTTTCAAGCTGCAAAGGCCGCGCTCGCCGAAGCGAGCTATCACGTCGTTCTTCTCGACCTGCGGATGCCCGACGTATCCGAGTTTGGCGGTCTACAGGCGCTTGTGAACGCCTACCCCGACACGCCGATTGTCATGCTGACAGGTGTGGCTGACGACGAGCTTGGTATCGAAGCGATCCGAGTCGGCGCGCAGGACTTCCTGGTCAAGCAGTACTACCACCATGGGGGCGTGATTCGGCGGATTCTCTACGCCATCGAGCGCCATCGCATCCGCCGCGAAGCCGCCTGACCGGCATTCAGGCCGCGATTGGCCTACTTCACAACCCAGTTCTTCAGCGCGGACGACGAGCCGAAGTCGACCTCGTAGTAGCCCGTTTTCTGTGCCTTCCACGGACTGTGTGTGGCTGGAATCACATCCTTGTATTCATGCCCGGGCTTGCCGTTGACGGCATGACCGCAGACCCGCCACTTCGATGTTGTGCCCAGGCCGGCCAGCTCCGCGCGCGGCAAGGTGAATGACACGGTGTGTTTGTCCGCAGAAGTCCAGGCGTGCACGCCGACCTCGAAGCGCCGCTGCAAGACCCACTGCCCCGTCGAGAGCCGCCGATAGATGCCCGACCACGGGCCGTAGCCATCAGCCAGATCCGTCTTGGCGCGTACAGCGATGGCCCAGAGCGGTTCGAAAGGGATATCGGGCGTCTGTCCGAGGTACGTCATGCCCTTCGCCGTCTTCACCGGGGGGCCGCCCGTGCCGTCAGTGGCACCGAGATAGACGACGTAGGCTGGGCCATTGGACTCAAACGCCTTGCTAACGATGGCGCCCTGCAGGTGGGTCTTGTTCCAGGTGAAGGCAGCGCGTTCCCAGGTCGCGAGCGTTACTCCCGGGGTGTGCCACGTGTCCTTGGTCAACTTGTCGAGGTCGTTCTTGCCATCGAATGCCACCGGCGCCTTTGCCGCTTTGGAGGCCTTGCCGGTTGTCGCCAAGACGCGTGCGCCGGCCAGGTCAACTCGATTATAAGGTTCCTTACCACCGCCCGTTCCTCCGTAGATTTCGGAGTGTTTCATGTACGTCATGTTCATCACGCCGCCGTCCTCGTCGATGACAATGTGATAGGGCTTGCCAGCATCGAGCTTGCCGAGGCGTACGACGGTTGATTCGCCCCATCGGTGCTTGGTGCCCAGCTGCGGCATGACGGCGAAACCCTGGCCCGCCCCGTCCATCGGTTCCGTTTTGGCTGCCTTGAATGGCGTGCTCGATGCCGGATCGATTTGCGCTGCATCGAAGAGCCGGACGCGCTTGTTGGCGCACGCGATCCCCGTGCTGACCGGTCCGGCCGCGTTCGCATAGAGCAGCTGCAACACGTAGTGGCCGGTCGCGCGCGGCACGAAAGCGTGTACGACCGCCCGTTCTGGCGTCTTGGCGCCGATCCAGCGGCCCCAGTCGGCCCAGTGGGCTTTGCCGTGAGCCGTCGACCACTTGGCCTGCCACGAGGCCCCGGTCGAGGTGACAGGGGAGCCGCCCAGACGACTCGCGGTGATGTCATGGACTCGCCAGCTGTTTTCGCCCCAATAGCAGGCTGGCGGGCTATGCGGCGAACGCAGATTCGTGGTGGTCCAGCGCGCGGCTATTGTGTAGCACGGGGCCAGGATGTCCTTTGCGTATATGTTGTCTGTCCACTTGATGTTTGTTAATCCTTGCGTCTTGTCGGTTCCGACGTACATCCCGTCGCGGTAGATGTCGTAGACAAGCCCTGCCTTCACGGTCCCGTTCCAGCTGATTTGGGGGACGTTGTTGATCAGCTTCACCGAGTCGATGTGCGGCGTTGGCGGCGCGAACCAGGTCAACGGCTTGTCGGTCGGCTTGACCGGCGTTTCCGCGCCACCGCCTGCGGTCGCAGTCTTGCGCACAAAGTCGAGCTCGACCGACTTCTTGGCGCCAGGGGTGAATCCCTTGCGCGATATCGGCTGCGCGGCTGGATCCCCGGTTTTCGCCGTCAGCCAGCGGCCCGGGGTCAGCTTCTTGACGGGCAGGTTTACGCGAACGCGGACGGACGCACCCCACACCGGCAGCTCGATGAGCTCCACTGACGTGCCGTAGCCGAGTGCTTTGGCGAGCGATTCGGGCAGGCGCGCGGACTGGCCGACGGTCAACGACTCTGCGCGCTGGTGCACGCCGAAGACGAGGCGATGCATGACGTGCAGATAGCCCGCCACCGACCAGAGCTGACGTCGCGAGTTGACCACGGGCCCAGATAGCTTGCCGTCCTGGACATGAGGCGCGCCGGAGGCGGCCTCGAAGTTCTCCATGTTCGAGAGCTGAAGCGCGGTCGTTCCGATAAGTCGCCACGCGACGTCGCTGACCCAGTCGGGCTGGCTGTGCACGGAAAGAGCGTAGGCGGTCACAAACGGCCAAGTCGCGCGATTGTGGTAGATGGGCGCGTGCGTCAGTTGCGGGTAGAAGACCGGGGGGCCGCCGCCGCTGTACGGGTAGTTGAGCAGGGCCTTGGGGAACTTGGTTGGTCCGTCTCGCCGGGCGAGCAGGGCAAGGCCGAGGAGGTCTTGTTGGCCTGCTGGAGCGCGATCAAAGAAGGTCGTCGTGTACGCAGCGTTCAGTGAGGCCGGCGTCGGGTGGATCGCAGGTGTTGGCTTGGCGCCCAGCGTCTTGAGCGCGTCTACGGCGAACGCGTGCAGAAGGTTCGTCGATTGGGCTTCGCTCATCGCGATGTCGCCAGGCCGATCGGCGAACCAGGCTGGGTAGGACTGCTCCCGCCAATCGAGGAAGCTGGTCTCGCCGCGGTACAGTTTTCGCGCGGGATCGAACGCGACGGTCGCATTGCGCGCGAGCGTGTTTGCGATGATGGGCGTGATCTTCTTGTCGAAATCGGCGCGCTCGCTTCCAGTCAGCGCGTTGCGCACCGCCACGGCGCCAAGCACCCAGGACACGCGATCGGTTGAAACGGGCCAGCCGCCACCCGTGCCGGTGTCTTGCACGATTTGGGCGCCGCCGGTCACGCCTTTCTTGGGTTCTGATGTTTTGAATAGCAGCGTATTTCGAGATCGTAAGGGATCTAACAAAGCCAGCCCGAGGTCGATGGCGTAGGCTGAGTCTCGCGTCCACGCCCAGGTCCACTTGGCGCCTGTTTGAAAACACTTGCACGGCACGGGCTTGCCGGCGTTGAAGGCGGCTTCTTGGACGGAATCGACGCTGTTTTGAATGACCTCGTCGATCGCCAGGGCGTACATCGCATCGATGACCCGGTTGCAGGAGCGCATTCGCGGCCAACCTGCGTGTTCCTTGACGGTTCGTTTGCCGTGTTTGGGGCCATCGAGGAGCGGCGCTGTGCTGTGTAGGTGATAGGTGCGCAGGCCGTTGACCGTCGCGCCAAGGCTCGCGGTCACCGTTTCTTTGTTGAATATCAACTTGCTGGTTATCGATGTACAGCCCAGCGGATGAGGACTCGCTGCGTCGCCGGCGCTGGCACCGTCGGAATCGGCGCTGCTCGGTGTGTCGCCGGCTTCCGCATCGGGCAGGGTCACCGAGTCTGATGCCGAGGCTGCATCGGCCGGATTCGTGGAATCCAGGGCGAACGGGACGTCGGCTGGTCCCGCGTCGAAACCGGGAATGTCCGGCTGCCCAGAGTCTTGCGCACTGGCGGAGTCGGAGGATGTGTCCGAAACCGGGGCGACGTCAGCGGCTTGCGCGTCGAGGTCACCGGCCGCATCGAACAGACCGACGATGTCACCAGCGAACGCGATGTCCTTGCCTGCGTCGGCGGTCGAGGTCACATCGCTGGCGTCTTCGTCACTGCAGCCGGTCGTAACGCAAGCCGCCGCAAGCAAAGAAAGCGCCAACCATTGCGGGGGTAACTTTGTACGACAGGGTGGCAACGCGCTATCCCCCACAGGCCGTCGCGTCATGGACACAGCCCTTCTTGCTTTCGCAGGCATCTACGGTGCAGGCCTTCTTGTCGTCGCAGTCGGCGGCCGACTTCTCGGCGCAAACCCCGGCCGCGATGCAGTCGTTGTAGCCGTTGGGCCCGGTGCGCACCACCACGTGCCGAGCCGAGCGACGACGAATTTCTGCTGGATCGTGCGCACGAGCCGCGTTCATGGCAAAACGCCGGGATGACGAATCGCGACAACGACGAGCTGCTCGGCGCCTACATTCAGCGGCTACACGAGCTGGAAACCGACGACACTCCGGCGTTGGATGCGACCGGGCTCGCCGACGTCGCGCGCCAGATGGGCGTCGATGATGCATTGCTCGGTAAGGCCGACGTTACGGCGCAGGACGCCCTTCAACGGGGCAAGGGGCTGCTCGCTGCACGCCGCTATGGCGAGGCCATTGAGAACCTGGCTTTGGCGGTCGATCTGCGCCCGTTCGACATCGCGCCGGTGCGGGAAATGGGCCGTGCGTTGTTGATGCGGGGCAGGGCGACCGGCGTCAAGAAGGACACGGAATCGGCTCGTACCTACCTGGACCGCGCGCTGGGCCTGGCGCCCGATGACGAAGCGACCTGGCACCTGCTCGACGAGCTCGATGGCCGCGTCGCGCCACCCGCGTCAAAACGACGACAAGTCGTGGAGCCGGCGACCACGGAACGAAGCGAGGGGACCCCGAAACAGTCTGCCGTGATCATGATCATCGTAGGGGTGTTGGCGGCGCTGGGTATCGCCTTTGGAGTGGGCCTGAGCCAACGAAGCGTGGAGCGGCCGCCAGACCGTGACGTGCAGACAGCACCCGCCAAGCCGACCGTCGCAAAACCGAAAGCGCACGTGATCCCTCGGCCCGCGCCAACGTCGCGCAAGGTGCCGTCGCGAGCCCTGCGACGGTGGGAGAAGGAAGTCCCTGTGGAGCTCGTGCCGGACAAACGACTCGCCGGGATGAAGGTCGTGAATGTGCGGTCGACGTTTACGGCGGGACGCTCGAATTGGTATCGCGGCAGCTTTGAGCTGGAGTGGAACGGCACGACCGAGCTGGCACGGGTGGAATTGCAGGGCGAGGGGTTGGACGCGGCGGGCAAACGGGTCGCGGTGAAGACGCTGCACGCGGTCCGCAAATACGGCGCGCCCGCGCGGCCGGGCGACCGATTGCCCCAGGCGATGTTGTTTCGGGCGAGTCGCCCCGTGGTGAAGATCCGAATTCGGCCGCTGGTGGTGTTCACGCAGCCCGCCGCCAAGACGTACCCGGAAGGCGAGAAGGTGCCTGTGGTTTGGGAGGTTGAGAAGCCGGCGGGGATCGACATCGACGCACGGCTGCGGTCCGAGCAGCTTCGCAAGCACGGCACGGCGAAGAGCTTTCATAAGGCGACGGTGATGGTGCGCAACCTGGGCGAGCGGGCGCTGTCGCATCTCAAGGTGCAGTATCGGTACACGGGCAAGGACGGGCAGGTGCTCGATGCCGTGGACCGCTACGTCGTGATGACGACAGCGCCGACGCTGCTGCCCGGGAAGGCGCGCAGCACACACGTCGTGCGGATCCTCTCGGCGCGACCTCGCGCTTGGACGATGCACGTTATCGACGCGCGGTGACGCGGATGCCAACTGCGGTGGCGTTTTTGAAGGCCATATGCCCCTATAGGCCGCGTAGAGGCCGCTGGAGCGGTTTTGGTGGTGGGGTGCGGTATCTATAGCTTCGAGCCGTGATCGGCCCGTAGAGACGATTCTACGGGGTCTTTCCCCACGGCCGACTCCGGCATGAATCGAAGAGGAGCCATCATGGGACGCGCCCGCGCAGTCTTGCCCGCGCGGACCGGGGTTGGGCCAAAACTGGTGTCGGCCGCGGTTTTCGCGTTGGCGGTCTTTGTTGCGCCGGCCTGCTCCGACGACGCGGAGCCGAGCGACCCTGACGCCGTTGATTCGGCCGATGCGTCCCTGGACGTCGGCTCGTCCAACACGGACGTCGAAGGACGAAACGAGGGCGAATTGCTCGCGCTGCCGGACGGCGCGTTCATCGAGGGCCATCCATGGGTTCGCATTGCCGGCAAATGGCACAAGAAACACCCGTCCGTCGCCGCGATTCAACTCATCTCCGAGAAGCGCGCAGCAGGCATCGTCGTCCATGTCGCCGTCGAGTTGGCCGCCCCGGCAACGGTCGATGCGATCGCAGCCTTCACGCGCATTGTCGGGCGCGCGAACAAGATCTCTGGCTGGGTGTCCAACGGCTTTCAGAGCTGGTCGCAAAGCGGCGTCGTGGCCCTGTCTGGTGGCAAGCCCGATAAAGTCGTCGCCGAAGAGCTGGCCAAGAAGGGCGACGGCGAGACCTTGCGGCTTGGCGACGCGTCCTCGTGGTTCTACACGGCCATGCCCTACGGAGACGGCGAGCTCGCCTTCGGCGTCGTCGAGGCCAAACGTTGGAAGGACTCCGTCCTGGTGCGCCGCGAGTCCAACGACGTCGCGATCCGGCTGGTGAGCGGTTGGACGGGTGAACAGGTCCGCGGCGACAAGGGCGACAAGATCCTCGGCGACCCGTGGTACATCGGAACCGACGGGTTTTCGGGCTACGTCGACCAAATCAAGGCCCGCCATACACAACAAGACCTGCCCCCTTCCGAGGCCGGTTGGAACTCGTGGTACGAGCTCTGGGACGGCGTTGACGACAAAGCCGTGCGCGAGAACGCCGCGATCGCCAAGACCATGCTCGCGGCGCCCGTGGCCAAGGCATACAAGGCGAATTCGGCCAAAGCGCACCCGCTGCGCATCGTCGTCGACGACGGCTGGCAGAAGAAGTGGGGCGACTGGCAACCCAACAACAAGTTCCCCAGCGGGCTCGACGGGTTGGCCAAGGATCTCGGAAACCAGGGGTTTGTGGTCGGCGTCTGGCTGGCACCACTCCTCGCCGAGGAGGGCTCCGAGGTCTTCCAGAAACACCCCGAATGGTTTGTGAAAGGGCCCACTTTTCCCCACCTCAAGATCGGCAAGATGCATGTGCTGGATCCGACCCACCCAGGCGCGGCGAAGCACCTCCATGACGTCATCGCCACCATCGTCGGCTGGGGCTACAGCCTGCTGAAGATCGACTTTCTGTTCGCTGGGACCTGGGAAGGGCAGCGCGCGCAGCCTGTCACCGGCATCGAGGCGTACCATCGCGCCCTGGCCATCATTCGCGAGGCCGCAGGCGACAAGACTCTGCTGCTCGGGGTTGGCGCCCCAGCGTTTCCGACCATCGAATACGTCGACCTGTGGCGTGTCGGCGGCGATATCGCGGTTGAACCCTTTGTGGATCCACATTTCGCCTTTGTCGCCAGCCAATTGCGGATGTTGAACGCGCGCTGGGCGCTGTGCAGACGCGTGTTGTGCGACCCCGATCCACTGATGCTGCGCGCGATGCCGAAGATCGACGTCGAAACTGGCGCCTGGACCGTCGCGATCGCAGGCGGCGGGCTGTTTCTGTCCGACGACCTGCGCAAGTTGGACCCCGCGAGGAAGACCTGGGGCATGGGCGCCGACCAGGTCAAAGCGATGATGTCCGCAAAGGTCTCAGTACCCACGACCACGTTTCCAGCGATGCCGCCGGCGACCCTCGCGAGCGCCACGTTCGACTATCTGCAGAAGAAGGACCGGCACGTTGTCGCGCGCGTCTGGACCCTGCCGGACGATCGTCGAGTCGGATTCAACGTCGCCGGGAAAGACACGACCATTGATGGTTCCAAATTCGCGAAACACGAAGCCAAGTTGTTGGGCAATAAGTAAGATCTTAGATTTGAGTTGTCTCATCAAGCACATGATTTGAGAGAATTATTTCGTCTTCGAACAGCACCTGAATCCGACTTCGTAGAACCGAAACGCGTCGCCGTGGCTCTTGACGCTATGCAAGCAGCTCTTGGCGTGCGCCCAGTAGCGGCCCTTGAGGCTGCCGTGGAAGTCCTTCTTGCCGCCGTCGCGTCGTCGCGTCCATTCCTCGACGTTGCCCACAAGATCGAACGCGCCGACCTCGTTGACGCACGATGCCTTCGAGCCCGAGCCGAGCCCCTGGTAGAGCCACTTGACGTGCTCGACCGCCGCTTTGGCCTTGCTGTTGGTCGCGCTCACCTTGGCATACAGCGCATCGAGCGTGTTGATGTCCGGCGTGCTTGCTGTCCACGGCCAGCCGTTCAACTTGGCCTGGTTGTAGGCCTTCCACTTGACGTTGTCGTGACAAACCCCGGGCTTGTGCGTAATGCCGTACGGGTAAGCAGACTTCGCCTTTCCCTGGCAAGCCACGAGCCACTCGTCATCGAAACACAAGCGCTTATTGCGCGCCTTGCACCATGCTTCCGCCTCGATGAACGTGTACATGACAAGCGGTTTTTCGCCCTTGATTCCAGGCGCTTCATAGCGGTCCATGCAAAACGAACCGCTCTTCGTGACGCCCTTGACCATGCCGCTCGGGCAGCTTCCCGGGGAGGTGCCGGGCGTTTTCCCAGCCTTGGGCTCAGCGTCCGTGCACACGCGAGGACCGAACGGCAGCGCGTTGTCTTTCGCCAGGCCGATCCACAGAGGGCTCAGGTGCTTGGTGCCGAGGTAGAAGTGGGTCTCCTCGGGCGTGCCCCCGAAATGAGCGAGGTTGCCCGGTCCGGTCTCATGTCCGGCCGAGACGACAACAGCCCGCTTGGTCCCCGGCAGCCGCAAGATCATGCGCGTGCCGCGTTTTGGTCGCGAAGCCTTGGTCCAGTACATGTTGACGTACCAACCCTCGTCGATGACCGGCACGAACTTCGGCGACCCGATCCCCGCGCCATAGAAGTTCCCCCCCTCCAACGGCGCCCAGTATTGCGTGCGATGCATTACGAACTTCGTCTTCGACTGGCTCAGCGCGTAGTGCGCCGCCAACTCGTCCGTTTTCGTCTGCGGATACGGCGCCGGCTCCTCCTGGGTGACAAGGTGCGCTTCCATTACGATCGGGCCCTTGGCCGGCATCGCCAGGTGCTTGCCGCCATCTTTTACCCGCTTCATGACGCCAGATTGCAGCCCGCACGGGCCCTTGGACGGCACGACAAACCCGATGTCGACGCGGTAGGGGCCCGAAAGCGGCTTGTTGTTGGGCGAAAACGTGTCCACGACCACGAACCATGTCCCCTTCGTCACATCGGCGCTGGCGTGGTGATGGCCGCGCGCAACGCAAGCGCTTCCTGTGGGCTTGGTGAGGATGTGCACGTCCACGTCGACCCCGGCGCCATCGTAGACCGCGGCGCTCAGGAACCCGTCAGCGGGGACCTCGACGCGATACACCTGCTCGGGCCCGCTCTGATTCGCGGTCTTCTTGCAGTCGTAGACGTCGATCTTGGAAGCCCCGAGCTTGCTCGTGTCCGCCTTGTGCGTGAACGGGAACGAGCTCACACATACCTGGCCCGCCGGACACGTCTGGCCGCCAGCATCCGGGCTGCCTCCCGCATCTGGGCTTGCCCCGCCGTCGTACGCGCCGCCATCGCTGGCACCGCCTCCCGGCGCATCATCGCCGCCGGCCGTGTCGCCCATGAGGCTCGCATCGGCGATGTTCGCGGAATCTTCCACGGAAACGTCGTCCGGGTCGGCCCCCGTCGCGTCCACAAGACCTGACAACGTATCGACGGCGCCGACTTCGTTCGTGAGCGGGGTGTCGGCTTCAGCTACCTGGTCCACGCCGGCAACATGGTCCACGCCAGCAACATCGGTTGCGGAGCCCGTGTCCGCTTGAGGACCACCGATGCCGCCCCCGGCCCCGGGATCGGAAGTGCACGAGATGGCCGCCAGGCACGCGAGGGCGACCGGAACCGGCCAAGCTTTCGTGTTTCGCGCCAGGTGACCCGATGAGGCGCGGAGTCGGGGTTTACTCGCCAAGGCACACCCCCAACCCGCGGGCTTGCGTGACCAATTGGCTCGCCGGATCGACAAAGTGCGGTTCAGCGACGGCCTCTGACAGCTCACACGAGCGGATCTCGGTTCCGCGCAAGGCGACCATCCGGTTCCACCGTCGGGCGATGCACAATTCGACGGCCTTGCAGCCAAATCGAAGCGACACAATGCGATCGAAGGCGCCCGGCGAACCGCCGCGTTGCAGGTGGCCCAGGACGGTGGTTCGCACCTCTGGAACGCCTCGTGTTGGGTTCCAATCCGCCTCGAATGCGGCCGTCAAAGCGCGCTCGAGGCCCAAACCGGCGCCGCCGACCCGTGCGACCGTGCCCGCTGTCTGTTCGGCGATGTAGCTCGTCTCCTGGCCGGCCGGATGTGCGCCCTCAGCGACCACAATCAGCGTATAGTTGCGGCCCTCCTCGTCATACCTCGCGCGAATCCGATCAAGGACAGCGTCGAGGCGATAGGGAATCTCGGGCACGAGAATGGCGTGGGCGCCCGCGGCAAGTCCGCTGTGCAAGGCGATCCAGCCCGCGTGTCGGCCCATCACTTCGAGGATCATGACGCGGTCGTGGCTTTCGCCGGTGGTTTTCAGCTTGTCGAGCGCCTCCATCGCCGTCGTGACCGCTGAGTAGAAGCCGAAGGTCGTGTCCGTCGCTCCAAGGTCGTTGTCGATGGTCTTGGGCACACCGACCACAGGCACGCCTTTCTTGCTGAGTTCGTGGCCGATCGCGAGGGTCCCGTCGCCGCCGATCACAACGAGCGCGTCGAGCTTCATGCGGCGCACGCCACGCACCACCTCGTCGCTGCAATCGATCTCCTTCTCCACGCCGTCGACCACTGTGCGGTAGCGGAACGGGTTGCCGCGGTTGGTGGTCCCCAGGATCGTGCCGCCTTCGCGCAGAATGCCGCGCACGTCCTCGATCTTCAGCGTGCGTGCGGACCCACCGGCGATCAGGCCTTCGAAACCGTCCTCGATCCCCACCACTTCGATTCCGGCGCGCGTCGCGGTTCGGACGGCGGCCCAAATGACGGCGTTCAGCCCTGGGCAGTCACCGCCCCCGGTCAGCAGGCCGATTCGTCGTGTTTGAAGGTCTTGCATGGCTGTGCCTCGCCGTTGTTCTAGTGGTCCGTTTCAGGAGTTTTGATGAGTCGCCGGCCGGACGTCGGACCACCAAGGGCGTGTCCCTGAATCGATCTTCTGGACAGGTGGATCGCCTCAGGATCTACCGTGTGCATGGTAGCACGCAGGCAACTCGAGGCGGCGGTGGCGGCGGAGCTGGCCGCGGCGCCTGGTCTGGTGCCGGCCGCCGAAGCCGAACCGCTGCTGGCCGTAGCCGACAAGGTCGCGGCCATGCTCACGGGCCTGATTCGCAAGCACAGCGGCGCCCCGTGAGGGTGTGAGTTCGGGTTCGGGTTCGGGTCGCTCGGACTCGGGCCATCGCTTAGTCAGTGACTTCCAATCGGGCCTGACCCCGAGAGGGGCGCCGCTCATCCGGCGCCGAGGAGGCGACCATGAAAGCAGCGACCACACGATTCGCCCACCACAAGCTCCACGTCTGGCAACTTCGGGCGCGGCTTCACGCGACCAGCGTGCTCATGGCCGCGGTCAGCGACTCCACGAGGGGCTTTCGGCGAACATACGTCGTTACGTGTCCACCACCCACCCAGCGCAGCTGGCTGTTCGGCCAGTGCTGATGGAGCGCCTCGATTTGCTCACATCGCACGTACGCATCGCGCCTGGCACCGAGCAGAATGGTCGCATCCGAGCGGATCGGTACGGGAAAACGGTCGAGGTCCGCCAGCTCGATCAGCGCCGCCAGGCGGTCCCGGGCTTGGTTGTCAGCCTCACCGAGTATGTCCCAGCGGATCGATGTGCTGAGCGCGTCCGCCGTGAAAATGGGCACGGCGCTGCGTCCGGACGCCATGGCTGCACAGGCGATTGGCTCAGGGAACGTCGCCGCCGCGAGCGATGCCATGTGGCCGCCCATGCTGTATCCGGAGACGCCCCGCGCCCGATGTCCGTGCTGACCAAGCCATCGCAGCAAACATCGAGCCTCCCCGACAGCGGCGCGGCACATGCGCAGCAAATCGGCGACCACGTTCAAGTCGTTTCCGCGCTGCCCCGACGGTGCCCGGACGCCGTAGTACGGATTCTCCAGGATCACGCTGGAAATCCCGTTGGCCGCCAATGGGCGCGCCAGGTAGAGCCGCCGTCGATTGCCGCCTTCCCCTGTGCCCGCCAGATGCACCCAGACCGCCTCGTGGTGGCCGGTCGGAGGCCGAAGCCACCAGAAATGGGCGGTGCGAGATGCGCTCGGGAGTTCGCCGGCATGCGGACTCGCGAAGCTCCCCTGCACGAGCCGAAGCCGGCCTCGAATCACCCTCGTCGGCGACAGTTCGACATGGATCTGGGGGACGTAACCGAGGTCGTGCCGCACCATTCCGCTCTCGGCAAATCGATCCGCATCGCCCCATCCGCCGGCGAAAAGACCGACGCCACGGAGGGCGCGCGAGAATGCACGATCGACCCAGTGTCCGGGTTGCTGCGCTGCGGATGAGCGAGCTACGGAAGGGGCCACTGTTTGGGCGGCATCTCCCACTTTCCTCCGGGTCCCGGCTGTGGCGGCGGCGGCGCTGCGTTGCTGTACTTCCACGTGTGGGTAGACAGGTGCAGGTGGTGGTGGTGATGCAGATACCAGCCTTTGCCGGTGTTGGTGACCTCGAAAGCCAGATGCGTGTCGAACTTCTTGAGGCTGCTCGCTGTGATCATGCCGTTGCTGTAGAGCTTCTTCGCTTCGGCCTGCATCAGCTGCCCGATCTTGCCGTCCACACCGATGACGCGGACGCGGTTGCTATCAAACAGCTTGCCGATGAACAGCGTGGAGCGTGGCACGTCGAGTTTATCGGGGGCGCCGACGCAGTGATACTGGTTGTTGCCGTTGGACACATACGGGCACACAGCGCGCAAGTGATTGTTTGCTGTGCCTTTTTGGTAGTAGGCGATGTCGATGTCCCGGCCGCCGTCGTGCGTGCTCTTGGGATGACGAAGCTGCCCCGACGACGTCTTGGGTGTGCTGCCGTCAGACATGCTCATGTCGCCCATTCCCAGCGGCGAGGTGCCCGGCATCAGGCAGGCGACGGCGGCCGAGGCGTATTTGACGAGCCGCGTGGTGTCGTGTCGCAGCCAACTGAACTTCGAGCCGTGCGTGACGACGTAGCCGTATCCATTCGTGGGCGAAAACAGCTCGATCTTGCTGCATTTGCTGTCGCCCGCGGTGCATTGCCACTTGGGGATCTTGGACGCGCAGTTGCTCGTGCCCGTGCATCCGCTGGTGTCGTACGCGCACTTGCTGCTGCACTTGAGCGTTCCACCCGAGAAGCCAAGGCCCTTGCATGTCATGTTGTTCAGCTTGGTGCCGTCACACTGCTCGGGCGCCTCGATCTTGCTGTCGCCGCACTTGGGCTTGCCCACATTGGGGCACAGTTTATCGAAATCGCCGCAGCAGTCGCCCTGGCTCTTGCACGGGGCATCGCACTGACACTTCGCGCCGGACGCGTACTTTCCGCACTTGCCCGCGCACGAGTTCGTCGCTCCGCCGCCGCTGCTGCTGCTGCCACTGCTGGAACCGGAGCTGCTACCAGCATCCGATCCACTGCTGCTGCCCGAGCTACTTCCCGAGCTGCTGCCAGAGCTACTACCAGCGTCGGGTGTCTTGCATACCTTGTCTTTGTCCGGGCAACAGTCTTTGTACTGGGCGCAACCACTGTCGCATTGACACGACGACGACTTGTCGTATTTGCCGCACTTGCCGACACACGAGCCTTTGACGCCGCCGCCACTGGACGAACTCGCGTCTGCGCCGGACGAACCGCTACCGCTCGACGAGCCGCTTGAAGAACTCGCGTCCGCGCCCGAGCTGCTTGAGCCGGATGAAGACCCGCTCGAAGACGTGCCGCTGGACGATGCGCCACTGGAAGATGCGCCGCTTGAAGACGCGCCGCTCGATGAGCCACCGCTGGACGATGCGCCGCTTGAAGATGCGCCGCTTGAGGATGCGCCGCTTGAGGATGCGCCGCTTGAGGATGCGCCGC